>CAZPBY010000056.1:0-51140 GCA_964584785.1 uncultured Solibacteraceae bacterium
GACGATCGACTTGCCCGGCACTACTCTGATGCCGGGTTTGATTGAGGCGCATTCTCATGTGTTGCTGCATCCGTACAACGAAACCTCCTGGAACGACCAGAATGCCCACGAATCACTCGCCCTTCGTGTCGCCCGCGCCACGAATCATCTGCGCAATACGTTGATGTCCGGCTACACGACGATTCGCGATCTCGGAACCGAAGGCGCGGCTTATGCGGACGTCGGCTTGAAGCAGGCCGTGGAGCAGGGCATCATCCCGGGTCCGCGAATGCTCGTCGTAACTCGCGCGATTGTGGCCACGGGCAGTTACGGTCCCAAGGGATTCTCCGCCGAATGGGACGTTCCTCAAGGCGCCCAGGAAGCCGACGGCAATAATGTGATTCACGTCGTGCGCGATCAGATTGGGCACGGCGCCGACTGGATCAAGATCTATGCGGACTATCGATGGGGCGCGAATAATCAGGCCGCGCCGACGTTTTCAGAAGAGGAAATCCGGATGATGGTCGAAACGGCGAAAAGCAGCGGCCGCGCCGTCGCTGCCCACGCGTCCACTGCGGAAGGCATGCGTCGCGCGGCGATGGGAGGCGTAGAAACCATCGAGCATGGTGATAACGGCACGGCGGAGGTCTTTCGGCTGATGAAAGAAAAAGGAGTGTCGTACATCCCCACGCTTTCCGTGGGAAGCGCGAACAACGCGCGCAAGAAGGCGACGTTCAAACTGGCACTGGACTCCGGCGTCACGATCGGCAGCGGCAGTGACGTCGGAGTGTTTACACATGGCGAGGAAGCGCGCGAGGTGGAACTTCTCGCGAGCTACGGCATGACGAACATCGACGCGCTGAAAGCCGCCACGTCGGTGGACGCGAAGATCCTCCACATGGAGGATCGGATCGGCCGCGTGAAGGAAGGTCTGCTCGCGGATTTGATCGCCGTGGATGGCGATCCCACAAAGGATGTGTCCGTTCTTCACAAAGTAAAATTCGTGATGAAAAACGGAACCGTCTACAAGCAATAACCGGCGTCACATCATCGGTTACACTGTCCGTAATGCGAGATTCAATCACCGTCATCGGCGGGGGACTGGCGGGAAGCGAGGCCGCCTGGCAGATTGCCAGGCAGGGTGTGCCGGTCCGGCTCTATGAAATGCGCCCGGTCCGATCCACAGCGGCTCACCGTACGGATCGTCTCGCCGAAGTTGTCTGCAGCAATTCCCTCAAATCCGATCAACCATACAATGCATCGTGGCTGCTGAAAGAAGAGTTGCGCAGGCTGGGCTCGCTTCTTCTGCGGATCGCGGAGTCCGTTCGCGTTCCCGCCGGGTCTGCACTCGCGGTCGATCGCGATCGCTTCGCCTCGGCGGTAACCGGCGCAATCTCCGCTGAAAACAACATCGAACTCGTACGGGAAGAAGCACTCGAAATTCCGGCTACCGGCGTCGTCATTGTGGCCAGCGGACCGTTGACGTCCCCCGCGCTTTCGGAATCCATCCGATTATTTTGCGGCGCGGAGCATCTTTACTTCTACGACGCGATCAGCCCGATCGTCGACGCGGAAACGATCGACTACGGCAGAGTCTACTCCGCGAGTCGCTATAACAACTCGGCCGGCGACTACATCAACTGTCCGATGACTTCTGCCGAGTACGACGCTTTCTACGATGCCTTGATCTTGGCCGAAAGCGTGGCGATGCACGAATTCGAAGAAGCCCGATACTTTGAATCGTGCCTGCCTGTTGAAGAACTCGCTCGGCGCGGACGCGATACCTTGCGCTTTGGTCCAATGCGCCCGGTTGGCTTGACGGATCCGCGAACCGGCAAAGGCGCGTATGCCGTCGTTCAACTCCGTCAGGAAGACCTCATGCGATCGAGCTACAACATCGTGGGTTTTCAAAATCATCTGCGGTTCGACGAACAGCGCAGGATTTTTCGTATGATCCCCGGCCTCGAGAATGCCGAATTCCTGAGACTGGGCCAGATCCATCGCAACACTTACATCCATGCGCCGCAAACGCTGCTCCCCACAATGGCGGCACGCCGGGATCCACGTATATTCTTTGCCGGCCAGCTTGCGGGGACGGAAGGCTATATAGAGAACGTCGCGTCAGGACTTGTCGCGGGTTTGAATGCAGTGCGCTTCCTGCGCGGAGAAGAATCGATCGTGCTGCCGGCCGAAACAGCGATCGGATCGCTATGCCGTTACATCTCGACGCCTCAAAAACACTTCGCACCGATGAACATCAACTTCGGACTGCTGCCGCCGATGGAATTTCCTCGACGCAGCTCGAAGATTGAGAAACAACGTTTAATGGCCGAACGAGCGCTGAACGCACTCGCCGCACAACCTGACAATGCAAATCTTTGTAAATATTAACGGAACAATCACGACGGCTGACAAGGCCACCATCTCGATTCTCGATCATGGCTTCCTGTTCGGCGATAACGTCTACGAAGCGTTTCGCACCTACGACCGCAAGGTCTTTTTCTTCTCGCGCCATTTCCGGCGCCTCCAGCATTCCGCGCGAGGAGTTCACCTCGAGCTTCCATGGACGCCGGACAGATTCCGAAGCGAGATCGCTCGCACCATCGCCGCATGCGATCATGGCGGCGAGTGCAAGGTCCGGCTGATCGTGACTCGGGGGCCGGGCGACATCATCGCGGACATGGACACGTGTTCGAATCCGACGGTGGTCATCATCGTGGCGCCTCTTCCGGACTTTCCGGAACACATGTATCGAGACGGCGTCGAAATGACTATCGCTTCATCGGTAGCGCGAGGTGGTATGGTCGCCGACTTCAAGACCGGCAACCTCATGCATCAGGTCCTCGCGACGCGCGAAGCAAAGGCACGGGGGGCTCACGACGCGATTCTCCTCACCATCGACGGTTACCTGTCCGACGGCATCGCGTGCAACATCTATTTAATCCAGGACTCCACGCTGAAAACGCCCGGCGCGAACGCTTCCATCATCGAAGGCATTACGAAAGGCGTCGTGCTGGATTTTGCTCGGCGGCTCGGGATGAATGTCCAACAAGGCCTGTTCCGTCCCGATGAGATCGGCCGGTCTACCGAAATGTTCCTCACCAGTACTTACCGCGAAGTCGTGCCGGTCGTTCGGGTCGACGGCAAAACGATCGGAGACGGGCGGCCCGGGCCGTGGACAAAGAAAATCTTCGAGGCCTATCATTTCGCCGTCGCAGAACTGAAGAGAGAGGATTGATTGGGTGGCGACGGAGTCCACGCAAGCCCGGTAGGGCGCAGCCATTAAACAATGGAAGAACAAATCCAGATCTTCCTCGAAGCACTGAAAAACAAGTCGGCATCCCAACACACCATCAGCAACTACGAGCGCGACCTCAGACAATTCGCCCAGTTCCTCGACCATCAAAAACTTGTGCTCGCCGACGTTGATCACATTTTCATTCGGGATTTTCTGAGCCATCTTTATGAACAGAAGCTCAAGAAAAGCTCCGTCTCGCGAAAGCTCGCGTGTTTAAAAAGCTTTTTCAAACTGATGGTGCGCGAGCAGCGGCTGAAGACAAATCCGGCGGACCTCGTGTCGTCACCGAAACTTCCCAAACAACTGCCGGCCTTCCTTCAGGAGAGCGAGGCGGCTGTGCTGGTGCAGTTGCCTCAAGGAAAGGAATTCAAGGACGTTCGGGACCGGGCGATTCTCGAACTGCTGTACGCCAGCGGCCTTCGCGTCAGCGAACTCGTCGGACTAAGTGACCACGAGGTCGACATTCCGCAACAACTGGTCAAGGTCCTCGGGAAGGGCCGGAAGGAGCGACTCGTTCCTTTTGGCGATTTTGCCGCCCGTTCTCTCGAAGAGTACTTCGCGGAACGGGACCGGCTGGGATTGGGGGAAACAGACGCCAACGGCAACCGGCCGGTTTTTGTCAGCGTGAATGGACGAAGGCTGAGTTCCCGTGATGTGCAGCGGCTCGTGGAACGCTTCCGTTTGAACCTGTCGGCCAGCCGCAGGATCACGCCGCACACGCTGCGTCACAGTTTTGCAACGCATTTGCTCGAACGCGGGGCGGACCTGCGAAGCATCCAGGAGATGCTGGGCCACTCGAGTCTGTCGACCACTCAGAAGTACACGCACGTCAGCCTGCAGCACCTCCGCACCGAATACGAAAAAGCCCATCCCAAGGCCAAAAAGGCAGCCAAGTAGCGAGAGGGGTAATGCATCAGTTTGAAATTCTCGGTTTGTAAGGGCCGCGAGCTTTCGGCGCTGGCGTCACCGCTTCAATGATCGCGACGATATCTTCGAAGGTCAACACGCGATCCATCAAATTGGCTTCCATTGCTGGCGTGACGCGCAGCGTTTTGTGAACCTTTACGTAGTTGTAGAACACAGCATAAAGGGCGACCATCCAGACATGGTTTTCGAATTTCTTGCTGAAACCATTTGTCAGTCTCGTAAACCGCCTCATGTGCATTCGCATCGTGAGATTCTGACGTTCAACGTGGGACGTTGAAATATGGTCTGAATCGGGATTGCCGTTCATGACGTGAACCTTTGTTCCGATGCAAACGGAGGGGCTGTACTTTCTCTCTGGTCCAGGTTCCGATGATTCACCGTACAATTTCACGAGCATCGCATAATCAACATCAGCTCCGAACGCGCCTTCAATCGCATCTGCGTAGGCTCGCAGGCCATCGGTTGTAATCTGGATTCTGCTCGCGACGCGGTTTTTAAGGTCGTCAATGACGTACTGAGCGTGACGCGCATCGCGACAACCAACAAGCCAGCTAATGAGCAATTTCGAATCGCTATCAAGGCAGGTCCACGTCCAAGTATTCCCAGCGCCAGCGGGAGCGGATTTCGCTTTCGCAACGTTCTTTTGCTTCGCGTATGTGAAGCTCCAGATTTCATCGCACTGTACGCGCTTCGCCTTGACGTTCAGCACGTTCGCATCGTGAAAAGCCATGCACGCTTTGCCGGCGTCGATCAGAAGTTTTGCGACGGTGTTGAAAGACGTGTCCGTCATTCTTGCGATTGCTCGCATTGAAACGCCTTCGCAAAGCATTGAAAGAATCTGAGAACGCATAGCAATTGTGAGCTGATTCATGAGGATAATCATACTGAACTCTATGCTTAGCGTCAAGAATAAAAGTTCAGTTTGCTAGAATGGAAGGATGAGTGTTAATCTTAAACACCAAGGGCGTCGCAAGCCGCCCTTGGCTGAAGCTAGAGCACCACCACGAACCCAACTAACCGCAAACTTGATCAGGGTCTAACGGTTAGTTGGGTTCTTTGCGTTATGGCCCCATGCGCCGGTGGATCGCGGAGCGCAAAGGACTATATCTTTTTTGAGCATTACTCTTTTATCTCCTGAAGATCATCGCTCTCCTGCTTCGCAGCCAATTCAAGCTGCGTGAGGCCGCGATACACATTGGGAGAATTCCCCGATCCGGATTTCAGAAGCTTAATCTGTCCGCCAGCTTCAAGCCGTTGCGTTGCCTGACTGACTGATATGACCGGCTTCTTCGCATTGAGCGGAAACCCGACTTTCTTGAGATATTGAAGCATCTTCGGATTTGTCCACTTTTGCGTGGGGTCATTGTTCATGATGTCTCTGACGGCATGCTTCAACGGTGTGCCTTCCTCCGGAACGTAAGGCAACTTCGGCTGGCTGACAGGCTGGGCCAGATTCGATGCTGGATGACTATTACCATTCCCGTTGACGGGAATGAAACGCTTTAGGCGCTCCAAGGCCTCCCTGTCAAGCCTATGGTCTTCCTCCATTTGTCTTTCAATTTGTTCTATCTGGGTGCGGTCCATAACGTCAACCTCGCATTCATATTAGCACGTGGAGTCAATACCGGAAAGCTCGGGGACGAATGCGGGAAGTAGAGAGCCTATATGGACATAATATGGCAGACTGATCTGGTAAAGGCGCGGTTTATGGTTTTTGCCAGCGTGACCGTGCAGCTTTTTGGGCGATTTCGGCACGTTTTCTTTTCGATAATTTTCGCGCACGCGCCAAGCCGCCGCGTGCGCCAAGAGCCTGTGCATCAATGTTGGGTTTCGTTGGAATGTTTTCTGTTTCGTCGCCGGTGGCGATGCGCATTACGCGAACAGCATTGCCGATGACATCGGCAGGTCTTTTCTCGCCTCGTGGTCCTTTTGGCATGAGTTCCATCTTAACAGGATCGCGGCGGATTTTTATGGACGGCCAATTTCAAACTGATGCACTACCGCGAGAGGTAGTAGGTTGACAGGGCTCGAACAGCACTCGTACAATCGTCGTTTGTCTTTATTGAGGAGGACAGCGCATATGTACGCCGTGATCAGATCTGGCGGCAAACAGTATCGGGTGACGCCCGGACAGACGATCCGGCTCGAAAAGCTCGCGGGCGACCCGGGCTCGACGATTCATCTCAACGATGTTCTGCTTGTCGAGAATGAGGGCAAATTCCAATCGGGGACACCGTTGCTGGCAAACGTCAAGGTAGAGGCCACGGTCCTCGAGCACGATCGCGCCAAAAAGATCATCGTTTTCAAGAAGAAGCGGAAAAAGCAGTATCGGCGGACGCGGGGTCATCGACAGGATTTCACGGCAGTTCGCATCGACAGCATTACGCTCTGATCGTAGTTAAGGAGTTTTCGATGGCTCATAAAAAAGGGGTCGGCAGTTCACGAAACGGACGCGACAGCCATTCGCAACGGCTGGGCGTGAAACGCTTCGGTGGACAAGTCGTCAGCGGCGGATCGATTCTGGTGCGACAACACGGCACGAAATTCAAACCGGGAGTCAATGTCGGGATCGGCAAAGACCATACATTGTTCGCAAAGATCACCGGTATCGTTCAGTTCGAAGACAAAGGCCGCGCCGGCCGCTTCATTCACATCCAGCCTGCTTAACCCACTGTAATGGGTTCTCATGAAGCCCGTCGCTACGCTCCTGGTTCTGTACGCGTCGCAAACGCGCAGGTCAGAACCTGGAGGGCAGCGACGGGCTTCGTGACGAAAACTCCATGTTCATCGACGAAGCCAGAATCACCGTTAAGGCCGGCGGAGGAGGACACGGTTGCATCGCGTTTCGCCGCGAGAAGTTCGTGCCTCGCGGCGGGCCCAGCGGGGGCGATGGCGGTGACGGCGGCAGTATCTATCTGGTCGCCGACACGCAGGAAAACACGCTTCTCAAATTCCGTTTCAACCACATTTTCCGCGCCGAACGTGGACGTCACGGCCAGGGAAGCAACAAGCGCGGGAAGAACGGCGATGACCTCAACGTGACGGTGCCCGTCGGAACCGTAGTCCACGACGACCAGACCGGCGAGACGCTACACGACTTTACGACAAAGAACGACCGATTTCTCATTGCTCAGGGCGGACGCGGCGGTCACGGTAACGCCCACTTCGTTTCATCGACAAATCGCGCCCCGCAACGCGCGCAGGACGGTTTGCCAGGTGACGAAAAAACACTGCGGCTCGAACTCAAACTGCTCGCGGATGTGGGACTGGTCGGGTATCCCAACGCGGGCAAATCCACGCTGATCTCCCGCATCTCGGCGGCACGTCCTAAAATTGCGGACTATCCTTTCACGACGCTCGAGCCTGTTCTGGGCGTGGTCTCCATCGATGTCGACCACAGCTTCGTGGTTGCCGACATTCCCGGACTCATCGAAGGCGCGCACGAAGGGCACGGTCTCGGCATCCAGTTTCTGCGACACATTGAGCGCTGCCGGCTGTTGCTGCATCTCATCGATGTCTCGGGATCCAACGAGCACGACCCCATCGATGCTTACAAAGCCATTCACTCGGAACTTGCCGAGCACGACGCCGACCTGCCGTCGAAACCGGCGATAATCGTCGCAACTAAAATGGATTCAGCAGATCCGAAGAAGGTAAAAAAGCTCGAACGCTGGTGTAGACAAAACGATTTCCACCTTATTAGAATCTCCTCCGTAACCGGTGAGGGTTTGGAAGATTTGAAGCATCAGGTGTTTCAAAAACTCTCGTGAGGATAGCCATTATCGGTGGGACGTTTGATCCGATCCATAACGGTCACCTCGCAGCAGCTCACTCCGTCGCATCTACGTTCCAGGTCGATGAAGTCCACTTCGTTCCCGCGTTTTCACCGCCCCACAAACAGTCCATCGGAATAACGTCACCGTTTCATCGGTTTGCCATGGTCACTCTGGCGACCGTGCCCTTTGATCAATTCCGGCCGTCTACCATAGAAGTGGATGCCCTCGAGAAACGCTATTCGGTCCAAACGCTCGAGCGGATGCGGGAAATCTATCCCAGCGCGGAGATGCTGTTTGTGGTCGGCACCGATATGTACAAGGACATACACACCTGGAAAGATCATCGCCGGCTGTTCGAACTCGCGCACATTGTGGTGGTCAATCGTCCGGGCTTCCGGATGCGCGAGGATCTCGCCCCTTTTCAAACGATCCACGCCGGCACGCCGGTTCATCTGCCGAAGAAGAATTCCATTTTCTTTTTGCCATTCGTCGAGCAGCCGATCTCGTCGACGGAAATTCGTGGAGCCATCGGAAGCGCACGGCAATGGTTACCGCCACAAGTATGGAGTTACATTGAAAAAAACAATCTCTACTCGTAACAAGGGAGACGACAAAGAACAAACAATGCAGAAAGATGCTCAACTGACTGAAGCCATCGAAGCAGCGCTGGATAAAAAGGCGCTGGACGTTGTCTGGCTCGATTTATCCGGCGTCTGTTCATTCACGGATAATTTCCTGATCACCACAGGCACCTCAAGCCGTCATAATCAGACGATCGCAGACAACATTGAAGAGAAGCTCAAGAAGCACGGGGTTCGCCCCCTTCACATCGAAGGTTACGGCGAGGGTGACTGGATCCTGATGGACTACGTCGATTTCGTCGTCCATATTTTCTCGGCTCGAGCCCGCGAGTTTTACGATCTGGAACGCCTGTGGCGCGCGGGCAAGCGGCGCGACGTTAATGAATTGATCGGCCAGCCGGCAACTTGAGGCCACATCCCATGTCGAGCGGCACTGCAACCCAATACCCGTTCGTTTTCTCGGCAGACTCGCCGATGATTCCGGTGTATCGAACGCTGGAACGCGTGCTCGACAATCCCACGACAGTTCTCATCGAAGGAGAGAGCGGCACCGGTAAAGATGCTCTCGCACAGTGGGTCCACTTCACCGGCCCGCGTCGTGATACTCCGTTCATCAAAATCGATTTCGCCTCACTGCCCGACGACCTTGTCGAATCGGAGCTCTTCGGCTTCGAACGCGGCGCCTTCACCGGGGCCGTCAGTTCAAAGGTCGGGAAACTCGATATGGCGCAGACCGGCACGGCTGTATTTGATGAGGTGGCGAACATCGAACTAGGCGTACAGGCGAAGCTGCTGAACGTCGTCGAAGCGAAACAGTTCTACCGGCTCGGTGGAACGAAGCCGATCAACCTGGATTGCCGCATCATCGCGCTCTCCAGCGTCCCGCTGGCGAAAGCAGTCGAACGGCAGATGTTTCGCCAGGACCTTTTTTTCAGACTGAATCTGATCACCGTCAACGTGCCGGCGCTGCGCGAAAGACGCACGGAGATAAGATCGATCGCGGAGTCGCTGCTCGAACAACTCGACAAGAAATATCAGAAGTCGATGCAGGTTCATCCCGACTGCAACAGCCTGTTCGACGCATATGACTTTCCGGGTAACATTCGTGAGCTGCGCAATGGACTGGAACGCGCGATGCTTCTGTCCACGACGCGCGCTATTACTCCGGACGATTTGCCGCGCACGTGGCAGGTCGGCGTCGGAAGCAAAACAAAAATGATGTCTCTCGAAGACGTCGAGAAACAGTACATCACGGAGGTGCTCCGTCAAACTCGCGGCAAGAAGGTAAAGGCCGCGAAGATTTTGGGCATCAGCCGAAAAACGCTGCTCGAAAAGAGAAAGAAGTACGGCTTGGAATAAAGGTGTCGGCACGAAGCCCGTCGCTACGCTCCGGGTTCTGAACATCGTACCGGAACCGGCAGAACCCGGAGCGCAGCGACGGGCTTCGTGCCGCTGCTTTGCAGTTGGAACCTCGTGAAGCTGCGGATTCTCTGGATCGGAAAGACAAAAGACGCCGGCCTGTCGAAAATCAGCGCGGATTACGCATCGCGTGTGGAGCGGTTCCTGCCTCTTGAAATTGTCGAGTTGAAGGATCCGAAGCGCCCGGAAGAAGAGAGTTCGAAACTGCTCGGCGCCACGGATCCATCGGACCGCGTGATCGCCCTTGACCCTCGCGGAAAGTCCTTCACCTCGGAGCAGTTCGCCGCCTTCGTTGCAAAGCACATGCGCGAAGACCCTCGTTGCCTGACATTCGTTGTTGGTGGATTTAACGGCTTATCCGACGACGTAAGGAGACGCGCCGACGTCATGTGGTCGCTCTCGCCTCTCACTTTCACCCACGACCTCGCCCGCGTCCTGCTGCTCGAACAGCTCTACCGCGCGTTGTCGATCATCCACAATCATCCTTATTCCAAATAGAGCCTCGGCAACGGGGAAACGGCACTATAATGGTTTCACCCCTTGCGCTTTCCCCGAGCGCAAATGATCGATTCGCTTTTGAACTTCATTTTTCCTGTCGCCTGCGTCGTCTGCGGTGCGCAAGTGTTCGAACGGCGCTACAGTGCGGTTTGCCCATTGTGTTGGAACAGGCTTTCACAGGTCGCGCCGCCGATTTGTCCCAGATGCGGCATGCCGGCCGTCGCCATCGAGGGACCGTGCGGACGATGCCGCACCGGCGAGAACGTTTTCGATTTCGCGCGGTCCGCCGTCCTCTTTAATGACTGCGCCAGGGAAATCGTCCATCACTTGAAATACTCCGATCGCGTTTCGCTTGCCAAACCGATCGGTCGAATGCTCCGCGAACTCATGAACCGGGAATTATTCACGGCCCGCGTCGTGATACCCGTTCCTCTGCACCGTTCTCGCGAACGTGAACGCGGCTTCAACCAGGCGGAGCTGATCGCAAAAGAACTCGCTCTTCCCGTCGACGCGCGGCTGTTGCGAAGACGCAAGAAGACTCCGACCCAGACGGGTCTGAGCCGTTCCGAGAGAGCCAGGAATTTGACGGCCGCTTTCGAGCTGCGGGGAATCGTGGCCGGAAAGAACGTCCTGATCGTCGACGATGTGCTGACCACGGGATCGACGATGAATGAGATCGCGAGGGTTTTGAAACGAGGAAAGGCGCAGCGTGTCGAAGTCTTGACGTTTGCGAGAGTGCCCGATGAAGCTAATCCGCTGTGACGCGCACAGGCTCAGCGTCGGTCAGTTCCCAATGCGTCGCGCTCTCGAGAAGCTCGGCGACGAACCTCGTGTGCAACGCATGGCCGGCTTTGTTCGCTACAAGCCGGCCGAGCACGGCCTGGCCAATCAAGGCAAAATCGCCGAGCAGGTCGAGAATCTTGTGCCGCACGAATTCGTCCGGAAAGCGCAACGACGTGTCGTTCAACATGCCATCGTCGGTCAGCACAATGGCGTTCTCCAGCGATCCGCCGCGAATCAAACCGCTCGCCTGAAGTTTCTCCAGCTCATGATAAAAACCAAACGTGCGCGCCGGCGCAATCAATCGGGCAAAGGTGTCGCCTTCGATTTTAACTTCGAGTTTCTGCTCCCCGATCACTGGATGCGGAAAGTCGATTTCGTAGCGAATACTCAGCCTTTCGGACGGGTAGATGCCGATCGTCTTGCCGGGCTCTTCCAGCATGAACGGTTTCGTAATTCGGAGGAATCGTCGATGCCGGTTCTGTGTCGAAAGACCGGCTCGTGCGATGGCATCGGTGTACGGGAGCGCACTGCCGTCAAGAATCGGAACCTCGAAGTTATCGAGCTCCACGTAGGCGTTGTCCACTCCAACACCGTACAAAGCCGAGAGCACGTGTTCCACAGTGGAGATCCACACGCCCTTATTCATCAGCGTTGTCGCGTACGCCACACGGGCGACGGAACCGACATCTGCCTTGATTTCGAAATTGTCGAGATCGACGCGGCGAAAGATGATTCCCTTTCCCGGAGGAGCAGGCAGAATCCTCATCGTGGCCAGTTCGCCGGTATGCAGACCGACACCTTTGAACTCGATCGGCGATGCTATCGTCTGCTCGTGCACTCTCGGCTCAGTCAACAAGGGACTCTCTCCTTTGCAAGATCGCGCACCGATGAACTTACCAGAACCCGCGCCCGTTGAAACCGTGTACATTTGTCCACAGCGTGTGTGTTTTCTACAGCGCCTTTAACATTTATGCTGAAGCATCCACTGTTCCTGATGATCGACGGTATGTCGCAAGCCTATCGCGCTTACTTTGCGATTCGCGACGCGCTTTCCAATTCGCAGGGTCTGCCGACGAACGCGATCTACGGATTCGCGATCATGCTTCGCCGCGTTCTGGACAAATACCCGCCGGACTACATTTGCGTCGCGCTCGACAGCTCCCAGCCGACATCTCGTCACGCTCAATACGAGCTTTATAAAGCGACGCGGAAGAAGATGCCGTCCGATCTCGTTCAACAGATGCCGTACATCCGGAAATTCTGCGCCGCCATGCGCATTCCTCTTCTGGAACTTCCGGGACACGAAGCGGACGACGTGATCGCAACGGTTGCGAAACACGCCGTCGACGCGGGGGTCTATCCCGTTGTCGTCACGCTGGACAAGGACCTGTACCAGATCGTCGACACCGTGCTGATCCTGAATACATCCAAAGACGACATGATCGTGGACCGCGACAAAGTCCGGGAGCTGTTCGGCGTGACGCCGGAACAGATTCCCGACCTGCTGGGTTTGTGGGGCGACAGCTCGGACAACGTGCCCGGCGCTCCCGGGATCGGCGAGAAGGGCGCGCGCGACCTGATCCAGAAGTTTGGCTCCATCGACGCTCTTCTGGATCGCGCGGCCGAGGTGACCAATACCAAACATCGAACGTCGCTGATGGAAAATCGGGCTCAGATTCTTCTCAGCAAGAAGCTCGTGACGGTCGAGGAGGATCTCCCCGTTTCCTTCAACCTCGAAGAGTTCAAGATTCAGCCTCCGGATCGCGCGGCGCTGATGCCGCTGCTGAAGGATCTCGAATTCACGAACATGATCAAGGAGTATCTGCCGGCGGAGCAGACGCCGGCGATCGAAGTCGTCAGCTCGGGAGCGTTGCCGGAGATTCGCGATGAAGTCTACTTCGATATCGAAGGGGACCGCGTGGCTTTGTGGACGGGCAACGGCGCGGTCCATCATGTCGGACTTGATGAACGAGTCGGCGCCATCCTCACCAGTCCAAACATCCGCAAAGTTACTTTTGATTTAAAAGAAGCCGTCCTGAAGCTGCGCCGTCACGGCTTCGATATCACGCCCCCATACGACGATCCGCTGCTGATGTCGTTCCTTCTTTTTCCGAACCGCGGCAAGTACTCGTTGAACGAAGTTGTCTTCGATGTCCTGGGCCACACTTTTTTCGACGAACGCACGCCATGGATCGCGCGCCTCGACGAAAAGCTCCGGCCGCAGACGGAGCTCGAAGTCGGACGGGCATATCGCGAGCTCGAGGTTCCGCTGTCGCCCGTTTTGGTGGAAATGGAAATGGCGGGCATCCGTCTGGACGTGCCGGTCCTTGAGCGCATGTCCGTGGAGATGGGACAGCAGCTCGATGGCCTGACGAAACGCATCTGCGAGATCGCTGGCTGCGAGTTCAAAATCAACTCGCCGCGCCAGCTTGGCGAGATTCTGTTCGACAAGCTCAACTTGCCGCGGCCGCGGAAGCTGAAGAAGTCGGGGCAATACTCAACGGCAGTAGAGGTACTGGAAGAGCTGGCGAAGGATTATGAATTGCCACGTTCGGTTTTGGAATACCGTCAGCTGTCGAAGTTGAAGTCCACTTATGTCGACGCATTGCCGAAGCTGATCGATCCCGTGACGCGCCGCTTGCACACGTCGTTCAATCAGGCCGGCGCAGCAACCGGACGCCTATCCAGCACGAATCCGAACCTGCAGAACATTCCCGTCCGCGCCGAAGTCGGCAGAAAGATCCGCGGCGCGTTCGTTCCGGAACTCGGCTGGACGTTCGTTTCGGCAGACTATTCGCAAGTCGAATTGCGTATCGTCGCACACCTGTCCGGGGACGAGGGTCTGGTTGCGGCATTCGCGGCCGGCGAAGATATTCATCGGCGGACCGCGGCGGAAGTCCTCGGTTTACCGATCGAAGCCGTCCGGCCGGAACAGCGCGAACGCGCGAAAGCGGTGAACTTTGGAATCGTCTACGGTCAAACGCCGTACGGGCTGGCGCAGCAGCTCGGCATCACGCCCGAAGAGGCCGGCGACTTCATCGATCGATACTTCCATCGATATCAGGGCGTTCAGAATTACATCGAAGGATGTCTGAGCGCTGCGCGGGATGCCGGCGTCACCCGAACGCTGTTCGGACGAATCCGCCAACACCCCGAAATCAATTCCAGAAACGGCATGCGCCGTAGCATGGCCGAACGCACCGCAATCAATTCGCCGATCCAGGGCACCGCCGCCGACATTATTAAACTGGCAATGATCCACATTTCGGATGAATTGAAACGCCGCTCGTTACGCACCCGGATGGTCCTTCAGGTTCACGACGAATTGATTTTCGAGGTCCCCGAAAACGAACTCGCAATCCGCGAGACCATCCGCGATCTCATGCAAAACGTCGTTCAACTGAATGTTCCCCTGATTGTCGACGTGAAACAGGGTCAAACCTGGGAAGCTTTGGGATAAAAGAGTAAAGGTCGATAGATTTGGGCCGCGAATCGACAGCTCTCACCGCGGACATGTGAACTTGTCCCGCGAAAATGCGAACCGGCTCAGGGGTTTGACACCCGATCGAACCAAAGCTTATAGTGAACAATCACTTGGAGGGCGCGTAGCTCAGTTGGAATGAGCGCTACCTTGACACGGTAGAGGTCATCGGTTCGATCCCGGTCGCGCCCACTGCCAATTCAATTAGTTAGGCGGGTCGAAAGACCCGCTTTTTTCTTGTGTGCACAAATAGGAGCACAAAATCGTTAAGAACGAAGCGACACCAGAGGGACTCGAATCGAGAGGGTCGCTGCTGAGAGACATGTCCGGTGAGTCTGGTTCTAAGCAGTCGTTAGGTTCGATGGGCAATTTTGACTCTTCGTTTATTCCTGTCCGGCACCTGCACCTCGACGAGGAAGGTCTTTTCGCGCCGCTCGATCTTGAGGCTCAGTCGTGGATTTCTAATTTCTACAGGCGTTGAATCGAGGTCGACCTGCTTGCTGCGTCGCTTCGGTAGGCCGTTATTGCTCCTTTGCTTGAGCAACGTTTCGACTCGAAAAAGGACGTCAGGCGAAAGACCCTTCCTTTTCCCCAAACAGTCGTAAAAATGACTACGGCGAATACCGATAAGACGCTGTATATCTTCCTTGCTGTACTCATCCCCGTATCGGGACATTAGCTCGCGAAGCATCCGAGAACAGTACACGACATAATCCTTGTCAATCACGACTCACTCGCTCTTCCAAGTCGCTTCGGTAATGTCCGCTATTAACGATGAAAATTGTCCGCTCATAATTTTGATTGCTGCTGCGGTAGAGCAAAATTGCCCGAATAATGCAAAATATAACCAAGAAATCTGAACGGATAAATTGCTCCGCTATAACCGTAAAACTGTGTCCGCTATTATGGACCTATATTGTCCGCTCAGAGGTTACCATTGAGGCGAGATGTTACGAAATTTCTAAAGCGCCCTTTGCAGTGAACACGGAAATTCTTCAATGAACTGCGCCCTTGACGGTCTTTTCGAAGTCCGCTACCCTCTCAGCTTTAATTTAATAGGCTTCTATTCGCACCAACTCGGTGACTTCTCCCATTCAATAAAGGCGAATGAACTTTGAAACGCATGTTGGAACTCAAACTGACGGCCCCGATGTCAATTCAGCCGACGCGGGTAAACGTCGGGCAAAGGATTCCGGTACGAGCAAAAGTCCTCGCCGACAATGTCGATTTGTGTGAGGTATCTTTGATAATTGATGAAATTGTTATCGAGGAAGTGAGCGGTCAGCCCAATCCTATAACGTTCGCTGGGCCTACGATTGCAGGTCAAGTTCAATGGGAGTTGCGAGCCAAGGGCCCTACAGTGAGAAGTTTTGTCGCCATTGAGGGCCGAGCTAATGGATTAATGCAGAGGAGCGAGTTTGCCCTGGAGGTGAGCGAATGAGTGAACGTCTGACCTACAAACAGGCCGGTGTAGATACTGACCAACAAGACCGCATTATGCCGAACCTTACGTACTGGATACAGCGTACGTTCGATAATCGGCCGGACACCGTGAAGCTTCCGCTTGGCTATTTCGCAAACGTTGTGGATGTCGGCAACAATCTCGGTATAGCGCTCTCGACGGACGGCGTAGGAACGAAGATCCTCGTTGCTGAACTTATGGATAAATACGACACCATCGGCATCGATTGCATTGCCATGAACGTCAATGACGTGTTGTGCGTAGGTGCAACACCGATATCGATGCTGGATTACGTGGCGGTAGAGGCTCCAAGAACCGAGTTCATGAACCAGTTGGTGCGAGGCTTGCATGAGGGGGCAAGAATCGCGGGCATTACCATTCCAGGCGGGGAAATCGCCCAGATCGGCGAGATGATTCACGGTATTCGACCTGGTTATGGATTCGATCTCGTGGGCGCTTGTATAGGCACAGTCAAGCTGGATCAGATTCTTAATGGCCACGGAACCAGCGATCGAGACGTCATAGTTGGCTTGCGTTCAACTGGCGTGCATAGCAACGGGTTGAGTCTAGCCCGACGAGTTTTCTTTGATCAGCTGCGGTGGCCGGCCGACAAAATGCTCAGCGAGCTTGGAAGGACCATAGGAGAGGAATTGCTTGAGCCAACGCGCATCTACGTGAAAGAAGTTTTGGAAATGCTTAACGCGAAGCTCCGCGTCAAAGCGTTAGCGCATATTACGAGCACGGGCTTTCTGAATCTCAGTCGGGCCGCAACTGACGTCTCCTACGTTCTTGACAGCCTGCCCGAACCACATCCGATATTTCGGCTTATACAGCACTATGGTGGAATCCCTGATGACGAAATGTTTTTTACGTACAACATGGGAGTGGGGTTCTGCGTCATAGTCGATAGCGAGGACGTTGATGCGGTTCGCAAGATCGCCCATAAGCACGGCATTGAAAGTGACGTCATTGGACATACTGAGGCAGACGCGAAGAAAGAGGTGCGCATACCTCAGTGCAGGTTAATTGGCTCTTCGGGCAAATTCTATCGAACATAATCTAGAATCGTTCTTTGTTTGTTGTTGATTTTCGCGGGCAATAACACCGCGACTGACCCCAAGCTGCCGAGCGACTTCTCGAACAGACATACTGTTCAGCATTTTGTGAGCTTTCTCCCGGTCAAAGATCCGCTTTGGCCTGCCCAATCGTTTCCCTTGCTTCCGTGCCCGTGCAATTCCCATCTGAACCCGTTCTTTAATCAGATTCCGCTCCAACTCCGCAACCGCACCCAACACCGTGAAAATCATCTTCCCCATCGGTGTTGACGTGTCGATGCTTTCCGACAGCGAAACGAAATCAACCCCCAAAGTGCTGAATTCTTCCAGCGCGCGTAACAGGTGGCTGACACTGCGCGCGAACCGATCGAATCGTGCCACGATCACAACATCGAAGTGCCGTTTTCGAGCATCCTTCATGAGCCGGTCGAGCGCCGGTCTGGAATCTTTACTGCCGCTGATTCCTTCGTCGCGATACTCCTCGACAATCTCAAACCCGCGGCGCGCGGCATACTCGCAAAGTGCGATCGCCTGAGTCTCGGTTGTCTGGCCGTGGCCCTTTGTGCTGACTCGCATGTAAAGTGCGGCCCGTTTCATGACCGCCTCCACGTACAACCCGGCACGCGGCAAGACTGAATCCGAATTTCAACAGTCTGCTTGCGCCGTTTTCGCCGGTAGAAATCCAATGCCCTTTGAGCGTTGAGGCCCAGGTTGCCTACGCTTTCGACGTATTGGCCCCTAACGTAGATTTCATAGAGAGCATGGTGGCAGAGGTCCGGAAGCATGTCTGTGAATTCACAGACGGCTTCACGAACGGCCCGAAGGCCGTCCGTGTTGATGTTGTTCGTGTGGTCCTTGGATGCCGGTCTCATTCGCCACCGCCTTCCGGTTCGGCGTAGGCGGATTCAATACGTTCGCTGCAGTTGTCACAGTAGAGGCTCGAATCCTCCCAATTGACGTCCGCGTCCACAATGCGCCATTGGTCATAGTCGGGATAATCCGCGTGGCTGTCCGCTTCGGCTACTGCCGATTCCTTGTTAGCGCAAGTTGGGCAAAGAATGCCGCTATCGGCACAGAGGTAAAAAATCGGATATCCGCCTGGCCAAACATAGGCGGGCAGGCTGCCGTTATCATCGCGCTGCGGTTTCACTCGGACCCGCCTTCTGGTTTCCGATCGATGCCCGCTTTCAGAATCTTGTCAGCTGCAGAAAAAATCCGTTGTGCGCTACGTTCGGGAATCGTGGCACCGGAAAGCCAGTTCTGAATGTATCCACGGCAGTATTCGGCACCGTCCATGCCCAACGATTCGAGACAAAGCAACGCGACGGATTCCGCCTCGACTTCCTTCAAGCTTCGCGGCAGAGTTTCGGAGTCGTGAACCGCTTCGGACGTGTGACCTAATTCGATGTGCGCCAATTCATGAAACGTGGTTTTTGACGGCATCTGAGCAACGGGATTAATCGCGATCTTTCGGCCCGTCGCGTATCCCTGACAATTCCCGTTCATCATTTCGAACGGGATTTCTTCAACGTTCAACGTCTGTAGCGCTCGTGCTCTGTCCCATAGCGGAATAGCTGGCAGCTGATACGCGGCCCCGTCGGTTTGTGACAACATGAACCAATTCCGACGGAACACAAACCGCTTGAACGCGATCTCGGTTTCTGTTTCGCTGCCGTCGGTCGATTGCTCTTTAACGGTTCGCTTGCATGTGACGGGCATGCAAAGTTCAATCGCCTTTTCTCCGCGTTTGACGTATCGGCCCAATTCCTTCCATCGGTTGTAAGACGCGATCGGCCCAAGTGGAATACCGCGTTTGTGCGCTTGCATGAACGCGAGAATCTGGTTTCCAAGGCTGTAATTCCAGAACAGCGAATACGCTTTCATAAGCGTTCCGGGTTTCGAGACGGCCTCTTCCAACAGTTGACGGAATTGAATCTCTTCGTGACGTTCGGTAGGCTGTGCAGTAGCCATAACGACCTCCTCAACAGGTTGTTTGTGGTTAGGCCTCGTTTGGTGTTGGTAGCACCGGACGGGGCCGTTTTCGTTTGCGGTTTACTTCTGTTTCTTCGGTTTCGTTTCCTTCACGTAGCTTTCGATTAGCTTCGTTATCACGCTTCCCATGTCCACGCCTTCAGATGCACATTTCACCTTGAAAGCCTTGTGGAGTTCTTCGGGAATACGCACGGTTAGCATTTTCATGATGCATGGTAATACAGCGACTGCTGTATTGATGTCAATATGTATTTATTTAAGTATACCCGGCGACACCGAAAATCGGACCAATTCTCGGAGTCGTCGCCCAAGGCAAACGGCCGATCTTCAATGAAAGTGAGTTAGGCACTGAAGACAGCGTGGGTGTGCGGCCAGACAGGCTCATAAAGTTTTTTTCGCGTGTGCCGAGTTCAGGTCCTTCGTCCCTGTTGTCTTTCATCAGTGAATCAACTATTTTGTCCCAATTGGGAACGTGCCGGAATAGTTGCATGGCCGATCCCTAAACTCTTTGTCTATGGCAGACGGCAAGAAGGATGATTGGGCTATAGGATGCGGATGTTTGGTATTGCTGAGTTTCCTATTGTGGGGAACAACTGGACTCGCAGTCTGGCTCTGGCCAGATAGCAAATGGCTAAACGAGTTGTGGTACTCATTTGACCGAGACCTGAAGGACGCAACCGTCATAATGAACCCACAACCACACGATTGCGAGTTTCTTACTGCCCCCCTAGGCTCGAAGCACTGCTACTACAAGAAAAACGTTGCGACTGTTCGCATCCGTACTAATGGTTCTGGTCTACGGGAGGTCTCGACGGACGAGGGTATCACATGGAAGAACGCTGGTGCTTCGGATCGCGCAACTATAATCATCTGGTGGGAAAGAGTGCAAGAATGATGCGCTAACCAATCATCCCCGGATCAAATTCACGTGATTAAGTGCCAGCATGCGCGTGTCATCTGTGCACAGGTTTTTCAATGCCGGATTGACTATGTCAGCGGAGGGTTTTTGTGCCACGCATCCGAGGGTCTTAAATGTTCCTAAACGCCTCGCGACCTAACGAAAGCAGACTGGATTCCGCGTAGACTCTACGCGTAAGTGTCGACCCAGCGACACACGGCATGCGTGCGGCTCGGCCCGCTAACTAGTCAGCTTCATTGTCCTGGGGGTGGGGCTGCCCGATCCCGCGCTCTGCCAAATGCGTATCAAAAAAGTTTTCGAAAAATTGTGGAGCGTCGTTTGGTCCGAGAATGCAGTGCATGCGGATACAAACCGACAAAAGCCTTAATGCCACCTCCCTTTCCGCTCCCTTGCTAAACCCAACCCGTATTGCCTCCACTCATGCGTATCGCACGCGGCGCACTCCCAAAGCACTCGCACATTGACATCAAACTGGCTGTTGATGCGGTGGCCGACTGACATCGCTGACTTGCAGCGTGGGCACGGTTCCGACTCGGGCACTTTGATCGCGTTGACGCCCGTCTTCACCGGCGCGGATTTGTATCTCGGCGCGATGAATTTAAGGAATGATGAAATCGACGTGTCGCGCAACTCGGCGTAGATTTCCGCCGGGACCGCGAACAACTGCCAAACCTGCCCGCTTTTGAACACGATCTCCAGAATGCGCTGCTGTTCGTTGTACGCGAGGCTCTCGATTTTCGGGTCGAATACTGCCACCCGTCTCGCTTCGATTGGATAGACGAAGTGGCGGCAGTCCTCGACTCTCTGCTGGCATTCTTTGCAGAAAACCATCGGCGCGAAAACCTCGGCCTGAGTGTATACCGAACGTTTGTACGGTATGTCAAATCGAATGATGGACAGTTCTTCGGTTTATTTGCAGCCGACAGTACGAACGGAATCGGAGCCTTGGACAGCCTCGCCATTTGACTTCGTTCCGCTCAGCGATGCTGCGACTGTTCCACAACGAATACCTGTTTCCTGAGTTCTGAAATGCAGGAGCACATCGGGCAGTCCATCGTGGTTGACGTCCTCTATGTCGGCGTTCAACGCAGTCGTCTCGATTCCGTTCGCACCGAACCGGACGCTCGTAGAGTCTACGGTCGTTGCATCAAACGAGCCCGTCGATAAGATTGCAACCGGAATCATGCCCTTATCTGTAGGGTTGACGCTGTTTGGAAAGTCGTCGGGCTTGATGTCGATCATGATTGGCAGAAATGGGTCCGCGCGGTAGATGCCCTTGGTGCCGTCCGCCAATTGTGCGAAGAACGCGATCTGGCCTGAGCGGTTGATGCTGTCCCGCGAGATGTTCAACGATACGACAGTGGAGCCGGACAGCGCCTCGGTGGAATAAATAACCTTGTCGTTCACTGGATCGGGCCCCGTGAATATTCCAATTCCGCCTCCACCCACGTAACTGAGAAACGCGATTTTGCCATCGCGATTCATACCAAGCGCCGGGCAACACCCCGAGAAGGCTTTGAACGGCCCCGACCTATCCACAACCTTTGTCGTTGCATTCCCATCACTCAGAAACAGTCCGTCATTGCCTGGCCCGGTAAACATGCTGGTCGGTGTGTACTGCTGTGTCGTTGCGATCGTTTGGAGAGCGCCGCCACTTCCGACGGAGATACCAGCGCCACCGGACGACAGACCGTTTAGGAACAGGCGAGTTCCGAAAGTGACAAGCCCGGAGGAGTTGATCGCTGGTGCATCTTCGAGTTCATAAAATCGGCCATCTGTTGTCGTCGCGATGAGAGTCAATGGGCCACCATTACCCTTGAAGATCCGCTTGCCCTGGCCGTCGCCAGGAATACCAACAGCAACACTCACGTGGGCTCGAAATGCC
Organism: uncultured Solibacteraceae bacterium; assembly: GCA_964584785.1. Classification (GTDB taxonomy): domain Bacteria; phylum Acidobacteriota; class Terriglobia; order 20CM-2-55-15; family 20CM-2-55-15; genus JAHFTY01. The sequence continues at coordinate 22,056 of CAZPBY010000056.1, forward strand.
ACGACATCGGAATCGTTGATCGAGGGCTGCCGGAAACTGTTCAGAAATCCGCCGTCTTCAACAATGGTGGTCAGAACGGAGTTCTTGATTGTGTAGATCCCGAGCCTTCCATTCTTCCGGTATCCCCTAAACGCGACCCTGCCGTTGTTGTTGATCGTTGGATCATCAACGGTCGCAAAATCGCTCGCGATTGTGTCGATGATCGTGGTTGAGCGGTCCTCCAGACCCCAAATAAATCGCCCGTCCGCTATTGCTCAACTGCACGCCAAAGACGACTTCGCCCGCATCGTTGATCGAAGGCAGACTGAAGTCGGTGACATCGGCGATTTTGACGAATCTGTAATTCGCAGCCCATACTGAAACGGGCATGTACAAGGCAATGGACACAATGGCGCAGACCAGCGAACGGTTGGTGCGTACGACGCGTCTTGCGAACATTTGCAGGCTCCTCGTTTTGTTATGTCAGTGCAGATGGCGGATTACAGCATCGGAATTCTGCTGTGTCAATTTCCGTCAGTAGTTACCGCCGTGTTGGGATACCCAGAAATCCGTGGTGTCCGCCAAAACCATTGATAATTCCATTGAAAATCCCCACGATCTTGCCGCTGTTGTTGATTCCCAATGGAAATGTTTCGTTATCGGTCCCCGGCGGCGAATCGAGAGTCGTGTACGCTCCGTGGTCGTACAGAAATCCCCGCCAGGCCCCGACGACTGTGAAGAATCCCACAATCTGACCGGCGTTGTTGATGGCTATTGGCGCAGTCACGATACCCGTGCCGGGGCCGCCTTGAGGTACAGCGTCAGGGTCGTTGAGTGTTGTAAACGTGCCCCGGTTGTAAAGGTAACCGGAATCGCAACCAACACCTGGGAAAGCCATGATCCCGACAATCTCGCCCGCGTCATAGATGCCAAACGCTTGCGTGGAGTACGCACCGGGAAAGTCAAAAACGGTGAGAACACCATTGCTGTAAACATACGCATGAGTGGATGCTGTCGTTTGAGTCAAAACATCGAAGTCGCCGACAATCTGCCCCGCTGCATTGATACCGTTGGCTCTCGTTGCCGCGTGGAAATTCGGATTGACACCGGGCGCGTCGATTTTAGTAAAAGCGCCGCCGCTGAATAGAAAGCCGTGTGATCCCGTCGCGTCATCGAAGTTTCCAACGATCTGTCCAGCGGAATTGATGCCCGCTGGTAACGTATTGTGGGCACCGGGAACATCGAAGGTGGTGAAGACCCCGTGGCTATAAAGAAAGCCGTGTCGAGGGTTTTCTCCGAAGTTGCCGACAATCTGACCAGAAGCATTGATACCCGTGGCCTCGGTTCTTTCGCCAAGAACCGTGTCGGCGGCGGGATCGTCGATTGTGGTAAACACATAGGAAAGCGTAGCGGAGGGCACACCATACGCCGCCAGGACAAACGAAAAAAGAGTGATCGCGATCAGCGTCTTCATATCCCGTACTCCTTCAGGAACTCCAGAATTCTTGCGTGCGGAACTTATCGTTTACGAATGTCTTTTTGTAAAGGTTTTCATAGCGTAACTGGAGTGTTCATCCCGAATTAGTGACCGACAGGCTTGGGTGTGCCAATTCGCGGCGCTGAGTGAGTGCACGGGCTATAGCGTTTCTGATATAAGACTCAGGCCGATACCGTCATGCAACTCTACGGCGGTCAACCAGCTTCCGCTTACGTCAAAATGGGTCGACTGTATCGACTGTATACTGACGGGAAAGAACCAGGAATCCAGAGACAATGCAATCATTGTCGAGTTGAAGCAATGAGAGGAGGGCCGTCGAGCGCTGTCGAGGATGGTGTCAGCGCTTGGCTCAGGCAGGCGCAGCGCGATGTATTTACAGTTTAGCCCTCCTTCAGCAACTCCCACGCCTTCATCCCAAACACCGACGTGTGCAACTCGCCAAACGTGTGTCCGCTGTCCGATAGTGCTCGATACAGGATGTCGGACCGCTCGGTTACCGTCAGAGTCGCGCCATCAATTGAGAAATCGTCATTTCAAATGCGTCAGCGATTACTTGCAGGTTGCGAATACAGATTTCTTTTTTTCCGTTCTCCAAATCAGAAATGAAGCTACGGTCGATTCCGACGTGCACAGCCATGTAGACCTGCGTCCAGCCCCGGCTTTGCCGAAGTTTCCTCAGTCGCTTTCCGAATTGCAAACAAATGTCGCTGGACACCCTCAAATAATGGCTGTAGGCTTTCGCCGATAAATCGGCTATAGCCGTCATCACCGATGTTCGGGTCCATGAGGGATCGATCAGCACATAAACCGTTTAGCTTTTACATTGCCTTGCTCTTGTTCGCCGTCGTCGAGGGCAATCCGCTCGCCGCTCACCAGCCAGCTCTGCCAACAATTTCACAGATTTCGCCTGCGTTTGGCGTCGTTGGATCGACCGTCACTGCAACTATCCGCGGAAGTAACCTCGTTGGCGTTTCCGCGATTTCCATCAGTGGTTCGGGGGTAACGGTTGTGCCACTTGGAGGAGGAACACCAGAAAGCCTAATCGCGACTATTAGTCTCGCCAGCGGCGCGCCTCTTGGTTCCAGATCCGTGACGGTGGCGGCGATCGGCGGCACGTCGGCCCCTTGTAAATGTTTTACGGTCTTAGATAGCAAGTGGACCTCCACGGGTTTAATGAAGACCGCACGCTACTGGGCATCATCTGTCGTCTTGCAAAACGGACAAGTTCTCCTAACGGGAGGAATACGCGACGGACAACGGCTTACCAGCGCGGAACTGTATGATCCGAGCTCGGGGACCTGGATTGGTACGAGCTCTATGAACTCACCTAGGTTTTTGCACACATCGGTCTTGCTTCCCGATGGAAGGGTATTTGTCATCGGAAGCGAATCTTTAAGCGCATTCGCCGAAATTTATGATCCGATGGCGCAATTGTGGGTGCGCACTTCTCCAATGAGCACGGAACGGGGCAGGCCCACAGCAACATTGCTTTTGAATGGAAAGGTATTGGTCGCGGGCGGCGACATTCCTAACGGCCAATCATCGGCGGAAATCTATGACCCGACTACAGAGACGTGGACCCCGACATTCCGAATGTCGACGACGCGACGAGGAGCGGTCGCCACCTTGCTGCTCTCCGGCAAGGTGCTTGTGGCCGGCGGAGGACCAGTGGGTTTTCCATCGGAATTGTTTGATCCGGCTACGCTCTCGTGGTCAATCACGGGCTCGATGCTGGACGTGGGACAAAATGCCTCCTTAGCGACCTCGTTACTACCGGATGGAAGGGTCCTCGCCGTGTTCGGGGGACCAACAACCGGCTCATCAATCGTAAGAACACAGCTGTATGATCCAACGATCGGAGCGTGGAAACGAGGCGCAGATCCCCTAGCGACCTACAATAGTGAGACTCTCACGCTTTTGCGGAACGGGCGAGTCCTACTCGCTGGCGGAGAATCGCCAGTTTCGCCGAGCGCGCAGTTGTACGATCCTTCAGGGCAAGGAACGTGGTCCTTGGAAAGTCCGATGATCTTTCCGCGGACTTATCACACAGCGGTACTGCTCCAAGACGGTCGTGTTCTAATTTCTGGTGGCACGGATTCCAATTCAACTCCTGCTACTGGCGGAGAGATATATAACCCGCCCGAATTAGTACCATTGAATCCATCGCCAACTCTGTTGGGCGTCAATCCGAGCTCTGGCGCGGTTGGCTCTAGCCCAATCATGGTAACTGTCATAGGCAATGACTTCGTCCCGAACTCGGTGGTTCAGCTTAACTCGACTGACTTAACCACGATGTTTGTGAACTCCACAACCTTGACGACGATCATACCTGCACCAAATCTGAACTCTCCCGGAACTCTGCGCATCACCGTTCAAACTCCCTCACCCGGCGGCGGCGTTTCCGCTGCCATTTCTTTTTCAGTAATAGCCCCTGCGTTGCAGCAGCCATCGACAAAGCCCCTGCCGATTCCTGAGGTCGAAGGTGGCACAACACAATCAGGTTACGTCATTCTCACGCCAGATTCCGGCACGACCCCGCCTCTTGCGTTTGTTACGTATGGGTTGGTTCAGAATGGCGTCGTTATGTCGAAGGCTGGGGTTCTGGCAACCACACTTTCCACGACTGCGTCTGCCGCTGTCGACGTCGTCGGCACCATCAATCGAAATCTCGGACTCGCGATCGCCAATCCGGACGGCGCGGCAAACACCATAACGCTTACGCTGAAAGATGCGAACGGCGGAATCGTAGGAACACCCATACCGCTCCCGATCGATCCCTACAAACAGATACCCCGATTTGTCGACCAACTGTTTCCGACAGGCTCTTTGGGGCCAGCATTCACGGGCAGTATCAATCTGCAAAGCGCCACGCCATTCGCTACGGTCGGCCTGGCGTTTAGCGGGACAGCTTTCAACACCGTGGCTTTAGGAATCACTTCAGTCGGTTCCCCGGTCCCACAACGTACTCAAACAGCGGGCAACGCAGCCGACACACCGACGCCGGGCATTGTCGGTGGTGTCGGTTCGATGATATTTCCGCAGTTCGCGTTTGGCGGCGGTTGGGCGACTCAGATCTCGGTGGTGAATATCAGCGGGAATACAGCGTCCGGACGAATCGATATCTTCGATACTGAAGGGCGTCCCCTCGCCATAAAGCTGAATGGCGCGTCGGTTTTGAAGAGCACGTTCACTTACTCACTTCCGGCTGGGGGAACGTTGATCTTGGCACCGCGTGACTCAAATGGGCAATCTCCCCTCTAGAGTCTATAGGGTTCGATAGTGGCCCTTGGCGGCCACTAAGAGCAGCACCAATATCGTGGCCCTGCCACGTTCCTATCAACCCACAGCAAGTATTTTATTTACCTATTAATTAATTATGACCCGTACCTGACATTTAGGTACACACGGATATATCCGGCGCTCAGTAACCTCGGCTCGTCAACAGCTTGTCGATGGCTTCGATGACGAGGTACGTCCGCGCGGTCTGCCGCCCTTCGAACTCTTCGGCTTGGAGCCGAGTGAGCCGCTGCACCAGTGTAGCGGGTAAACGCATGTGTATGTTGTGTTTCTTCTCTCGCGGACCTAGTGGCTTTCTCCTCGGCGGACGTGCAATCGTGTCTACAGCATCCCGTGTATGTTGTTGTCGCATATAAGAGCGAAGTGTAGCACGCGCCCGGATGGGTCTTGAATGTGAGCTTATACACAAACGCACAGGCTTAATTGTTGAACAGATCTCACCCTTCCCAGTCTCATGGTGACACGCGGTGACACGCGATTATTTCCATCGTACGTGTGAGGGGTGTTTTGAATGTTGTTGGGAAATACAGAAGCAGAAAACGCGTGTCACCGCGTGTCACTCAAGCCCTTCCGCCCCAGCCATCTGAGCCCAATCCCCTGGTACGTTCTCATTTGCTTTCCGTTGATTCGCGGTTGGGTTAGCTGTAAGCCTTGAACAGCGGCTCGCAAATCCCTGCCGAACGACTGCTTGTCGCCATGTGAATGCTCGTTAGTCTCGCACCATTCCTTCCAGGTTGCGAACAGCGAATCAACGCTGACCGAATAGCCCGGACCAATCTCACAACGTCCCCGGATAAATGAGAGCATCGGGCTTCCCAGCTCCTCCAGCTGCTCTACAAGCTCTGCTGCACTTTTGGGCTGGATAAAATACCCTCTGTCCTGCAAACGCTCCCAGCCCACAATCGCCCAATTGAGAATGCCCGGAAGTTCTTGGATGAGCGTGTCCGATAAGTTGGGGTCCTCTTTCCCCGAAAAGCTGTTTGTCAGACTCAGCACGATGAACCGCCCGGCCAACGCGCCGGACGTGTCGGCGATATTGGGAAGTTCATTGCTCATAACCATGAAACGAACAGACAGCTTACCAGTCCACGCTGATAAATATTTTCGATCAATGCTCAGAGTATCTTCACCGCTGATGCTGAGTAGTCGTTCCGCTAGCTCCGCTGTGTTCGATCGACGCAGTCGCGCGTCCGACACTACGGCAACCGACTTGCCTATCAGAGCGGATAGGCCGAACCGCTCGGACAGACTTGCCATTGTTGGTCCACAGAAGCCGTCTTCGCCAATCAACGCTTTAAGAACACGTGCAATCGTTCCCTTACCGGAACGCTTTGGGCCAATTAACAACGCGATCTTCTGTTGGCGCGTGTCCGGTGTTAGAAGATATCCGCACCATTCCTGAAGCGTGTCGATAGATTCCGGATCGTTTGGCCACAGCTCTGATAGGAATCCGAGCCAACGCTGAGGCGCGGTCGCTCCGGGATCGTAAGCGACCGGCAGCGCGTGCGTGGCGAAAAACGACGGTGTCGGCTCAAACAATGCAGTCGTTGGCAAGTGTAGAAGACCGTTATGACAAACCAGGAGTTGATTGACGGGGAGTTCGGCGGCGTGTCCCAGCCAGAAGGGCAGAACAGGACGAGCAGCTAGGTGAGTTGCAGCCTTTAGCGCGTCCATAACCAAGTCCACGTCATGCTTGGTCGGCTTGAAGGGCGCCGTCCACTCTTCATTTTCCGTTTTATGGCTCACGACCGCACGATCTAAGAACGCGTAGACTCTAGCCCGAATGTCCTCGTGATCACACGGTTGATAGCACACCCCGTTGTAACGATAGAACTTGCCTTGATAGCAGTGGAGAGCACGCTCTCCAGCTATTGTTGCAAATTCCCAACTCAAAAACGATCTGGCATTCGCAAGCGGATCTTTACGATCCAACGGGGGCTGATCGTCATCGGCTTTCATGTCGACGCGTATCGGCGATTCAGCGTTCGGAATGACCATTCAGCCTCATTACGCGCGCCCAAATCTGATCCTTCATTGGGTCCGACGTTTCCCGTACCAAGGCTTGGCAATAGTTCGAGTCGTCACAACTCATGATGCGGCGACGGCGTGTAGTTGATTCGTAGCCGTTAACAACCGGGTCGCCGCGTAGCACCCAACCTTCCCACAGAAGTTCTGTTACACGCGCTGAAAGGGTTTCTGTGTTGGGTTCACAAACAAGAAGGTATTGCATACAATGTAGTCTCCTAGGTTACGTTCTCGGAATTTGCGCTTCTGTTTCGAAGCCCGCCGCTGGCCCGGCGGGTTTCGATTTGTGGGCTTGAATGACTCCACTACCGTCCCCGTTCCCGTACACTTTCCGTCATTAGCTGGTCAAGATCAGTGCGTCGAATCAGAACTAAACGGCAACCCGCCGGTCGGATGCTTGCCAAACGACGCGATGCGATCCATTTGCGAAGCAGTGATGCGGAGATGTTGTACGTCCGTGCCGCCTCAGCGATTCTTAGATATTCCGGAACCTCTGGTATCACGTGGAAACCTCCTCTCTAGTCCATGTCTCACGAGAAACTACTATGCGCCTTGACACATGCTGTGGGAACGTTGTGAAATTAACCTGTGATTACAAAGTCAAGGCATGCCAGAACCAGAGATCAGACCGCTTTTGATCTCGGCCAGGAACCACGCCGCGGGTTGCCATCGATCGTGCGACGCAGCCTCGTGCCTTTGCAGATTGAACTCAGGAGAGACAAACTCCTGTATAACCCGCGCCAATATGAATTTCGCCGACTGCCCGAACAGACAGACTTATTCGGACAATTCATACAATTGGCTGACGATGAGAGCGGCCATGCGATCCTAAATTTCGCGCGAAAATACGGCGTTTTGGGCCTCGATTCAGATGGGCTGCCTTTGGACGCGCGCTGGCTAATTACTTCATTTCGAGATGAGAACACTCAGTATGAGTTGGCCGGATCGGAGCCCCTGCGCACGTGGCGCAATCTCGCTTGTCGTTTTGGTGCGCTCCGACGAATCGCAGGTTATCTGCACATGGGGAAAACGGGTTTAGAAGCCGATTGGTTGGCCGCAATCGGAGAACGCATTAAGAGTACTCAAATTAAACGCCAGAAGGCAGTGTTCGAATTCATCTGTTTTGAACTCGTTCAGCACTCCAACCTAAGGCCGACACTCAGCTGGACTTCGCATGACACAGAGTTCGAGCCTCGCATCGAGTACAGCATCGTGTGGGATACCGGATTATTTGATTCCCTGCTGCTGAAGCTCCTGTTAACCGTCTGCCGGAAAGAGGGATGGGCGCATTGTGGCGTTTGCCATATCGCTTTCGTTCCCTCGAAATACGCGCGGCGTGGCACTGTCCGCTACTGCCCTAAGTGCAAGACGGCTGGACTAGCCAATGCCGATGCCGCTTCTCGCTCACGTAGGAACCGAACAAAATCGAAATAGGTAGTCTCCTCCTAAGAGTCTGTTTTGCAGAAACAAGTGTGCTCATAATCCTAACGTTAGGATATAGTCATTACGCGTATGAAGCCTCGTAAGTCCGAAGCAGAAGTTCGTAACGCCGCAAGTGCCCTCGGCAAACGTAGCGCAGGCGTTCGTCGGAAAAAGTGGGGCGAACGAGAATTCGTGAGGCGGATGCGTGAATGGGGCAAACTCGGCGGACGGCCCAAGAAGTCAGAAACCAAACGGAAAGGAGAAGCCCAGTGACCATCTCAACTGTCCCTGTTCGTGCAAAGCGGACACAAAAGCGTAAACATTCGCGAGACCACCTTTATCTTCGTAGGGGTATCTTCCATTTTCGCCTGAAGCTCAATGGCGTCTGGGTGGCACGATCCACGCATACATCGGATCGAGAGGAAGCGAAGAAAGCTCGGCTGCGCGCTATTCAAGAAGCCGAGGAAGGACAGCTGCCCACCGACTTCGCAAATGTGAGTTTCAACTCGGCAGCGGACAAATGGACCGAATCCAGAAAGAGCGAGCGCGATCCGATAACCAGGCAGCCTCGACTTCAGCTTGCGACATGGCGCGTGGACAAACATCGACTGAAAGAATTGAAAGCGTTCTTTGGGGACAAGAAACTGATTCATATCACCGCGGCCGATGTTCAGACATATCAAGCGGTCCGCTTAGAAAAAGTGACGGCCACGACGATCAACAGTGAAGTCAAGCTTCTTAGGCTTATGCTGCGAAAAGCTGGCTGTTGGAAGCGCATTGAAAACTCCTACAAGCCGCTACCGGAAGCCCCCTCGCAGGTAGGGCAGCCATTCACAGATGATGCGGAAGAGAAGCTCGTTAAGCTCGTATTGAATGACCCTGGCGTCAGTGTTGCGGCATTGGCAGCGCTGGTCTGCTTGAACACAGGATTGCGCGGCGGCGAGTTAAAGAACCTTCGCTTGAGCGACGTGGATCTCATCGAGAAAACAGTGGTTGTGAAACGGATAATAACGAAGACCAATGCAGGCGAACGGAAGATTCCGCTCAACGAACTTGCGGTGTGGGCATTTGCAAAACTCATCGAGCGCGCACGGTTGCTAGAGGCGAAAGAGCCTGAACACCACTTGTTTCCGTTCTGCATTGCTCGCCGCACAAAAGACGAAAAGACCTACCTTGGTTACGACGTCACTCGCCATCAGACGAGCTTCCGCACTGGCTGGAAGCTACTCTTGAAGCGTGCAGGCCTCCCTCACACGCGATTTCATAACACACGCCACAGTTTTGTGTCGAAATTAGGCGAGAAGGGGGTCGCCGATCAGGTCATCATGGGCCTTGCTGGACATAGTGTACGCAAGATGCTGGATCACTACAGCAAAGCGAGACTCACCGCAAAACGAAACGCTGTAGACGCTCTCAATCCCGCTCGGCCTGCCGAAATCGCGGAACGGCTCAACGCGAGTGAGGCTGAGACCGGTCAAAATGGTCGCGAAAATGAGGCGGGCAGTGTTAATTAGAGGTTTCAACTTTCGGTACACAAATACGGACACAAAACCAAACTTTTCCGCCATGTCTTTTGGATTGCGCCGCGTAGGGTCAGAAGCGGTAAGCAGCAGTGTTGAAACCCGCGCCAGTCGTGACTTTCAGGGACACTTTATGACTTTCGGTAACAGTACCGTCGTCACCTTGACACGGTAGAGGTCATCGGTTCGATCCCGGTCGCGCCCATGCCTGCTTCCCTTTGATCTGCAGTCGGTTATCGATTGCAGAAGCGCCTACACTCTCTTCAGAAATGAAAAACTCTGCCGCTTAATGTTCCCTAGTTACGTCTATATGTAAGTCTCACTGCTTCTGAGTCCCTGAATAATCAGGCGTTGCTTTTGCGGAATCGAGAATGGCTACTACCTTAACTGAGTAGCGATCAGCTCGTTCATGGCTCGAAGGCAGAATTAATGACTCCGCCGGATAATAGACATCGTGCGGTCTAAACTTGCCACAACCAGCATGTGGTCCTTGTTGCTTATTCTTGTTTTAACAGGCAATGCAACCGGTGCACAGACGTCCGTTCGGAAGATTTCGATTCAGTCTGGATGGGGCGGACTGGGCACACCTCAGAACCTGCGTGTGGTCGTCGACGCCAAAAACGATGTGTTTGCCTATGAAGGCAATCGCGTGGACGGAAACAACGTACGAGCTTTGGTAGCGGCACTGCAGGCCGCGATCGTCCCAACACCCGATCCGGTAAATCTCGGAGCGAACCGCGAGTGGCTCAATCAGCAGTCGATTTCTCGGACTTCAAAGCTAAGAACGCAATTCGGAACGTCGCGGCAGCAGTTTTTGTTCAGAGAATTCTTCACCGACTCTCAAAACATTTCCCAGGTTATACCGAACTTATTCTCGTTTGTCCGTATGGATGACTACCCATACGCGGAAGTGGAGATCACGTTCGACGATGGGTCGCGGCTTTCAGCAGAAACGCATTCCTATTATCCATTTATGTTGCCTTGGGTGATTGAAGGAAGTGGCGCACAGACGTTCAATGCGGACATTTCTCGCGCGCTCTCCGCACTGCTGCCGAAGAAAGCTCCCAACAAGGAACGCTTGATGGGAGTCAATTTCGCGGACGAGCTTGTGGATGCGGTAATGCGTTCGATCCAGAGCCAATGGAATCTCGTCGGTTCAGAAGATCGAGCTGGAGATGCTTTAGCCGCGCTTAGGCAAGTTTAAGACGTCACGAACTCAGAAATTAATCCTTACCATCACCCCGAGTACGGAACGGCCACCTACAAAGGTCAGCCAGAAGAAACGAACCTACACGCCACGCTTCACAAATCCTCCTTCCCACCGAATGTCACGGAGGAACTTGTACTGTGAGGTGCTCCCCAAAATTTGGACCAGTGAATAAGGTGTAAAATCGCGAGCCTCGAACGGAGTCAGGATGAAATCGAGGCAACGACGGAGTTTCAGCGCAGAAATGAAGGCACGAATCGCGCTGGAAGCGATCAAGGGTCAGAAAACCATTCAAGAAATCGCGTCTCATTACGGAGTGCATCCCAATCAAGTAACAAACTGGAAGCGGCAACTGATCGAAGGCACACCGTCGATATTTGCCGATCGGCGTTTGCATCCGGAAACAAGTGATGAAGCATTGAAGGCGGAACTCTACCAGCAGATCGGGCAATTACAGGTGGAATTGGACTGGCTCAAAAAAAAGTCCGGTCTATCGCGTTAGACCAGAGGCGGGAATGGATCTCAGAACACAAAGAGCTGAGCATTCGTCAGCAGTGCCGCTTGACTGGGGTTTCGCGCGCGGGTTTGTACTACGAAGCGGAACCGGAGACGGCCGAAAATTTGCAATTGATGCGGATGATCGACGAACAGTACACACGGACGCCGTTCTACGGAGTCCGGAAGATGAACTGGTGGTTGGGCGAGCAAGGATACGCAGTCAATCCGAAACGGGTGCGCCGGTTGATGCGGCAGATGGGGTTGGAGGCGATCTACCGAAAACCGCGGCTCTCCACGCCGGCGGCCGGGCATCGCATTTATCCTTACCTGCTGCGTGGAATGACGATCGATCGACCCAATCAGGTGTGGACGAGCGACATCACCTACATACGACTTCGGCAAGGATTCATTTACCTGGTGGCGGTGATGGATTGGTTCAGCCGCTACGTTCTGGCTTGGGAAGTATCGGTTTCGTTGGAGACATCGTTCTGCGTGGCGGCTCTGGATTGGGCTCTGCAACACGGCCGACCGACAATCTTCAATACGGACCAAGGATCACAGTTCACCAGCGAAGACTTCACGAGCCGGTTAGACACCCATGGGATCGATATCAGCATGGATGGGCAAGGGCGCGTGATCGACAACATTTTCATCGAACGGCTGTGGCGAACGGTGAAATACGAAGAAGTTTATCTGAAGGATTACCTGGACGTGGTGGACGCGCTGGCGAACCTGAGAACGTATTTCACTTTCTACAATCACGAACGACCGCACCAGGCATTGGGCTATCAAACGCCGGCGACGGTTCACCACCGACTGCAGCCGGGCGGAAAACCGGCCATGCTGGGAGTCCAGCCAGGCGCCGATCGTCGCCTATAAACGATCCTGGTGCGAAATATTTGGAACGACTTCTCGATCGAAAGCACAAAGAAAGAAAAAAGAAGCAAAAAAGAAAGAAAGCTGCGGAAGGGGAAGCTTGTGGAAACTGCCGCAGCCGTGGAAATCGATAAAGGAGGCCTTCGGCGATGTTTTCTTGATGATTTCCACCGCTGCTTGAAAAAGTCTGCGCACAAAACGCTCCGGCTTTTTCACAGTTACCACAAGCTCGGCAACGGCCGTCATCAACAACAATTTTATTTATTTTTTCAGAGGCAGCGGTCCACCTTAAGCATGCTGTTTCTTGGTCCTGAGAATGGGGAGCCCCTCACTGCGCCAAGTCGACGGTAAGGTCGAAGGTGTAGACACTTTTTTGAAGACCGCTCACAAGTATGAGGATCTCGTGTTCTCTGTCGGGTGGCTGAATGTGTTTATCCACCAACATCCCCAAGTTTCCGTGCGCATATCGTACGTCCTTCAAAAGATGGGAAGTACGGCTATATTGATAAGTCTGGCAAGTATGTCTGGAAACCAACGTTGCTGTACCACGATTAATTCCGGTAAACGAGATGCGGTCTCAGCCTCTCGCAAGGCAGTCGTCGATCGTCACTTCAAGATCTTAGTCTACGAATTCGAACGGTTCCGTGCGACACAACTGAAAACGCCTCTGGCAGCTGATCCCCAAAGTCCGTAACAACCGCCGCCATTGTCCGTGCCTTTGTTTCACCCGAGAGGCCGTCCAGCCGTGTCAGAATCACGCCACGGTGAATCCGTTTTTGCCGAAATACCAACTCGCCGAAATCCTTGTCAGCTGTGATCAGGACAGCGGACGCATCATTGGCCTGATCGAGGACGTCATCATCCGAAACTCCTGGCGACATTTCTGCGACGTACAAAACTGTATGTCCGAGGTGACGAAGCGAGTCAACGATCTCCCTTTCAACTCCCTCGTCTGCAAGGAAATTCACTTCGTCGGTGCCGAGACCGGATAGATGACATCCGCCTTCAGAGCTTCGGACGCAAAGGCCAGAGCTGCACGAATCGCCTCCTCCTTCAGACGCGGGTGGGACGCAATGATCTGGGCGATCGATTCGCCCGCCGCGAGTTTGGTGAGGATCAATTCAACCGTGATTCTGGTTCCGGCGATGACCGGTTTACCCATCATCACCTTGGGATCAGATGTAATCAGGTTCGCAGTCATGACTTCCTTATAGCACTGCTCGCCCGGGCGGGAACCAGTAATCGTTCAACAAACTTGGGAACAATAAGCGCCGAATAGCAGACAATTCCAACCGGAATCGACCAGAGAGATCCAAGACGAATTAATAAGATAGACAACCCGGGCTACCTTGACACGGTAGAGGTCATCGGTTCGATCCCGGTCGCGCCCACTGTTTTCTTAACCTGAGATCAACAATTTACATCTCCATTCAATTCCATCTCGTTCGGTTAATTTGCTTTATTTTTGGCACGTAATTGTTCCCAAGTTGTCCTCGGCTTGGAGCGGATCGTTTTGCAAGCGACGGATTATGTTGGAGTTGAAGGATGTGTGCGCGAAATGACTGCTACACTGCATCGGTAGAGATCATTTTGTTCTTCTGCCATGAACGCGCTCAGAGAGATGTCGCGAACTACGAGATCGCGGTATTAAGTCCAAGTGGTGGAATCTTCGATGCCCGAAGCCACGTTATTGCTCCAGAGAATCCGCGATATAGCGCACAAAAGCAGTCCATCCTTCGATGTCCTTGACGAACAGGGGCGGAGAGTTCCTCTTCACACACCATTGACGCAGGTCTTCGTGCTCTTGCACCAAAGCGCTTAGCTCAGTGCGGTATCTCGCGAGGTTTCTTCCGACAAAACGAGAAAACGCGTCCCGGAAGACTTCCTCACGCATGTGAGGATATTCGCGAGATCCGAGCAACAGGCGAAGTATGAACAATGCATCGTCGGGTTGTTTCTCATTCAACTCATTGAGGTACGCGGATGCCCACATCGTGTCGAAGAAATGAAAGTAGGCCGTCATCAATGAGATCTCCTCGTGTGTGGCTTCCATGGGTGTCGCAGCGGGCAGACTCGTAATCCCCTCGTCTCGATCAGCGAAGGGTTCGAGTCCAGGTGGTAATCCATAAGTGCTTCCGAGGCAGATACGGAAGCGCGCATTTTTCTCGGCTTCATCACGCATCAATTCCCCCAGGTCAAACAAGTCTTCAATCGGTCCCGCCGATGATTTGACCACAGCGCTTTGAACAAATAGTCGGCTTGTCGTGGAAGTGAAATCGTAAACCCACATTTTCGTTTGGTTTCCCTAACACGTAAGGCTTGTTTACCTGGCAACTCGCTAGGCTGGAGTTCCCAACGGAAATGCGCGAACTATTGGCCGCGCTCCGCGGATCAGCAGTACATAAATCGTTTTTTTGCCTCATCGCCCAGACGACGTCGGTCGCGGCATTTTTTCGTCCGAAAATATGCAACGGATCTTGCGCAACGTGACGCAGGGGAGTCCTAAGGAATTTGCAATTGACGGAACTCACTGGCCTGCATCTCTTCAATAGCAAAATGCAACAGGGAAGCGGCAGCGACGATTCGACGCAGGTCGTTAGTCGACAGTTCGAGGATCGGAATCCTGCGGTCCAGCAGGTTCTGCTGATAGCGGATGCTTTGGTCGGCAGTAATGAAAAGGTCGAACTCGCCTTCTGCGAGACGAAGCAGTTCACCGTTCTTAATACCTTTCCAACCGAGATCATTAACCGCGATGCATTCGTGTTTGTTAAGAACGTCACGCATTGGCACAGGTAGGCATTCGTCCAAAAGAATTCGCATCCTATGACTTGGACAACAACGCAGTTTCAGATCTCTCTAAAACTCGACAAGCCATTTCGCGAGTGACTGATGGAAAGCAGGCAAGGAATTCTTCGAGCGTGTAATTGTGTTCCAAGTAATCAAACAGCGCCTTTACCGGCACGCGCGTTCCTTTGAACACCGGGGTTCCCCCAAGGATTTCCGGGTCCACGGTAATCAGATCATCGGACTTCATGATCCCAACATAACCGATGTGATGCATTCCCGCAAATTGAGTAAGAGAGATCCATACTCAGACGGTTACGCATGAACCGTCCGGGTTCAGTTCCGCGTTCATTGTCGTTGCCAGCGACGACCCAGAACGGATTTGCGCCAGCGAACAGTTGCCGGTCGATAGTGGACCGAGCGGTTCGATATTGTCTGCGTACCGAAACCTGCTCACACGGCCGCAGTTCGACGAAGTTGGACCAAACCGTTGCCGCTCGATTCAGAACGTTAAAAACTTGGGAACAATTTGGGAACAATAAGCGCCGGACATCATGTTATTTGAACCACAATCGACCAGAGAGAACCAAGACGAATCATTAGGATAGACAACCCCAGTTAGATTGACACGGTAGAGGTCATCGGTTTGATCCCGGTCGCGCCCACTGTTTTCTTAACCTGAGATCAACAATTTACATCCCTTTCAATTCGATCCCGTTAGGTTAATCCGCTGATTTTTGGCACGTAATTGTTCCCCAAGTTGTCCTCAGCTTGGAGCGGATGCGTTTTCCAGGCAAGCGGATTATGAGGGAGTTGAAGCCTGAAATGACTGCTACTACCCTCCATGGGTAGAGATCATCTTTCTTCTGCCGTGAAAGCGTAAAGAGCCAAAGAGAGGCATGGAGAAACTACTAAATTCGATATCTACTGCTAACGGCGGCCGCCAGGAAACGGAGCTCGGATTCCACATCCGCCCGATCAGCGACGGTCTCTGCAATCTCCTGGCGGATGAGCTCACGATAGCGCTTGCGGAGCCTGTGAATCGCGACTTTGAGCGCGCCCTCGGATCTGCCCATTTCGCGAGCCAACGCAGCATAGGGCGTATCCGCCTGATCGAGAACGAAGACCTTCAGCTGGTTGAAATGATCGAGCCGTCCATGCTGCACAAACTCGTCCCGCAGCCGGTCCATGACGATGTCCAGGAGAGACAGCGCCCAGCGCCGCTCGAAGATCCGCTCCGGGGTCTCATTGTGCGCAGGTTCGCGTTGATAGCGCTCTTCGCCGGATGATATTTCCAGCGACATGAGCTTCCCGCCGCCGCGTTTCTGCGCGCGTTCGCGGTCCGCCTCATCGGACAAAAACAATTTTAACGAGGTCAGAATGAAGGCGCGGAACCGGCCTTTGTCCGGATCAGCACGATTCAGGTATTTGCCTTCAAGCACGCGTATGAAAAACTGCTGGGTGAGATCCTGCGCCTGATCGGGCGAATATCCGCGCCGACGAATGTAGGCGTACAGCGGATACCAGTAGCTTTCGCACAGCGAAACTAAGGCTGCGCGAGCAGCCTCGTGTCTGGGATCGGCAGCGGTCGCCACCAGCGTCCAGCGCGTCGTCGGAAAGTGAGATGGGTAAAACGCATCCGTGTTTGGAGGTTTCGCCGTAGTCATGGACTATAGCTTTGCGGACTCTGCCCTGGCCTGTTTCAGGATCGGAATGTCGGCATCTGCGTCCTTCCACATATCGAAGAAATCCTTGTAGGCAGCCTTCGCCTTGTTTTTGTCTCCTGCCGAAGCAAACGTTCTACCGAGTTGCAAATGCGCCAGCGCGCCAATAGGATCCGCGCCCACGATGCCACGATGTCCGAGAATCTTCTGAAACTCGGCGGAGGCTTCCGCATACTGGTGGGCGGCCAAAAAGGCCTGGCCGCGCACGTACGCGGAATGCAAACCGCCAAGATAATAATGATTGAAATTGAGGCCGTTCACCGCCAGCTCATAACGAAGAGTAGGTTGCAGCAGCTCCACAGTCTCTGCGGGCTTGCCTCGCTTCAGTGCATCTAACGCGCGAAGCACGGGTACGTAGGTGAATTTGACAAACGTATCTTCCGGAAAGCGCTTTTCTAAATCGCCGGCGAGCGCCTCTGATCGAGAAGAGTCTTCCGCAAGAGCCAGGGCCAGGGCGGCGACGTATTCGACATCCCGGCCGTTCGAACTCTCGAGCGCTGCCATAGCGTTCTGTTTTGCTTCAGCGACGTTCCCGTAAGCGGCTTCCCACATGGCTCGCACGGCCTGGTAAGTGGCTGCCTCCTCGCGAACTCCTTCTTGCAGGGCCAGGTCCACGGCGCGGCTCGATGACTGCCGGGCCGCCCTTAAGCGGCCGGAACGAGCCAGAGCAAGAGCCTCCGCATGAGCCAGCCGGTACTCCACTAAGCGCTTGCCCTTGCCTAGAGCCACAATCCGGTCCATCTGGTTCTGATCGCCCTTTATCAACGCAAGGTTGTATCGGATCATCGCAAAATTGGGACCCTCCATCTTACGATCGGAAGCCCGCTGGAGAGTGCTTTCGGTTTCGGCGAAGCGGTCGAGGAAAAAATTGCTTTGCGCGAGACTGCCGTATCCGACCGCCTCGTCCGGATTGGCGGCGATTCTGTTTCGAGACATCTCCATCGCTCGATCAAATCGACCGGTCCCGTGGGGCGCAAGGCCTCCTAATAAACCCTGGGCGTTTGGATTCTCTCCGCGAGGATACGCCTGATACCACAATTCGAGCGTTTTGTACGCATTCTCCAGGTTTCCCGTGACATCTCGATCGTAGAGAAAGTCGATATAGAACCTCTCCCGCTCGCTGACTCGATCCCGCAGCTGCCAGGCTTTTGTGGTGCTGTCCGCCGACAACACGGACTCTCCAATGCTGCTGTACGAAAGCCCCAACATCGCGTGAGCCATGGCGAACTTAGGGTCGATTTCGATGGCACGCTGATAAAGAGGCAGGGGGGCAGCACTACCGGGGGTTCCAACGGTTTTCATCCCAGTGCTGTAAGCTTTCAAAGCTTCCAGTGAAGATGTCGTGGCCTCGGCGAGTGGTGTCGAATGCTTTTCCACCATCGCCAGCGACTCTCCCACCTTGATTCTGAATTTCTTCGCAATCTGACTGAGAGAATTCAGGACATCTTCTCTCCGAGCCGCCACTGTCTGCTCCTGGTCCAGAATGTTTCCGCTGTTACAGTTCGTCGCGCGTAATCCCAGCACATACTGGCTTCCAAGGCTCGCGATAGAGCCCTCCAGAACTGCGGCACTGGCGCTTCGCTCGCAGATTTGCTTCGCGATTTCCGGAGTCAGCCGTGCATCTTTCGGCTGTTCCATGAGAGCCAGCTGGCGCTGGACCTGATTGTCGGAAATCAGGCCTAGAAACGCCGATTGTTGGAGCTCGACCGCCAGTCCCTGCCGGAGCGTGTCGTCGAATACAGGATCACCTGTCTTGTTATCGAAATCCGCGAGGATAATTGTGTCTTTGTCGGTGAGTTTCGTCGCAGCATTGCGATGCGAAAAAGACCAGACCGTCAGTCCGCTGAATACGAGGAGCACGAATCCGGCGGCTGCGCCGAGAACTGCAAGCTTGTGCCGGCGGAGAAACTTCTGTGTTCGGTACAGACTGCCCGCGCGCGACGCCATCACGGGCCGGTCGTCCATATATCTCTGGATATCGGCGGCGAGGTCGCTCACCGAAACGTAACGTCGCCCCCGCACCTTCTCGAGCGCTTTCATCGTGATCGAGTTCAGGTCACCGTTCGCGAGGCGGCGCAGCGAGATCAGATCGGTCTGGCGGTGCGCGGCGACGTCGGTCGCTGCGGCGCCCAGAGAAGTCAGCTTTCGCGACAGTGATGGCGGTTCTTCTTCGCGGATGATCCGCAACATTTCAACCAGGCCGGCTTCCCGCAGCGTGGCCGTATCGAAGGGTACAGCGCCGATCAGCAGCTCGTACAACAGCACGCCGAGCGAATACACATCCGAGCTCTGATCGACTTCGCCGCCCACGCTGTTGGCCTGCTCGGGGCTGACGTACTCCGGCGTCCCGACGATCTGGCCGAATTGAGTGAGCAGCGTGTTTTCGATGGCCCACTTGTCGGTTGCCTTCGCGATGCCGAAATCGATGACCTTGGGAATCGGCGCGCCGTCTTGCTCGGTCACGAGGACGTTGGACGGCTTGAGGTCGCGATGAATGACACCCTTGTCGTGCGCATGCTGGACCGCTCGGCAGACGGCGAGGAACAGCGCCAGTCGCTGCTTCGCGTGCATATGCTTACGATCGCAATATTGAGTGATGGGCGCGCCTTCGATGTACTCCATCACGAAGTACGGCCTTCCCTTCGGCGTTGCGCCCGCGTCGAAGATACGTGCGATGCCGGGATGGTCCATCAACGCCAGCGCCTGCCGCTCGTTGGCGAAGCGAGTGAGTACCTGGCCGGTGTCCATCCCGAGTTTTACGACTTTAAGGGCCACATAACGGCGAATGGGTTCACGCTGCTCGGCAAGATAGACGGTACCCATGCCCCCTTCGCCAATTGGGCGAACAATCCGATAACGGCCGAAGTCGTCATCGGCGGTGGCTCCATGAACGGTCCTGAGTGTGGATGCGTCCCCGCCCATCACACTATCCGCAGCACTCAGGATCAAACACTTCGGGCACAGTCCGGCAGAATAACCGGAACTCAGTTCTTCCCCGCATTGACGGCAGCTTGGCATCTTCGGTCCGAAGTTGCAGGCATTCTATTCCGATTCCTCTGTAACCTCCAGCACGCGTTTCCCTATACGTGGCAGGTGGCCGAATGGACCGGTCACTGATCAACAGAAAGGAGACTCCACAAGGAGCGCATATGAAAAACACAAAGAGATCTAAACTGTGTCTGGCGATGACGGCGATAATTCTGACGGCAAGTCTTGCCGTTGCGGCGGCGGCACCGCAGCACGAGGTCCCCTTCAAGGGCACGTTCCTGGGAAATGACATCGTCAGCCCTCCCACCGTCTTTCAAAACGTCACGGGAAATGGCACCCTTCTCGGCGAGTTCTCATCTACCGGGGCATCGTCCGGAGGCACAGGGTCGGCCCAATGGATCGCGGCCAACGGCGACAGCATCAATACGACATTCGTCGGCTCAGCCGTACACGTGGATGGGGCCCCTTGCCAGGCTGCGGGTGCAAAGCCTGAAGACAGTTACGCCAAGGTCACGCAGGTTCACATCATTACCGGCGGCTCGGGTCGATTCGCCGGGGCCCAGGGAAGCTTTGCCCTGACGAAATACCACGATGTGGTACTCAGGAACGGAACGCATGCGACCTGCGGTTCGTTCAGCGGGACCATCACTCCTCCGGGTGCAGTTCACTGAGACCAGTCACTACTCACATGGAGAGCGACGCCGCGTCGAGTTGCCAGTTCTCCGGGCCTCCGACCGCTTGAAAGTTTAGAAATTTTTCAGGCGGTCAGCTTCGCATTCTCAACATTTGCGGGACTAAGACGTCTTCAACGCTAGAGCGAGCCCTCTTAAAACGCCCGACGACCCCAAGTGTCGCGGTTCGCCAAAGGCCATGAAGGCTTTTGACGCCCCGCTCTGCCGTACCGAATCTCTTCGATACAGTGGGGCCTGCTACTGATTTTTTCCCGGATTTTGCTCAGACGGAACTTTCATCCGTGAGGGTTCGTGCAGCCTTTCAGGACGCACCATGACTTCCTTATAGTACTGCTCGCCCGGTCGGAAACCAGCAAACTTGACAATTTGGGAAGATGCGTATGCCGTTCAGAACCGCATTTCTTCGGAGTCGTTGGAGCCGTCGGAGCGCATGGAAACAACGGCATGGATTCTTCTCGCCATCGCAGATCATTCAAGCGTTCGCTGCCATGGCACCGTATTCCCGTTGAACTATTCGCCGGTGCCGTCTACAAACCCCACACGGATCCATAATCCTTCCACCATTCACAGCGGAGATGTTTTAATTATTTAGCCCGGCCCGGTTCTGTTGACACTGCTGCGCCACACGTCTCGGAAATGTCGCGGATTGCGTTACGGTGACCAGGCTGGGCGAGTACCAAGAAGAAAGAACAGAATACGATACGCAACTGTTTCCGCTTCGTGAACATTTACAGCACCGGCAGGGGTGGACCATTGCTGAGGAATAGGTGTCTCCGGTGCGAAGGATCGTCGCCGCCCGCTCGACGCATGGAAATCAATGTACGCCTAGTTCAGTGCCTAAGAGGATCAGCGGTCTGTTAACACCATTAGGGCAAAGCCTCAATCGACCCGTTTTCGCAGCGGTTAGCGCGGGGTTGATCTATGGTGTCTTTCTTCTAGCCCGGCTGTCGGTTCACGGGTTTGAACCATCCTACTTCGTGATAGCGGGTACGAATTATTATGATGCGCCCTCGGCTCATCCGGGGCTCAAGGTCGTCCGCGATGGGCCGGGGTACGATGGACAGTTTTACTACCGTCTCGCGATCAACCCACTCTCAAAGAAAATTGTTGGCGACGGTATTCGGTTCGACTCACCGGCGTACCGGCAGCAGCGGATTCTGTTCCCTCTCCTCGGTTGGATCGTCTCACTCGGAAATCCAGAAGTGGTTCCATGGGCTTTGATTCTTCTGAACTACGCCGGATTATGCGCTATCGCGTACTTCGGAGCCCTGCTGGCGCAATCAGCCGCTCGACACGCCGCATGGGGACTCGTATTGGCGCTGTATCCGGGATTCATTTTCAGCTTTTCCCGCGATCTTACCGAAATCGTGGCGTCGGCTTTTCTGCTTGCGGGACTATTCATGATGCGCGAATCGCGCGGTGCGCTGGCCGCGGCATGTTTCTCTCTTTCGGTTCTGGCACGTGAAACCACACTGATCGTACCGTCGGTGGTTCTTCTTACGAGTGCAAGGCGGGGACGAACCCGCGGTTGGGTGAGTCGAACTCTGTGCTATGCCATTCCGCTTGCGGTGTATGCGATGTGGCGAATGCACCTGAACTCCGTTTGGGCGACCGTCTTTCCGTTGCAAGTTTTTGATGGAGCGATCGGATGGCCATTCTCTGGGATTGCCGCGCTTTGGTCGCACGCATTCTCTGCGCCGACCCGCTTGCCCGTCATATGGTGCGCAGAGACCTGCTTGATTGGAATTCACGCCCTGCGGAGCGTTCTAATCTTTCGTCGGAACCCAGACGCTACCGCTGAAGGCACGTCTCTGGTTCTGTATGCGGGGCTTGCGGCTTGTCTCGCGAGGCAAATATGGGTCGAAGATCAATCATTCTTTCGGGCAACTACGGAAATCTTCCTTCTTGGGTCTCTTGGACTCATGCGGGATCGAGCCCGGGGCCCGATCTGGATTTACTCCACGTGGGCTCTTGTCGCTGCTTTCACTTTCTACTCTCGAGTCGAATGGTGAACCACGGGAATTTCCAGCCTAATAAGCGTGCTCGATTTTTTTTGCTTATGATAAGGTGGGCCCCATTAATGGTCCAGAAGGGTGCATGACGCCGAAGCGCTGCGAGCAAATCGAACAGTTATTTCACGCTGTCCGTGAAATCGAAACCGATCGGCGATCCGCGTTTCTGGATGAAACTTGCAGCGGCGATTCCGCTCTGCGTAAGGAAGTGGAGTCGCTGTATGGCGTCTCACGATCACGCTGCGGAATTCACCGGAGTGCCGGCCCTCGAGGTCGAAGTGAAATCCATGGGTGAGGTTAGATCGGCGCGGGTTCTCCCAGGACGTATCGATCACTACGAAATAGTGTCGTTGCTGGGCAGTGGCGGGATGGGAGACGTCTACCTGGCGCAAGACACACAATTGGATCGCAAGGTCGCCATCAAATTCCTTCAACCTCAACAGGTCGCTGATTCGCGGTCCCGGGAACGTCTGGTACGCGAAGCACGCGCCGCGGCGAAACTGGATCATCCAAACATTTGCTCCATCTATCAGGTTGTTGATGACGAGCATCGCAGCTTTATTGTCATGCAGTACGTGGAGGGAGAGACTCTCGCCACGCACATCGCCGGCCGGCCTTTGTCCACCGAGCGTTTCCTGGACATCGCAACGCAGGTGGCGGGGGCGCTGGCGGAAGCGTATTCCAAGGGAATTGTTCACCGCGACATCAAGCCGCAAAACATCATGATCACGCCTGCAGGCCGTGTCCAGGTCCTGGACTTCGGCCTCGCACGGACTGTCGCTGATCCCGGTATGACTTCAGGCGACATGTCGACACGAAATACGACCAGCAAGTGCGCGCTCGCGGCGGCGACATCATGCAATCGCCGGCGGCGGGACGGGTCTACTTGAAACTAGGACGGCGCGCCGATGGGCTGCGGGTGCTCGCAAACGTCACAAAGCCGGAATCCCGGGTGAGCGCATTGCAGGTCGCATCCCTGTATTTCACGCTCGGCGACAAGGACAGCGGTTTCGAATGGCTGTCGAAGGCATTTGACAGGCGCGAAGTGGTCCTCTTGTTAAAGACCGACGTTATTCGACAGCGTCCATTCAGATCCCCGGTTTCAGGCCCTGCTGCGCCGTCTGGGAGTGCCGGATTAGAAGTTGCGCCGCCTGAGAGTCCCCACCGGAAAACTAATGGCGGCACGCTGCGAATTGACTTCAGCCCGCAGACGCTCTTCTTTGTGAGGAACCTGGTTTTCGCCGGCAGCGGGAAGGTCTGCAATGCGAGACAATCGATTTACTTTGCGACTGAATGTATCGACAGTATGCGAAAGCAATCCGGATAAACGTCACCGACAATCTTTGCGATGCCGACGACGATTGGCAACGGCTCATTGTCCATTGCAAATGGCGCCGTTTTATTGCCTCAGGTCCAATCACTTGCCGTCATGTCCAATTTTGTAAACTTACTTTGTCAGAAAGAAGATTAATTCTGTCGCGAAGACGATTTACTTTGCCGTGGAAATCATCTCCATCAACCCGTCGAAAATTTTTCAAAGACAATAATCCATCTTCCTCAATGACGGATCCAGTTTTCGTCGGCACGCTACGATCGCCGTCGTGGTCCCGACACCCGTTAAAACTTCAACGACGATATTGTCCTTTCCGGCAACAGTTTGATGTGAACGAAACACAATCTTTGCTGGGGCATCGTCGACTGGTTTTCTAAAATCGCGCCTTTGCGGAGCCGGCAGCCGCGTGGTTCCCCACACCGCAACCTGCAAAGCTACGGCTTCGGAACCACGCCGCCCGCCGTCGACCGCGGATCGGTTTACTGTTTCTCGTATACGGAAACAATGTTCACAGGCTTGCCCTGCGCATCAGTTCCCGTCTGCGTTACGGTCCGAGTTTTGCCGTCTTTTGAAACCTCGGCCTTTGCGGTGATCGTGGCCTTTCCCTTCAACTTGAGGCTGGCTTGAAGCGTGTTTGCATCGATGCGTTTGTAGCTGATCATGTCAGCGTTTGGGTTGCCTTTGAACGCATACTCCTTTCCGTCATACTTTGCCTGAAACTCGGCGTGCGTCGGTTTGCCGTCAGGGCCGATGCCGTCAGCGGCGTACTTGATGCCGTCCCCGCCCCACGCTTCGATCTTGAGCGTTTGACTCTTTGGTGCTTCCCCGGCGGCATATTTCGATTTCGCGAGATTGAGTTTCCACGTTCCGAGGTTGTTATCGGCCGCAACCGCAATCCCGGCGAGAGCGAGCGCTGAGATCAGCACCAGCGCGGACATCACAACAGATTTCTTCTGCATTCTCTCCTCCTCTAATAGAAGTATCGAACCTGTCATGCTTGCTTCCTTCAGCATGTTCGGCTCCAGAGAGTCCATCAGATCCTCGCACTTGTCAAATGATCTGTTCGGGTTTCCAGGTGATCAGTGGACGAGGCTGAGCGGCCGGCGATCACAATTCCAGCGTGTTCCAACTGCCTCTGAACGAATTGCGAGTAATTCCGAACGGCAGTAGTAAGTCAGCAGCCGGTTCTCCGTCTCCGAAGCGACCAATTTGCGCGACGCACTCGTTGAGAATTGACAAATGGTGTCGGACGCTCACTGGTTAAACTCAGGTGATTGCCGCACTCCTGAAGCGATCGTGAGGGGATCCTCTTCCGTAACCCGCGTCGCGCGCAGTAGAATCGGGCTCCGCACGGCGGCAAAAACATGACGGATAGTCGTTCCCAACGCATCTACGAACTCTTTCACGCCGCACTCCCACTCTCACTCGCAGACCGCAAGGCATTACTGGACAAAGCTGACCCGGACCTGAGGGCCGAAGTAGAGCGTTTGCTCGCACAGGACACCTCTCCCCTCGACCGCACGGCGTGGGGCCAAACAACCCTTTCCGACGTTGCCGAGGGAGATTTCAAACCGGGCACGGAGATAGGGCCCTACATTATTAAGGAACTAATCGGCGCGGGCGGAATGGGAGATGTCTATAGAGCTGTCGATACACGACTTCACCGCGCCGTCGCGATCAAGACCGCAAGATACGCTTTCGGCGCCCGCTCTGAGCGCGAGGCTCGGGCGATCGCGCAATTGAACCATCCCCACATTTGCACGCTGTTCGATGTCGGACCGAATTATCTGGTCATGGAACTCGTTGAGGGCGAGACGCTCGCGGCTCGGCTCAAGAAAGGGCGACTGACGCGGGAAGAGGTATTGAATTACAGCGTGCAAATTGCCGATGCGTTGGCTGCCGCACACAGCAAGGGCATTGTTCATCGAGACCTGAAGCCGGGAAACATCATGCTGACGGCGCACGGCGTCAAGGTGCTGGACTTCGGACTGGCCAAACTCGGAAGTGTCGACGACGGCCTGACGCGAACAGGCACCGTCATGGGAACGCTCGAATACATGTCACCGGAGCAGGTCCAAGGAGAACCTTGCACTCCCCCAACGGATTTGTTCGCGTGTGGACTCATCCTTTTCGAAATGGCGACCGGCAAGCTCCCGATACCAGGCGCCTCGCTCGGGAACATTCTTGCGAGCGATCCTGCTTCTGCGAACCTCCGGTTCAAAACGGGACTTTCGTTGCGTCTCGATCATCTCATATCCCAGTTGCTGGCTGCCGAGCCCGACCGGCGGCCTCCTGGAGCCAGTGCGGTACGCGCCGAACTGCAATCGATCCGCGATCCGAAGAGTCGGGCCTTATCCAAAAAATACCTCGCATTGGCTGCCCTATTGGTCCTGGTCACGGGAGTCCTATGGGTCGCATTTAGTCCGCGCCTTGCTCCACTTAAGGTTTCTCGCATCGTTCAAATCGCGCCTTTTCCCGGCGACAAGCGTGATCCTGCACTTTCGCCAGACGGCAGGCAGGTCGCGTTCTCATGGACTGGAGAGAAGGGAGACAGCCCTGGAATCTACTTCATCTCGACAAGCGGAGGGGAGCCGCGCCGTCTCACGCGATCGGAAAGCAACGACATTTCCCCAGCGTGGTCTCCCGATTCCCACCACATCGTCTTTCTCCGGGTGCACCCTGGACAAGCCGACGAAGTGATGATGATCTCCAACGATCGCGGCATTGAGGAGAAGATTCGTGATGTTCGTATGCCGGAGTTGATAAGGCGCTCCGTTCGTCCCCTGATTGCGTGGACGAACGATGGAACGGGAATTGTCCTGCCGATAAACGATTCCGAAACCAGTCGGGCCGGCCTCTTCCGGATCGTGTTGGCAGACTCTTCAGTCGGGCGAATGACGCGCGCTTCAACTGGCATCGGCGATACTGCCCCTGCGATTTCGGCCGATGGCAAATGGTTTGCGTACTATTCGATGGGGGGCCGCCAGTTGCTGGCCCGGCGAATTGGCGCAACCGGCTCGCCGGAGGGAGAGGCAATCATCGTCGATAATACTCCGGCCACCTCCCCCGTTTGGTCGCCGACCGGCGCGCATTTGCTCTACGTAAGCGGTGTTCGGATCAAGATGTGGGACTCCAGAACACGTGAAACACAGGAGCTGTATCTTTCAACCGACCCGATCCAGGCGATGGCGGCGCGTTGGTCGGAGGAAGGTATTCCGCAGGTCGTCTTCTCGGTGGATGGTGGAGCGCAGGAAATCCGCGCCTTACAGCTTGAAGACGGCGGTCACCGGGCTTCCGGTTCTACGCGGCTGCCGCTGCGCGCGAGCTCCGTGCCGACATTTTCTGCGGATGGCCGCTGGATTGCCTTTGCGAGCGTGACCGACGGCGTAGCGAATATCTGGATGGCGGACCCTCATGGCGAACATGCACGTCAGATTACGGATGTGGGCGCTGACCGGTCGGCGTGGGCACCGGACGGCAAACACCTTGCCTTCCACGGAGGAGTTGCCACTCAGCTTTATGTCGCTGACATCGATCCGGAGTCTGAAATCCTCAAGTCTGAAAGTGCGAGACCTTTAGCCAGGCAAGTCGTTCAAACGCCATTTCAAATGATCGGACCTGATTGGTCTCCAGACAGCTCTTACGTTTACGCAACGAGGCCGGGAACCACTTACCAGATCATGGGCGTCTCTTCTAAAGGAGGTCAGGTAGAGGAACTGTTTGAAGGAGACTTCGTTCAGGTCGAACCCAACAGTCATCGCATTTACTACGGCAAGCATGGGATTGCCGGGATTTTCTCACGGTCTGTTGACGGCGATGTGAAACTCAGTCCGGAAGACCGCGTACTCACCGATTACATCTCGCCGCGAGGTTTCGACGTCAACCAGAACGGCATTTTCTATCTGGGACGGGATGAAGTTGGCAGACCCGCGGCAATTCGCTTCTATGACTTTGCCCTGAAAAAGAGTGTGGATCTCTGGCCTGCGCCGCTAGGCACCATTCCGACAATCGCGGTCAATCCGGACAGCACCTTGCTTCTGTATGACACTCGGAGCGATGCTACCGGGCGTCTAACATTTATGCAGTTTGAGCGGACCCGGTAGAGCCACGCCTCCGACGTCTAGGCAGACTTCAGGTAAGAGGCCAGCCAGGCACGGGCGAACTTCCAGTCTCGCACAACGGTTGGCACCGAGACATTCAGCACAGCAGCGGCGTCTTCTGCAGACAAGCCACCAAAGAATCGTAATTCCACAACCTGACTTTGACGCGGATAGCTCGCCGCAAAATTCGTCAACGCTTCGTCAAGAGCGAGAAGCTGGTCGCCACCGGATTCAGAAAGCGTCGCGACTCCATCCAACGGTAGCCGGGTGGCGTCATCACCTCCGCGTTTTTGATAACTGCGGGCGCGGGCATGATCGATGAGAATCTGCCGCATCATTCGCGCACACATACCAAAAAAGTGGCCGCGGCCCTGCCATTGCGCATCTTCCCAATTCACCAGCCGCAAATAGACTTCATTGACCAACGCATCTGTCTGCAGGGTGTGCGAGTCGCGTTCCCGACGCATTTTGCGCCGTGCAAGAAGCTTGAGTTCCCGATAAACGAGCGGCCACAGCTTCTCTTCAGCAGACCGATCCCCGTTGTGCCATGCCTCGAGAAGCTTTGTGATCTGATCGGATGAAACCGACTTCATTTTGAGAACATACCATCGTTGATCTCCCCTCTTCAGTTTTCCCGCACTCTCATTTGAAGGTTCCAAATTGTTCAAGGAGGGATGTCTGTATGACGTCTTACAAGTTCGCGGCTATGTTGTGTGCATTGCTCGTGTCTCTGTCCCTGTCACCAATCGTCTTATCTTCTCAACCCGCAGTGAGTGTTGTGATGACAGGCCTGGATAGTCCCCGAGGGTTGGCCTTCGGGCCGGAGGGAGGACTCTATGTCGCTGAAGCAGGACGTGGCGGTAGCGGTCCCTGCCAGGTTCTCCGCGGAGCCATTCAGTGCTACGGCCCGAGCGGTGCCGTGTCACGTCTTTGGGGTGGCGAGCAACGACGGGTTGTCACCGGTTTGCCTTCTCAGATTAGTCCGACTGGGGAGGTAATAGGCCCTCAGGACATTTCGTTTAACGGACGCGGAGGCGCGTATATCACGGTGGGATTCGGCGGGGCACCCTGGTTACGCGCTAACCTGACTTTCGCAGTAGCGGCGATTTTCTTCCGATTTTTCGAGTTCG
>CAZPBY010000057.1:0-50148 GCA_964584785.1 uncultured Solibacteraceae bacterium
AGCAACGACCTCTCTAAACAATTGTCCCTATTCGAGATTTAGCCGGACACTAGTGCGGGATACTACTTTTTCGGCCGTCGTTCGAAGACGC
Source organism: uncultured Solibacteraceae bacterium (assembly GCA_964584785.1). GTDB lineage: Bacteria > Acidobacteriota > Terriglobia > 20CM-2-55-15 > 20CM-2-55-15 > JAHFTY01. The sequence goes on from CAZPBY010000057.1 coordinate 92, forward strand.
CGGATTTCGCAGGGATCTTTCGAAAGCGCGTGCTCCATAAAGGAGCCAGCGTCGGTATGGGGCAACAGGATCGTGACGAGGCGTACTACATTTTGAGCGGCACGGGCGTATTGATCGCCAATGGAACTCGCCGGATGGTTGAATCTGGCACTGCCATTCTGAAACGGCCCGGTAACTCCTACAGCATCGAACAGGTAGGCGCTGAAGATCTCGTCATGATAGTCGCCGGACCTTGATTCGCATAGTCACCGGGTGTCCGAGCCAACTTTGTCTTATCGAGGCGTACTATGAATCTAAAGCGTGTTTTCGTATGGTTTGTCGTGGGGTCGTTGTTCGTTATCTGCGCCAACGGCCAAACTGTGCGTGACCCGAAGGATAATTTCCGGGACGCGGGGACACCCAAATCAATTAAGGTGTCCGTCCCGGAAACTCGAAACTCGGAGGGTCGCCGGACAATGGGGAAGGTGCTTTTGGTTCCGTGAGGATCGGCAAAGTGTTGCGGGCACATCCGGCCAGGTGCATTTCACGTTGGACACTGGACATCCCGACATTTGAGATATCTCGGATGCTGCTTCTGAATATCTCAAATGTTGGGATGTCCAGTGTCCAACGTGAAATGCACCTGGCCGGACTCAACTCTCCTGTCGATCAGATGCGCGAATAGCTTTAACTGAAGCGCAAATAATGCGACAAAGTTCGCGATTTTCGCTGATAACTTGGGCGATTCGTTCTGCCGGAAGTAATCCGGTTCGATGGATTAACTCAAGCCAAACCGTCGTCTCATTTAACTCTTTAAGAACGATACGTAGTTTGTGAACAAAGTCGGCGCGGCTCTCCGCGCCGCGCGCCTCAGCGTAATTGGCAGCGGCTGCTGTGGCGGATCGCGTCATCTGGCTTGCGATGTGCCGAGCGTGCGTCGTTCGTGATGTTTCGGGAGCCAGCAACAAAATCTTGGCGGCAAAATTGATCAGTCGATCTTCAAGCAGGTCAGCCTTGGTTGGATGGGGTTTCATGGACGAGGTCAAAGCAAAAATGTTGCCAGCATATCCGGCCAGGTGCATTTCACGTTGGACGCTGGACATCCCGACATTTGAGATATCTCGGATGCTGCTTCTGAATATCTCAAATGTTGGGATGTCCAGTGTCCAACGTGAAATGGACCTGGCCGGATTACCCTCCTCACCGGTTAAATACTTCCATGGTTTCCCCAAGCGGAACATAGAACCGGGCGCCGCGAATCTTGCCATCCTGGATCTGAAAGAATGCCGAACCCGGAGTCATCCATCGCCGATTGTCTTTTCTCGTGGTGTACGCACCGACGAACTGGACCGCAGCGGAGAATCCGCCCCAGGGTGCGTCCGCGACGTGGATGATCTGCACGCTCTTCTCATTCCCGATGACCGAATCGATCCGGTAGGTAATTTCTTTGTTCACACTCGCAAAATTCTCGATCATCTTCCGAATGCTGGCCTGGCCCTCATAACGCACCTGACCGAGTTGTTTTTCGGTCGGACTGGTCTGGTGGAAAGCGTCGGGACGATAGAGCTCCATTAGTTTGTTCGTGGCTTGTTCGGATCCGTCCAGCGCATTCCACCGTTCAAACCATAGCCGTACGACTTCCTCAGGCTTAGGTTGTTGTTGCTGCCTTGAGAGCGGACTCTGTGCCATCAGTAAGACGGAAACCAGCAATGCGCTGGCGGCGATGACGGCGGCTTTCATAACGACTCCTGATTCTTCGTGCGATTTATCGGGCGCAGCGGAAACCAACGGTATCCGAGGGGAGATCCTGGTTCGTGAAGTTCCGATAGTGAAGCGCAAGGATGCGTTCGTCGCTGTCAGACCACCCTCCGCCGCGGATGACCCGATAGAGTCCGGTTTCCGGCCCTTTGGGATTCTTCTCGGGGCTGATGGAGTAGTAATCCTGCTGATACCAGTCGTTGACCCATTCCCAGACATTCCCGATGACGTCGTAGAGGCCGAACGCGTTCGGAGCGTAAGAACCGACGGCGACGGGACCATTCGGATAACCGAAGCGGCCCCTTTTTGCAGGCGGTTCCTGTGGAGTACCGCCGGCAGGCGCTCCTGCCCCTCGACGGCCGGCAGGGTTCAACTCGGCGCCCCACGGAAACATCGACTTTTCCACGCCGCCGCGTGCAGCGCGTTCCCACTCGGCTTCCGAAGGGAGCCGCTTTCCGGCGAATTTGCAATACGAGGTGGCGTCATCCCAAGTCACGTTGTAGACGGGAAACTTCTCGGTACCGGCCGGAATCTTTCCGGCAATCCAGTGAAACGGTCTCTTGCGATGGGTTTCGTCGGCAAATCGCAGGTATTGCTGGTTGGTGACTTCGTAGGTGTCGATCCAAAAGGAATCGACGTCGACGAGGTGAACCGGTTGATCGTCGAGACGCGGCCTCAAGTGCATGCTGAGCTCGTCGAGGAGCCAGTTATAGGTTCGTCCCATCCAGAACTCGCCCGCTGGAATCTGCACCATTCCATCCGGCGACGCCGATTGCGCGCAGGCGCCTTCATCGAAAGCGGAAAAGGCGAGAACCAACAGCAGCACACACCGTTTCATTCAAACAGTTCCGCGATCTCGTCGTTGCTGATGAACTGCGTTCCGCCGATCGGTGCAGTCTGGACGTATTCGTAGGCGCGGCCCGACGGTGTGTTGACGATGGACTTCTTCCAATCGATGCCGAGGGCCGAATACATGGACGCGGTGCAATTGTCCATGAACGGCTGCTCTTTGTGCTTCCAACCGGTCTGAATGACTTCCGAAGCGTCCTCGTTGGTCTTGCCGATGACGCGGCCGCCTTTGACGCCGCCGCCGGCAAAGAGAGTCGTATAAACCTGGCGATAGTGATCGCGGCCGGCGACGGCATTCATCGCGGGCGTTCGTCCAAACTCGCTGGTCGCCATAACCAGGGTTTCGTCAAGCAACGTCTTGCCCGCGACGCTTCCGGGCAGCGACGACAGGTCGGCAATGAGACTGGCGAATCCTTTATCCCATCGTTCGCAGTTCACGTAATGGTTAACGCGTTTGGTTCGATCGAAAATGAAGCTGTGCTGATCCCAACGCGCGCCGTCGTTGACGTAGACGAAGTGCGTCCCTGCATCCGCTTTTAAAATATTGCGAGCGAGAATCAAACCGAGCCCGTATTCGTCATTGCCGTATCGTTCGCGTTCCTGGGGCGTGATTTGAAAGAGCGCCGTCCACCGGGGATCCGCGGCAATGCGCCTGGCGTCGGCGTAGAAGGTCTCGTAGTCGTTTGCCGTCTTTCCCAGTGCGGCCCTGTCGGCTCGAACCAACTGTTCGTATTCTTGAAGCAGCTTCCAACGGCGTTCGAGGACTTCACTGTTTCCGCTGGATCCGCCGCCGAAGGTCTCGAAAGCGGTCGTTGGATCGAGATCGAGTCCGGTCGTTCGCGTCGGCAGAAATCCGCATCCGATGGCGCCGTTGTTGCATTGCGCCATGTATGTGCTCATGTATGTCGGGAAAGTATCGGAGTCGCGTCGGCGGCCGTCCAGTTCGTAGGCGATCAGACTGCCCATCGCCGGAATTTCCCTGGCGACCGCTACATTCAGCGCGCGGCCCGTCTGGGTGTGGTATTGCCCAATGAAGTGGATCATTTCGTTGGCGCGCATGCTCCGGACGAGCGCGATCTTGTTCACATACTCCGACGCCCGTGGAAAGAGCGTTTTCGAGAGCGAGATTTCCGGGGTCAACTTCTGGACGTTGAGGTCCTTCGGCGTGTATTGGGTTTCCTTGAAGTCCCAACAGTCCGCCTGGCTCATCGCTCCGCCCATCATGATGACGATGCAATTCCTCGCGGTCCCTCTCGGATTGGCCGCAGCAGCCGCTTTGGCCTTCAACGGCGCAATGACCTCTCCCATCGACGCCGCCATCAACGCGGCGCCACCCCATTTCAAGACGTCTCGGCGATTCGGAAGCTGGTTGGACATGGCGTTTACCTTCAGTGGTTCAGGATGAACTCAATTCCGTTCAGCAGCGTCCACTGCAAATCCTCGGCTCCTTCTTTTCGGTTTCTTTCAAATGCCTGGACTCCGAGTTCCATTTCGGAAGGCATGGGCCGGCGTCCCAGAGTGGTGAGGAAGATCTCTTCGATGATCTCGCGGTCCGGCTTGCCGCCAGCCAGGAGTTTCTCGATACGACTTCCCTTTTCAGCAAGCACACGATTGTTGACGACGCCGGAACCCGTCATGAGAAGCGCCTGCAACGTGGTCGGTTTATTTCCATCCGGCACTTGCGTCGCGCGATTGCTCTGGAAGAAAGCTTCCATCATGCTTTCGATCTCACCGTTCTCGCCATTCTTCCCGACGTTCATGGGCGTGGCCAATTGCTTCAGCCTCGAGACCCGCACGCCGTCAATCACAAAGCTTCCCGGCCGATCGGTAACCTTCATGATCGCGTCGACTACCTCAGTGCCGCTGAGAACCCGCACATACTTTCGCGCATAGTAAGGTGCGTAAGCGTCCTTCCATTCGCCGTCAAATCGCGACGAAAGCCCATAGGTATTCGACTTCAGGATTGTCCGAATCACATGTTGGACGCTGTAGTTGTGCGAGCGGAATTCGTTGGCAAGCGCCTGAAGCAATTCCGGATTTGTGGCTTGCTTCTCCCATCGCGCCAAATCGAATCCATCGTACGGCTCGATGAAAGCGACCGTCATGAGGCGGCCCCAGATCCAATTCATCGTGGCGCGGCTGAACTGGATGTTATCCGTGATCATGCGGGCGAAAGCAGCCCGAGGATTCTCGCCGGGTTTTGGCTTTTCGCCGGTCAGGATGAATGCGGGCTGGTAGGTCTTGCCGTCTCGCGGCATGCGATTCAGGCTGGTGGTCATCCAGGGCGCGTCGCTGCCGGTGTTGTATCCCTGAGCCAGATCGTCGATCACCTGATCGCTGTTACTTGTGTTCTTGCCGCGATCGCCCCAATCCACAAGCGTTCGCAAATTCCCCATGAACGCCGACTGGCGGAAGAATTCCTGACGCGTTTTGCCGGCGAGGTATTGATTGATGCTTTCCAGGTGACCCGCTCCGTCGTGGCACGAGATGCACGTAAAGTTCACACCCAGGAAAATACGGCCGACGTCGATATTGAAATCATCGATGGCGTCGAGACGGTTTCCTACCGTGAAATCGTCCGCGGATGAAGGAAGAACATTGGTGTCGTAGCTGTTTCTGCCAATCAGATTGGTTGCCGGAATCGCACTATGACTCTTGGCAGATGCGACGAACAAGTCGTGAACAACCTCGTTATAAGGCCGATCGGCGTGCAACCATTCTTTATCCCAATAGTGAAAAAGGTGACCCTGGTTACCGTCGCCGCTGCGGCCCAGAATGCGGAACAGGTCGCCCCACAACCAGCCCCATTGCTCGGCGAATTCGTCGCTGTTCACCAGTGCATCGATCAGTTCATCGCGTTTGTTCGGATTGGTGTTCGCAAGGAATTGCCGCACGGTGTCGGCAGCAGGAAGTTGTCCGGTCACGTCGATGTAGAGGCGGCGCAGGAATTCTTCATCGCTGCTCAGGGACGCGTGAGGAATGCGGTCACGTTCCATCCGGCCAAACACCAATTCATCGATGAAGTTCTTACGAGGAATCGGCACGGACGCGCCGGCTCCCTTTAACGCCGCCATCGCCTTGTCCGTGTATTGTCCGGCCTGCGCCGCCGGATTCGTCGAGGGCTGGAGCATGCCGCGATGCGCGTCCTCGATCATCTTTTCCGTCTTCTCGGTATCCGGAAGAGCCGGTTTCTTCGTCTGAGCCGGAGTTGTCTGGCTGGACGCCGTCGTGTGAAGAACGCACAGGCAGATCAGAAGAAATACCATTCTGATCGATGACCTCATTTTTCCTCCCGGCGAAACGTTTGGTGCATTCTATCAGCGGCGCGCAAGGACCTGCGCGAGAAAGCGTTCGATCACATGCGTGCTGATTTGACCGCCGGGTCCGCGCAGGATGTAATCGAATCCGTGCGTCGCCCATCCGAGAGAAATACTGAGATTCAGAACGCCCGCTGCGGTAAGACGGCCGCTGAGGGCGGCGTTGTGATACGCCGAAACGAACTCATCGCGTTCGCCGTGAAACAGCAGCGTCGGCGGCACGCCAGACGTCACATGACGGATCGGAGAGGCGGCATCATAGCTGGGTCCGGCCTGTACGGGATCTCCACCAAGGTACTCTGCAAGAACCTGGCGAGTATCGATCACCAACGGATTGCCCGGATGGTCCCAGCTCCAACGCAGGTCGACGGGACCGTAGAATGAGATCACGCCTCGAATGCGTACCGTGGGATCGGAGTAGGCCACGTCCAGCGCGATCTGCGCGCCCGCGGACCTCCCCAGTAAAACAAGCTGATCCGGATCGATCTTCAAGGCGTCGCTTTGCAGCGCCAGAAATTCCATCGCGGATCGCAGATCGTCGCTTGCAGCGGGATATCGCCATCGCGGAGCGAGGCGATACATGATGTCTGCGACAGCGAAACCTCGCGACGCGAAATACCGATCGAACCCAGTGAAGTCTTTGTTGTCACCGCTGTTCCAGGCCCCGCCGTGGACCACCACGATAACCGGCGCGTTTCCTGCTGTTGTTGCGGGATAAAAGTCCAGTTCCAGAGCTTCGCGGTCGATTGTCTTATAAGTTAGCGTCTTTGGCCTAACGTCCGGCACGGATAGTCCGGTGAACAGTCCGAAGTAGCTGATCGGCACTTTCAGGATCCTGGACGCTTCCGACCCGCGGATCACAGGAGTCATGGCCAGAACCCCGCCAACGACGCACAAAGCAGCCGAGAACTTCCCAATCCGAGTGCTGCTCCACAGAGGTACCACAAAAACGAAACAAATCAGCGCGAACGCGTGTCCCCATTCCGTTGCACCGATCGCAACCATCCACAAAAAATGCGTCGGCGCGCGAAACACCGAGAGCATTGCAATGGCGAGCAGGAGGATTGCCGAAAAAAGCCGCACCACATCCGCTACACGTATCGACATGTTTTCATCAATAATGTAAAGCACTCGATCGGATGGAAGGAGCGGATTCATGACCTCGTCAGCAAATCTACAGACCACGCGGCGGAACTTCCTCGCTTACTTTTCAAGCATCGGACTGACATCGACACTCTTGCCCGGTGCGCTTTGGGCCGAAATGCAACAACAGGGCTCGCAGAGAATCACCGCGGACATGCTGAAAAACGCCATGGTCCTCGCCGGCTTGAACTACTCCGACGACGAGCGGCAGCAAATGCTGAACGGCTTGAATCAAAACCTCGAGCGCTATGAGGATCTGCGAAAGATCCACATCGATGATGGAATCGCGCCGCCGTTGTATTTCAATCCGCTCGTTCCCGGCGTCAAGGTCGATCGTGCTCGAAAACCGTTTCGTCCGATCGACCCGCCGGCGGTGAAGCGTCCATCGAATCTCGAAGACGCGGCATTCTGGCCGCTCACACAACTGTCGCAATTGATTCGAACGAAGCAGGTCAAATCCGTCGAACTGACCGAGATGTACATGGCACGTCTCAAGAAGCTGAACCCGAAGCTCAACTGCGTCGTCTCGTTTACGGACGACCTCGCCATGAAACAGGCGCGGCAGGCGGATCAGGAGATCGCGGCGGGCAGGTACCGCGGACCGCTCCACGGAATTCCCTGGGGCTGCAAGGACATCATTTCCGTTCCCGGATATCGGACGACCTGGGGCTCGGACGCCTTCAAGGATCAAGTGATCGATACCGAAGCGACCGTCGTCCGGCTGATTCGCGAAGCCGGCGGAGTGTTGGTCGCAAAGCTGGCGACGGGCGAACTCGCCGGAGGTGATCAATGGTTTGGTGGACGCACCAATAATCCGTGGGACCTGACCGAAGGATCGAGCGGTTCATCGGCAGGCCCGTCGTCCGCGACTGCCGCGGGTTGTGTCGCATTCGGCATCGGAACCGAGACCAGCGGATCGATTCTCAGCCCGTCGACCCGATGCGGCTGCAGCGGATTGCGCCCGACGTTTGGCCGCGTCAGCCGGTACGGCGCCATGACGCTTTCGTGGACGCAGGACCGGCTCGGACCGATTTGCCGGACAGTCGAGGATTGCGCCCTTGTCTTCAACGTCATCGCGCGAACCGACGATTTGGACTTGAGTGTTCTCGACATACCCTTCAATTGGGATGCATACCTCGACATCAAGAAGCTGCGCATCGGCTATCTCGAACCGGCATTCCACGAAAAGGGGAGGAGTGAAGATCTGCAGAAGAACGATCAGGCGGTTGTCGATCAACTGAAGTCGATGGGACTGAAGCTGGAACCGTTCTCGCTTCCGGAGTTTCCTAACATGAATCTTGCCGGAGGGTTTGGCGTGGAGTCCGCCGTGTCATTCGATGAAAAGATTCGAGCCGGCAAAGACAAGGAGTTCACGAACAAGTCACGGGGAAATGGATTCAAGTCCGGCCATTTCACGCCGGCCGTCGAGTTCATGCAGAGCCTAAGAGTGCGGCATTTGATCATGCGTCAGTTTGCGGACGCCGTAAGCAAGTACGATGTGTATGTCGCGCCGTTCATCAACGCCCGCGGCGGTCCCGCTGCCGGCGGCGCGCCGGCAACACCTCCGCCCGCACCTGCAACGCCGCCGCCTCCGCCGACCCCGCTCATGGCTCATTTTCAAGTCGCAAACATGTGCGGCTATCCGGCGATCGCGGTCCCCAACGGCTTTGCCGCCACCGGCCAGCCCACCAGCATTACGTTCATGGGAAGGTTATTTAATGAAGCTCAGGTTCTCGCCGTTGCCAAGGCGTATCAAGACGCCACCGGCTTTCACCAGAAACACCCCACGATCCCGTTCACGTGAGGAGCGGAAGGGAAATTTCGAGAATGGACGAGGTCCTGCATTGCCAAATCCGAAAACACAAATCTCAGATTGGACGTGGGACCCGTCATCCATGCGGGGGACGGCAGGTTCAATCTGAGATTTCTGCTTTCGGATTAGCAATGCAGGACTCGTTCACTTTTAAATTCCCATCTGGCATTCCACCTATTTCCCCTCGACGATCTCAATCGCGATGCGGTCGGGTCCTTCGATCATGGCGGCGCGTGAGTTGCCCCAGGGGTGAATCTCTTCGAGGAAGGTGACGCCTTCACTCTTCAAACGGGTGACGGTCGCGGTCAGGTCGGAAGTGCTGAGCGCCCAGTGATCGACGATCTTTCCCCGAGGGCTGACCAGGCCGCCGCCGGGCCATGGGCGGATGAGGATCGAGATATCGTCGAAGGTCACGCCGCCCGAAGGCTCGCGAACGAATCCCGTTTTCGAAAACGACGGCCAGGTCGGCGGCGCATAAGCCGTCGTTCGACAGTCACCACCGGCGGGCGCGCCTCTGCCCTGAGGCATCCTGGCGCCGAGATGGACGGAGTACCATTGCATCGCACACACCGGGTGCTCGTGATACATGTGGACATGATTGAAGCGCTCGACGGTCCCGGCCTGCGCGTTTTCGATCATCGCGCCGTCGGGACCGCGAAGATAACCGAAACCTCCTTCACGCGTCGGCTGCGTTCCCTTCTTGCGCATTTCCAGGATCTGCTCCTGCGTTGGCAGTCCGGGCAGCACATCGCTCGACATGTCCACCAGTTTGCCGTCGGCCGCATCCCACATCTGTGCGATCTCGAGACCCATCGCCCGGAATTTCTCGTCGTATTGCCGCGAATTCGGCGTGTTCCATCCGAAGTGCCAGATTGACGTCTGAGGACCGGTCATCTCGTTTTGCGGCGTCTTGTCGACCTTGGTGAACAACAGATAGACACTGCCGGTCTTCACTGCCTCAAAGCCGTTGAATGTCGTCTTCGTCGCGGATGTGAAGGGTTTCGGATAGTACTCCGCCGCTGCTTTGGGATCGACTGAATTCAAGTGCACATGATGAAAGTGCAATGGCTCTATCGTAACCGCCGGCGACTGTGCGCCGGCTCTCGATAGAGTTGTTATCAAAGCGATCGCAAATACGGCGAGGGCATTTCGAGTTGTCATCGTAGTCTCCCGGTTTGGACCGTATGAGGATACTACTCATCGACACACCACCAAAAGGCGGGTTGACAATTCAACATGCGATTGCGATTATCCCGCCGCTCGGATGATCCGAGCCACAGAAGATTGGTGTCCGATGCCAACGGAAGGGTGCTTTAAACAGCATGGATTGCGGTGTTTCGTCTCGAAATCGATTTTTCACTCTAATTCTTTTTTTTGCGCTTCTTGCTCCGATTCAGCAGCACGCTGAATCTCAGATTGGAAGATCGCAAGCCAGCATCGACGGCCAGGATGGCCGGCATACGATCGCAGCCATCCTCGCTTTGACGAGTCCATCCGGCGTGCTGAACTCCCGTGCCGGTGTGAACGCGAGCGAACCTCTTCAGTCCGGGTTGATGTTTGTGGATCCGTCCGCAACGCGAACCGGCATCGTTCTCTCGAATCCGTCGGATCGAACCGCGTCGACCACACTGGTTCTCCGCAGCGGCTCCGGCGCGGAAATCGCGCGCCGCAACTTCAGCTTGCAGGCCAATCAGGAATCCAGCCTGTTCGTCGACGACTGGTTTCCGGCACAGACCCGCGACTTCTTCGGCAGCCTCGCTTTTGAGTCGGATGTAAGACTTGCCGCCGCCGGCGTACGTGAAAATAAGAACCTGTACGGCGAAACGATACTAGCCGCCGTTCCCGTCGTGGATCTTGATTCACCGCCATCGACTCGATCACTGATTCTGCCGCACATTGCTGCCGTCGCCGGCAGTTCGACGGAAATCGTTCTGATCAACCGGACCGATGACAACGTCAGCGGTACCATTCAACTGATTGGTCCGGACGGCGCGCCGCTGGTAATGCGATTTCAAAATGGATCGCCACTGGACTACGAAATTGAACCCAGAGGTGTTTTTCACGGCAAGTTCGAGACTCTTTCCGGCGACGCGGTCGGCTATGCCGTTGTGACTCCGCAGGCAGGATCGACTCCTTCAGCCAACCTGATCTTCCAGGCAACCTCGGGGCAAGGGCTCATCTCTGAGGCCGTAGTGGCCGGCACTAGGCAAACCACGTCGGCGCGTGTGTTCGTCGATAACAATGCTGCGACGGGCATAGCTATTGCCAATCCGAACTCTGCAAGTGCAACGGTGTCCTATAAGCTGCTGGACGCGAGCGGTGTTGTACAACACATCGTAACGAGAGAGCTTGCGGCTTCGGGCTACAACGAAGTCCTCGCAAAAGAACTCTTCCCGGATCTCACCGATGGCTTTACCGGTCTGATCGATATCTCCTCTGCGACGCCGATTGTACCCATGAGTGTTTTGGTCGCCGTAAACTCCAGAAATGAACCCGTTCTCACAGCTCTCGACGTCCTGGACCTTGACCAACCGTCGAAACCGGGGTCGCTGGTTACTCTGAAAGGTATCGGGCTGGAGTTCTCCACCCGGTTAATTGCCATCGACTCGACTAAGGACGTGGCCAGCGGCGCCGCGTTGACTTCTCTTGAAGCCGGCAGCGCCCAGGCAAAAGGCCAGGTCATCTACCAACCGGGCATCAGTATCTTCAGCGCCAAGGCCGGCACAGTCACTGCGGCGACAGCCTGTGATCCGACAGTTCAGAACCCGATCGTTTGCGAAAACACACTCACCGGTAATCCAAAATCGGAATGGGATATTACGGGTATTGGGGACTCCAGCACTCAAGGTTTCGCGTCGGAGCTGAGCGTCAACGTTGGGGAAACAGTCGCTTTCAAGATCAATACGCCTTCCACGGACTACCGCATCGATATTTATCGATTGGGCTACTACGCCGGCGCCGGGGCAAGGAAGATAGCCACGGTTACACCATCCGCCCTGCTGCCCCAGACGCAGCCGGCATGCCTTACGGATTCGTCCACCGGTTTGATCGATTGCGGAAACTGGGGGGTCTCGGCTTCGTGGACGGTTCCGTCAACCGCGGTTTCGGGGGTGTACATCGCCAAACTTGTGAGGCAGGACGCAACCGGAGCAAGCCATATCGTGTTTGTGGTGCGAGACGACTCGAGCCATTCCGATCTGCTCTTCCAAACGTCCGATACGACGTGGCAGGCCTACAACAGTTACGGCGGCAACAGCTTCTATACGGGCTCTCCGGCGAGCCGCGCTTTCAAGATCAGTTATAACCGCCCATTCAATACAAGAGTGACCAACGTTAACAGCTGGGTGTTTGGAGCGGAGTATCCGATGATTCGCTTCCTCGAGGCGAACGGATATAACGTCACCTACTTTACCGGCATCGACACGGATCGTCGCGGATCCCTACTACTGCAGCACAAGGTCTTTTTATCCGTGGGACACGACGAGTACTGGTCCGGCGCCCAACGCACGAATGTTGAAACTGCCCGCGGATCCGGCATCCATCTGGCATTTTTCAGCGGAAACGCCGTTTATTGGAAAACACGTTGGGAAAACAGCATCGACGGCTCGAACTCTACGTACAAGACGCTGGTCTGCTACAAAGAAACTCACGCGGACGCCAAAATCGATCCTACTGCGGCGTGGACCGGAACCTGGCGCGATCCGAGATTCTCGCCACCCGCAGATGGTAATCGTCCGGAAAACGCGCTTCAAGGCACGGCGTTCATGGTGAATGGCCCCAGGAATGACGCCATCACCGTGCCGGCCGCTTACGCCGCCATGAGGTTCTGGAGAAACACTTCGGTAGCATCACTCTCTGCCGGACAGACCGCGACATTCCCGCTCGGCACGTTGGGTTATGAATGGGATGAAGTGCCCGATAACGGGTTCGGACCCGCCGGACTTGCGTCAATGTCGTCGACCACGGTCGATGTATCTCCGAGCTATCTCCTCGACTATGGTTCGATGTATGGCTCAGGTGTAGCAACTCATCAGCTGACTCTGTACAAACACAGCAGCGGCGCTTTGGTCTACGGCGCGGGCACGGTGCAGTGGTCCTGGGGTCTGGACAACGTTCACGATTTGAGCAACACCACGGCCGACGTGCGAATGCAGCAGGCGACGATCAACATTCTCGCCGATATGCGAGCGCAGCCGTTGACGCTTCAGCCCGGACTGGTATCCGCTACAGCGTCGACGGACACTACCGCGCCCACGTCTGCGATCACGTTTCCGGCCAACGGCGCAGCTTTTCCTTACGGCAGCACCCTGACCATCACCGGGACAGCCGCGGACAGCGGAGGCGCTGTCGGCGGAGTCGAAGTATCCACCGACGGAGGAGCAACGTGGCACCGCGCCAGTGGACGTCAAAGCTGGAGCTACGCCTGGACCGCGTATGCTTACGGCTCGCTCAACATCCGAAGCCGGGCGGTAGACGACAGCGGCAACGTGGGAAACCCTACGGCGGGTGTCAATATCACGGTCGCTGCGCCCGTCTGCCCCTCGATCAGCAACTCGTGCAACAGCCTGTGGCCGGCCACTGCCACTCCGGTCGTCACGTCAGCCAACGACGGCAACGCCGTCGAGGTGGGAGTGAAGTTCAAGTCCGACGTCGATGGATACATCACGGCAGTCCGTTTTTACAAAGGAACCCAGAATAACGGCAAGCATACGGCAAACCTGTGGAGCAACACCGGCACACTACTGGCGACGGCCCCCTCCGTCAGCGAAACAGCATCCGGGTGGCAGCAGGCAAATTTTGTCTCTCCTGTTGCGATTACAGCAGGTACGGTCTATGTGGCGTCCTACTACACCACTTCGGGTTTCTACTCCTATACTCGGCCATACTTCGGCGCCGGCTATGACAACCCGCCACTACATGCGATTGCCGATGTGGACGCGGGAGGGAATGGCGTTTACAAGCAAGCAGTGGCTTCGACCTTCCCGACAAATTCGTACCAGGCTTCCAACTTCTGGGTCGATGTACTCTTCACCACGGCATCCTCTACGGATACGACACCTCCGGTAATCAGCAATGTTCAATCTTCCGGGATCACACCCACGGGAGCGGCAATTACGTGGAGCACAAATGAAGTATCGGACAGTCAGGTCGAATACGGTACGACCACGAGCTACGGGTCGACATCAACCCTGAATACAAGTCTTGTGTCCAGCCATTCGCAGCAGCTTTCCAGCCTGACGTCGGGGACTCTGTATCACTACAGAGTCCGAAGCAAAGACGCGGCGGGCAATATCGCTGTTTCGGGGGATTTTACGTTCACTACGCTCACGACATGTTCCTGCGACTTCAGTCTGTGGAACAACACTCCATCGCCGGGATCCAGTTCGGACGGAAGCGCCGTTGAAGTGGGCATGAAATTCACATCCGACGTCGATGGCTTCGTCAAGGCTGTCCGGTTCTATAAATCGAGCCTGAATACGGGCAATCACATTGTCAGCCTTTGGACCACCAGCGGCACGTTGGTCGGACAGGCGCAAGCCACCGGCGAAACTGCGTCCGGATGGCAGGAGGCCAGTTTTGCGTCTCCTGTGGCAATTACCGCCAATACCGTTTACGTCGCGTCCTACTACGCGCCGGCCGGTCATTATGCCTTGACCCTCTCTTACTTTGGTGCAGGCGTGGACAATGCCCCGCTGCACGCGCTTTCCGATGCGGCAGCGGGCGGCAACGGCGTGTACCGCTATGGCGCAGGTTTCCCGTCGAACACATACCAGTCATCGAATTACTGGGTAGACGTCGTCTTTAACCCTGCAACGTCCTCGGACACGACTCCACCTGTGATAACAAACGTCCAGTCGTCCGGCATTACCGTATCGTCGGCAACGATAAGCTGGACAACGAATGAGGCCGCCGACAGCCAGGTGGACTATGGAACGACGACCAGCTATGGTTCCACTACGACGCTGAACTCCTCACTCGTCACCAGCCACTCGCAGCAACTCGCCGGACTTGTGGCAGGCACCCTTTACCACTATCGAGTTCGAAGCAAAGACGCGGCCGGCAACACGGCCGTTTCGGGAGACTTCACGTTCACAACAACGGCGGCGGATACAACGCCCCCGGTGATCAGCAACGTTCAGTCCAGCGCCATAACAATGACTTCGGCAACGATCACCTGGACCACGAATGAAAGCTCCGACACGCAAGTGGACTACGGAACCACGACGAGCTACGGTTCAAACACCGCGCTGGATTCCACGCTTGCAACGAGTCACTCGCAGCAACTGACCAGTCTGACGCCTGGCACGTTGTATCACTATCGAGTGAAGAGCAGAGATGCGGCCGGAAACATCGCAGTCTCCACGGACTTCACGTTCACAACCGTCGCACCGGATACGACACCTCCGGTTATCAGCAACGTCCAGGCCGGCTCTATCACGACGAGCGCAGCGACGATCACCTGGACTACGAATGAGGCATCGGACACTCAGGTCGAATACGGAACGACGACGACCTATGGTTCAAGCACTACGTTGAATTCCTCGATGGTGACAAGCCACTCGCAGCAACTCACAGGCTTAACCGCATCGACGCTGTATCACTATCGAGTGAAAAGCAAAGATGCATCAGGTAACCTGGCTGCATCCGCGGATTTCACATTCACCACGGTCACGCCGGATACGACTCCTCCGGTCATCAGCAATGTTCAGTCGTCTGGACTCGCTACGAACGCGGCCACGATTACCTGGCTTACGAATGAATCGTCGACCACTCAGGTCGAGTACGGAACGACGACGAGCTATGGTTCGAGTACTACTCTGAACTCGTCGCTCGTGACCAGCCACTCTCAACAACTGACAGGCCTGAGCACCGGCACTCTTTACCACTATCGCGTCAAAAGCAAAGATGCGGCCGGGAACACGGCCGTTTCGGGAGACTTCACGTTCACGACTTGTAAAAAGGGTAGATGCTAGGAATGGAATTGATCAGACCGACTGTACAGTCTGATCAATTCCGCATTCCGCTCGGAGCGAAAGCGTTACGGGTTCGTACCCATCAAGTCAAACAGCGCGGATAGCCGTGACGTGATGACGAGATACGTTCCGCCACGCGATGCCGTCGAATTCAGGAGTGAACCGGGATTCTTGTAGCCGCGCGTGCTGTAGCCGAGTCCGACGCGGATGTCGCGAGTCAGCCAGGCGCCGAATTCGCCGGCAGTCACCGCGCGGAAGGGTTCGATGACGGATTCACGAATGATTCGGCTTTCTCCCGCGACGTCGAATCGGCGCGTCAGCGATTGCTGAAGCCGTCCCTGCAGCAGCGTCGCGCTTCGGCGTCCTCCCGACGATTCCGGAATCAGCGCCATCCCTAATCGCGCATAGAACTCGGTTTTCGGCGCGATCTGCCACAAACCGTCCGCCGACACCCGATCCGTACGACGATCGTTCTTTACGTTCGGAAGCAGCGGCGTCGCGTTGGTCAAACCGTGTTCGTAGCTGAAGAGCATCGCGACCTTGTCCGATTGCCGGGGCCGCAAAGCCAGCGCGGCCTGTCCATCCGTCCCGCGAACGCCATTTCCGATGTCGGCGATGCGGTATCGTCCCAGAGTCGAGATGGTTGACGTGAGGCGGCCGACGGCACCGGCACTCAACATGTGCTCGGTGACTTGCCGTTGCCGCAACTCATACCGGAACGAACTCCGCAATCTGTTCTGATCCGTGTAAGCGAGGCCGATGCCGCCACCAAAGTAACTTGCCGACTGTCCCGCGAGGTGCATGGCGTCGTCGACCGACCAATCCATCGACAACTTTTCACGAAGGGGCACTCGGGTCAGAACGCCGAACACAGCGAAACTGTCCGTCCCGTTCGAACTGGAATCCAGTCGATACCGGGTGCTGAGGCTGGTGTGCTGCGCCACTCTCGATTCGATACCGAAGGCCGTCTCTCGCGTGGAAAGCGGTGTACTCAGACCCACGGTTTCAACTCCGCTGATCGGCATGATCGGAGCCGACGAGAACCGCTGGGTGGCATACAAGCGATTCGACGGACTCATTTGAAATTGACCGCCGAGCAGTGTTTGATTCGGATACGTCGGATCGGCGTCTGCCAGGTTTTGCTCCCGGTTCACAGACGCTTCGAAACGGCGCACCGGCTTCCAGAGCAATCCCGCCGACACCAGATCCGAATCCACGCTTCTGTTCGATTTGAAATCGTCGAACTGACGGACATCGAGACCGCTCTTCGCGACGAACCCCTTGCCGAGGCTCTGCGAAACTTTAGCCCCGAACGTTTTGCGTTGATTATCGACGAGATCGTTCTGATTCCTTTCTCCGTCGAAACCGAAACTGACTTGCGTCGTCTCGAACGGATGCGTCTCGACCGACAAACCTCCCGTCCGCTGGCCGGGAACCGTCGCGACACCGTATGGATTCAGGAAGTGCTCATCCGTACTGGAGAAGCGTCCGCGCACCACCGTTCCATAGAACCCGACGGGCTGCTGCAGCTCCGCTCGCACGGCGGTACCGTTGTGGCTGCGAGCTCCCTGGCAGCAGCTGCCGCCTGGCATACCGAACGGATCGATGTCCGACGGCAGTAAACCGGAACTGACCGGGACTTCGACTTTGAAACTTCCGTCACGGAACAATTTCTGTTCAAGATCCGCGCCGCCGACTTTGAAATCGGTCCCGCTTTCATGCTGTTCGAGGAATGACGCGCCGATTCGCAGACCGCTGCTTCCGAACGCCTTCGATCCACGGCCCAGGTAGGTCATCGAGTTGAGTCCGGTTGTCTGGTACTCGTACGTGCAGACAATCTGAACCAGGTTCAAGTCACGATCGAACAACGGCACCATCTGGGTCAGGTACAAAACGCCAGAACGTACATCGAGGGAATAATCGACGTTTCGAACAAGCGTCTGCCGCGATAGGACGACAGCCGGATTCCGGCGGTCTCGCACTTCGAGCGAGATCGTTTCCGACGCTCGCACGATTTGAGTTCTGGAGAGTCGAATTGCCGAACCCGTTTCGGTGGTGAGAATCTCCCGCATGAACGCAGTCCTGGGCTGCGCAATCTGACCCTGTATCCACGTTTTCGGAGCCGCTTCAATCTGGAAACGCGCCCCGGTTACATTGCGCGAAAAATCGAGAATGCCGCTTCGATCCGGTGTCGCGGCGTCGCCGTGGAGATCGCCGAACATGGCATAGGAGTGCCCGCGATCGTAGCGCGCAAAAACGCGACCGGTGGACTGAGCCAGTTCCATACGCGTCGACGAGTCGCCCATCAAGGGATATATCCGCTGTGTCGGATCGAGGTCGAACATGCCATCGGTTCCCGTCGCGTTGTTGACTCCTTCTTTCGTTCGAACGGCGACGGTCAGCGCATCCTTTTTCGTGAGCGAATCCTGAAAGAAGATCGTGGCGGCGCCGTCCGCTCGCTTCGGAGTCTCCGAACCGTCTTTGGGGTTGGACAGACCGATCCCCAATTCTCCGACCGCCACAAGGACCGGCGGCCTCTCCTCGGTCTCGAAACGCACGTCAACCGTGGCTTGCAGCGCATCTTCGGTGCCGGCGTTCGCGACCAGGTGAGTCAACCCGGGGTTGGCATCGGAGATCAGGCAGACCGCAGCCTCACCCGCAGAGGTCTCCGTCGTAAATTGCCGCGACAATTCAGGACGGCTCTCCGACGAGAATGCCGCATCACACGACGTTCCGCTCGAAGGAACCGGAACCATCATGCCCAGACGTGTCGATATCGCGATCGTGGTTTTACCTGCAGGGTTGCCTTGATCATCCAGCGCTCGAATACGAATCAACTGCTTGTCGCGTCCACCTGCGAACATCGATGAGCGCTCCGCCACAATCCTCAGTCTGGTTGCGGGTTGCTGCGTCACACTGCCGGACGCCGGAGCCGCCGGCGACAGCTGCGAAGCCTGTTCCGCACCCACAGCAGTTGTCGTGCGGACCAGCGGGAAGTTCTGACGAAGCATCGAACCGCCTTCCAAAGGCGTCCGGATCAATTGGGAACCACCGGACAGGCGCGTCGTGTTCGTCGGCAAAGCGAGGCCGGCCGGTATTGTCGCCGGATCGATCGCAACCATCGTCGTTCCGGCCGCAAGCGACGGCAGATTGAATTGACCGGCCGCATCCGTAGTTACGGATTGACCCGATGCCGTCACGATTCGCACGTTCGGCACACCACGTTCGCCGCTGTCATAGACGCCATTGCCATTCGAGTCCTCGAAGACTCGGCCGATCATCATTTGTGTAAAGGTGAACGCGCTCATCGTGACGACAACGCGAACGCGGACTGGAACGGTGCTCACACGCTGACCCAGCGGCGAATTCGCGCTTCCGATCACCTGCGTTTGAAACTCGCCGGCGCGCGCCGCTGAACTCACGACGGTCTTGTAACGGATCTGCGCCAGCACGTCCGGTTCGAGCGTTCCGACGCTGAACGACAAGCGGCCGTTCTCGACCACAGGCTTGATGCTTTGCGGCGACGAAGGCTTGCCTGCGGCCCTGATCGTCTTTCCGCCAGGAACGGTGGTTTGAGGAATGAACTCGAGCGTCGCGGTGTCGTTCACATAGATGAAGCCGGGCGGCACGGTGTCCACCAGGTTTACTTCCGAGAGAATGATGCCCGACGGGTTCGTCAGGCCAACGGTGAAAACGGCCGTGTCGCCGACAGTGAGCAGCGGCTTATCGACTGTCTTCGTGACGTTCATGTCCACTGAAGTGAGGGTGATGACCTTGACCGTGTCACCAGCAGAGTTGTTGCCGGTCGAACGATCGCCTCCTCCGGCAACCGAAGCCGTGTTTGTGATGCTGTCCGGCGCGTTTGTCGCTACAGCAACAGTAATACCGATCGCGGGATACTCCGCGCCAGCGGCCAAAGCGTCAGTGCGCGAACACGAAACGGTCTGTCCTGTGATCTGGCACGTCCAGCCCGTGCCAGTGGCCGACTTCGGAGTGAGGCCGGCCGGTACATCGTCAGTTACGGTGACGGCATCCTTCGTGGGACTACCTCCGCCGTTCGAAACAACCAACGAAAATGCGGCCTGAAGCTGTCCGCGAACGAAGTCGCCCACATGAGTCTTCGCCAACCGAAGATCCGGTGGTGGAATCTGGGTTACCGGAGCGTTGTCGGAGGCGGTGTTGTTGTCCATCCTGGCGTCGGCATCATTACGCACGATGGCCGTATTCACCAGCGCGGTTGGAGCGGATTCCGAAACGTTGACCGCGATTGAAATCGGGGGATAACTCGAACCTCCCGTCAAGCTGTCCACACGAGTACAGGTGACGGTACGGTCGGAAACAATACAGTTCCATCCCGCCCCCGCTGCCGCGGTTGGAGACAGATCATCCGGCATCGCATCCGAAACGGTCACCGTACCGGCGGTCTTTCCCGGGCCGATATTCGTGACGACAATCTGGTATGAACTCGGACCGCCCTGCGCCAGCGCACCACTGTGCGTCAATGCAATGGTCAGGTCGAAGGGCTGTTGCGCGATTTGCAACGCAAGTGATGACGAATTATTCGCCGGATTGCCGTCACCTCCGCCACTCACGTTCGCAAGAAGGTTACCGGCATTCACCGAATCGCCGATGGTCACACCGACTGAAATCGGCGGATAACCAGCGCCGCCGTTCTGCAGGACGTCGCTTCGAGAACACGTCAGTTTCTGGCCTTCAATCGCGCAGCTCCAACCGTCGCCCGTTGCGTTCGTGGGAGTCACACCGTTAGTAAGTTCGAGCACGACGCTTGTGGCCCCTAACGTCGCGGCCGTACCGACATTTGAAACGTTCAAAGTGTAGGTGGCACCTTGCCCCTGCAACATCGAGGACGGGCCGGATACCACGACGGTAAGATCGGAAGTCACAACTGTGGCCGTATCCGACGCCGAGTTGTTTGCACTATTGACGTCGCCGCCACCGCTAACGCGGGCGGAATTCGAGATTGGTCCGTTTGCCGTCGCCGGAACATTTACGGTTACGAGCACTGCAGGATAGACAGCGTTTGCTGCGAGCTCATCCGATCGGACGCACGATGCAGTCGCCGGACTGCAATTCCAACCCGCGCCCGCCATCGAGACCAGGGTCATACCCGCCGGCAGAGCATCAGTCACGGTGACTGTCCCGAATGTAACGGCGGTTCCGATGTTCGTCACACCGATCGAGTACGTCACGCCGGATTGTCCGGCGCGAATCGCGCCCTGATGGGACTTGACGATTCGCAGGTCCGGTCCCCCGGTGACCGTCGCCGTCACCGATGCGTCGCTGCTGTCGGAGGCGCCGCCACCGGAAACCGTGGCAGCATTCGTTATCGAGGCAGGAGCGTTTGCGGCAACCGCGGCCGTGATGGCAATCGCGGGATAACTTGAGCCGCCGCCCAGACTGTCTTGTCGCGTACAGCTGACCGCCTGGCCGGAGATCGAACAGTTCCAACCTGATCCCGAAGTGCCCTTAGGCGTCAAGCCTGCGGGCAAGTTGTCCGATACCATCACCTCTCCACTCGTGCCACCGCCGGAATTCGATACCACGAGGTTGAAGGTCGCATTCGTTCCACGAACCAGAGACGATGCATCCACCGTCTTGGCCAGGGTCAGCCTCGCCGGACTCGGCGGAGGCGGCGGACTCACCGGACTCGAAGGTACGCTGATGGCCGTCGTCGCCGAGGCGCACGAGCCGACACAGCCTGCACCTGGTGTCGGCGGGCTGTCACCACCTGTACTGTCGATCGATGCATAGTTGGTGATTGTTCCCGCCGACGATGGTGCTTTCGCGATGATTGTGAAACCCGCACTACCGTTCGGCGCACCAACCGGTAGTCCGCTGCTGAGCGTCACCGTACAGGTGAGCAATGCGCCGGCGGCATTAAGGTTGGTGCAGCTGACGGCCGAAACCCCGGCTCCGTTGTTTGCCGCTGTGGCGGTCATTCCAGCCGGAAGCTGATCTCTTACCGTTGCGGCCGTTCCGGAAACGGTTCCGCCGTTGTTTCCAAGTCCAATGGTGTAAGTCAGCGTGTCGCCGGTCTGTGCAGTTGCCGCACCGGACTTCGACATCGTAAGGCTTGACGGCGCATTCACCGTCGTCGCAGCACTGGCGCAACTGGATGTAGAGCACGATGAACCTGGCACGGCCGGACTATTTCCTCCCGTCGGATCAACGGATGCATAGTTAGTGATGGCTCCGGCGGACGAAGGAGCTGTCGCACTGATCGTGAACGACGCAGTGCCGTTCGGCGCATTGGCGGGCAGTTCCGTACCAAGCGTGACCGTACACGTCAGCAACGCTCCGGACACATTCAGATTGGTACAACTGACAGTCGACACACCCGTCCCCGCCGTCGCAGCAGTAGCCTTCATGCCCGCAGGAAGCTGATCCTTGACGGTCGCCGTTGTAGCGGATGGTGTTCCGCCACTGTTACCCAAACCCATCGTGTAGGTCAGTGCGCCATTCGTCAGTACGCTCGCCGCTGCCGATTTCGACATCGTGATATTGGTCGGCGTCTTCACCGTAGTGGATGCGGAGGCGCAGCTTGTAGTGGAGCAGGACGAACCCGGAGTCGCGGGGCTGTTGCCTCCCGCAGGGTCGACCGAAGCGTAGTTGGTGATCGATCCTGCAGTCGATGGAGCTGTCGTCGTCATCGTGAATGTCGCCGTTCCGTTTGGCGCGCTTCCGGCCAGTCCGCCGCTCAGCGTTACGCTGCACGCGAGCAGCGCACCAGCAGAATTCAAATTGGTGCAGCTCACCGACGAGACGCCGGTCCCGGCGGTTGCGGCTGTGGCCGACACTCCCGCAGGAAGTTTGTCGTTGATTGTGGCGGAAGTTCCCGAAGTCGTCTGACCGCTGTTGCCGAGTCCCAGGGTGTAGGTCAGGCTGCCGTTGGTTAGAGCCGTTGCCGCACCGGATTTGCTGATCGTAAAGTTCGCCGGTGTGGATATCGGGTTGACTGTCGTGGCGGCGCTGGCGCAGCTTGTCGTTGAACACGACGAGCCCGGCGTCGCAGGACTGTTGCCTCCGGCCGGATCAACGGATGCGTAGTTGGTGATGGAGCCCGGCGAAGAGGGCGCAGTTGTCGCGATCGTGAACGACGCCGTGGCATTCGGTGCGCCGGCAGCCAGCCCACCGGCAAGCGTAACCGTACACGTAAGCAGGGCGCCTGCGGTGTTCAGGTTGGTGCAACTCACCAACGATACGCCGGTTCCTGCGGTGGCGGCCGTTGCCGTCATTCCGGCCGGGAGCTGATCGCTGATGGTCGCGGATGTGCCGGATGCGGTTCCGCCGCTGTTACCCAATCCGATCGTGTATGTCAGAGCGCCGCTCGTCAGAACGGTCGATGCCGCCGACTTCGACATGGTGATGTTTGTCGGTGTACTTACTGTCGTTGCGGCACTGGCGCAGCTTGTCGTCGAGCATGATGAACCCGGCGTCGCGGGACTGTTGCTTCCGGTCGGGTCAACCGATGCGTAGTTCGTCACAGAACCCGCAGTGGACGGCGCAGTCGCGGTTATCGTAAAGGCAGCGGTTCCGTTTGTCGCACTCGGCGCCAGTCCTGCATTCAACGTGACCGTACACGCCAGAAGCGCACCCGCTGAGTTGAGGTTCGTACAGCTCACGGACGACACGCCTGTTCCGGCTGTCGCGGCTGTGGCTTTCATTCCTGCCGGAAGCTGGTCGCTGACGGTCGCGGATGTCCCGGATGTTGTTCCGCCGCTGTTTCCCAGTCCGATCGTGTAAGTTAAGGACCCGTTCGTCAAAACACTCGACGTCCCGGATTTGCTGATCGTGATGTTCGTCGGGCTGGATGCGGCATTCACCGTCGTTGAGGCGCTGGCGCAGCTTGTTGTCGAGCATGATGAGCCTGGAGTTGCCGGGCTGCTTCCTCCCGTCGGATCCACTGAAGCGTAGTTGGTGATCGAACCTGCGGTTGATGGTGCTGTCGCTGTGATCGTGAATGACCCTGTACCGTTCGGCGCGCTTGCAGCCAAACCGCTGCTTAGTGTCACGGTACAAGTCAGCAATGCGCCCGCCGAGTTCAGGTTCGAACAGACCACCGACGATACACCCGTCACACCGGCGGCTGCGGTCGCCGTCATTCCAGCGGGAAGCTGATCCGCTACCGTCACGGATGTGCCGGACGCGGTTCCGCCGCTGTTACCTAAACCGATCGTGTATGTCAGCGTGCCATTCGTCAGAACTGTCGCCGCCGCCGACTTCGCCATCGTGATGTTCGTCGGCGTATTGACGGTCGTTGCGGCGCTGGCGCAGCTTGTTGTCGAGCATGATGAGCCTGGAGTTGCCGGGCTGCTTCCTCCCGTCGGATCCACTGAAGCGTAGTTGGTGATCGAACCTGCGGTTGATGGTGCTGTCGCTGTGATCGTGAATGACCCTGTACCGTTCGGCGCGCTTGCAGCCAAACCGCTGCTTAGTGTCACGGTACAAGTCAGCAATGCGCCCGCCGAGTTCAGGTTCGAACAGACCACCGACGATACACCCGTCACACCGGCAGCTGCTGTCGCCTTCATTCCAGCGGGAAGCTGATCCGCTACCGTCACGGATGTCCCGGACGTGGTTCCGCCGCTGTTACCTAGACCGAACGTGTACGTCAGCGTGCCATTCGTCAGAACGGTCGCCGCCGCCGACTTCGCCATCGTGATGTTCGCCGGCGTATTGACGGTCGTTGCGGCGCTGGCGCAGCTTGTTGTCGAGCAGGATGAGCCTGGAGTTGCCGGGCTGCTTCCTCCCGTCGGATCCACTGAAGCGTAGTTGGTGATCGAACCTGCGGTTGATGGTGCTGTCGCTGTGATCGTGAATGACCCTGTACCGTTCGGCGCGCTTGCAGCCAAACCGCTGCTTAGTGTCACGGTACAAGTCAGCAATGCGCCCGCCGAGTTCAGGTTCGAACAGACCACCGACGATACACCCGTCACACCGGCGGCTGCGGAGGCCGTCACTCCGGCGGGCAGCTGATTCTTCACCGTCAGCGACGTACCGGAAGTTGCGCCGCCGCTGTTTCCCAGACCCAGCGTGTACGTCAGCACACCGTTTGTCAGAACGGTTGATGGTGATCCGGACATGGAAAGCGTCACGTTTGAGGGCGCAGTGACCGTAGTACTCGCGCTGCCGCAACTCGTCGTGGTACACGAAGCGCCAGGCGTTGCGGGACTGTTTCCTCCAGATGGATCCACTGAAGCGTAGTTCGTTATGGAACCACCCGTTGAAGGCGCCGTTGCGGCGATCGTGAAAGCGGCGGTGCCCGGCGGCACAGCGGACGCAAGCGCGCTGCTCAGCGTCACGGAGCAGGTCAGAAGAGCGCTGGCCGTATTGAGCGGCGTACAGCTTACGGACGAGACACCGGTGGAAGCGGCGGCCGCTGTTGCTTTGACACCAGCCGGCAGCTGATCCTTCACCGTAGTCGAAGTTCCCGATGACGAACCGCCGTCGTTACCAAGGTTGATGGTGTAGGTCATTGCACCATTCGCGAGAACCGAAGCCGGAGCAGCCTTGCTCAACGTGAGGTTGGAGTTCGATGGGGCCGCGGATACGGTTGCAATTGTCGGCGATATCGCCGTTGTCCCATCCAGCGAGATGATCGCTCCGTCAGCTCCTTTGATGAAGTACGCCTGACTCTGAACGTTCGGCGCGGTCGAGGTCAACGTCACATAGTAGTTGCCTGTGCCTAACGATTGAACGGAGCTGAAGTCGAATGCGACGGGATTGAACTGTCCAGTGAAGCTGCTCGAATCGTGAGTCACACTGGCCAAAACGGAACCCGCTGTGCTTCCGCCCTGGTATAGCGTCAGCGTGACATTCGCCGAAGCGCTGGATCCGGCCTTCATGGTGAAGTTGCCTCCGCCAAGAAGGACGGGACCACTCAATACCTGTATGTACCAGCTGCTGGTGTGCAGTGAGTCAATTTGTGTCTGGGCAGCGGTTTGGCCTGTCCAAAGATAGTACGGGCTCTGAGCAAAAGCCGCCGGAGACGCCAGGTACAAACAAATCAACAGCGCTGCGAGGTATCGAGCTGAACGGGTTAGGAAAGTAGAAGAACTTGAAAGTAAGCCACATCGAGAGTTCCACAAGCCTGAAGCATCCATCTATTTGTATGTATCCTCCGGTGCCCGTTTTTCATCGAAAGGGGCACGCCACCTTATCATGGGGACATAATTGCAATAGTTTTGTGGAGGGATGACAAATTGACGTGCAACTAGGGATTGGATAAGACTTCAAATGGGGTTATTACCCTTTCTGCCAGGCGAGTGCTGTCCGGAATAGAAGTCAGGAACGCACTGCATTGCACGTCCAGCAAAGGAGACGATCCTCGCACGCTTCCGGCGTGGCCAGCCCGGAGTGCTGCTCGGAAATTAGCCCCGGGTGGAGCGTTTTTGCGACACCCGGGGTTGAGTCGTTGCAGGAATGGCGCACCCCAAAAGGGGTGAGAGGATTATTCTGGACAGCAGAGCCTGCCAGGAGGGGATACGAAAGACCGAAACCTCACTTGCTGTTTGGCACGCTGACGGACGGTTGCCCGGCCGCTTTGAGCTTGGCGTTCAGAGCCGAGAGGTCGACCGTCTTCAACCTGGTCCACGTGGCTGTTACTGTTGCTGAATTGCGCCTGGCGTCAGCGCAAGCGGCTACTTCTCGTGCCGTTGGCGCGACCTCGGCACCTTGCATCGCCATGGCCGCAGCCATCATTGATGCGCTTACCGAATCGAGGGTCGGCTTCGTGCCGCCACCGCGTCCACCACGAGCGCCTCCGCCCGGAGGTCCTCCAAAACCGCCGCGGCCCCCGACGGCCTGAGGCGGCGGCGCGATCGCTAAAACCTGCTGCTTGAATGCATCCACGTCACTACCCTGCAGCGAATCCAGTTGGGATACGAGAGCGCGAGCCTGATCGTATGCGGCTCGGGCGGCGCGAGCACCGTCGTACATCTCTCGTGTGAGCGAGGTGAGTGTCGTCAGGTCGACAGGTAAAGTCTTGACGCGCGGGTCCAGTCGAAGGGTAAGCGGCTGTGAGTAACTCTTGCCGTCTACCGTCAGCCGCACCGTGTATGTTCCGGGCGCGGCCCACGGCGCGTTCACCGATGAGTACGTCCGGCGAGGAACCGCGGCGCCGCCCCCGCCGCCTCCGCCACCTTCTCCGATCGGCTCATAACGTAGATCCCACGCGACGCGATGCATGCCGGCTTGCTTCGAAATAATCATCGGCGCGCCGGGCCAGTAGAGCGGCAAACCACAATCCGGCGCGTTCGGATTTTGCTGGCAGACGCGGTCGTAGGCTTCGGGATCGAGTGCGGGATGAGGATTCCGCAGAGGGTCATCACTCGAAAGGGTGCGCACGACACGATTCGCGGCCTCTAGAATCTCGATCTTCACCGGACCACGCGCATCGGAAGCCAGGTAATAATCGATGATGCCGCCCGGAGGAGGATTCTCGCCGGCGGGAAGTTCGGGCGGCCACGGAGTCGGATCGTTCGTTCCAAACCGCACGCGTAACGCAGTCGCCGGCTTGACCAGATATGCCGTCCCCGCGCGTTCAGCGGCTCGAATGGCGGCAGTCTGTCTCAACGGTGTGACGTTATCGAGGATCCAAAACCCGCGTCCGTGCGTGCCGGCAATCAGATCGGAACATAGACAAGTGTTGTCGTCCTTCACTTGAATGTCGCGGACGGAAATCGCCGGCATGTTCAGGCGCAGCGATTCCCAATGATCTCCGTCATCGAAGGACACCCATACCTGAACGTCCGTCGCCGCATACAGCAAGCCGCGTTGCCGAGGATCTTCACGGATCGAATTGGCAACCGCGCCCGGAGCAATACCGGTGCTGATTTCGGTCCACGTTCGGCCGCCGTCGTGTGTTCTGAGGAAATGCGGACTGGAATCGTCGATTCGCAAAGTGTTGGCGGCTGCATATGCCGTTTGGGCGTCAAAGTGGCCGGCATCGATATTGAAGATTCGCGTCCAGGGTTTGATCTCCGGCGGTGTGACGTTGGTCCACTGGAGACCTCCGTTCGTGGTGACCTGAATGTTTCCATCGTCACTTCCGGCCCAAAGCACGTTCACGTCGAGTGGAGAGGGAGCGAGAGCAGTGAGCGCACCCAACGGATTCGGAGTGACGTCGGGTGCGTATTTTCCCGCATTTGCCGGTGTCGTCCAGGTTTGACGCGTGAGATCTCCGCTGATGCGAGACCAATGAGCGCCGCCGTCGATGGTCTTCCATACGGCGTTCGATCCGTAGAAGAGCACGTTGGGATTCAGGGGCGACCACTCGATCGGCATCGTTCGCACGTTACGGCCAAACGTCTGGCCGTTGGCGTCAGGTGCAGCAAGGTTGGGACCCACTTGCTTGGTCTGGCCGGTCTTCCGGTTATAGAGCGAGACGTTGGTGCGAGCGCTGCCATACACAAGGTCAGGATTCCTGGGATCGGGCGCGGCTTCGCCGTATTCCTGAATGTTGACGGGGTGCCAATCGTGAAACGTGATTTCGCCGTCGTTGGATCGGCTGTCGACACACGCGGAACCTGAATCCTGCTGCCCGCTGCAAACGCGGTACGGGAACGCGTTGTCCGTCGAAACGTGATACATGGCCGCCGTGGGCTGCGTATACCAGTTGCTCCAGCTCACACCGCCGTTAGCGGACACCACGGCTCCCTGATCGGAAACGACTAAGATAATGCCGGGATTGTTCGCATTGATCCATGCCTTCTGATAGTCATCGCCTCCGGGGGCGCCTCGGACTGCGCTCCACGTGATGCCGCCATCACGGCTTCGCCAGAAAACGACGGAACTGCTGTAGAGCGTGTCCGGATCCTTGGGATCGACGGCGAGCGTTGGGAGGTCCCCTCCGCCGATACGCGCCATAGGCCGATTGTCCGCGGGCCGGGTTCCCGCTCCGGTCAGTCCACGAACGGCCAGGAACCAATGGTCTCCTCCATCGATTGTTTTATAGAGCCCCACCGTCGCGGCGGGAACACTGACGGATTGCGACGGTTGGCCCCCGCCTCGGCCGCCCGCCGCTGCCGGTGAAGACGCGATCGCGTAGACCACTCTCGGATTGCTGGGCGCAATGGCGAGATTGGCTTGCACGACCTGAGGCAATCCTTCCGTCAATTGCTTCCAGGTCGTCCCGCCATCGGTTGACTTGAAAATGCCGCCGCCGACACCGCTGAAGGCGCCGCCTTCATAAAAGGCCTGTTGCTGCTGCCACAGCGTCGCATACACGATGTTCGGATCGGAAGGATCGATACGCACATCGTTGCCGCTCGTGTATTCATCCTTATATAAGACCTTTTGAAACGTGCGGCCGCCGTCGACCGAGCGGAAGATGCCGCGCTCAACGTTATGGCCGTAGGGGTGACCCAGCGCCGCAACGAACAGCCTGTCGGGGTTTCCCGGATCGACGTCGATCATCGCGATCATCTGCGTGTCGGAGAGTCCGAGATGCGTCCAGGTTTTGCCGGCATCGGTGGACTTGTACACACCATTCCCGGTCGCAAGATCCGGACGAATAATGCCTGCTCCGGAACCGACATAAATAATCTTCGGGTCGGATGGCGCAACGGCAATCGCGCCGATCGAACCCGTCGCTTCGCGATCGAAAAGCGGCTCCCAGTTTGAGCCAAAGTCCGTCGATCGCCAGACTCCTCCATTGTCGAAACCGGCGTAGAACACGTTCGGTTGACTGGACACGCCCGACAGCGCCCTTGCTCTTCCTGCCCGGTTCGGGCCAATTTGACGCCACCTCATCGCGGCTGACGGATTGACGGAGTCCGCCGTGAACGCGGCCGTAATCGACGCAAGAATTGCAACCAGGACAACGACGATAAAGCGGTAGCTGCGCATGGGAGTTCCTTTCGGCGGATAGTTTACTCCGTTAATCCCCCAATACTCTGTCCATCTCGGGTAGAATCCGTTTGTCCAAATCGATTGGAGAACCATGAAAACGCCGCTTCTCGTCGGGTTGCTTCTCGTTGCACCACTGGCCGGGTCTGGAGACACGGAGCGACAGGGGACCGAACCCGAGTACTACTACACGCGAGTCATGTACACCGGCATGGGGACGCCGGAGCGCGGCGGCCCTCAACCGTATCGTTATCCGCCACTCACAAATTTCAAATGCTCGGATCTGGAACGCGGCGAAGGCGGCATGGGCGGCGGATGGCGGACCGACTATCCGGCGTCCGACTGCAAGTTCATCTGGGGCGTCGAAAGGTTGACCTCCGTCAACGCGTATCACGAAGCGCCGCATCCCATGCAGTTGATGGATCCAAGGATTTTTGACTTTCCTTATCTCTACATCGTCGAGCCGGGACAAATGCTGCTCAACGCCGACGAGGCGGCTCGTCTTCGCGAATTCCTGCTGCGCGGAGGCTTCCTGCATGTCGACGACTTCTGGGGGCTGTACCAACTGGACAATTTCGTTCGGCAGATTGCCAAAGTATTCCCGGATCGGAAACTTGAACCGATTCCACTGACCGACGAAATCTTTCACACCTTTTTCGATATCGATACCGTGATGCAGATTCCCAATGTCAACAACGGCTGCTACGGCGGCAGAACCTGGGAATCCGCGTCGGATACCGTGCCCCGGATTCTCGGAATCAAAGACGACCATGACCGCGTCATGGTCCTGGCCACCTATAACTCGGACCTGGGAGACGCCTGGGAACACATGGACGTTCCGTGCTATCCCGAGAAGTTTTCCGGCCAGGCCTACCGAATGGGAATCGATTTCATCATCTATTCCATGACCCACTGATCTGTAGTGAGTCAGTTCTATAAACACAGAGGTATCATTAATGCGTGAACCGCGAATCGCAGAGGCGATACAGCCTTGATGAATACTTCGCTGTCGAAGAGACATCACGCGTCAAGAACGAATACTACGACGGCGAGATCTTCGCCATGGCGGGCGCATCGCTGCAGCACAACGAGATCGCCGCGAATCTGCTGACCGGCATCAGGCCGGTACTTGTCAATCGCGGCTGTCGGGTTTTTGGCAGTGATCTTCGAGTGCAAACCCCAGCAGGGCTCTTCACGTACCCCGATCTAAGCATCGTTTGCGGCGACCCGCTGTTGATACAGGGCAGGCCAGACACGTTGACCAATC
This sequence comes from uncultured Solibacteraceae bacterium, assembly GCA_964584785.1. Classification (GTDB taxonomy): domain Bacteria; phylum Acidobacteriota; class Terriglobia; order 20CM-2-55-15; family 20CM-2-55-15; genus JAHFTY01. The sequence continues at coordinate 31,061 of CAZPBY010000057.1, forward strand.
CGATCGTCCTGATCGAAGTGCTCTCCGACGCGATGCGCGAGTATGACCGCGGTCAAAAACTTACTCTCTAAAAGGAAATCCCCACCCTGCGTGAATACGTCGTTGTCGAACAGGCGGAGCCACTGGTGGAAACTTTCCGTTTATGGAAGACCGATTGGAAGTCTGAGCGGATCGATAAACTAGATGACATGGTCGCTTTGGAAACCGTCGGTCTGACGATTGCCATGAAAGACATTTATCGGCTGGTTTTTCCCTGAAACTATAGGCTGAACGGCTGGACCTATAATTTGAGGAAGGTGATTCCATGAATCCCAAAACTGCGTTAAGCCTCGCTGGTGTGCTGTTGACAACAGTTGCAACCCTGGCCATTCAAAAATCTCCCGCGGGCTTGCCGACCTTTGATCGTGTGCTTCTGCTCGAAACCACTTCGGAGACGTCGGCGAACGTAAGCATCGGTGATTTGAATGGGGACGGCAGTCCGGACATCGTGCTGGCAAAGGGACGGCATTGGCCGCTGGTCGATCGAGTCTTGATAAATGATGGGCACGGACGATTTTCCGTCGCACACGATCTTGGAAAAGCATCCGACCGTTCATACTCGGCTCCGCTTGCCGATCTCGACGGCGACGGCTTCCTCGACGTCGTCATCAGCAATGACGCGCCGGATCCGAAGCTTGTTTATTTGAACGACGGCAAGGGCAACTTCCGTGTCGGTTCGACCTACGGCCGTCCGGAATGGCCGACGAGGAATGCCGCCGTTGCGGACCTCAACGGCGACGGGCTGCCGGACATCGTTGCTGCGAACCGAACGGGCGACAGCAAAGGTTCGAACTACGTTTGTCTGAATCGCGGAAAAGGCCGGTTCGACGCGGATTGCATCGCCTTCTCGCACGAATCCGCAACAACGATTACGCCGGCGGATTTCAACAAGGATGGATTCATCGACCTCGCTGTTCCGCATCGTGAAGGCGGTCAGAGTTACGTGTACTTGAACGACGGAAAGGCGAACTTTGCAAAACGCATCCCGTTCGGTTCCGCTGATGCCGCAATACGAATGGCCGAAGCCGCCGACCTGAACGGCGATGGGCGCATCGACATCGTGGCCATCGACGAACGCCGCGGCACTTTCATCTACTTCAATCAGCCCGACGGGACCTTCTCAACCGGCGTTCCGCTTGCGACGGGAAAGATCACTCCGTACGCGCTTGCTCTTGGCGACCTGAATCGCGACGGAAAAACCGATATCATTGTTGGAAACGTGGAGGCACCGTCGACGGTTTATTTTAATGACGGTTCCGGCCGCCACTTCACGCCACTGACGTTCGGTGACAACAAAGGCACGGTCTACGGATTTGCGATTGGCGATCTCGATAAAGACGGCTGGCCGGACATAGCCGTCGCGCGGTCGGAAGCCCCGAATGTCGTCTACTTCAGCGTCCGCCGTTAACGCGCCGTTAACCCGACATCAGGCCATCAAAAGTCTCTTCCGTGTGTTCACCTCAGCACGGCAACGGGATCGGTTCGCGACGCCCGCCGGGCGGGCACAAGAGCGGCCAGCAGTGCGATGCCAATCAAGACAAGCGTGGCGCTGGTGTACGTGAAGCGATCCGTCGGCGCGACGTGGTACAGCAGCCGCGAAAGAATGCCGGCAACCAGCCACGCGAAGCCGGAAAAGAATTCGATGAAATATCCGCACGCCGCGCCGCTCTTGTAGAACGTCAAGAGGAATGGCGAAAGTCCGAAAGAAGGTACCGCGTAAGGGGTAGTTGCCCAGTTCTCTTTGAATCAAAAGTCTCGTCACGAAGCCCGTCGCTGCGCTCCGGGTTCTGACAGTTTTCGCCGTAATGTACAGAACCCGGAGCGCAGCGACGGGCTTCGTGACGCTACATGGACAATGGGTCCGCCATAAAACGCGATGCACGTAGCGTCATACAGGATCACGGAGGGTTACTTGATCTCCAACAATTCCACGTCGAAGACGAGCATGCCTTTCGGCACACTGGGGCGGGGATCGGCGTCGTAGGCAAGTTTGCCGGGAATCCAGAAACGGCGCTTCTCACCCACCACCATCAACTGAACGCCTTCAGTCCAGCCCTTGATGACGCCATTGAGAGGAAACGTTGACGGTTGGCCGCGCACGACGGAACTGTCGAACATCTTTCCGTCCGGGGTCCAACCGGTGTAGTGCACCGTGACCTGCGAGGTTGCTTTTGGATGGTCCTTGCCCTTGCCGGGCGTGATGACTTTCGACGCCAGACCCGATGGCGTTTTCTGCGCATCCTTCGGCGGCGCTGCCACGTCGCTCGGTGCGGGTACGGTCTTCGGCGCGGCCTGCCGTCCCGCGGCCATCAACGCCAGCGCGCCAAACGACACAAGAAACAAACAGAACAGAAATACAGCTTTCAAAATGGGCCCTCCTGTTGAGTTGAAATGTTTCGGAATTCTAGCACGTCAATGAATTGGAATTTTGGGCGGTACGCACAAGACAAGTCACACCGCAAAGCCCGTCGCCGTGCTCCGGGTTCTGCACGCGGCTCGATTGCGGCAACAACGTGCAGAACCCGGAGCGACGCGACGGGCTTTGTGACGATACGGAACAGACTAATAAAGAATGCGCAGACCGAATTGAATCAGTCGCGCATTGTTAATCGTCGAACTGATCGAACCGAACGCGGCGGATGTAATCGCACCGGACGGGTTCGCGAAGCTTGGCGTGTTGGTCACGTTGAACACTTCGGTGCGGAACTCCACCGAGCGGCTCTCCATAAACCGTGTGGTTTTCACGAGAGCCATGTCGAGGTTCGATTGTGACGGCCCTCGCAGGATGCCGACACCCGCAGTGCCCCATTCGAGGCCCGGACGTCCGAATGCGGCCGTGTTGAAGTATCGTTCGAGACGATCGGTTACTTTGCCCGACAGCTGCACGGTCTTTGCGGTCTCGCCCGGGTTGAAGTTCGCGCGAGAGCTGGTGACGCCGTAAAGCTGAGCGCCGCTGCTGTCCGTGATGGTGAATGGCGTGCCCGACTGCATCGTAAGGACGCCGCTGACCTGCCAGCCATGGAACAGGAACATCCCCCGGGATGGGATTTCGTACAGATATGAAAACGTCAACCGGTGCGGCCTGTCGAAATCCGACAACCCTCGATTGAGGTAGCGCTCGTCCCTCCCACCCGTGGTGTCGTCGATGCTCTTGCCGAAAGTATACGAACCCAGAAATTGCAGACCGTAACTCAACCTTTTGGTGAGGCTCAACTGCATCGAGTTGTAGTTCGAGTTACCACCCGTCTGAATGTACGACACACCCGTCGGCGTGAATCCGATATAAGGAACACGCTGCGGCGCATTTGCCGCCGTGTTGGTAGTCATCCCGTTGACCGGTTGTTCCGGACTCGCCAGAAGCGGAAGGTTATAGTTTCTGTTCGAACGCAGCTTTGTGCCCTTCGATCCGACGTAGCCCAACTCGAGCAACAAGTCCTTCGTGATTTCATGCTGGATGTTGACGCTGTAGTGTTGAAGGTACGGCGTCCCCAAATCCGGATCGAGCGACGTTACCGACAGTGCCGGACGATCGGCCGTATTCGGTAAACCATAAATTGCCGGCACGATAGGATATGTCGCGTTCACGGGCAGGTTCGGGAAAGGTGTTTGGAACGATGCGTACGCGATCGAGGCGCCCGACGCCGACAGGTGTGTCTTGAACGGCGGCGACGACAGGAGTTGAAGGATGAGATTGTTGGATATCCGGTCGTAGAAAATTCCATATCCCATCCGAACAACCGTCGGACGATCTTTGAACGGACGCACGACCATCCCCAGACGAGGCGCCCAATTGTTCTTTGGCGTGTGGTCCAGCAGATTGTCGCTGACGAGAGGCAGACCCGTCACCGGAAACTTCGTATTCTTCGGCTCGACAAAACCGGCGCTTGTCTGGCCGTTCGCCGGTGGTGTTACGTAATAGCGCTTATCGAACTGTCCCACGCGTCCGAAGCGGTCGTACTGAGGCCCCATGAAGTCATAGCGCAGACCGAGATTCAGCGTGACTCTCGGTGAGAACTTCCAGTCGTCCTGGACAAATCCCGAAATATCCGTCGCGCGAAAATAGCGTTGCGAGTTGCCGGCATCGAGGTCGTTACTCTGGATGTTGCTGAACGACGTTCCGTTGCCGCCGCTGGTCACTGGACCCGCCGGCAGGCCGAGCAGAAAATCCGGGAACGACTGAAACGCCATGATCCCGCGGAAATGAGCGTTGTTGAACAGGTTCGTTTGGTAACGCCGCGATTCGAAACCGATCCTCATGAAATGCGCTCCCCGCGTCAGCGACACCGTATCCTGATAGGTGAACGAATTGGGGATCGTCAATTGATCCGAGTTCGAGCCTTCACCGACGCGGAACTGGCCCGTCACCGTGATTTGGGGAATCTCGGGGAACTCGACCATGTTCGAGCGGCTCATTCCAATCTGCTGCACCGTTATCGGATTCGTCATCTTGCTGCGGCCCGCCGGACGATTGAATCCGGTGCGCGCTTCGTTAACCGTGGTCGGAGACATGGTCCACGTGTAAGTCGCAGAAGCATTGCGATTCTTGAAGTCCTGGAACAGCGGAAAGCCCGGCACCTGCGATGTTTCCGAGAACGGTACGGTTTGCGGAACATTCGCGCCGAACATTCGCAAGGATGCCTTCTGCGAGGATGTGAACTCGTGGTCGAGATTCAGTGTCACCTGCTCTTCGTTGTAACGCGCCGGGACCGACACACTGTAATTCACGCCGGGTCCGGCGACCTGAGGACTCGGAATGTAAAACTGCCCGTCCGGACGCCGGGTGTTGAGTAACGCTATCGCGACAGGATTAATGTTGGAACCGTCCGCCGCAACCGCGATGCCTCCGTTGCGGCCGGCCTGGCCGGCGAATATCTGGCCGAGCGTTTGAGCCGTTCTCACGGCGGGAATCGCAGGCAGAATGAACGACGCGCTGCTGTTTGCAGCAGACGCTCCGTTGATCTGCCGCGTCAACTGAAATCCAAGAAAGAAGAACGATTTGTTCTTCTTGAGAGGCCCGCCGACCGTGAATCCGAATTGATTCTGGCGTAAGACCGGTTTCGGCGTTCCTGTCTTGTTGAAGAAGAAACTATTCGCATTCAAGACGTCATTGCGGAAGTAGTGATAAACGCTGCCATGCAGCACGTTCGTTCCGCTCTTCGTGACGACGTTGATGTTCGCGCCCGCATTCCGGCCGAATTGCGCGTCGTATTGACCCGCCTGGACCTTGAATTCGCGAATCACTTCGGTTGAAGGAACCGGAATGCCGTTCGATCCGACATTATTATTCCGAGCGCTGTTGGTGTGGATGTTGTTGGCGTCTACGCCGTCGAGGAGAAATGTGTTGCTGCTCGTGGATGCCCCGTTCGCCGAAATATTCATGCTCCCGCGGCCCAGATCCGCGGTGTCCGGAACGTGTAATTCTTCGTGGGCAGAGGAAGCGCGGCGGTCATCTTCTCGTCGATGACGCGGCCGAGCGTCGTGCTTTCCGCCTGCACGAGTTGAGCGCCGGTCGTGACTTCGATCGCCGTCCCCACCGCTGCCACGTTCAAGGAGGTGTTGAGCGAGACCTTTTCGGTCGCGTTCACGACGACTTCGCGGCTGCTCACGGTTTGAAAACCGGGCAACGTAAACGTCACTGTGTAACGGCCGGGAGGCAGCAACGGCAGCGTGTACGCTCCGGTTTCCGTACTAAGCGTGGTTCGAACTTGTCCGGTCGCCTGCTCTTCCGCTTTGACATCGACGCCAGGCAGAGACGCGCCACTCTGGTCGCGAATCAATCCGGAGATCGAACCGGTTGTCTGAGTCTGAGCCGCAGCGGTCCGGCCGGCGAGAACGATACTGATGAGAAGAGCCAGCACGCACACGCAAAATCGTCGTTGGAATTCCATACCGCCTCCAAAAGTGACGTCACGAAGCCCGTCGCTGCGCTCCGGGTTCTGACAGTTTTGGCCGTAACGTACAGAACCCGGAGCGCAGCGACAGGCTTCGTGACGAGACTTTAGTTCAAAGAGCGTTCACATCTCACGGCCGCACCGGTTGGGGCGCGGCAATTCTCGGCACATTCTCCTTATTGAGTTGGGTTTCGAGATTCGGGATTCCGGTTGCAATCATCGCGTTGAGTGACGCGACATGGCCATCGAGTTCCTTCGTGATCTCGTCGAGATCGCGCGTCTGTTGAACCGTTGGCGGGAACGGCGACGACGTAACCTCTCCGTACAGCGATGTGATGCGGCCATTCAAACGCCGGAGCTTGTCGCGGAGCTCCGACACCTGCTTCACCGTATCGTCGACGTTCTTCTTCAGCGCCGGTGTGATTTTCACGGACCCGATCGTCTTCGAAATCGCCGCCATCTGTTCGTTCAGGGAGTCGACGGATTTAACGGCCGCGGTGTTCCTGGTCTGAACGCGGATGAGGTTGTCTGTGATGTTTCGCAGCGTTCGGCGGTCCTGATCGCTGACGTCGACCTGAGGATCGGCCTCGACGACAACCGCAGTTGTTTCCTGTTTCGCCCCCACCGTCAGCCGCGCGGTGTACGTCCCCGGATCGACAAGCGGCCCGAGCGTGTTTCCGCCAAAACCTCCGCCACCTCCGCCGCCTTCAAGACGCGGCGGGGCGGCCGCACGCAGATCCCACTGAATGCGGTTGATGCCGCGTTCTTTGCTGCCGGTGAGTTCCCGCACCGTCGCTCCCGACTTGTCGAGGATCGTCAATTTGACGTCATCAGCCGCCGCCGACTTCAGGTAATAAAAGATGCCGGCGCCGTACTCGGGGTTGTCGGCAACGAACCTCTTCTCCGCAAGAAACTGATCATCAGAAAACACTTTGTACATCAACGCCGTTGCGGCGCGGGGAGTGAACAGGTGAACGTCGCTCGAAAGAATCGTTTCGTTCAGCTGTTGCAAAGGCGTGATCTCTGTCGTGTAGATACTGCGGCCGTGTGTTCCGGCAATGAGATCGCCGTCGCGAGGATGGATCACGAGGTCGGCGACCGGGACTGTCGGCAATCCGCTGGCGAGACGCACCCAGTGGGCGCCGCCATCGATCGAAGTGAAGCTTGAAAACTCGGTTCCCACGAACAGCAGATTCCGATTCTTCACGTCTTCGCGAATCACCCGGACGGGTTGATCGGCCGGAAGATTGCTTTTGATGGCAGTCCACGTGTCGCCGAAATCCGTCGTTCTGAAAAGGTATGTCGAGTAATCATCGTTGCGGTGACCATCGAACGCGACAAAGGCGGTGCCTTCGCTGAACCGCGACGCAACGACACGGCTCACCCAGCGCTTGCCGGGCATTCCCGGAAAATTCTTCGTGATGTTCTTCCAGGTCTTTCCACCATCGCGCGTCACGTGCACGTTGCCGTCATTGGTTCCGGCATACAGGACACCGGCCCTCATCGGCGATTCGGCGACGGCCGTGATCGCCGACAGTTTCGCCTCGCCGGGTCCATCCGTGAGGTCGGGGCTGATCGTCGTCCATGAATTGCCGCGATCCGGAGACCGGAACAGGAAATTGCCGCCGACGAAAATCGTCTTCGGATCGTGCGGCGAAATGATGATCGGTGTCTCCCAATCGAAGCGGTATGGATCTTCGCCCGTTTTCGGCCGCGGCTTGATGCTGACGTTACGGCCGCTCTTCAGGTCGTGACGAATAAGCCCGCCGTTCTGCGATTCCGCGTAGACGATCGTGTAATCGGTAGGATCGACTCTCGCCTGAAAGCCGTCGCCGGTCTGCACCTTGTACCAGTCCGACGCCGTGATGCCGATGCTGTTGCGCGTCGCGCTCGGACCGCCCCAGGAGCAGTAGTCCTGAACACCGCCGTAGATGAAGTAAGGCTTCCGCATATCGACATCGACCGAATAGAACTGGCTGATCGCGATCTGATTCATGAAGTCCCACGTCTTGCCGGCGTCATACGTCATATAGATGCCGCCGTCGTTACCGTCCAGGATGTGTTTCGGATTTTTCGGATCGATCCACAATGCATGGTGGTCGACGTGAATGTTCACTTGAGGATTCGTAAAGGTTTTCCCTCCGTCCTCGGAGAGCGACAGCGAGCCTGCAACTGCCCACAGACGATTCTCGTTGGTGGGATCGACGCGCAGCTGGCTGTAATAGAAAGGCCGGTTGTTCAACGGATTCATCCAGCGCCATGTTTCACCGCGATCCTCGGACCGGAAAATACCGCCGTCCTTCATCGTCTTTTGTGCCGGGTTACCGCCGCCGCCTCCACCGCCCTCGGGCCCTCCGGGTCCTTCTCGTGCGACTGTGGTCAGCGTTTGAATCACGGCATACACGACGCTGGGATCGCTCTCGGCTATCGCAAGACCGATGCGGCCAAGCTCGCCTCCAGGTAATCCGCTGGTGAGTTTCCTCCAGTTTCTTCCGGCATCGGTCGTTTTAAAAATGCCGCTCCCCTTGCCGCAACAAATTGCCGGATCTCCGCCGGCGAAGGCGTCGCGACGGCGTTCCCAGGAGGCTGCGTAGAGCGTGTTCGGATCGTGCGGATCCATGGCGACATCGATGAAGCCGGTGTTTTCGTCGATGAACAAGGTGTTGGTCCAGGTGCGGCCGCCATCCGTCGTTTTGTACAGGCCGCGTTCCTTATTTGGCCCCCAGGTATGACCGGCAGCGGCGACGTAGACGGTATCCGGATTTCGAGGATCGACAACGATCCGGCCGATGTGTTTCGAATCCTTCAGACCCATGTTCGCCCAGGTCTTCCCGCCATTCGTCGACTTGTAAACGCCGTCGCCCCACGACACGCTGTTTCGGGGATTCGCTTCGCCCGTGCCGACCCACACGGTGTCCGGATTGTTCGGATCAACGGCAACATCGCCGATGGCGACCGTCGCCTCATGATCGAAGACGGGCTCCCATGTCACGCCGTTGTTGGACGACTTGAATAATCCTCCCGAAGCGGTCGCCGCGTAGATGCGATAGGGAAAATCCCCCGCGACCGCGAAGTCCACAACGCGTCCGCCGGCTCCGGCAGGTCCAATGTTCCGCCACGTCAGGTTTTTGAGCATGGATTCGTCGAACTGCGCGTGAGCGATGGAACCGAGCAGCAGGATGGACAGGAAGACCAGCACAACTCGCTTTAAAGTCATATCCTTCTCTCCGGATAAGGGTTTTTGAATGTATTGGATATTGTGGCTGATGCTATTGCGCCACTGTCGAAGTTTGCAAGGACAATGTCCGGAAGGGATCGTCACGGAGCCCGTCGCTACGCTCCGGGTTCTGTACAAACGGCTAAAACTGTCAGAACCCGGAGCGCAGCGACGGGCTCCGTGATGTTACTTTCGTCGAGCGCTGTCAGAACGTGATTCGCAACGAACCCTGAATCACGCGCGGGCCGCCGCCCACTACGCCGCCGGTGGTACCGACTGACGTTGCTGTTGCGCTTCCCAAGGTGGCTGTGATCTTGCCAAAGTTGCCGTTGCTCTGATTGCTGACAGGATTGGCAAAATTCGTGTGGTTGAACAGATTGAAAAAGTCGGCGCGGAACTGGACACCGAAGCGTTCCGTCACCAGAAACTTCTTCGTCGCAGCGAAGTTGTAATTTTGAAGACCCGGACCGTAATACTGATTGCGTCCTGACGTTCCGACGCGCCCGGTTGGCGGGGTCTTCGAGAAGTATGTCGTATCGAACGCGTTATCGATGTTCTTGTTGTCCTGAGTCAGCTTGCCGGCCCCGAGGACGTCGGGGCGATCGTTGTTCTGGTTGAACCCGCTGAAGTCCTGTGAACTATTGAACACCGTGAAAGGAGTTCCGGTTTGGAGCGTCGTGATACCCGAAATCTGCCATCCACCGAACACCTGCCGATTAATTCCGTTGTTCCAGCCGAGCAAACGATGTCCAGGGCCCACTGGCAGATCGATGACGTAGGTGATCACCGAGCGATGCCGGAGATCAAACGATGACGGTCCGCGTTCGGCCTTCATATTGTTCACGTCGGAAACGCCGGTTCGTTCACCGGTGGATCCGAAAAACGCCGACGCGTAGTCAATCGATTTACCGAACGTATACGAGCCTTGAACGAAGACGCCATGTCGGCCCTGATACTTCGTCGTGAGCACCACTCCGTTGTAGTTCGAATTGCCGCTGTCTACACCCGTGGTGACCGTGCCGAACGTAGGATACGGAAAGATCTGTTCGTTGGGTGTCTGCTTACCTATCACATTCGGATCACGCACGATCACAAGCGGCTGATTCTGATCGATGAATGTTCCCAGCTTGTGACCTGTCGACCCCTGATAATCCACTTCGATCGAAAGCTCGCCGGTGACCAGCCGTTGGACACCCAGGTTGTACTGATAGATGTACGCGCTTCGCAGGTTCGGATCCTCTGCGTTGAACCCGAGCAGTCCGCTTGTCGGTGTTCCGGGCCCCTGCTTGCCGATATTGGACACCAATGGGACCGTTTGATCGAAGCCGATCGCCCACGGAAATTTGTCCGGCTGGGTGACTGAAGCGGTCTGCGTCGTTGTCAGCGTGTAAGGAGCGTTCAGTCCCATGTTCGCAGGAATGTTGTTGAAGATATCGTCATAGCCCACGCGGCCCCCCAAACGAATCACGGTCGCGTCGTGACCGAACAATCCAGGCGCCATTCTCGGCGTGTAAGCCAGACCGATCACCGGCGCGAAGTTGTTCTTGTCGAGATTCACGCCGTTGTTCGCGAGAGTCACCGGAGCCTGCCCCAGAACGAAGGAATCGATGCCGCGTTTATTCGTATCGATCTTCAGCAGCTGATTCGATCCGAGAAGCACGGGCCCGACGCCGGGGACGAAGTTCGTGGCGTTCGTGCGGGTCTGATTGATCGCTGATGGAAACTCATAACGAATGCCGTAGTTCAGCGTGATGTTGTCCTTGATTTTGTACTGATCCTGCCAGAACAGATCCCATGGGTACCGTCTCCAGTACCGCACCGTCTGTCCATAACGGAACGTGGACGTGTTGACTTTGCCCGCAGCGAAGTCGGCGAAGTTCACGAAGTTGAAAGTGCCTCGCGACGAGCCATCCAGAAAGCGCCGGGCGTCCTCGCGGCGAATATGAAAGCCCCATCGCCAGGAGTGCTTCGACAGTTGAAATGGGGCGATCCACGAGAAGTTATCGAACAACTCGTACGTGTTGGTGATGCGGCCCTGCGGCAGATTGTTGGTGCTGCCGAGCGGCGCAAACCCGCCGCTGACACCGATCGTGGGCAAACCGGAGTCGAGTTGATTCTGACTCGCGACGACCACACCGGTGAGCGGCTTTCCGGACGAGTCCACGAAGATCTTGGATGCATCAAAACCCGCATCCTGCACGGTAATGAATGTTGCGTTTCGTGAGAAACCGACACGGAATTCATTCAAGACCGTCGGCGAAAAGATGTGGGTTTCGTTGACGACCGCTGACTTGCTGACCGGAAGATTCGCGTTACCGGCGATGTCGGGTAATGCTCCCGGCGTAAAGGTCTTGCCGCGATACTCGGCCCAGCGAACACTCAGGTGATCCTTGTCGCTGAAATTCTGATCGACCTTTCCAAGGTACGTGTTGTCGAACGTCGTTGCGCGAACGTTCGCGATGAAGTTGTTGGTCTGTCCTGCGCGTTGCGCATTTGGCGCCGGCCAGAACTGAAGAAGGGATTTGGAAATCGGGTCGGTGACCGATGCGCGCTCCGCGTCGGTCGGCACGCGCGTCGTGCTGACCGTCGGAGCGACCTGACGGAAACCTTCCCACGATCCGAAGAAAAACGTTTTGTCTTTTTTGACCGGACCGCTAAACGTCGCGCCGTATTGATTGCGATGCAGCGGTGTCTTCTTTGCGCCGAGACGGTTGGTGAAAAAGTCCGCGGCGTCGAGCGCGTCGTTGCGCAGGAACTCGAACGCGGAGCCGTGAAACTCATTGGAGCCGCTCTTGGTCACGATGCTGACCTGCCCGCCAGTTCCGCGGCCGAACTCCGCCGTCGGGACGCTGGTTTGAACTGCGAATTCCTGAACCGCGTCGGTAATCCGGAAATTACCCAGCGCCGAATTGACCTGGGTGTCGATGTTGCTCACCCCATCGAGAAGGAACACGTTCGACTGCGAACGCGCGCCGCTCACGTTGAAACCGCCGCCCTGCGTGCCCGCTGCTGACGGGAGTACGCCCGGCGTCACCAAAGCCAGATCGAGGAATTGACGCGCATTAAGCGGCATGTTCGCGATCGTGCGGCTTTCGACCACACTGCTGATTGTGGTTTTATCCGCTTCCAACACCGGTGCGACCGCCTCGACTTCGACGGTCTGCACGACCTCTCCGACTTGAAGCACGATGTCGGCACGCGTGATCTGATCGACTTGAACAACCGCATTGACTACGGTCTTTTTGAAGCCCGGCGCCTCGACGACCAGCGAATAGCTTGTCGGAGCCAGCTGGGGAAACTGGAATTCGCCTCTTTCGTTACTGACTGCCGAAAGTTGCGCGTTGGTTGCAAGGTTGGTCAGCGTGACCTTCACGCCCGGTACCACAGCTCCGGTGGAATCCTTCACAAACCCCGTGATACTTCCCGTTGCCGCGATTGCCGCGCCATTAGACGCCAACAGCAGGACAAAAACAATAACTCCCAGAAACAAGTATCTCTTCATGGTGGTGACTCCTCAGAATCGGGACTTTGGGGGGTGAGTCATTTTTTGGCAGGTCCCGGTTTTTATTATTATTCTTATGGTCCGGTACTAACTCGTGGGGATGATACTCCGCAGTTACCGGCTGATACAAATTACATCCATTATCCGCATTTGATGTTGGACGGTGGACATCCCAACACTTGGCATATTCAGAAGCAGCGTCCGAAAAGTCAAACGTCGGGATGTCCAACGTCCAACGTCAAACGCAAATAACCGGATATCCGCCTCAATTGAATGCAGGCCTTCCTTGACTATTCCTTCCGCCCGGCGATACCTTTCCCGCATCAACAGGAGGGCTCCCCCTATGAGACGGTTCCGATCCATTGCAATGGCGACGCTGTGCCTCGCGCTTCTGATCAACGTCGCGGCCTATCGCGCGCAAACGACACCGCAGCGTGCAATTCAGCTCGACGACATCATGGCGTGGAGAGGTATTACGTCGCAGGTTCTATCGGAAGGCGGCGCATGGTTCGCTTATCGTCTCACTCCGGCCGAAGGTGACGGCGACGTCGTCATCCGGCAGACCAAGGGCGATAAAACGTATCGATTCTTGATCGGTGAGCCGCCCACAGGAGCCGGCGGTGGAGGTGGCCCAAGGGGTGGCGGGAACGCCGTGGACACGAATGGGCCCGTCGCATTTTCCAACGACGCCCAATTCGCGGCATTCACGATTCATCCGACGCACGCGGAAGCTGCACAACTGAATCGTCAACGACGGCCGCTCCAGGATCGGGTCGGCATCGTAAACCTGACGACGGGTGAAAAGATCGAAGTCGCCAAAGTCCGTCGATTCCTGTTCTCCGGCGAAAATTCGGGTTGGATCGCTCTGCAGAAATACGGACCCGACGCGCCCGGCGGCGCGGGCGCTGCCGGTGGACAACGAGGCGGCGGAGCCGGTCCGCGCGGCGGCGGTGACAATGCGTCCAACGATGCCGCCGACAGGCCTCGTGGTTCCGACCTGCTTTTGCGCGAACTCGCAACGGGTCAGGAGATCAACATCGGCAACGTCGCGGACTTCTCTTTCGATAAAAAAGGCCGCTTTCTGGCCTGGACGATCGATGCCACAGACAAAACGGGAAACGGCGTCCAATATCGCGACCTCGCCAGCGGAACCAGCCGTTCGATTGATTCCGACGACAAGGCCGTTTATTCGCGACTCGCCTGGACCGAGGACGGCGAGGGTCTTGCCGTTCTCAAGGGCACCGACGATAAAGCCTACGAGGACAAACTGTACGGCGTCATCGCATTCAAAGGCTTCGGCGCCGGAGGTCCACAAAAAACCATTTTCAATCCTGCCGATTCGACCGATTTTCCGGCGGGCATGACCGTCAGTCCGAACCGGAGTCCCGCATGGACGAAAGATCTCAATGCCATCCTGTTCGGTATTCATACGCCCAAAAAGAAAGACGCTCGCGCCGGAGCACGTGGGGCCAGTGATAGCGCCGACAGCACCGGTGACGTGGCCAACGATGACAAAGTCGATCTCGTGATCTGGAATTACAAGGACCCGCGGCTGCAATCCCAGCAGATCGTTCAGGAAAACCAGGACAAGAACTTCAGCTACCTCGCCGAATACCGGCCTGCCGAAAAGAAGTTCATCCGCCTCGCCGACGAGAAGATGCGCGACGTCACGCCAACGATTCCACAGAAGTGGGCCGTCGGCCGAAGCATCGCGGAATACGAACTGATGAGCAACCTCGACGGCCGGAACTTTGCCGATGTTTACGCGGTGAACCTGGCTACCGGCGAACGCAAGATGGCCGTGAAGCAATCGCGATGGACATATGGTGCGTCACCGGACGGCACGCAGTTCGCTTACTACAATGACGGTCATTACTACGTTTACAACATGACGACCGGCCAATCGACGAACATCACCAATAAGGTGGCAACCTCGTTCATCGATACCGAAGATGATCACAACATCGTGAAACCGCCGACGCAGTTCATCGGCTGGACTTCAGACAGCAAGTCCGTCCTCCTTTCCGATAACTGGGATATCTGGCGCGTTTCTTCCGACGGAACGGGTGGAACGAATCTTACGGTCAACGGCAAGAAGGATCAGATTCGATATCGACGGCCTTCGATTCTTGATCCGGACCAGAAGGGATACGACCTCTCGAAAGCGCTTTACGTTGATGTCTACGGCGAGTGGACCAAAAAGGACGGCATTGGGATCATCGAACCCGGCAAGGCCGGCGTCAATCGCCCGGCCTTCGACGAAGCGTCGTATGGCGGACTGATGAAGGCCAAAAAATCCGACGTGTATCTCCACACGCGGCAAACTTTCAAGGATGCCCCGGACTTCTACATCACCGACGCATCGCTTAAAGGCGATCAGAAGATCACCGACCTCAACGCGCAGCAAACTCCGTTCCTGTGGTCCAGCGGCACGATCCTCGTCGACTACGTCAGCGCCAAAGGCGACAAACTGCAAGGCGCACTGCACCTGCCGGCGAACTACGAGAAGGGGAAGAAGTATCCGACCGTCGTTTTCTACTACGAGAAAATGTCGCAGAACGCTTACCAGTACGCCCGGCCGACGGCGAACGGTTTCAGCATCTCCGCGTACAACAGCAATGGCTATGCCGTGTTCGATCCTGACATTACTTATAAGGTGAATGATCCGGGGATGTCCGCCGTTTGGTGTCTGGTCCCGGCAGTCAAGGCTGCGATCGCCACGGGCGTGGTGGACGAGAAGCATGTCGGCATTCACGGCCATTCGTGGGGTGGTTACCAAACCGCATTCACGATCACGCAAACCGATATCTTCGCAGCCGCAGTCGCGGGAGCGCCGCTGACCGACATGATCAGCATGTACGGGATCATTTACAAGAACACCGGCGGAACCAATGGTGAGATCTTCGAAAGCAGTCAGGGACGCTTCACGAGTGGGCCGTGGGAAAACTGGGACGCGTATACACGGAATTCGCCGGTCGCCCAGGCGGTCAAGGTCAAGACGCCGCTTCTGATTCTGCACAACGACAAAGACGGTGCCGTCGACTTCACGCAAGGCATGGAGTACTTCAACACTTTACGTCGAATGCAAAAACCCGTCGTGCTTCTGGAGTATCCGGGCGAAAACCACAGTCTCGCGAAGCGTGCGAACCAAAAGGACTACACCGTTCGCATGAAGGAATACTTCGATCACTACCTGATGGGCAAACCCGCGCCGGACTGGTGGGAACAGGGCGTGCCGCGACTTCAGATGGACGAGCATCTGAAATCACGGCAGCCGGCGAAACCGACGACACCGACAAAGGGTGGTGGGGAGTAAACATTTAACAACGAAATTTGACGTTGGAGATGGGACATCCCGACAATGGAGATATTTTCGGACTCAGCTTATGAATACGTCAAATGTCGGGATGTCCCATCTCCAACGTTACATGTCGTTGTTAAACTCTTAGATTATTCCGTTCCGAAAAGGGTGGTGGGGAGTAGACATTTAACAACGGAATTTGACGTTGGAGATCGGACATCCCGACAATGGAGATATTTCGGACTCAGCTTATGAATACGTTCAATGTCGGGATGTCCCATCTCCAACGTCAAATTTCGTTGTTAAACTCTTAGATTATTCCGTTCCGAACCGGAAACTGGAAACCGCAAGACCACCGAAAAAATCATCCTGGTGATAAAAAACCTGGGCCGCCTCGCCTTCTGCCGAGCCGGCCGCCACCATCAACGGAAGAAGATGATCCTCCACCGGATGCGCGTCGCGAGCGGACGGCGCTTCACTCCAGTGCATCAACCGCTCCCGGCGTAGCGGAGGATCGGATTCGCGGAGCGTTTCATTCAGCCACCGATCGAATTCCTGCGATGCCTTCGCACCATTTTGTGAAAAACGCCGAAGGTTGTGATAGCTCAACCCGCTGCCCACGATGAGGACGCCTTCGTTCCTCAACGGCATCAGCGCCCGGCCCAGATCAAAATGTGCGGCGGGATCATAGTCGCTCCGCAGGGAAAGCTGGACGACAGGCACATCGGCCCTGGGAAACATCACCGAGAGCGGCACAAATGCGCCATGATCGAAGCCCCGCGTCGAGTCCAGGCGAATCCTGAAGCCTGCCGGTTCCGCCAAATCCCGAACACGATGAGCCAGTGACGGTGAACCCGCAGCCGGATAAGTGATGTGGTAAGTGTTCTCTGGAAAACCCGAATAATCGTAGATCATCGGCGGATGTGGGCTCGCCATGACGGTGAAGTCCGGCTCTTCCCAATGACCGGAAATCATCAGCACCGCTTTCGGTTTAGAGCTGATCTGGCGTGGAATCGTCTGTAGTGAGGCTTCGAGTTGGGCATGCCGAGCTCGCATTTCACCCTCGAGATATGGCCACGGACCGCCACCGTGCGAGACGAAGTACGCCGGAAGCATTAGTCGATCAAGACCCCCGTTCGAAGGTACCATAGCACTCGATGACGCCCAAGGAAGACGACGCGCTGAAAAACATCCGCAAATTCCTGCTCGCCACCGTCGTGATTTCGCTGACCGGCACCGAAATCGAACTACTGATTCTCGGTCATGTGATGCCGCTGCTTCAGGTGATTCCCGTATTCCTGATTGCTCTGGCTCTCGCAGCTCTGGGCTGGTATGGAATTGCCAGAGACGGGAAAAGCATGCGCGTGTTTCAAGGAACGATGGTGCTCTGCATCATCAGCGGTCTTGCCGGAATTCTGCTTCATCTCGCGTTCAGCGCGTCGGCGGAAACGAAAAAGGATCCCTCGCTCACCGGAATGAAGCTGCTGGAATTGACTCTTACCGGCAAGGCTCCGCCGCTTGCTCCCGCCGTCATGATCCAAATCGGACTGGTCGGGCTGGCGTATACCTATCGTCATCCGGCGCTGGATGACCCGCTCGTCAAGAGTGTCAGTTCCCTGCGCTAACCTGAGCGGGTTGCGCGCCCGATACTCTTTTCACAACAAACATAAGCGCGGAACCGATCAGCCAGGCAAGCAATGGGCCGATGATAATGCCCATGACCAGGTGAGCGCCGGCATGCATCCACGGCCTCTCGACCATCGGTCCGCTGAATTCCGGACTGCTGTAGATATTCGGAGTTCCGCTGACCGCCGCCAGCGCAATGCCCCCGGCGATGATCAGATTCGCGATTCCGGCCTGCGCCACGAACAGTGGAAGCAGGTGTTTGTACGTACCAAAACCTGTCCGAGGGACCTTAACCGCGCAGTAGATAACCCCGACGATCGATAGCGCCGTGAGGCTGAGCCATCTCACCGTCGATATCGGCAAACCGGCTAGCGATAAACCCAGTCTGCCGAACCCGACAATGAGGATCAGAATCATGATCAGTTTCTGAAACGCAAAATACTCGCTAATCGATTTGCCAAATATGCTCATGGGACGGGAATTATAAAGCAGACGAACCAGAAAGGTTAGAAGAGGCCGGATTTATTGAGCCATCGCGCGACCGAGCCGAGGCCGGCTTCCACCAGTCCTGAAGCATTCCCAAGGTCGCGCCACAATTCGGCATTGGCATCGGGCCCTGCAAGTATTTCCACTTCACGTTTGGCCATCGCGAGTTTCAATGCCAGAGTTGGATCAACGGGTTTTGGTTCGGCAGCCTGCTGCAGTTGAGCGAGCATCTTCTCCGACTGTTTCATATCGAGCATCGCGAGGGGTGAACCGCAATGCGTACACTCGGAACCGGCAGCAAGATCGATCGGCGCTCCGCAACTGGAACAGTTCACCACCTGTATGTTCTGCCGCAGTTCCTGAATTTGCTGGGGCGACAAAGGACGAATGAAGTCTTTTTCACGAAGGAACTCGAAAAAGCGGATGAATCGTCCATGATCGTTGGGGCATCGAAAATAAGCGAACCGCGTGCTTCGCTGCAGATCGTGGGTCACGCGTAATGCGGCATGACATCGCGGACAAGCCATCGTTTCTGAAAACGGCGTCTTCGAGTTGGCGGAGTTTTCTCCGATGAACTTCATCAACTTCAGCACAGATGCCGGTGACAGTTTCAGACTCTCGTACTTGTCGAACCAGAACGCGTGGCAGGTTGCGCACACGTCGATGTCGACCGGCATTTTCATGCGGTCGTCAAGAGCCATAGGTGTCAGTTCGATGGCGCAGTTCGGGCAATTCATGAGAATCAGTATCTTCAACCGTAACAGGCGGCCCGAAGCCCGTCGCTGCGCTCCGGGTTCTGTACGTTACTGCGAAAATTGACAGAACCCGGAGCACAGCGACGGGCTTCGTGCCGCCACGTTTCAGAGCAGCGGTACGTGGAAAGCTTACTTCTTGGCTTTGGTGATTTCCTTGTAAGCCGTTTCAACAAAGGTCAAGGCCGGAGCCGCTGCCGGTGCACCACCGCGACCCGCGCCGCCCGCTGCCGGCGCGCCACCACCGCCTCCACCTGCGCCGCCTCCACCTGCG
>CAZPBY010000058.1:0-49383 GCA_964584785.1 uncultured Solibacteraceae bacterium
ACAACTCCCGCTAGCGCGAGGTTGCCGATGAGAAATGTACGTCGATCAATCCGCGGGTCGTCGCTCATCTCGAATCGAGCCATAGCTTCGTCCGTCCAACGACCGTGCGGCATCAGCCGCTGCTCGTTCTTTGCGCTGTCGGCTGCATGCCGTTGTTATGCGCCACCATCCCCTGCCACCGGCATTCTCAAGACCTCAACCCAGCGTCGGGTGCCGACTTGGAAGCCGAGTTGTCGCAACCCCAAGCGTCCGTCAGATCATGGGTGTCCCAAAAGGTGGAGAGTTCCTCTATTGAATCCGTGTCAGGAACGCGCTGCGATCTCATTGCCTTTTCCATCGATTGTATCGTTTCTTCTCCATTGCGGTGTTCTTAGCGTTCAGCCGCAAGCCGCTTAGGCATTTTTGCAGTCTGAGATTCCGAGGTCATCAAATCGAATTGATGCGTCGGAGGTACCACTCAGCACGCGCTGAAGCGTCTTCGATGCAGTCACGGGACTATTGTACTCGGGGGGGATGGTTTACCGTATCCGTCTAACGTCTAACGTTCAGCAGCACTTTGTGCGAGCAAACTGTTGCGAATTCTATGACCATTCCTAAACAATTTTCGATGCGTTCGGCACAACTGAACGCGTAGCCTGCGCAACTGGTCGATGTCTGTAACAAATGCACAAGCCATTGTCGCAGTTTTACACCGAATACGGCATCCGCACGCCAGGATACGGCATCTCGACACTCAATCGGCGGACCATCACGGTCTGCTCTCGCATCCAAACAGCCAGAGGTCAGAATCTTTCTACGCCATTTCGAGCAACCAACCCCGAGTGAGATATAATCCGCCGCAAAAAATCCGTAAGCATCATTCCGACGGGAGTAACCATGCGGCGAAGCGGTCTTGTTCTGGCTCTCGGATTGGGTTTTGTGTGGATCGGCATTTCCGTGCGTCTCACGACTCAGGCGCAGGTGCAGGAGCTGCGCGAGAACACTGGCGCGGCAGGCGCATGGCAGGCCTTGCTGCGGCTCCGGACGACGGCGACCGTGCTGCACACCACGGCGCACCCCGACGACGAGGATGGCGCGCTCATCACCTGGCTGAGCCGCGGCCAGGGCGTGCGGACCGGACTCCTGACGCTCAATCGAGGCGAAGGCGGCGCCGACCTGATCGGATCCGAACTGTACGACGCGCTCGGCATCGTGCGAACCGAAGAGCTGCTCGCGGCGGGACGTTACTACGGCGTCGATCAGTTTTTCACGCGCGTCACCGACTTCGGCTTCTCCAAACGAATGGACGAAACTCTCGAACACTGGGGCCGCGACAACGTGCTGCGCGACGTCGTTCATGCGGTGCGCATGTATCAGCCCGACATTATCGTCTCGCGATTTCACGGCCAGGCGCGAGACGGACACGGCAATCATCAAACCGCCGGCCTGATGAGCCTTGAAGTTTTTCGAGCCGCTGCCGACCCGAACGCGTTCCCCGAACAGTTCGCCGATGGCCTGCGGCCATGGCAGGTGAAGAAGCTCTATCTCAGTGTCCGTGAGAATGAAGCTTCGTCGCTGAAGATCGATACCGGCGAATACAGTCCGGTTCTCGGCCGCTCCTATCGCGAGATGGCTCGAGAGGGTTTGAACTTTCAGCGGTCGCAGGGATCCGGCGGCGGGCGTGCGCCGGCGGGTTCCGGTTTCTCGTCGGTGCAGCTGACCGAATCCGTCCTGCCAAAAGCGGAGCAGGAACGCAGTCTGTTCGACGGTCTCGACACCACCATCTCCGGACTGGCGAAGCTCACGCCGGCATCCGTCAACATCGCCACGCCGCTCGCCGACGTTCAGAAGCAAGTCGAAACCGCTATCGCCAAATTCGACGCTCGCGATCCATCCTCCGTGATGCCTCAGCTCACCGCCGGACTACGCGGCATTCGCGGCGTGCTGCAAACCGTTCGATCGTCTTCAATGGAAGCCGCCGCGAAGGATCATCTGTTATTCCTTCTGGGCAATAAGGAACGGGAGTTCGTGGATGCCGGCAATAAAGCGCTCGGTCTGAGCATGGAAGTGTTGGTGGGGCCGGATACATTTACTGTCGCGATTCCCGGTCAAAAGTTCTCGCTAAACACGACGATCGTGAATCGCAGCCAGGTGCGGATCACTCCCGAATCCCTGAAGCTGCGCACACCGGCGAACTGGACATCCACCATGTCCGCGCCGCTTGATGCGACGGCCCTTGGTTACAACGGACAGATCCAGAAACGCTTCGCAGTGACGGTTCCGATGGACGCCGAGTACACGCGTCCGTACTGGTCGCGAGCGTCAGAAATCCGCGATCATCTCTACACCATTCAAAAACCCGAGTACCTCAACCTGCCTTACGCGCCGACTGACGTTGTGGGCATCTTCTCGTACTTTGTTGACGGCGTCAGTTTCACGATCGAGCGTCCGGCACAGATTGCTTACGTGGATCGTCCATGGGGCGAACAACGCCGGCTGCTGATGGTCGCGCCGGCGATCAGCGTGGAACTTTCACCCGGCAATGGCGTCATACCGGTTGCGGCCGCAACGCCAACAGTAAGGATGCGCGCAACGGTCATGAACAACGTCAAAGGCGCCGCGAGCGGCAAGGTTCGATTGCTTTTGCCCCAGGGCTGGACTTCAACACCGGCGGACGCGCCGTTTGCATTCACGCATGAAGGTGAGATTCAGAGTTTTTCGCTCACTGTCGCCATTCCGCGCGTTGCGCCCGACGCTGTTTACAAGGTACAGGCCGTTGCGGAATACGGCGGCAAGGAATACAGCGAAGGCTATCGGGTGATCGCGCATCGCGATCTCGAGACGCGACATCTGTATCGCCCCGCCATTGCCGAACTTCGCGGCGTCGACGTGAAAGTCGCGCCCGGCCTCAAAGCCGGCTACGTGATGGGTGTCGGCGACGACATGCCTGCCGCGCTCGAACAGATCGGCGTCAGCGTTCAAACGCTTGGGCCACAGGATCTGGCGACGGCGAATCTCGCGCCGCTCGACCTCATCATCGTTGGAATTCGTGCGTCGTCGGTTCGCGACGACTACAAGGCATTCAATCGCAGGCTTCTCGATTACGTCGAAAAGGGCGGCAACCTCATCGTCCAGTATCAGACGCAGGAATACGACTCCGCGCCTTTCGGACCGTATCCCCATCAGATGGGACGTTCCGCGGAAGAAGTTTCTGAAGAAGACGCAAAAGTGACGATCCTGGAACCCGCGAATCCCATTTTCAACGGTCCCAACAAAATCACGGCTGCGGATTTCGAAGGATGGGTGGAGGAACGCGGCTCGAAGTGGATGGCGACGTGGGATGAACACTACCACGCGCTGCTCGAAAGTCATGACCGGGAACAGGCGCCGCAGCGCGGCGGCATGCTGCAAGCAAAGTACGGGCGAGGCACATACACCTATGCGGCCTACGCCTTCTATCGGCAATTGCCGGCAGGAGTACCTGGAGCCTACCGTCTATTCGCAAACATGATCAGTCTAGGGAAATAAACGGGCCAAAAAAGGAGCGGTTCAATGCACTATCGGCATCTTGTGGCAGCGGCACTGGCACTATTCATCGGGCTGTCGGGAACTCTGGCGTGTGCACAGTCCACAACCGGAACGATCGTCGGAACGGTTCGCGACACAACCGGGGCGCACGTTCCAGGCGCTCCGGTGACGATCACGAACGTGCAAACCAACATCACATCGACGTGGACAACGAACGAGTTCGGCGACTATCTCGCGCCGTTTCAGCTTCCCGGCGACTATCAAGTTGTGGTTGAAATGCAGGGCTTCAAGAAAACGAAGCGTGAAGGAGTAACGCTTCCGGTCGCCGAACGCGTCCGCGTGGATGTCGTGCTCGAGGTCGGCCAGATCACGGATACGGTCGTCGCGTCTGCGGACGTTCCATTGGTCAAGAGTGAAAGCTCCGAAGTCGGACAGGTCATCGACGAACGCCCGATTCACGAACTGCCGCTGAACAGCACGACCGGCCGGAATTTCACCGCGCTCATGGCGCTGATTCCCGGAACCTACCGCACGAATCCGGTCGGCTTGTTTGACGCGCCGCAGGGAAACTCCAGCTTCACGGTGAACGGCCAGCGCGACGGCGCCAACAATTACATGGTCGACGGCGCCGACAACAATGAAGTGCTGCTCGGAATCGTCAGCATCCTGCCTCCGCCGGACGCCGTCAGCGAATTCAAAATTCAAACCAACTCGTACTCCGCCGAGCTCGGCCGCGCCGGCGGCGCTGTGGTGAACGTTCAAACGCGATCGGGATCGAATACCTATCACGGTAGTCTCTATCATTTCTTCCGCAACGATAAACTCGATTCGCGCGGACCTTTCGATCTGGCTCAGCCTCCGTTTCCACAAAAGCCTCCGCTTCGCCAAAACGAATATGGCGGAACGATCGGCGGCCCGATCAACAAAGACCATACGTTTTTCTTCTTCGATTACGTGGGATTCAAGCAGCGAGCGGGCCAGACCTACATTGCCTCCGTCCCGACTCTTGCGCAGCGGCAGGGACAGTTTCTCGCCGGCGAAGGAGCGCCGGCGATTTTCGATCCGTTCACGAAGCAACAGTTTTCGAATAACACGATTCCCGACGCGATGATCAATTCCGTCTCGCGGAAGATCCTGAACCTGTATCCGGCGCCGAACCGTCCGGGAACGGTTCGAGCGAACCAGGGAGTGGCGGACAACTATATTGGGATTTCCGTCCAGCAGCAGGATGCTTCACGTTACGATCTGCGGCTGGATCACGCGCTGACCGCGAAAGACGCGTTCTTCGGGCGCTACAGCATGTTCGATGCGTACACCGCGCTGCCGTCTCTGTTCGGCGACGTCTCGTCTTCGGTTCCGAGCCGCGCCGGGAAAGGTGATTCGCGCGATCAGAATGTAGTGCTCAGCAATGTCCACTCGTTATCGGGATCGAAGATCAACGAGACGCGGCTCGCCTACAGCCGGATCTCCACGACGTTTGCCGGCGTCGACGCGGGCAAAAACCAGGCCGACGAACTCGGCATCCCCAACATCAATATTTTCGGACCGATTTCAACGGGATTGCCGCGCATCAGCATTGAAAACATCACGCCTTCACTAGGCACGGATGCGCCCATTCCGGCGATTCGAGTCGAAGACAACTTTCAGCTCGTCGACAATTTCAGCTACATCCGCGGCAAGCACAACTTCAAGTTCGGCGGCGACGTCCGATACATGCAGGCCGACTTCTTCCAGATCTCGCTGGAAAGTCCGCGCGGCAATTTTGCGTTCGATCGCAACTACTCGAGTAATAACGGAGCAACGAACACCGGGCTGGGCGTGGCCAGCTTGCTGCTGGGTTACCCGGCGACGGAGCGTCGGGGTGTGATCTACCACTTCCCGAGCAATCGGTTGAGACAGTATTTCTTCTACGCTCAGGACGATTTCAAGTTTTCGCAGAAACTGACGGTGAACTACGGGGGGCGCTACGAACTGTATTTGCCGGTCGTGGACAAGTTCGACAACCAGGCCAACTTCGATGTCGCCACCGGCAAAGTTCTGCTTGCGGCCCGTGGCGGCAATTCGCGCTCGCTCGTCAAAACCGACAAAAACAATTTCGCGCCGCGGCTCGGCTTCGCTTACAGCCTGAGCGATCAGACCGCGATTCGCGGCGGTTACGGCATTTCGTATTTCACCGACAAGTTCGGCGCCACCGGTGGGACGCTCAATACAAACTACCCTTTCATCACGTTGCAGGATGTGACTCCCGCGGACCGCTTCACGCCGACGCGATCGCTCGTCATCAACAACGGCATCGCTCCTCCGGTGCGTCCGGATCTCAGTCAGGCATCGGTAGAATTGGTCGGCAGCATTCTGGCGTTCGATCCGAACTTCCGGAATGCGTACGTTCAGTCGTGGAATCTGAGCGTTCAACGGCAGATCGCGGGCGACGTCAGCGTCGATGCAGCATATGTCGGCGCCAAGTCGACACATCTGTTCGGAAACAATCACGTCAACCTGAACCAGCCCGATCCCGGCCCCGGCAATATTGCGACACGCCGGCCCTACGCGATCCTCGCACCGCAGGCTGCGACGATCTCGCTGCGCGACTCCAGCCAGTCGTCGATTTATCACGCCCTGCAGATCAAAGCGGAAAAGCGGCTTCGCAACGGACTGTGGTTTCTCAATTCGTATGCCTGGTCGAAATCGATCGACGACGCGGTGGCAAAGATCAATCCGAGGGACTGGCGAACACTCGCTCGAGGACCATCCGCTACCGATTTTCGACATCAGGTCATCACGAGTTCACTGTACGAACTTCCGTTCGGCCGCAACCGGCGGTTCGGCAGCAACATGAGCCGGATCGTGGATGCGTTCGCCGGCGGCTGGCAATTGAATGGGATTTACACGTTTCGCACCGGAATACCGGTCACCGCTTCATTGAGCTCGGGTCTCGCGTCGGCAAGCCTGAACAACGGCGGCAACAATCGTCCGGACCAGATTGCGAATCCCGAGCTCCCCGGCAGCGAACGTACGTTGTTGCGATACTTCAATACCGCGGCGTTCGTCTCGCCCGAAACCAACTCGTACCGCTTCGGCAATGCGGGCCGCGGAACGATCCGGGGGCCAGGCTTCAGCAATCTCGATTTGTCCGTGTTTAAGAATTTCAAGTTTCAGGAGCGGTACGGATTCCAGTTGCGCGGCGAGTTCTTCAATCTCCCGAATCACCCGAACTTCGGCAATCCGAACGCGACGTTCGGCGGTGCAACGTTCGGTACGATCAGTTCCACCGCGGGCAATGCGCGTCAGGTTCAGATCGCCGCCAAGCTGACGTTTTGATGAGCGGAGCGAATGCAAGCCCGGCAGGGCGCAGCAATCAATTGATGAGCGGTCAACAATGAAGGAACCGCAACTCGTCCGCGGCATGGGTCTGTTGTCGGCAACATCCGCGAACATGCTCGAGATGATCGGCATTGGACCGTTCATCACGATCCCATTGATCATCTCCGCGATGGGCGGACCGCAGGCGATGATCGGATGGCTGCTCGGCGCGATCATTGCGATCTGCGACGGTCTGGTGTGGGCGGAACTGGGCGCCGCCATGCCGGGCTCGGGCGGTTCGTATCATTATTTACAGCAGGCATACGGTCCGGCGCGTCTGGGACGTCTGATGAGTTTTCTTTTCATCTGGCAGACCGTCTGCACGACGCCTTTTGTCATCGCATCCGGAGCCGTCGGCTTCGCCAACTACACGAAGTACCTATGGCCGGCGATGACCGACAGCGAAGGCAAGATTCTGGCAGCGAGCCTTTGCCTGGTGGTCACTGCGCTGCTTTACAGAAACATTCAATCGGTCGGCCGGCTGTCGATTGCAATGTGGGTCGTCGTGCTGATGACCGTCGGATGGATCATCACCGCAGGAATCGCCAACTTCCGTCTGGATCGAGTGCTGGATTTTCCGCCGAACGCTTTCCATCTGTCGCGAGCCTTCTTTATCGGACTCGGCGCGGCGACCCTCAACGCGGTCTACGACTATGGCGGCTACAACAACGTCTGTTATTTCGGCGGAGAGGTCAAAGACCCCGGCCGCGTGATCCCGCGTGCGGTGTTGCTGTCGATCCTCGCGGTGGCCGCGATGTATCTGACGATGACGATCACGATCATGGGCGTTGTTCCCTGGCGCGAAGCCGTGGATCCAAACGCGCTTGCATCCAAAGCCATCGTCGCCGCTTTTATCCAGACGCTCTATGGATCGCGCGCCGCCGCCGTGATGACCGTATTGATTCTCTGGACGGCGTTCGCGTCGATCTTCGCGCTCATGCTGGGCTGCTCGCGCATCCCTTACGCGGCCGCAGTCGATGGCCGTTTCTTCAAGCCTTTCGCCCGCGTTCATGAGAACGAGCACTTTCCCACCTTCTCGCTGATGGCCACTGGAGTCTGCTGCGCTGCAGCGTGCTGGCTGGACCTCACGACCTTGATTTCCGCTTCCGTCATCATCCAGATCATCGCCCGGGATATGGGCCAGATCGCGGCCGTCACCATGATTCGTCGATATCGAACCGATATCGAACGTCCGTTTAAGATGTGGCTCTACCCGTTGCCGAGCGTCATCGCGCTTCTGGGATGGACTTATATTCTGGCGACGAACGGATTGCGGTTCATTGCGATCGGGTTCGGTCTCCTGATTTTCGGCATCGCGGCATACTTATGGCAGGCTCGCCGGAAATCCGAGTGGCCGTTTGAAAACACCATTCTGAAGAAGGAAGCCTCGGCTCTACCGTGACCATCGAGAAGAAATTCGACGCGATCGTTGCCGGCGATGTTTTCATCGACCTTATCCTGACAGGCTTTCACTCCTTTCCGAAGCCCGGCGAAGAAGCGTTCGCTGAAGACCTCGCGCGAGACATCGGCGGCGGCGCCGCGATCACGGCATGCGGACTCGCGAGGCTCGGAATGAAAACCGCGTTGCTCGCCGTGACAGGCGAAGACGAGAGCGCATGGTTTAGCGAAAGGCTGAAGGGCTGCGGCGTCGATTCCAGTCTGCTTCTGTCTCAACGTCACGAACGCACCGGAATCACCGTGAGTGCATCGACCGAAGCAGAACGCACGATGTTCACATATACCGGCGCAAACAGGACGCTGCAGGATCGCTTAATGGATCCGGAGCTGAGACAGGAATTGACGTCCGCGAAGCATGTGCATCTGGCGTGCGCTCTCGCGCCGGAAGTATTGTTGGAACTCGCCGCCGGTTTGCGCGCCGCCGGATGCCGTGTCTCTGTGGACGTTGGATGGCACCGGAACTGGCTCGCGGATCCGCGGAGTTTGACGGCTCTGCGCGAAGCCGATGTGTTCATGCCTAATGAACGGGAAGCGGAACTGATGACCGGAGAGCGAGGCGTCGACGGGATTCTTCGCGCATTTGAACGAGCCGGGATGCGCGCAGTCGCACTGAAGCTTGGGGATCAGGGGGCGGCATTGCTGTGCAATCGGGCGACTCACCGTCGTCGCGCGCATCCGGCCGTTCCGGTCGATACGACAGGCGCGGGAGATTCTTTCGATGCCGGCTTCATCTATGGCCTGCTGCGCGGGGAGCCGCCATCGGATTGCCTGAAAATGGCAACGGTTTGCGGCGCCCTCTCCACCGAAGCTGCCGGTGGGATTGCTGCTTTTCCTTCGAGAGCACAACTCGAAGAAGCGCTTCGTCAGGATCCACGATGAAAGTTGCATTGATCGGCGGTGGCGGTGTGAGGACACCGCTCCTCATTCAAGGTCTGGTGCGCGCAGAGGCGCCGCTCGGCATTCACGAGCTGACTCTATACGACATCTCACGCGACGCCGTGGAATTGATGGCGGCCCTGGGGCGCGATGTGGTCCGCCAATACAACGGCGGTATTCGCATCACGACGCCGGCGACGCTGGAAGAATCTGTCGACGGCGCGGACTTCGTGCTGAGCAGCATTCGCGTCGGAGGAATCGAAGCTCGGGCGCGTGACGAGCGGATCGCCATCGATCATGGACTCACCGGACAGGAAACCACGGGCCCATGCGGTCTCGCCATGGCGCTGCGCACGATTCCTGTTGTGCTGGAACATGCTCGAACGATTGAACGCGTCGCGCCGGACGCCTGGCTGATCAGCTTTACGAATCCCGCGGGACTCATTACTCAGGCATTGCGGACCCATACAAGATTACGGGCGGTTGGCATTTGCGACACACCGAGCGAACTGTTTCATCGCATTGCTGAGGCTCTGGAATCGCCGGTGGACGATGTGCGCTGCGATTACCTGGGATTGAACCATCTCGGCTGGGTTCGTCGTGTTTGGCTGCGGGACGAGGATGTCACGGCACGCCTTCTCGCAGATGATGCGCTCCTCGGAAAACTCTACCCGGCGAAATTGCTCGAGCCCGGCCTCATCCGCAGTCTGGGTTTGATTCCCACCGAGTATCTCTTTTTCTACTATGAACGGCAGCGGGCGTACGCGAATCAGGTCGCTGCGAGGACGAGCCGCGGCGAGGAGATTGTTCGACTCAACGCGGAGTTGTTTGAAAACTTGCAGACCGAACTCGCTGCCGATCGCGCCGCGGGGGCCGTCGAGTGGTATCGCCGGTATCTGCGCCGGCGTTCGGGATCGTATATGCGGCTCGAGGCGCATGCGGAGAAGGCAACGGAAACTCCGGCCGCAGAAACAGAAGATCCGTTTGATGCGGCGACGGGGTATCACCGCATCGCGATCGACGTGATGTCCGCGTTGAAGAGTGAAGGTTCGTCTCGTATTGTCGTCAATGTTGAGAACCAGGGGGCGATCGAGGATATGAACGCTGAAGACGTGGTCGAGGTCCCGTGCCGGATATCCCGCGAAGGCGCCCGCCCCATCCCTGCAGGTTCTCTTCCGGCAGCGGTTCGAGGTCTGGTGCACGCCGTGAAGGAATACGAGCGACTGACGATCCGCGCCGCGGTCGAGAAGTCTACGGATCTTGCCCGGCTCGCGCTCGTGGTTCATCCCCTCGTCAGTGACTCTACACTCGCCGGCGCTCTGGTCGAGTCCATGTTCGGGCAGACGTAACCTTTCACGACGGCCGCAGTTTGACCCGCGAGAAGAGGTGTGTGATGAGCGGATGGCTTCAGGATTTTCGTTACGCCCTGCGACGGTTATCTTCAGCCCCCGGATTCACCGTCGCGGTGACGCTGATTCTGGGTCTCGGTATCGGAGCCAACTCGGCGCTGTTCACCGCGCTGGATCGGATGATTGTTCGGCCGCTGCCTTATTTGAATCCGAATCAACTGGTGATGATGAGGGAAGACTTCTCCGCCTTCGGCTCCGCGAAGAACCGCGTGTCGCCGGCAACATTTCTCGACTGGTGGGATCGCGCTCGCAGCTTCGAAGACATTGCCGCCTATGCCGGACCTCGAGTTCGCAATTTTGCGGATTCAGGCGCGCCCGAAGAGATTCTCGGACAGGGAGTCACGCCAGCGTTGTTGCCGATGCTTGGCGTTCCACCGCTGATTGGACGGACGATCAGCGCCGGCGAAGACCGGCCGGGCGTGAACGTTATGGTGCTGAGTTATTCGCTATGGATGCGACGCTTCAGCGGCGATCGAAGCGTGGTCGGCCGGACAATCCGGATGAGCGGCGAAAAATACGATGTGATCGGCGTCATGCCCAAAGGCTTCCAGTTTCCCGATCGACAGACCGAGTTCTGGATACCGCTCGGTCTGAACCCGGACGTGGCGGCTCGACGGAACAGTCATTTTCTTTACGTCGTCGGGCGTTTGAGACCGGGGCGCAATATTCAACAGGGTCAGGAAGACATGACCGGCATCGCGCAGGCACTGGCTCGCGAGTTTCCCGCGACAAATGCGAGAGTGGGGATCACGGTCGCTTCACTCAAGGATGAGTTCCTGGGTGAGACCCGAAGCACGCTGATCCTGCTCCTCGCTTCGGCCGGCTGTGTGCTCTTGATTGCGTGCGCCAACGTCGCCAATCTCATGCTGGCAAAATCCGCGGCACGTCAAAAGGAAGTCGCCGTCAGGACCGCGCTCGGCGGATCACCCGCACGCGTGCTGCGTCAAATCCTCACGGAGAACGCCTTGCTTTCACTCGCGGGCGGCGGCGCGGGTTTGTTGTTTGCAAAGTGGATCATGGTGCGTCTCGAGGTGATGATCCCGCCGGCGATCGCGGGAACCGTGGACCTGCGTCTCGACTTGAGGGCAATTGCGATCACCGCAGGTATTGCCATCCTCACCAGCCTGATGTTTGGACTGGCGCCCTCTTTACGACTCCGAAGGACAGGTATCCTGGAATCGCTCAACCACGCCGGCCGGGGGAGCATCGGACAACCCGGAAGTCGCCTGCACGACGTGCTCGTTGTTGCAGAAATCGGCATCGCGCTCACGCTCGTCATCGGCGCGGTGCTGCTGGTGCAAACACTGTCGCGGCTGCGGTCGTTCGATGCAGGTTTCAAATCGGATGGGATCCTGACCGCTCATATCAATGTGTCGACCGCTGCGTACGCAGACGCTCTGAAACGGCAGCTCTTCTACACTCAAGTCCTGGACAGAGTGAAAGCGATTCCCGGAGTAAAGTCTCTGGGCCTGACATCCGACCTTCCCTACACCTCACGTGGAAACACGATGAGTTTGCGAATCGAAGGGATCGAGAGGCAGCCCGGTCTCGGAACGGACGTGCTGTTCCGGCTGGTGAGCGCCGGTTATCTCGAAACCATGCGAGGGCGACTGATCGAAGGGCGTCTGCTGGAATCGCGCGACGTCATGGATACCGTGCCGGTGGTTGTGGTGAACGAAACGCTGGTACGTCAATACTGACCGAACGAATCGGCGTTGGGAAAGCGGATCGATACGGGTACAGGCGATGGAAATCCGAAATGGATGACGATCGTCGGCATCGTGCAGGACGTTCGCGAGCGGGGTCTCGACCTGGCGACCAAAGGCGCCGTCTATGTTCCTTACACGCAGACAACGATCGGTTTCTTTCAGCCTTCAGAAATGGCGGTCCTCACGTCACGCGATCCGCGGTCGGTCTCGAAAGAATTGCAGGAGGCCGTATGGTCGGTCGATCGTGAACAACCCGTGTCCAACATTGCAACGATGGACGCGATCGTCGATGCGGAGTTCACACATCGTACACAGGTTCTGCAGCTGCTCGGCGCGTTTGCGGCGCTTGCCATCGTCCTTGCGGCATTCGGCGTTTATGGAGTTTTGTCTTACGTGGTGTCGATGCGCAAGCGTGAGATCGCGGTGCGCATGGCAGTCGGCGCGAGTCCGATCGATATCGTTGGGGAGATGCTGTTCTATTCGTCCAAACGAATCGCGGCAGGCGTCTGCATCGGACTGATCGTGTCCGCCGCCGCGACGCGGCTGTTGTCGTCGCTGCTTTTTGGGATCTCGGCTCTCGACTTCGCGACGTTCAGCGCAGTGTCCGCGGGCCTCGCGATGGTGGGCCTGATTGCAGCCTGGATTCCGTTGGTGCGCGCGAGTCGCGTCGATCCGATGACGGCTTTACGATCGGATGGATAATTTTGAAGGACTGCTGTTGACAGGCCATGGGCCCGGGGACATAGTAATGTTGGAAACTCGATAGGTGAGTTTCCTGGCCGTTAAAACGCGGCCAGAATGGAAACTCTAAACAAGGAGACGTTATAGCAGACGATGTACGACAGAGGGCGACCGCTCGCGTCGTGGACCGCTTCGGCTATGGCCGTCGTGCTTTCCAGACCGAGTTTCCGATCCTCGGTACAACGGTTTTCTGCCGTTTGCCGGCGTTCAGAACCACGCGAGCCTAAACGCAACGTCGATGTTTGACGTCGGGACGCAATCCCATAGGTCGCGAAAGAGCGGGAAGAACGCAGCCGGTCGCCCTTCTTAGTTAACTCAGACGAAAGCCGCCTCTCGCATTTCATCTCATCCGTGATATTTAGTCACCTCATGATCCGATCCACGATTGCCCTACTCCTGGGTTTTCTGGCCACGGTTGCGCAACAGCCAAAAACGCCGCTTGCTCCGACTGCCCGCATTGAAGGCACTGCCGTGGATGGACTGACGGAACGGCCCATCGCGGGCGTCACCGTGACCGCACTGCAAGCCGACGAGACGCGAACCGCCGAGACCGACGCGCAAGGGCATTTCCTGTTTCCGGTCCGTCACGGAACCGTTCGTTTGCTGGCGCGCAAAGACAGCTACATCGAGAATCGAGACGGAATTCTGATCACCGCGACGCCCGGACAGCAGCTTCGCGGGATTACCATGCGATTGGTTGCCGGAGGAAGTGTCAGCGGCAGCGTGTATGACGCGAGACGCAAGCCCGTTCCCTACGCCCACGCTGTTTTGATGCGCAATACGTACGACGAAGACGGTGAGCGCGGGCTTCGACCGGTCCGCAATGGTCAAGGCGGCATGACGAACGAGCACGGAGAATTTCATATCACCGGAGCGGAGCCGGGTGACTATCTGCTCCAAATCGATCCGCCGACACTCGGCGAACGCGAACCCGGCGAACCATTCGTCACCGGTTATTATCCCGACACTCCATACGTCACCAGAGCACAGCTCATTACCGTGAAGAGCGGATCGGATGCCCGACTCGACGATCTGACGCTGCCGTCGGTCCGCGGGGGAACGATCCGTGTTCATCTTGTGAACCAGACAGGTGGACGTGTCGACAACACCATGAGCAAGTACATTCGATGGAACGCCGCCGGATCGGAGGCGCAGATGGCGGTGATTCCGTTGCTATACATGGGAGGGCCGGAACGCGCCGAGATCCCGGTATCGCCGGGAACTTACGATGTGACCGCCGGCTGGTTACGCGGCACGAACCCTGCACTTCCGCCGATTGGCGTTGGACAAAAGCGCGTCGACGTCGGGCGAGGAAATGTCGATGTCGAAATTGTCGTGCAAAAGGGCATGCGGTTGACGGGACGCGTGGTACAGGAATCGTCGTCGAGAGGCGGACCGAAACCGGTCGGCGGCGTTCGCTGCGAGATCCAGAGTGATAAGTGGGCCAGGATGAGCGCCACGAGCAGCGCCGACGGATCCATAACCATGGATAATGTTCAAGCGGCGACGTATCGCTTCGGTTGCTTTTCGTTGCCGCCGGAAACGTATATCTCGAAAGTCCTGCAAGGGGATCGGGACGTCCTGAAAATGGGGCTGGACGTTCAAACGGAAACAAACGTCGTCGTGATGATCGCCGGGGATGGCGGCACGGTCGAAGGATCGGTCACGGATGCGAAGGGCCAGAAGGTCGCGGATGCGGTCGTCGCGTTGGTGCCGGATGCTCCACTGAGCGAGGCCCGTCATTTGTTTAAGTCCGTCAAGACCGACCAGGTCGGCGGCTTCACCGTCCGCGCCGTCGCGCCCGGCGCCTACCACCTGTTCGCGTGGACATCCCTGGAAGGAGCGGCCTACAAGAACGTCGAATTCATGAAGCAATTCGAACCCCAGGGCTTTCCCCTGAAAGTCACACCCGCCGCGAAACTCACCGCCCCCCTCAGACTCCTCGAACAATAAATTCAAGGTCTGCCAAATTTAAATTAATTTAAATTCAAGGTCTGCCCGGTCGTTTCGGAATTTCTCGGCCGACAAAATAGATAACAACCGGGCAGACCTCGAGTTTCTAAGTCTGGAGCGCTGTGCGATGACGACCCTGGCTCGGCGGAAAAAATCCGGCTGGATGATCCCTGCGACGATCCTCACCCTCGTGACGATCGCCGCCCATCATCCGGTGCTTCGCGGTTCGATACCTTTTCCGCGCGATTCGGTTTTGCAGTTCGCGCCCTGGGCGGACTTCAAGGCCTCCACTGGACCGCAGCAGGTAGCCAACATCGGCGACCTGGCATCATCCTTTTATCCCTTCCGACACTTTGCCGTGGAAGCGGTGCGAAAGGGTTCCGTGCCTCTGTGGAATCCCTACTTCCTCGGCGGCGCGCCAGTTCTGGCAAGCGCGCAGTCTGCAGTGTTTTACCCTCTGACGTTGCTGTTCTATGTTCTGCCGCTTCCCGCCGCATGGACCGCCTCGATCCTGTTGCACATGTTCTTGTCGGGATTCTTCTGCTGGCTGTTCCTGAGGTCCATCGGCGCGTCGCAGGCAGGAGCCGTGTTTTCGGGGATCGCATTTTCCTGCTGCGGATTCATGACGGCCTGGCAAGGCCAGGCGATGGGCGCATCCGCGACGTGGCTGCCGTTGATCTTTTATGCGGTCCATCGCTTGCGGCAATCACCATCCGGAGGTTCGGTAACCCTGGCGGCATTGGCGTTTGCGATGCCGGTCATGGCCGGACATCCGGAAACCGCTGTCCATCTCACTCTGGCGGGCAGCGCCTGGGCGCTGTTCCTCGGGCTCGGCGACCGTCGTTTCATTCTCCGCTTCGCTGCAGCCGGACTTCTGGCCCTGGGCTTAACCGCTGTGCAGCTGTTACCGACGATCGAGTGGACCGGCCAGCTCGGCGGCCGGCTCGATTCCATTTGGCCCCCGCTCGATCCTTTTCAAATATTCGCTTTCGTCTCGCGCGACGTCCTGCGCGATCCGAACTCCGGCGGCATCCGGGTACCTGAAGCCGCCGCATACGCCGGTATGGCGACGCTACTTCTTGCACCCCTCGCAGCATTTCATAAACGAAAGCGCGAAACCTTCTTCTTCGCCGGGATGATTCTGATCGGGTTGAGCGTCGCTTACGGTGGTCAGCCTTTTCGCTGGATCGCCGAGCACGCGCCGGTCCTAAAAACCGTCAAAAACTGGCGGCTGATCCTTATCGCCGACTTCGGTCTGGCCGTTCTTTCCGGTCTCGGAGTTTCAGTGCTGGCGAGCCTCGACAGCTTCCGCGACCGGCAACGCCGGAAAATCGTTGTGTGCGTCATGGCATCACTCGTTGTTGCAATCGTGATGATCTACCTGCTGCAGCACGTCACGACGGTAAGAGTCGAAGCAACGCGCCGGCCGTCCTCCTCACGCGCACTGCTGGTGATCGCCGCAATTCCGGTTCTACTGCGCATCATGGGCGTCCTTCGCGTGCGCGCGTTTGAATGGCTGGTGTGCGGTATTCTCGCGCTGGATATGGTGACCTTCAGTACGGGCTTCGCCGGCGAAAGCCGTCCGGCTGAGATCTACCCCAATGCCCCGCTGTTCGATTTCTTAAAGCAGCGGGCCGATCCTATGGATTCTCGAGTCGTGCAGGTGGGCAATCCGTACATTTTCAACGGCAACATGATCTATGACGTGTCGAGCTTTGATGGCTACGAAGTCACGTTGGAGCGCATTCGCAATCTGTGCGCGGATTTCATTGAAGCACGCGCCGACGCCGTCGTTCTCGAAAGGGATAAATTCTTCGAACTGCGCGATCGAAGGATGGATCTTTGGAACGTACGCTACTTTGTGCTGGGGACGGCAACCGCCGAGTTCAAAACGTTTGTCTCTCGCCCGGATCAGTACTCGCTAGTTTGGAACGATCGAACACTGGCGGTCTTCGAAAACCCGCGCGCGCTGCCCCGGGCGTTCGCCGTCCCGACGTCGGGGATTCTGATGATCGACAACGAATCAAGCCAAATCGAACGGGTGAAGGATCCATCGTTCGACCCCGCACAATCGGTGGTGATTTCCTCGAAATCCGGCGTCTCGAAGCACATATCATCGGACGATTTCCAGAGCACCATCGAGCGGCTCAGCGCAAATCCCAACGAATACGTCTGGACCACCAACGTATCCGAAGACGCGATTCTCGTTGTGAGTCAAACGTACTACCCAGGATGGAAGGCGTTTGTCGACGGCCACGAAGTTCCGGTCCTCGACGTCGACTATGGACTGACCGGTTTCTCCATTCCGGCGGGTATTCACCGTGCCCGACTGGTGTTCTACTCACCACCGTTCCGTCTCGGGCTTGTCATCAGCATTGCCTCGATCGGAGTCCTCCTGCTGGTGCGCGCGCCAAAGATCGGCCTTGAAAATGGAAGTAACCGCACCGGATAATCGTGAAGTCGCTCGGCCCCATCGTCTAGCGGCTAGGACGTGGCCCTCTCAAGGCCAAAACACGGGTTCGATTCCCGTTGGGGCTATAAACGGGAAAATCGGACCGGTGTCGCTTTTGCTATCCCCTTTAATCCTGCCAGGCCCTCGCTATTCCTTCGACATTCGATAAGGCCTCGAACCGATCAAACGAACAGCGCCGGACACCCCCCAATTGGCCGTGCACCGACATCGATGTGGATGCCTTAACGCTTGCGAATGGAATCCACTTACAGATAGTGTAGAATCATGAAAACCACAATTGATATTCCCGACAAAGAGCTTGCGGATGCGATGAAATTCACGCGCGCCAAGACCAAACGGGAGGCCATCGTGACTGCCGTCGAAGATTTCAATCGGCGCCGGCGTATGGCAGCGCTCGTCAAGCACTCGGGTTCGAGCAAGACCCTCATCACTCCCGCGGAGCTTCAAAAACTGCGGCGCAAGGGATAAACGATGGTCCTGGTCGATACCTCCTCATGGATCCACATGCTTCGCCATGACGGCGACACCAACGTGCGCGCGCGCGTCGAGTCGCTGCTGGAAGCCGGCACGGCCTGCTGGTGCGCCATGGTTCGGCTGGAGCTGTGGAATGGCGCTTCCGAACGCGACAAGAAGGCCTTACTCGACTTTGAGCGTCATTTGCCGGAGCTTCCCATCTCGGACGAAGTCTGGAACGCCGCCCGCACGCTGGCACAAAGAGTAAGGAAGGCCGGAGCGACAGTCCCCGCGCCGGACATCCTCATTGCGGCCTGCGCCCGCCACCACGACGCGGCTATTGAGCACTCCGACTCTGATTTCGATCGCCTGGAAAACCTGTAGGGCACACCGGAGGCGTGAAAGGGCATTAGCCGGCCACGCTTCCGGCATGGCGTCCTAGTGTTTCGGTTTCTCGTCTCGGTCGTCGGTGTCCCGGCGTCCTTTCAATGCAGGGTAAGGCTTGCCATCCATCAGGCCCTTCCAAAGGACGCGGTTGAACTTTTCGGGTGGCACGCGATCCGCGTCCGAGAAGTCAAAACCGGCGGTGGCTTTCTCCCAGTAGGCGGCGTCGTGCCTGGGCTTGACGTCCACACCTCGGGCGTACTGAACGCCAAGGCCTCCTCCGAGTTGAGCAAGCTGGGTGGTCTTCAGTACAGTCGACGCTTCGGCAACGAAGGTCCAGTTGGCTGAAGAGTGGATGTCGAACACTTCCGTCATCGGGCGTTGGAAGGCCGTGTTGAGATTCAGATGGTCCGTGCCCAGAATGTCCTCCATGGTGCGCAGGGCGTTCACCTGGCTGTAGTGCGTGTTGACTACCGCGCCCTGCTTCACATACGGACCGACGACGTAAGCGGTGGCGCGATGGGAGTCCACGTGATCCGGACCGTCCTGACAATCATCCTCCGTGATGATGATCAGTGTGTCCGCCGCGTACGGGCTCTCCGCCACAGCCTGAACCAGCCGGCCCACGGCAAGGTCGTCATCGGCCTGCTGCGTTTCGGGAGTGTTGACGCCACCGAGCGCCGATCCAAAACTTCCCATGTGATCGTGGCTGACACGAACAAGGGACAGGCTCGGCAGATTGCCGTTGGCAACGAACTGGTCGAACTCGCGCTTCCATTCGTTGTAACGCCACAGGTCCGGATAAACCTGGTCATAGCCGCGGAAGTAGACGTCCGTCAAAGGAGCAAGCGTCGGATCGAGCGGCGCTACCTGCACGACATTTGCGGCGAACGGATTGGAAACCGGAGCCGCTTTTGTACCGACGCTGCCGATGTTGTTCACCAGGAAGCCGTAGTTGCGGACGGTGCCGCCGGCCCGCAGCACGGCGTTGAAGATGTAGCCGTTCTGAAAACCGAACGGCGCGTCGGACGACGCGTGGTTACCGGCACCCGTCAGCACATTCGGCGTGCCACCCGGAAGCGCTGCCGTGGCTGCCGAGTAGTTCGTCGTGCCTGCCGGGCCTGCCGCGGCATCACGCGCCCCGACCGATTCGAAGTTCACCGGCACGTTGCGGTTCGTTCCCTCGGACTCGTAGGAGAGGCCGCGGTTGACGAACGCGTAATTGATTTGCTGAGTGATCGTCTCCGTGTTGGTCACTCGCCCCTGCAACGTCCAGGACCATCCATCCATACTGCCGTCGCCCGGGTCCATGAAGTTGTCCAGCGTGACGAATTGGCGCGCCAGTCGATGATGGTTCGGCGTAATTCTCTCGCCGAACTGCGTAATCGCGGGACTGCCGTCCGAGCCG
Source organism: uncultured Solibacteraceae bacterium (assembly GCA_964584785.1). Taxonomy (GTDB): domain Bacteria; phylum Acidobacteriota; class Terriglobia; order 20CM-2-55-15; family 20CM-2-55-15; genus JAHFTY01. Next base: position 19,732 of record CAZPBY010000058.1, read on the forward strand.
TTCGAGAGGTCGCCGAGAATCTGATCAAAAGTTCGATTCTCTTTGACGACATAGATGACGTGCTTGATGTGATCTCGCAGGAACTTCATGACCTGCCGGTCCGAACCGCTTTCCGCGTTGTAGAAATTATTCTGCGCCACCAGTCTCGTCAGATGTTCGAGGTCGTCCTGCGACGGCACCCGCGCACTGACCAGTGAGGCGCGCTCGAGCTGAAACTGATATTGATTCGACGCCTTGGCAGCGATGAGGGCGGCCGCGTTGCCTCCGGGATAGATGATTTCGGTCATCGAACCTGTCGAGTTGGAAAGATGACCGGGGTTCGGTCCCGTGACGCTCTTGCCGTTGATGATGTACATCCAGCTGCCGTCGGCGCTCAAGGTGATGTCGTGCGGCTCGTACGCCGTCGGGATCAGGCCTGCCACTCTGTACGGGTTCTCGCCGCGGAGCGGAATTACCGCGATGGAGTTCGCACCAGAGTTGACGGCATAGAGTGTTTTTCCATCGCGGGAGAGTGTCACCGCGAAAGTCGCGGCACCCGTGTAGCGGCTCTGCCGGTGGCGGCCGTTCCCCTCGCCGTTCTCATCTCCCTGTGCGTTATCATCCCCGCCTGAACCGGATCCTGCCAGCATTCCGGCGGGAGCGCGGGCATCGATCTTCGAAAGGACAAGGTTGCGCACGGTGTCGATCACGGCAACCTGATCGGCGTTGTCCTCGGCAACGAACAACCTCGATGTGGCAGGATCGAGCGCCATGCCGAGAGCATTGCCGTCCAGCGGAATGCGTCTGATCAGACGGCCGGAGGCGGGCGAACTGATATCGACGACGACAACCTCGCGGTCACGATCGGATGACACGTACGCGTTGCTGCCTTTCACCACCACCGCGAAGGGAAAGGTGCCGCCAACCCCCGCATTGCGGTTCTCGTTATTCGGGAAGTAGGGACGCAGATCGTGCTCGTAACGTACCGATCGGGACGCCGTGTCGATCACACTGATGGAGTCGTTGTAGTTGTTCGCGACCACCAGGGTCCTGCCGTCCGCGGAAATACCCAGACCGCTCGCATTCGGGTTCACGCTGATACCGATACCCGTTGTATGGCCCAGTTTGATCGTCGCCACAAGTGTCCATGCGCTGCCGCTCTTACCATAGGCATAGACGGCGTCGTCTCTACCTCCCGCCGCGTACAGCGTGTTGCCGTCCGGAGAGAACACCAGACCCACGTGCGAATTCGTCTGCTGGATGACCTGTGCGAGCACAGGCGATTGCTTGTGCGATCCGCTCACGTCGTACAGAAAGATGAATTGAGTTGAAGCGGCAGCGTCGGTTGTTCCATCCGGCTTGACCAGCGAGTTCTGACCGGCGCATAGGATGGCCAGCGTCTTGCCGTCCGGACTGAGCTGGGATCGAACCGCCTCACCGGCAACGAAGTCGGGGTAGGCGGGCAGCCGTGGGTTCAGGAATTGCTGCACCGCGCCAGGCAGCGCGGTGGGCGTGACGTATTGTCCGGTTGCTGTTTGGACCGCTGGAACACTCAACTGATTCGGAGACTGAGCATGCACTGCGAGGGAAAGCGTCACCAATGACGCTGCGGCTCCGAGCGTCATCAGGCCCGCAAGCGTTCGTGTTCTGATCCGCGAATCCCCGCGTTGACACGTCTTCACACGCACAGATGTAACCTTCATGAATTTCTCCTGGGTTAGTGTAGTGGTTTCGGCTGCAGGATTCGGATTGCTCCGCCTCCGCACTTCTAACCTCGGCGAAAATCGTGACTCTTTAGTGAAGCTCGAATGAAACGTCGGTGAACAGAAGTCAAAGGTCCCTACCGTCCGTCATGAGCATTTGCCGGCGAGACTAGGACAGGTATTTCACGAAGACGACTTCATTGTGGGCTTCGTTGTACACCAGTTCATCGACCAGGGCGCGAGTCATGAATAGGCCGAAGCCGCCTGGTCGAATGTTCTTTTGGGCACGGACCTCGAGGTGGGCGTAAGGCTTGTCGGGCTCATTGGAAATGGCGGCGTGCGGAAGATTTTCGGGATGGAAACCCGGACCGGGATCCTTAATTCGATAGAGCAGCATTCGTCGCATGCGGATGCACGCGATACGTACTTTCCGCTTTGGATCGAGCCCGCCGCCCCACTCGATCGCGTTCATGAGCAACTCTCGAAAGGCCTGTCCGACAGATTCACGAACGTTTTCCGGAAGGTTTGTATCGAGGGGCGCGAGAAAACTTTGAATCCTGTCGGCAACTTCAAACTGGCAGGGGACCAGCAGCTCGACCCAATCCGGTTTCGATGAAACCACCTCGATCGGCAACGCTTGATCTTTGGCCGCGAGCACTTCGTTGGCGATACCCACAATGCTCTTCGGAGCGGCGGGTTTCGCGATATATCGATAGGCTTGATCTTTAACCGCATGCAGCACGGTTGCCGGTGTATCGTCCGCGGTCATGACGACGACACGCGGCGGCGACTTCAATCCACGAATCCGTTTGAGAACTTCGAGTCCATTCATCCTGGGGAGGCCGATGTCCAGCAGAACGAGATGAAACTTTTCTTTTTCGAGACGTCGAAGGGCGGACATGCCGTCGCCGACACCCGCAGCATCCAGCCCGGTTTCGCGAAGCATTTCGACCAGGACATGATTCAGACCGCGATCATCGTCGACAACGAGTACGCGCTTTGCTGCTGCCTTCGCTGAAGCCATGAGATTGCGGTATCGTAACCTCAATTCGCACGAATTGCACTAGACTGACCCACGATGTCCACCTCCAGCGATTTGAGCCGGCTTTTCGACCTTGCTCTCGATATGTTGTGCGTTACCGGTTTCGACGGTTACTTCAAGCGCCTGAATCCGGCATGGCAACGCACGCTGGGATTCACTGAAGCGGAGTTGATGTCGAAACCGTATCTCGACTTCGTACATCCTGAAGATCGTCAGTCCACCATCACAGCTGCTGCCAAAATCGAGACCGGAGCGAAGCTCATCGAGTTCAACAATCGTTATCTGTCGAAAGACGGATCGTATCGATGGTTGTCGTGGAGCGCTGCACCCTTTGCCGAAGAACGGACGATTTATGGGGTGGCTCGCGACATCACCGAGATCAAAAGGCGCGAGGCGCGTCAAGCTGCGGCGTATGCCATTACGCACACACTGGCAACCGCGACCACGCTCGACGCGGCAGCGCCTCAGATCCTGCAGGCGGTTTGCGAGGCGCTCGATTGGGGCGCAGGAGCAATCTGGAAAGTGAATCATGAGGAAAATGTGATTCGATGCCTGGATGAGTGGCATGTCCGATCCATCGAAATTCCGGAGTTCGTGGCGCTGACTCGGGAAAGCGCCTTTCCACCGGGTGTCGGACTGCCTGGACGCGTTTGGAAAAGTGACAGACCTCACTGGCTTCAGGACGCCGTTGAAGATCCCAATTTTCCACGCGCCGGCATCGCTTCAAAGGAAGGATTACACAGCGCGTTCGGTTTTCCGATTCGCGGAAATGCGGGGGTTATCGGGGTCATCGAATTCTTCAGCCGTGAAATTCGCGAACCGGATCGCGACATTCTCGAGCTGTTCGACGCGATCGGCAGCCAGATCGGACAATTCATCGATCGGCGAAACGCCGAGAAGGAACTCGAACTGGCTCAGCGGCAGGCCGAGGACGCCACCAAAGCGAAAAGCGACTTCCTCGCGAACATGAGTCACGAAATCCGGACGCCCATGAATGCCGTCATCGGCATGACCGAGTTGGCGCTTCTTTCCCGGCTCACACGGCCCCAGCGACAGTACCTGCAAACAGTGAAGGTCGCGGCGGAATCGCTGATGAATCTGCTCAACGACATTCTGGACCTCTCGAAGATCGAAGCGCGCAAGCTTCGACTGGAGAATGTGGATTTCAGCATTCGCGACACCGTCGACGAAACCGCCAACCTGCTGGCGCTGCGGGCCAGCGAGAAGGGCCTGGAGCTTGCCTGCCATGTTTCCTCATCTACGCCGGACCTCCTTGTTGGTGATCCCACGCGGCTGCGGCAGATTCTGGTGAACCTCGCCGGAAATGCCATCAAGTTCACCGACACCGGCGAAGTCGTCGTTCGAGTCGAAACCGAATCCATGAGTGATGGTCAGGCCGTTCTCCGTTTTGAGGTGTCCGACACGGGCATCGGAATCCCTGAAGAGAAGCGCGAGCTGATTTTCGAAGCATTCTCTCAAGCCGACAGTTCGACCACTCGCCGATACGGAGGGACGGGGCTCGGACTCGCGATTTCTTCCGAGTTGGTTCGTCTGATGGGCGGGCGGATGTGGCTCGAAAGCGAGGTCGACAAAGGCAGCACGTTCGGTTTCATACTTCCTTTCAATCTTGGCGTGAAGGCAAAGCCATCGCTGGCAGAAGACTCTCACAACCTCGACGGTCTGCGCGTGCTGGCCGTTGATGACAACGCCACGAATCGGCAAATTCTGAAGGAATTGCTGCAAAACTGGGGCATGAAGCCGGTCGTCGCCAACAACGCCGTCAGCGCGCTCGAAACTTTGAAAGTCGCCGTGAAGCAGAAAGACCCATTTGCTCTCGCGATTCTCGACGGTCACATGCCCGACACGGATGGGTTTACGCTCGCAGGCCGGGTCAAGCGCAACCGTACTCTTTCGAAAACCCGCATCATTATGCTGACCTCCGCGATCGGCCGCGGCGATACCGAACGCTGCCGCAAACTGCGGGTGGCCGCGCACTTGAATAAGCCGATCAAGCAGTCGGAACTGCTCGACACGATCGTGACGATTTTCGCGCGCAGGAAGCGGCGGCTGACGCCGGCGGCGACGGCGGTTCGAACACCGCGTGCGAAGCGGCGGTTAAGGATTCTTGTCGCGGAAGATAACCCGGTCAATCAGCAGTTGATGTCCCAATTGCTCAAAAGACGCGGCTACGTTGTCCGTCTTGCCGAAAACGGCAAAGAGGCACTGGCAGCAATGCTGAAAGAGCGATTCGATGTCGTGCTCATGGATATTCAAATGCCGATTATGAACGGGTTGGATGCCGCGGCAGCGATTCGCAAACGGGAAGATCCCTCTCACGGCAGGACACCAATCATCGCAACCACGGCGCATGCCATGGCATCCGATCGCAATCGAGCGCTTCGCGCAGGAATGGATGGTTACCTCGCCAAACCGATTCGCGCGAATGAACTGTACGAAACGATTGACAGCTTCACCGACGGAGCAACCTCGAAATCGCAAATCGACGGGGAGAAACTGCTGGATGGTCTCGGCGGAAGTCGTGAAATGCTCCGCAAGCTCATCGGTATCTTCATCAAGGATTCCCCGCGAATGCTGCGAGATATTCAAAAGGCCGCTCGATCCCGAAAGGCGGAAAGCTTAGCCGCGGCTGCTCATGCACTGAAAGGCGCGGCTGCAAACTTCGGTCCGAATGCGGTCTGGGACACGGCAAAGGAACTGGAACAGATTGGAAAAGCCGGCGTCGTGAAGGAAGCACCCGCAATAATGCAAAAGCTGGAGCAGAACCTGGCTGCCTTACATGAGCGATTGAAAACGATCCAACTCGCTTGAAGTAAGGATCAAGCGAGTCTACACTCAAAACACCTCCCCTAATTGACACTCCACGAGGAAAATACTTTCTATGAGAAAACTGCTTTGTCTGCTGATCCTTCTGTTCGTGTTCACGCTGGCGGTCCAGGCCGAAACTCTGACGTTCATTGGATTCGGGCCGTCAGTGCCCGGAATCAGTCCTCTCAATGAGAATCCCGCACACCCGCAATCGCCGGCAACCGGGACGGCGCTGGTGACGTGGGACACGGTAACCAATTTCATGACGGTCAACGTTGTTTTCAGCGGATTGACCGCAGCCAATACCGCGGCGCACATCCACTGCTGCGTCAGCCCGCCCGGCAATGCAGGTGTCGCCACCCCGGTTCCGACGTTTACGGGTTTTCCCGGAGGCACGACGAGCGGCACGTATTCGCACACATTCGATATGTTGAGTTCGTCGAGTTATAACCCCTCCTTCGTAACTTCCCACGGCGGTACTCCGTCCAGCGCCGCTGCGGCTTTACTCACGGGACTGCTTGCCGGACAGTCGTACCTCAATATTCACACCTCCACATTTCCGGGCGGCGAGATGCGCGGTTTTCTTCTGACACCGGTCGACATTTCAATCAAGCCGGATTCAGAAGCGCCGGCGCCGATCAATCCGCGCAGTCATGGAAAAATCCCTGTCGCCATACTTTCAACGCAGACGTTCAATGCGCCCGCGTTAGTCGACGCGAGTTCGGTCACGTTCGGTCGAACCGGATCGGAGCAAAGCCTGGATTCTTGCAGCGCGGAAGACGTCAATGGCGATGGTTTGGCGGATCTGGTCTGTCACTTCGAATCGGAAAAAACGGGCTTCCAATCCGGAGACACGCTGGGGATTCTGCGCGCGAACACCACGCAGGGTTTGCCTCTCGTCGCACAGCAGGCCATCGTCACTGTGCCGTAGCGAACTCCCGTCCGGAGTACCTCCCCGAGCCCCTCCTGCCACCAGGAGGGGAGAATCGCTTCCTGGATTTTCCCCTCCTGCGAGGCCCCGGAGGAGGGGATAAGACGGATGCGCCGGCGTTGTTTTTTCCCCTCCTGCCAGGCACAGCTGTCCAAATAAAGACCCACGCTCGGCTCAAACTCACAACCGGTGAGGCTTGCAGACGAGTCGGGGTGACGAACGTGTCGGCGAGCAACTCCCCTCCTAAAGTTAGGAGGCAGACTGCGAGGGCGTTTCAGCCCGAGCAGTCGGGGTGGTTTTCAAAGACCGCGAAGCGCTCCTTTCAAATCGGTTGCGCTTCGCGCGATATCTATACGGAGGCTGCGCATCGTTTCAAACCACCCCCGTCTGCACCTGCGGTGCAGACGTCCCCTCCTAACTTCGGAGGGGAGTCGCTGCTCCACCACTCCAAGATTCGGTAATTTGGACAGCTGTGCCTGCGAGGAGGGAGCGCCGCGCCGTTCTCCGGGAAGAGTTGATTTGACGCGGTGGGCTTCTTCTGTTTAAGTGGCAATGTGTTCGTCGGACATTTCGCGGTAGGTTTCGCCGGTAAACGATTTGCACCGAACGTGTCTTTGGCGGCGCTGATTCTGGCTGCCGTTCTTTCTGACGTTCTGTGGATTTTGTTTTTTCCGCTAGGTATCGAACAGGTCGTCATTCAGCCTGGACTCATGGCCGCGAATTCCCTGGACCTGGTCTACATTCCGTACAGCCACAGTCTCTTGATGGTCGCGGTTTGGGGCGGCTTGCTGGCAGGAATCTATTTCCTCTTTCGCAGAGACACTCATGGAGCCTCCATACTTTTCGCCGCGGTTGTCAGTCACTGGGTGTTGGATTTTGTCAGTCACCGGCCGGATATGCCTTTGATGCCGGGAGTGGATATCCGTTTGGGTCTCGGTCTGTGGAATTCCAGAATAGCTACTTTCATCGTTGAAGGCGCGCTGTGGCTCGCCGGCATTCTGTTTTACGTCCGTTCGACGCGGCCGAAGGCACGCGCAGCGGGGGTTTATGTTTTTTGGGTCATGATCATCCTGCTGACCGCACTTTGGCTGCAGAGCCTCAACGGTGATCCGCCTCCCAGTCTCTCCGCGCTGGCCGTCGTCGATACCGTTTTCATGGCTATCGTTATTGCCTGGGCAGCCTGGATGAATCGAAGCCGTAGTTATGTGTTGCGAACGGTTCCGTGATTCGTAACACTTGCCGGTATGGAAAACCTCATTAGTGATGTTCGCTATGGTTTGCGTCTGCTGCTCAAATCCCCCGGTTTTGCGATTGTCGCCGCTCTGTCGCTGGCATTGTCCATAGGCGCGAACACGACCATATTCACAATCATCAATGCGGTCTTCCTTAAACCGTTGCCGATCCCCGAGATTGATCGAGTCGTCAGCGTTTCCGGAGTGGATGAAAACAACGCCGTTCTGAACTTCAATTTGACCCCGATCTCCTGGCTGAATTTCGAAGACTACCGGCGCCAGAACGATGTGTTCACCGGACTGGCCGGAGCGATGTTCACGGGCCTCACCCTGACGGGCATCGGCGATCCTCAGATCATCAACGGTGTGATGGTCTCTGCAAACTACTTCGATGTACTCGGGGTGAAGCCGGCTATCGGCAGAACCTTCCTGCCCGATGAGGATCAGGGGGCCGGTGAACATGCCGTTGCGGTTTTGAGTCACAGCGTCTGGGTGCGAGTTTTCAACTCGGATGCCGGGATTCTCAACCGGACCATCGCGCTCAACAGCACTTCGTTCACGGTCATTGGCGTCGCGGCCGCGAATTTCAAAGGCACGAACACGCTGGGTAATCCCGACGTCATCTGGGTGCCGTCTTCAATGAATCGGCAAGTCCTGGCAGGGACGATGTTGGAATTCTTCGAATCGCGGCGGGCGCTTGCGGTCAATGCCATCGGGCAGCTCAAACCCGGTGTTTCGCTCGGGCAGGCCGAGACGGCCATGAAGACGATCGCGTCCCGATTGGCGTCGGAATATCCCGCCGACAATCAGGGCCGGAGCATCAGGCTTTTTCCGCTTTCGGAAGCGGCTCTCGGCATCAACCAACGCGATCAGTTCCGAATGGCGGGCGGCGTGTTGACGACCGTCGTCGGACTCGTGCTGCTGATTGCCTGTGTCAATCTGGCTAATCTTCTTCTGGCACGCTCGACGGTTCGTGAGCGTGAAGTCGGTATTCGTACGGCGCTGGGCGCCGGACGCGGACGTCTGATCCGTCAGATGCTCACGGAGAGCCTGATCCTGTCGATCCTCGGCGGCGGCATCGGTTTGATCATCGCGTTTTGGGGAAGGAATCTTCTGTGGTCTTTCCGGCCGCCTTTTCTGGGCCAGGATTCCGTCACTCTTCAGCTGGATTCGAAGGTCCTCATCTTTACGGCCGTGATCTCGATCGTGACCGGAATATTGTTCGGGCTGGTTCCCGCGTTGAAATACTCGATCCCGAATCTGAACGAGAGTCTGAAGCTCAACGTCCGTGGGGGAACCTCTTCATGGATCCGGACGCGGCTGCGCGCCATTCTTGTGGTGGCCGAAGTGGCTCTGGCGCTGATTGCGCTGGTGGGCGCCGGACTTTTCGTTCAAAGCATGCGCCAGGCACAACAAATCGAACTGGGGTTCGAAACGAAAAACCTGTTTATGATCGCGTTCAACCCGGGCAGTCAAAACATGGATCCATCGCGCTCGAATCTGTTCTACATCGATGCCATCGCGGCTGCGAAAAGCGTACCGGGCGTGGACAGCGCCGCCGTCGCTTCCAATTTCCCGCTGGGCGGCGGCTTCCTCCGCAGTGTTTTTAAGGAAGGTCAGGAGCAAAAGCCGGGACAACGAAACCTTCTCACTCTCACGAACATCGTATCGCCGGAATATTTTGACGCCGTTCGTATCCCCTTGAAGAGCGGCCGAGTCTTCACGGAGTTCGATCGCGAGGGCGCGCCGAACGCCGTCGTTGTTAATGAAGCCATGGCACAGAAATTCTGGCCGGGCGAAAACGCCATCGGAAAACGATTCACTTTCTTTGGACAACAAATGCGAGTTCGCGAAATCGTCGGAATCGTGCGGAACGCGACGGTGTTCCAGATCGGCGAACCCCCTCAACCCGCGATCTATTTACCGCTTCTTCAGGATTTCACTCCGGCCGCCACCATCCAGGTGCGAACCGCCGGAAGCCCGCAAAACGTCATGGACGCGGTTCGCAGGAAAGTTCAGGCGCTGAACCCGAATCTCCCATTGACGAACATTACGACCATCGAACAGCAACTGGACCAGGCCTTGTGGGCACCCCGAATGGGCGCGGCGCTGCTTGGGATATTTGGTCTGCTGGCGCTCGTGCTGGCCGCGATCGGCATTTACGGTGTGATGGCGTACTCGGTAACTCAACGAACCCAGGAGATTGGAATTCGTGTGGCGCTGGGCGCCAGCCGGGGTCAATTGATCGGAATGGTTTTAAAACAAGGAATGATCTGGACCGTGTTCGGACTGACCATCGGGATCGTCGCGTCGGCCGCGTTATCGCGGCTGGCCGCGGGACTGCTGTTTGGTGTCAGCGCGACAGATCCCGTCGTGTTTGCATCTGTGTCCGGTATTCTGATCGTTGTCGCACTGGCAGCCTGCTACCTGCCGGCACTCCGCGCGACGCGCGTGGATCCGTTGACAGCGATTCGAACCGAGTAGCAATCAAAGTTGGGCCTCTAACAAATGATGGGAGTCGATCGTGTTCGATTGGTTACTTAGCCGCCGCGAAGCCATTGCCGCAATTGCATCCAGCGCTGCCTTGCCGTTTGTGTTCGGCTGCGCCCGGGATGGTAGTTCCACTTCCACACCCACAACAAATCCAGACACCGATGCGCGGGCTCTGCTCGATACGTTTGCCGAGAACTTACTCCGACAGTATCCGGAAAGCGCGACTTCACTGGGAATCGACACCGGAGCCAGAGCTGCTCTGCGTTCGCAGCTGACGGACCGCTCGGCCGAAGGACAACGGCGGATGGTCGACCAGCTTCGAACAGACCTGGCTCGGGCGAACGCATTCAACACGTCTGCGCTGACGTACGCGACGCGCACCAGTTTTGAAGTGATTCGCAGCGCCTATGCGACTTCGCTCGAAGGGTTCTCACTGCCGTATGGCGACGTCGCGGTAGGCGGATGGCGCAACACACCCTATGTTGTGATCCAGAACGTCGGCGCTTATCTCGACATACCCCGCTTCCTCGACAGCGATCACCGGATCGAAAACGCGGCGGACGCCGAAGCATATCTCGCCCGGCTGCAGTCGTATCCAAAGCAGCTGGATGGAGAGCTCGGGCGCATGCAGGCCGCGCGCGCCATCAAGCTCGTGCCCCCGGCCTTCCTGATCGACAAAGCGCTTGGACAGATTCAGCTGTCCGCGAAGAACGCGCGCGAAGGCGGTTCGCTTGTCGAATCACTTGCACGGCGAAGCAAAGACTTTCCGGGAAATTGGGCTGAGCGCGCACGGACGATCGTGGTGCAAGAGGTCGCACCGGCGCTCGATCGTCAGATCACGGAGCTGCAGGCACAGCGGACGGTTGCGACCAACGATGCCGGCATGTGGGCGCGTCCGAACGGTGAGGAATCCTATCGATGGGCCCTCAAGGCTTCCACAACGACCCGCTTGGCGCCCGACGAGATCCACGAAATGGGTCAGAACGAACTGAAACAGTTGCACGCTCAGATGGACGCGATCCTGAAGGGGCTCGGCTATCGCCAGGGCTCGGTGGGCGACCGCATGAAAGCGCTGGCGCAGGATCGCCGCTATCAGTTCTCCGACGGCGATCCGGGCCGCGCCGAGATCCTGGCGTTCATCCAGAATCGTCTCGACTGGATCCGGTCGCAGATGCCGCGCGCATTTAATAAGGTCGTCAAGCCGAATATGGAAGTGAAACGGCTGCCGCCCGAAGAAGAGCCGGGCGCTCCGGGCGCTTACGGCGGCGCCGGATCCATCGACGGCAAAATTCCGGGACGGTTCTGGATCAATCTTCGAACCACCAAACTTCACAGCAAGTACAGTCTCGCCGACCTGACGTTCCACGAAGCGATCCCTGGTCATATCTGGCAGGGTGAGTACACTCACGACATGCCTCTCATCCGGCAGTTGCTCGCCTTTAACGCATACTCCGAAGGGTGGGCGCTTTATGCCGAGCAACTCGCGGACGAACTCGGCGCTTACGAAAACGATCCGGTCGGGCGGCTGGGGTATCTGCAGTCGATTGCGTTTCGAGCGTGCCGCCTCGTGGTCGACACCGGCATCCACGCGAAACGCTGGACGCGTGAGCAAGGCGTGCGATTCTTCGTTGATGTCAACGGTTCAAACCCGGAGGAAGTCGCCAGCGAGGTCGACCGCTATTGCTCATGGCCCGGTCAGGCGTGCGGTTACAAAGTCGGTCACAGTGAAATCAATCGCCAGCGGCAGCAGGCCACGTCGGCGGTCGGCGGCAAGTTTGATCTGAAGGCGTTTGACGACACGGTCGTGCTCGGCGGCAATGTACCGCTGGACGTGCTCGCGAAAAACGTCGACGAATACGTCCGGACAACACGCTGACCGAGATCAATGACTATGAACAGAATTGCGACCATCATCGCCATTCTCATCGCTGCAGGTGCGTTGGCTTTGGCAGCGTCCGCACCGGGCGGGCCGTCACGAGTCGTGGCAGTCGCGGACATCCACGGCGACTACGACGCTCTGATCGGGATTCTGGCGCGCGCTGAATTGATCGACGCGAATCAGCGCTGGACCGGACGCGACGCCACGCTCGTTCAAACCGGCGATATCCTCGACCGCGGCCCCAAAACTCGCGCGGCCATGGACCTGTTGATGCAGCTTCAGAAGGACGCTCCGCGGCAGAACGGGCGCGTCGTGGTCCTGATGGGAAATCATGAAGCCATGAACATTTATGGCGACCTGAGATATGTGACGGCCGCCGACTACGCGAGCTACGCCGGAAACAAATCGGAAAACGTCCGCAAGGCCGCTTACGCGGCTTACGCCGCATTGCCCGACGCCACGCCGCGCCTCAGCGAAGACGAATGGATGAAAGCACACCCCCTCGGCTTTATCGAATATCGCGAGGCATTCGCACCCGACGGTAAGTACGGCAAATGGCTGCGTTCCCTTCCGGCCGTCGCCAAAGTGAACGACAGCGTGTTTTTGCATGGCGGTCTGAAGCCCGACTTCGCGTCATGGAAGATCGAGCAGATCAACGAAGCGGTGGCGAGAGAAATTCAGGCGTTCGATGCTTACAGAAAATTCATGGTCGCTGAAAAAATCGTACTGCCCTTTTACACATTGAAGGAAATGACCGACGCCGCGAAGGCAGTGCTCAACGATTCCAAAGAAAAAGACCCGGACCGCAAGAAGTTTCTGGAAGCGTTCCTCGGTTATGGTTCCTGGATGACCATCAACACGGATGGACCGCTGTGGTACCGCGGCTATGCGGAATGGAGCGAGGAGGAGGGCACTTCTCAAATCGCTCTATTGACGCGGGGACTCGGCGCTGCACGTCTTGTCGCCGGACATACACCCCAACCTGGGGAGATCCGCTCTCGATTCAACGGGCAGGTTCTCTTGATCGATACCGGCATGCTTGCGGGCTATGTCGCCGGTGGCCGCCCGTCTGCGCTTGTGATTCAAGACAAGAATCTCACCGCTGTGTATCCCAACGAATCGAAGCCGCTAAAGTAGTCTAGAAATCCAGATAGGCGCGGAGATTGATTGTCCGCGTCCCGACGAATGCGTTCGTTCCGGTGATCTGGCCAAACGTCGTATTGCTGGCTGTATTGTTTCCATAAACAGCGCGGAAAGGATGGTTCAGGAAATTGGTGATGTTCGCCTTGATGCCCATCTTGACGGTTTCCCCAATCTTCACTTCCCGGCTCACGCTCATATCGAGGTTGAATGACGGCTTTCCCCGGTATCGAATGACGTCGCCGATCAGTCCGGGCGTGTCGCCAGGCCGGTAATACTTCGGGTCCACAGCGCCATTGGCCAGCTGGATGTCCTTGACGTCGGCGTGGAAGCAGCGGCAGGAATAGTCGTAATCCCCAACGACCGTGTCCAGACGCCGGATAAGGTCTTTGTCCGTCATGCCATTTCCGAAAACCACACCGCCGTCCGCGCCTGTGTTGTTGGGACCGAGGTTGTTGAAGGTCGATCGACCTCCGGTCAACGTAATCGGTACGCCCGAGCTGATCTTATCGATACCTCCGATCTTCCAGTCTCGGAGAGCCTGAGACAGAACCCGATTGGATGCATTGAACCAGTGACCAGGCCCCATCGGAAGCTGATATTCCCAGAGTGCCGAGAAAATATGGCGCCGATCGAACCCGGTATCGCGATAGGTCAGGTGCGCGTCGCGCAAAGTGAGCCAGGTATCTTCGCCGCCCTGCCCTGTCACATTTCCCTGAGTCCCGATCGCGTGACCCCAGGTGTAGTTCACATTCGCGAGCAGTCCGTGGCTCATTTGCTTTTTCAACTCCACTTGCAGCGCGTTGTAGTTGTTGTCCGCATTGGAATCGAGATAGTTCACCCGGCCGGCGAACGGGTTGGCTTTGAAGAAGTTCATCGGATACTTCGTGGCGGTGGTGTATCCCAGATCCGCGCAAGGTTGAAAGTTCGCACCGACGAGCCTGCAGTAGAGAGCCGGTGTCGACGTGCTTCCCAGCGTGCTTGCCAGTGTGCCGGCTTCCCCGAAATCGAGATTGCGAACGTACGTCGCGTTTGCAAATCCCGAACTGGCCGACATCGCCGGTTGCGTGCCGTTCGCGCCGAATGCGGCTTCGAATATCGGCAACGGAACCTGACCCGGCAGGTTCCGATTCTGGAAGGTTTCGCCGGCCGAACCCGACGTCGTGGCACGACTGATGGCGAGGTTCTTCTGAGCGTTGATGAACTCGCTGGTGAATCCGTTCTCGACAATATTTATCTCGTTGATGTTCTGCTGATGCCACATGTGCGTGGACTTGTTACCGACATAACGAACGTCCAGGGTCACTCCACGCGTGAGCTCGCGCTGGATGCCCAGCGTCCAGTTCGACGTGTAGGGCGACTTCATGTTCGAATTGAAGGCGTTGATGTCGCGACCACCGTTCAGCACAAAGCTGGCGAGCGGAATCGGAAACGCAAAACTGGCGGGAGTGACCGAGAGCGCGGGCTCCGGACCGGACAGGAGCAACTCGCCCGGCTTGAAATTCACATTAGCGGTGCTCGCGATACTTTGGGTCGCGCCCGGATTATTCGGGAGGTAGTTTGAAACGGTATTCAACCCCTCGTTATAAAAAGTCAGACCAAGACTTCCGCGGACGACGGTTTTCTGATTTCCCATGATCGAACCGAGGAGTCCGTTACTTCGGGTGGGATTCCACGCGAATCCAAAATTAGGTCCCGGATTCATCAGGTCCTTCTTGTAAGGGTTGTCGATCTGAATGAAGGCCGGATTCAGATTTCCACCAAGAACCCCGGGCTGGAAATTTCCTTTCGAAGGGCCGAAGATTCCGTCCGGCGCAACACTGGAGTAGATCGGGACCGTGCCGTGAATCGATCCGTCGAACTGCCAGCGCAGACCGTAGTTCAGCGTCAGATCCCTCGTCGCGCGGAAGGAGTCCTGGAAAAATAGGCCAACGGTGTTGAAGGCGAAATTGGTGGGCTGCGGAAAGAACTTCTCAAACTGTTTCGTCGCCGGATTGACATTGGCGGTTCCGGTAATCGCGTTGATCCGGCCGGTCAGAAGCGCATAAAGGTTCTTGAAGTTGTCGATGTCGGTAGTGTTGGTCGTATTGACGTTCGCGTTTCTTATGGCGGTATCGAGAACATTGTTGATCGGATCGTCCGAGCGAACGCCGAAGGTATAGGTGAGCACTCCGGCGCGGTTGCCGTAAAACCTGGACCAGAACGTGGTATTCAATAACGACGCGCCCATTTTCATGTTGTGCTTGCCTTTGATCCACGTCAGGTTGTCCTTGATCTCCATCACCGGATTGTTGCGCACGTCCGTTGTGTTGTCCGGGATGTACGCTGTAGCGAAAGTATTGGCGGCGGCTGTGCTTGATCCGAGCACGAGACGGCGGTCGCCGAACTTGCTGTATTGATGAATGTCGAAGCCGGGACTGAAGAACTCGCCGTTGCGCTGGATACCAAAAACGAAATTGTTGAAGAGGCTCTTCGAAATGGTCCAGTCGAGTGTGCTGCTCGCGGTGTACACGTTGGCTTTGCTGCCGTCCGCCCATTCGTATTTGCTTGCGGCCTCGCCGGGGTAAGGCGCTCCGTTGGTTCCCGCGAACCGCGAGTTGCGGAAGTTCCAGCTGCCGTGCCACGCGATGTTCGGCGTCGCTTGAAAATCGACTCGAGTGGTCGGGTAGAACTCGTTCGTCGTTGCACGGTGAGTCCAGCGCAACACCTGACGATACGGAAAACTCGAATCCTCCTGCAGATTCACGCCCGGCGTTGACTTCGTGGCGCGAATATCCTCGAGCATCCCGCGGATCGTCGGATCGACGGCGGAAGGAAATCCGTTCTGCCGGGCCACATCGAGAAAATTCAACGTCCGGCGTGCGCCATTTCTGTCGATGAAGGTGTAGTTTCCGGTGAGAACCTCATCCTGAAGGACGTTCACATTGCGGTTGTTGCTGAACGGTTGCGGCACCGCTTCGAAGTAGGCGAAAAAGAACAGCTTGTTCTTGAGTGACGAAATCCACGGCAGCAGCGGACCGCCGATGCTTCCCACGATGTAGTTCTGTCTTGTCCGCGGCTTCACCTGAGTGGAGTCGTAAGAGCTTGCCAGCTTGGTTTGATACGGGATGGCATTCAACCACTCGTTGTGCCACTGGTGCAGCAAATGGACGTGATATTTGTCGGTTCCGCGCTTGGTCACCACTTGAATCGTCATCGCGCCCTGACCCGCGGATTCCGCACCCATGCCGCTCGTGGAGACCGTAACCTCTTCAACCGCGTCGATTCTCATCGGAGCAAAGGCGAAGAAGCTTGTGCCGCCGCTCTTGAAGCGCTGAGAGTTGTTGTTCATTCCGTCCAGCGTGATGTTCATCGAAGCGTTCGGCAGGCCGTTGAACGTGCTGTTTCGATTCGTGTCCGCAGACATGGCCCCCGGCACCAGGAGCGCGAAGTCGAGCGTGGAACGTCCGCTGTTCGGCAGCGTCATGATGCTCGAATTCTTGATGGTCGTGCTGACCGCATTCGATGTCGTTTCCAATTGCACGGAAGGCGCAACCACTTCGACGGCCGCGTTGGATTCGCCGACTTTCAATTCGACCGGGAAGTCGGTCGTGCGTCCGGTATTGATGACGATGGAGTCGTAGATCGCTGTCTGAAATCCCGGAAACACGACCGTTAATTTGTATTTTCCGTCGACAAGATTCGGGAAAAAGTACGTTCCGTTCTCAATCGACAGCGTGTTCTTTTCAATTCCTGTCGCGGTGTCTTGAAGCTGCAACTCGACGCCGGGTATCACAGCGCCCGTTTGATCCCGCACGATACCGCGGAGAGCCGTTACACTGATTTGTGCGGCTGCAGGCACGGCCGCGATGATGAGGGTGGTTGCAAGAGCACAGAATGCAATTCGAGCCCGGGTCGTCCACGCAGGTCGACTAAATAGACGCTCCATTTGTTCCTCCCAATCTCCAAGAAGAAAGCAACAGCCAAAAGCGCGCGGTTCTTTGCCGCACATTGTTTTCAGAACTTTGGTGAGAGGGTATACAACACAAACGGATCGTGGCAAATACATTCGTTCGGTATTGCCGTCGTTTCATCGGAAAACGACCAGGAATCGCGTTGCAACTTTCATGCGACCTGACCTTAACGAATGTTGACGCGACAATACTCGATGCGGACATGCGCCGCACCGAGTATGAGTCGGATTTCAGCGAGGATGTCTCGATTGGCCGAAGCCGCTACAACTCGGCGTAGTCGTATTCGCAGTTGTAAATAATGACTTACTTCTTGGTGATCTTGAAGTCGCCTTTGACTTTGTCGTGATTCCAGGTTCCGGACATCGTGGTCTTATCGAGCTTGCCGTCGACGATGAAGTGAACCATACCGGCGCCCATCTCGTTCTTCGCGTCGGCTTCCATATGGACCGCACCGGTCTTGGGATCAAACGTGGACTTCATGAGCTGAACGGCGTTGGGACCCGGATTCACAGTGCCGGTCAAAGACTTGCCGTCAAACTTGAATTGAACAGTCACCTGGTTCCGGTCCGTCTTGCTCGGCCCCCAGTCACCGGTCCATGTGCCGGTGATCGGATCCTGGGCGAACGCCGAACCGACGAACACAACGGAAATCAGAACGCAAATAAGAGACACGAACCGCAGGTTCATAAGGACTCCTCCGCGATGAAGGTTAACACGTCTGCTGCCGGTGAGCAGCGCTTAACGGAAACTCT
The DNA here is from genome assembly GCA_964584785.1 of uncultured Solibacteraceae bacterium. Classification (GTDB taxonomy): domain Bacteria; phylum Acidobacteriota; class Terriglobia; order 20CM-2-55-15; family 20CM-2-55-15; genus JAHFTY01. Next base: position 37,662 of record CAZPBY010000058.1, read on the forward strand.
CCACCAGCAATCTGTCGGATTACTGTGTTGTGGGAATGGAAGTAAACGCTGCCGCGCCGAACCGCAGACCGAGAACCGCAAGATTACCCGTTGAGACTGCAAATTGGGCCGAACCTCTTTTGCCGGCCATCGCTGCGAGGCCCGGCAGAGTCCGCAAAAAGAATTCCGTTTTGTTATTTGCCGAAAGGTTGACGGACGACGTGCCGATCACACTTCCGGCACTGTCCCAGACCGTGATCGTGACCGTCACCGGCACAGAGCTGGGATTGAGTATTGCCACGGCCGTCGAGACATTTGTTTCGTCCCACACGAGAGTGCTCGTCATGGATGATGCACTCGAAAGCGGACACACCGCTTCCTGATCGGGAATTCCTGGCAGGCTCTGACGGAACACGCCATAACCGGCAACGCCCGGAGGCAACGACATCGACACGTATCCCTGTTTCAGCGATCCTGCGTTCGGCGCTTCGATGACCGCCGTGCCCCGGCCCGAGAGATTCACAACGACCGAAGAGCCACTGACGGAAGGAACCATCAGAGGCGCGCCGGTGTCGTCGATGAAGCTGACAGAAAATGAAACCGGGCTTGTTCCCGTATTCGAGAAGTAAATTGCGGAATACCAGCCGCCGCCAAATGCGAACTGAGGAAAAACTAACCGGGTGGACCCGGCGGGTTCGCTAAGCGTTGTTTGCGTCATTGTGAATTGCTGGCCGCCGATCTCCACCGTTGACGTGCGATCCGCTGCCGGCTTCGCCGAAAAGGCGATCGAAACGACGGATGGTCCACTGCCGCTCGCTCCGGCGCTCACCCAGGAGTCTGTTGCGGAAACCTGATATCCGCATCCCACCTGGGTGACCACCAAAACCGGCAGGACGCCCGCGCTCGCTCCGACCACAGACGCCGCGGGGCTCACTTCATACGTGCATCCGTTTAAAGCCGGGATGTTGTCGATTCCGTCGAGAAACAGCGTGCCGAAATACTTCACGCTGCCTGACGTCAGCGTCAGATAAGCACCGCCGAGGCTCGCCGACGCCGGGATTTGCAGATCGATCGCGTGAGCGCTCGAGGCTGCCATCGGCAATGGCGTGACGTTCCCGTCCGCATCCGTGAGCGTCACGCTGGGAGTGGGAATCAGAGAACCGATGCCATGGGCGTTGAGGCGAATCGCCGATTCCGGCGCGTACGCCGCGAGTTCGCGATAATCGCGATCGGTCACCCACATTCGCCGCCACGTCGGATCGACGACATTGTTCGCCGTGCTGACGTTATCCGATAACTGAACCACCACCGGCGTCGATGTTCCAAAGTTTGCGGTCGCGGCTTGGACGACAGGGTTCCGCCCGGAGTCGATGAAGTAGTTACCGGTCACGGACGCGCCGCTGGTGTTCCCGAGCCAAAGTCCCGGACCTCCGGAATCCGCAACGAAATTTCCGGTGAGGGCAATGTTCTGATGCGCAGTCGTCCTGATTATCGAGAAATTGGATTGCATCGATTGGATTTCGATGCCGCCGAGCTGAAAAGCCGGAAAACCCGTGGCTGTCCAGTTTGCCTTATCAATAACGTTGTTACTGATGGTCAGGTTCGCGACCGGCGGCGTGAGTTCCGCCGTAAACATCGAGTTCTCGAGTTGCAGTGCGGACATCGGTGATCGTTGAATGTAGTTGCCGCGAATACTGCTGTTACCGATCCCGCCGAGCAAAAATCCGCGGCAGCAGTCCGTGGATTCTTCAAGAGCATTTCTTTCGATGAGTGTTCGTCCGGCGCGCAGATCGTCGCTGGTTCCATACATGACGGCGCCCACGATACTGGCCGGCAAATCGCGATCGAACGTAAAAGTCACCGGGTATGGGTTTTGATTTGTGAAAGGCGGCGCATCCTGAGAAACGATGACCGCGGACGCAAGGATGGCCCCGTCCGACGGCCGTTGGAAACTCACGGCTGTGCCCGGCGGCGGAAGAAGACCAAGAGACAAGCGCATGCCCGGAATCCCTTCGACGACGAAAGTGCGCGCATTCGTCTGGCTCTTGACGCTTCCCAGAAAATCGGCGATCTCGATGAGCGCATTATCCATCGTCGCGATCATGCGATTCAGACGGAATTGGTTTCCCGGTCCCATGGCCCCGAATTCCAGCTGGCCGTATGTGCTGGCGAGGCGATCCGTGCCCGGCCGCGGCATGGAATACGTGCGTTCAAAAACGCTCGAGTCGGTAACGAAAGACCCAATCCCATATTCCACACTGGAATAGGACCGGATATTTCGAAACGTGCAGCCGGTACAGTACGTCACGCGAATCGCTCCATCGCGGCCTGTGCGCATTCCGAGAAATGCAATATCGCCGGGTTTGATCAACGCCAACACCGCACTGTTGCTGTAATTGCCCGGATCCGACCCAACCGTAAATTCATCGCTGCCGACGGGATTCACAGCGTACAAGCGCGCCACATTGGTGATGGGACGGCCGTTGCGGAAAAAGTGGACCTCGATCGAGCCGTTGATGGCGGAATAGGCCGCATTGAGCACGCTCGGGTTCTGCCAATTGCCGTCCACCGCAAATCGAAATCTTCGCTGTACGGGATCGACGGAAGTGACTCGAACCTGCGTGAAGGGCAGCGGATCATAATCCGTGGTGAAGTTCTGCACGACAACATTTGTGGCGTGTGTGACGATGATTCCCGTGAGCAACGGAAAGCTGAAATACAAGTCCGAGCCCTGAAGATCGATGGTCAGGTCCTTGATCTGTGCCAGCGTGACATGGGAGCTGGTGTTCTGCAGACTGTTGAAGTAGTACGCGCCCGGATCCACGATGACCCGTGAAATCGGATGGCTGTTCGCGTAATTCACCGCACGCAAAAACAGCGGTCCCGCGTCCAGGCTCGGCCGATTGGGTTCCATATTGGAGGACGCGATGCCGAGACGGACCAGATCCTGGGACGCATTCAACATGCCCTGCGCAAACCCCGCGCCGGCAAGCGCGAACCACGAGAGCATCAACATCACCACTGTTCTCATTTCGGCTCCGGTGCCGCAAAGGAGAATAAGCGAAAAGGAAATCACGGACAACCATAGTGCCCGCCGAGACGTGCTTGCGTCGCAACGCAACGTCGCGGAAGACCTCAAGCCAATAGTCCATCGGACAACTACGCTTCACATTGGAGACGGGACATCCCGACAGTTGAGATATTTCGAACGCAGCTTCTGAAATATGCCAACTGTCGGGATGTCCCATCTCCAACGTCAAATTTCATGGTCCAAAGATAGCTACTTATCCCCGTTGTGACGCTCGGCACTCCATTGGTGAAGCAGGCGCGTCACATCTGCGGCGGCGTCATTCATTACGCGTTGAGAATAAGTGGGCCCCAAATGGCAAATATTTCAGTTTTGCTGAGCCAATTTCCGCCTGAATGACGCAATATTCATTGACACCGAAGATTTGGACACAGTCGGCGGAGAGACCCCGCTTCCGCACGACGTGTTTTTTAATTTGTGCAGCTGTCCCTCGCAGGAGGCCTGGATGCGTTTGATTGTTTCCCTGTTGCTATTCACGACGGCGGTGGGTGTCGTCACGCACGTTCTCGAAGCACAATCCCCGGCACAGACGGGCGCTCTCGGCATGGGTTTCTGGCAGAACAGGAACGGTCAGGGGATCATCGCCGGCGGACAGGCCACCAACGGTGTCTGCAACGTCGGGGGCTGGCTGCGAAAGTACCCGCCTTTCCAGGATCTCAGTGCGACTGCCAGTTGCAGCCAGGCCGGCCTCTATGTCTCGAGCGTGATCCGTTCGGCAAATGCATCCGGTCCAGCCATGAATCTCATGCTGAAAGCTCAAATGCTTGCGACTGCACTCGATACCTACTTCAGCGATCCGGCCCTTGGTGGAAATCGTATCGGTGCTCCCGCCCCGATCGGCAGCACGAGTATCGATCTGACTCGAATCTGCGACGGTGGAGCCGTATGTGTCGACGTCACGAGCGCGTTCGGTATCGGCCCGGCAAATTCCGCGAGTGTGTCTTACCTGCTCCTCTATGCAGCGAGTCAGTCCAATCCGGGCGGCACGGATTGGTACGGAAATGTTAAAGACGTCCAGGAAATGGCAAAGAATGCTTTCGATGCCGTCAACAACCAACTGGCTTTTACCAAACCAATTTCGACCGGCCCAGTCCCTACAACGGGGGCACCCGTATTGAATCCCGGCGCGATTTCAGCGGGCACTGCCGCCGCAGTGACCGTTTCTTCTTTCATCTCCGGCGGCGGGCCGGAGGCACCAACAGGAGTATCCCTCGAGGAAGTGGATGCGGGCGGGAACATCCTCCGAACGGTGGGACCTCTCAGCGATGGCGGTGTCAACGGCGACCGCCAGGCTGGAGACCGTATCTTCAGTGGAAATTTTGTATTCAACCAGAACCCCGGAGCAGTCCGGTTGCGAGTTTCTGCGACTTTCGCAACACTCTCCGGCCCGGTGCGGTCCGCCATCACTCCACTGGAGATCCTTCCAGCGGAAATTCCGGTCGAACCTCGATATTTCCCCAACAGCCTGGTTGTTACCGACACCAGCGGAAGGCAAATGTCGTGTGACCAGGTGCTCGCGCTGATCAAACCGGGAACGGACGTCAGCGCGATCACGACGCTGGCCGCGGGAATCGGCGGAACAGTGGCCGGTTTCATTCCCGGCGCGCAGCTGCACATCTGGCAAATTCGCATCGGCTGTACCAGCGCGCAGGGTGTTTTGAACGCAGTGAATGCGTTGCTGAGTTCCCCTCTGGTTGCCGACGCTCAACCGAATTACATCCTCCAAACCTCCGGTGTTCTCCCCAACGATGCGGACTTCGTTCCGTGTGATCCGGGAACAAAGCTCCCGGACCTCAGAATCTGCGAGCAGGGGTCTGCTGCACCGGAGCTGATGGAAATTCGAGTGGATCGAGCCTGGGCGATAACACAGGGATTGAGCACCGATTCGGACCCGAATACGGCTTACCCTGGCCCCGCCATTGCCATCATCGACTCAGGAGTCGACTACACCCACGAAGATCTGGCGAACCCGGGGAAAGTCATCAAAGGTAAAAACTTTGTCGTGAACTGCCCTACCGTCATCGTCGGCTGCGACACGAACAACGACCCGATGGACGATTTCGGTCATGGCACCGGTGTCGCCGGTGTCGCGGCGGCCGATGGTAACAATGCGATCGGAATACCGGGAGTATCGTGGGCCAGCCCGATCATTGCGGAGAAGTCGCAAAATGCTTTTGGCAGCGGATCGGCCACGACCGTGGCGAGCGCAATTCAAGATGCGCTGCAGCGTGGCGCGAAGATCATCAACCTGAGCCTGGGTTTCAAAAATCCGGACGCCGTAACGGCCTCGGCGATTGATGCGGCCAATCGCGCAGGCGCTCTCGTGGTGGCCGGCGCCGGGAATAGTTATTGTTCGGATCGGCTCTACCCCGCAGGATTCGCCGCGCAGACATCGTTCAATGGAACGACCTATAACACACAGGTAGTGTCCGTCGGCGGCCTCGACCTGGACCGGAATCTCCAGGCCGGCCCAACGATGTGCCAGGACAATAGCGGTTCAAACTTTGGCAGTTGGGTGAAGCTCTATGCTCCCTGGTTCGCTCACACGACCCAGGCGCACAACTGTACATATTGCTTTTCGGGACGACAGTACTCCACCCAGGAAGGCACCTCCTTCGCTACGCCGTTCGTCTCTGGTGTCGCCGCGTTGGTTTGGGCAGCCAATCCGCGGCTGTCCGCCGACCAGGTGATGCAGACTCTGCTCTCCACGGCAGACAACGGTGGCAACGATCCTCAAAGTAACAGGATGAAAATCGTGAACGCACTCAACGCCGTCTTATCGGCCGCAGCGCGACATTGCGACACATGCCCGGACTCTCCGGAGGTCACCGTGACGCCGTCGCCGATCTTCACGGGGCCCGTCGTTACGCTGGGCATTCCCCGCAGCCGCGACGAGTTGCAAAGCCGCAGTATTCACGGACTGTCTCTTCCGCTTACTCCGATTTTCCGGCCGGCTACGGGTCCGGGAGCCCGTCCGATAACCAAACCGGTCGGGTATCAGGTGTGGGTCGGCTACCATCTTTCTACATGGGATTCGTATAATTCCTCAGGTCGAGGGCTGTTTGATTCTTTCTCGATCAGCACCTCCGTTTCGCCATACTGGAACCTGGGCCTGCAGGATCCCCTTTCGATTTTCTATATAGCTTCCCTGCTTCCGATGCCTCCATTGCTGCCGTCATCAGGGCAGGCGCATACCTGCGAATCGACGGCCTTCCCTGCTTCGGGCTCCGATCCGTGCACCTTTAATGCGGGCTTTCTGTTCGGCGGACAAAATCAAGGAACGACGTTACAGGACATCGACAGTAGTCTGGCCGGCAAGAAATACAATCTGCCGGCGAGAGCGCTGATCGGAGGAAGTAATCCGCCGGACGCGAATACCTGGCTGAACTTCGTCCTGGATACCGCCAGCGCGCCGGATTCGGACAAGCAATTCCCGTCGTGGGGTTACTTTGTCGTTTTCGATATCACACCTCTTTGCTCCGGCATCCCGAACGCTATCACCGGTCCGCTGCAGGTCGGGAGTTGCCCTCCATTTTGAGACCCGGCCAGGAAGATGTGTTCCTGCGGCGAGACTCATTTTTTCAGCGCCTCCGTCCAGTTCGTGACCAGGCTGAGCGGAGGCGACGTATCGGTGACCGATATGGGGAGGAGCACGCGTTTTCCGTCGTGAGTTACGTATTCACCAGTCCCGAGCGTCGCCACAGGGATGAGTTGTCCCGCCAACGCCTGGCCCCCGAGCGCTTCTTTCGCCACACCGATCTCAGGCCCGTTCGCCGCTGGTTTGAGGTCGACCGCCATCAATTTCCGCTGCCCATTGACGTAATAAATCTTGTTCCCGCGCCATACAGGCACAAACCCGCCGCCTGATGAAACCTGCCTCTTGTCGTTCGAATTGCCAAGGGGCGCCACATAGACTTCGTTTTGTCCTGATTCTACGGATTGGAACGCCAGCCACCGTCCATCCGGTGAAAACGTTCCCACGCAGTTCGATCCCGGCACTATTCCAAAGCTGCGCGACTCTCCGGAGGCGAAGGAGAGAAATCGGAGTTCCATCTGGCCCTGCTGTTGAATGCAATAAAGGACCGATCCCCCGTCGGGACTCCAAGCGGCGACATAGGGAATCTTCGACCCGCTGAGTACGACGGCGGGCGCCACGCTGCCGTCCAGCGCGTAGGTCTTCAGCGTCCCGCCGGAAGCGCTGTAGAGGATCGTCTTGCCGTCGGGTGATAGCGCGGAGGTCTGTTGGTCGGGAATCGGCAGCTTGGTTCCGATGCCGCGAACGATATCGTGCCAGTAAGGGGTGGCCGTGACTTTGCTGAAATCGCCGATCTGCGCCAGCACGTGCCGGTCATCTCTGGATATCACCGGAGGGACGGAGTAGAGCGCCGGCACACCCAGTGTGCCGACCTTTCTCCCGTCCAGGTCGAACCATGTCAGTTGCGACTGCTGGATTTGGGCCGCGGTATACGTCACCAACACACCGTTCTGCGACAATGCATAAGCCCCCGTAAAGCGTGAACCGTTTAAGACGATGGCTTCCGCGATGACCGTGGGGCTGCCGCTCACCCGCCCCGAACCGGGAGCAAACGGCTGCGCCACCAAATTGCCGTCGCGCGCATAAACCAGGAGTCCCGGCAAGACGTACAGGCCTTCAAACCCGCTCTGCATCACCTGCCGCGCGCCTCTGGTCTTCAGGTCGAGGAGGTAAATGCCGTTGGCCTTGTCCTCAGGGTTCGAACCTCTCGCGGATAAGAAGAGGGCTTGGCGGCCGTCAGGCAGAAAGTGCGGCATGCGGTGGGTTATGCCCGCGTTGGCAGGCGCCTCGGTCACCGGAACAGGCGTCCCGCCGTCCGACGACACCAGCTCCAGAGCGCCGAACGGCTCCGGCGCGAACAGAATCTGGCTATCCGCGCCCCAACTGCCGCCACGCGCATCCGGTGCGTCGCAAATGGTCAGTACTGCGCCGCTCGCGATGTCCAGTTTCTTCAGCTTGCCATCTTTGAAGAACGCCAGGGTGCGCCCGTCGCGCGACCAGAATGGATAGGAAGCCCCGTCGGTGCCCGCCAGGAGTTGCCACTTGGTGCTGTCGAGAGACCGGATCCAAATCCGCGTATTGCCGGCCGGGTCCGCGGTTGTGATGGCCAGGTTCCGTCCATCGGCGGTTAGGGCGATGCTCGCATCTAACACTTCCAGTTGCTCGCCGGCAGGCAATTCGATCGATGCTCGGAGTATTGGGACTGGCTCCAATCGGTGCGCGACGTAAGCGACCTCAAAGGCCAGCATTCCGACAGCGCCCACCGCGAGCACGCGGCAGCCGCCATAGCCAGCCGCACTTTGCGCGTAGACGCCGGCGCTGAAGCATCCGAATGCTCCGTGGCAACCAATTCAATGCGAGCGTCGCCAATATCTCGAAGTCTGCCACGCCTGTCCTTGACGAGACATCGATGCAGAACCCGCTTCACATTCGCCGGCGTGTTTGCAGGCAGTTGCGACTGATCGTGTTCCTTGTGCAGCGTCGCACCGATGGAATCTGCAACAGTGTCGCCACGGAGAGGCTTGCACGCCGGTCAGCATCTCGTACAACACGCAAGCGAAAGAGAAGATGTCGCTGCGCTTGTCCAACGGCTTGCCGCGCACCTGTTCAGGCGACATGTATCCCGCAGTGCCCATGATGGTGCCGGGGATCGTCGGACTGGGGGAGCGATCCGCTAAATACATGGTCGGCGAATTCTCATCCATCGGAGCCGACGTCGCTGAAGTTGATTCCGTTGTACGCGCCAGACCGAAGTCGAGCACCTTCACCGCTCCATCCGGCGTGACCATGACATTGCCGGGTTTCAGGTCACGGTGAATCACTCCCTTCTCGTGCGCCGACTCCAATGCGTCAGCAATGTGAACGGCAACCTCAATCGCGTCCTCAAGCGGAAGCGGACCGCGCGAGATTCGCTCATCCAGGGGTTCGCCTTCGACGTATTCCAGCACGAGATATTGCTGACCGTTCGCTTCTTCAAGACCGTGAATCGCGCCGATGTTTGGATGATTCAGTGATGCGAGTATCTTCGCCTCTCGCTGAAACCTCGCCAGCCGATCCGCATCATTCGACAGATGCTCCGGCAGCGCCTTGATCGCCACCGGCCGATCAAGCCGCGTGTCCGTGGCGAGATAGACTTCCCCCATTCCGCCCGCGCCAATCTTCGAGCGGATTTCGCAATGACCGAGTTTTGTGCCTACGCTAAGACTCATGAAATATGGCACACGCTGTTAGCCTGCGTGCGCAAACTAACGGTTTGCGTTGCGGCGAGAGCCCGACTCGCCGCACAAAATCGGCAAGCCGCGGTGACTGATGAAAACTGGTGATTCCATTTCGGACCGATCCGCGAAACGAAACCAGTGTTGGCGACACGACGGATTCTATCCGAACGAGAAAGTGTGAGGATAGTTTTATAAATCCCCGATTACAGGCTCTGGCGAGGACGGTGTAAAAAGCGAGCCAATGTCGCGTTAACCCGACTGAAACAAATGTCAGAGTTTTTTGGTTTTTCGTGAGCCAGTTTTTCCGCAAATGACGCGTATACAGCTGAGCATAGGAATCCGTCGGCGAGTCTCGTTTCGGTAATGGGGCCGTTTAAACCAGCTGAGGCCAAAAGGATTTTCGAATCATGCGCATATTCGAGCGAATGTTTTCAGGCACCTCGTCAAAGGGACGCAATCGGAAAACTCGGGTGAGAGCCCGGAGGAGTGCCGGACGCGAGTCCTCCATCTTTCGTATCGAACCGTTGGAATCGCGGCTACTGTTGAGCGCGGACCCGCTGGACCTCATCGCCGCCGCCGGCCCTCCAGCTGGCGCGGCGGTGAACGGTGGAGTGCTCGTCAACATTCCGACGAATCTCACCGCAGGTCCGGGCACAACGATCACCGTCCCGGTGAATATCGATAACGCGGCAGGCCTCGAGTCGGTGGACATCGGCAACTTTCTTTCAAACCTGCCGGGTATTACCTACGACACCAACATCCTGGATGCCGGCAACGCGAGCGTACGCCCCGGAACCGTCCTGCCCCAGGGAAGCTTAGTCGTTCCGAACGTCAACGACGCGAACGGAACAATCTTCATCTCCATTTCATTGAATCCGTCGCAGCCGATCACCCAATCCAGCGGCAGTCTTGTCTTGATCGACTTCCAAATCAAAGCCGCCGCTCCCAACGGAACAACCAACATCGATTTCAGAAACGTCAGTTTGAACGAAGGCGGCTTGAGTTTGACGCAGGCTCCGCGAGCCGGCAACGATCCAACCGATGGGCTCATCACTATCGGAGCGGATTCCGATAATGACGGCGTGTTCGACACCCAGGAACCGGGTGATGCCAATTTCGACGGTATACCGGACTCGCAGCAGGCCAATGTCGCGTCACTGCTGGATCTGGCAGGTGCGAACCGCGTCACGTTTGTTTCACCGGCGGGAACTTCGTTGAAGAATGTCCGGCCCATGGCCACGCCTGCGGGCAGTCCGACCGGAGTGTCGTTTCCGTTCGGTTTTTTTGATTTTGATGTGCAAGGCGTCGCGCCCGGCGGAGCGACATCGGTACAGATTCTGCTGCCATCTACGGCGAATCCCAACACCTACTGGAAGTTCGGCGCCGAACCGGGAAATACAACTCCCCATTACTACGAGTTCCTTTTCGACGGTGCGACTGGCGCCCAATTTGAAGACAATGTCGATATCGATCCGGGCGCCGGAATTGTGCTGGTTGACCGCATTACTTTACGCCTTGTCGACGGTGCACGCGGCGACAACGACCTCACGGCGAATGGATTCATCGACGATCCCGGCGCAGCCGGCGTTCGGGCCGTTCCGCCGGCCTTCAGCATTAATGATGTCGCCGTGGCGGAGGGTAATAACGGAACGACTGTGGCTACATTCACCGTAACCAAAACCGGCACCACCGGACTGCCTTCTACCGTCGACGTGCAAACCGCGAACTCCACCGCTGCGGCAGGAAGCGACTACGTCGCGGTGCCGCTGACGACTCTGCTTTTCGCACCCACCGAATTCACCAAGACTCTGTCCGTGACAATCAACGGAGACGCGGTCTTCGAGGCCAACGAGACATTCTTCGTCAACCTGACCAATCCCGTTAACGCAACGATCAGCGACAACCAGGGAATCGGTACGATCACCAACGACGACGTGCCACCTGCCTTTTCGATCAACGACGTTCAAGTCGTGGAAGGCAACAGCGGCACCACCATCGCTACATTTACCGTAACCAAGACGGGCGCTACCGAACTCCCGGCTACGGTACAAGTGCAGACGGCGGATGGATCGGCAACCGCAGGCGCCGACTACGTGGCATTGCCGCTAACCACGCTGACTTTCGCTGCCGCCGACTTGACCAGGACCGTATCCGTCACGCTGAACGGCGATACCACCTTCGAAGCCAACGAGACTTTCCTGGTCAATCTGTCGACGCCTACGAACGCTACAATCAGCGACAACCAGGGAATCGGTACGATCACCAACGACGACGCGCCGCCTGCTTTTTCGATCAACGATGTGCAAGTCGCGGAAGGTAACAGCGGCACCACCATCGCTACCTTTATAGTAACCAAGACGGGCGCTACCGAACTCCCGGCTACGGTACAAGTGCAGACGGCGG
>CAZPBY010000059.1:0-48735 GCA_964584785.1 uncultured Solibacteraceae bacterium
CCGGTCCGAGGTAGGCATCAAGCCGGTACCTCAAAGCTGGGCCAGTTCGATTCCATTTACGGAACCGAACGCGCGTCCTCTTTCAGGACTAGGCAGTGCAGCGGCCTTGAGCGCGTGGATCGACGATTTGGCCGTACCGGCACCCGCGAGTGGCCAGCGCACGCTCACGGTGGCACCGGCGCGCTGGATCTCGATGCGTATGTCCTCACTGTTGTGCAGCGTTTCACCTGCCACAGGGATTCCCGGCCACGCGGTATCACTCTCTGATGGTGACAGAAGTTCCGACATGCCTGACCATCAGCGCAGAAACGAAAGACGGAATCGTCATGGGACTCCGGCATCGCGAATATCCCACCGAAGGAATTCAGTTTCATCCGGAATCGATCATGACCGTCGTCGGCAAGAGCCTTCTGAGGAACTTCCTGAAAGCATGATCACCGAGCTCATTCAGAAATTGGTGGATCGCCAGGATCTCAGTCCGGTCGAAGCTGGAGCGGCCATGGAAGAGATACTCACCGGCAGCGCGAGCGAAGCGCAAATGGCCGGATTCCTCATGGCGCTGCGGACGAAGGGCGAAACGTCAGACGAACTTGTAGGCTTTGCGCGGGTCATGCGTGAAAAGGCGGAACCGTTCTGGGACGGAGAGGTTTTAGCAGTCCTCGATACTTGCGGCACCGGAGGCGATCATTCTGGAACCTTCAACATTTCGACGGCAGCCGCCTTCGTCGTTGCCGGAGCGGGGCTTCGAGTTGCAAAGCACGGAAACCGGTCCGCAACCAGCCGGTGCGGCAGCGCCGATGTGATGGAAGCTCTCGGCATCGATATCCAACTGCCCATTCCCAGATTGCGCGCGGCCGTCTCGGACGTCGGCATCGGGTTTCTGTTCGCGCAACGCTTCCATCTTTCAATGAAGCATGTCGCGCCGGTGCGGACGCAGCTGAAGGTACGCACGGTTTTCAACATCCTCGGCCCGCTGGCAAATCCGGCCGGCGCTCGATTTCAGGTTGTGGGAGTGTTTTCGCCGGCAGTTCAACGGTTGATGGCAACGGCCTTGTCCGGGCTCGGCGTGGACCGCGCATTCGTCGTACACAGCGCCGAAGGTGTGGACGAGATCTCGATATCGCACCCGACACAGGTGGTGGAGTCGCGAGGCGGGGAAATCCGGTCGTTCACGCTGAGTCCCGAGGATTTTGGGATCTCCGCGGTATCGGGAGACACATTACGTGGCGGGGACGCCCCGGAGAATGCATCCATTATCGAGAGTATCCTTAAAGGCGAGCGCGGCCCCCGGCGCGACGTCGTGCTGATGAACGCGGCGGCGGCCATCGTCGCGGGCGGAGCGGCATCGGAATTCAGGGAAGCGTTTCGCGTTGCAGCAAACTCCGTCGACAGCGGAAATGCACGGAAACGGCTCGAGGCGCTGCGCGAATGGAAATGATAGGTGCCGTTACGAAGCCCAACGCTGCACTTGAGGTTCTATGAAGGCGCTGGATAGCACACACATCTTGAGCAAACTGATCGAGGCCAAGAGAGTCAGGCTGAGCAAGGCGAAGATGCGTGTGCCTGAGGCGATTGTGAAGCAGATGGCGAAGGTGGCGCCGGCGGTCCCGTCTTTCCGACAAGCGTTGGAAGAACCTCGTGAAGTCCGGATCATCGCGGAAGTGAAAAAAGCTTCGCCGTCCAAAGGAGTGCTCGCGAAGGATCTTGACGTCGCTATGATCGCGCGCGATTACAAGGCCGCAGGAGCGTCTGCAATCTCCGTCGTCACGGAAGAGGACCATTTTCAAGGTGACCTCGCCTGGGTTGGCGACATCCGGAAGTCTTCAGGATTACCCGTGCTCCGAAAGGATTTCGTTTTCGAACCGTTTCAGATCTACGAAACCCGCGGCGCCGGCGCGAGCGCAATCCTCCTGATCGCGGCCATGCTCAAACCGGAGGAGCTTCAATTTCTCTACGCGGAAGCTCGTCAGTTTGGCCTGGATGTTCTCGTGGAGGTGCACGACGAAACCGAACTTGGAGAAGCGTTGCAGGCCGGCGCGGAGATCATTGGGGTCAATAATCGGGACCTCAAGACATTCAAAGTGGACACCCGGATTTCGGAGCGGCTCGCGAAACTCATTCCTGAGGACCGGTTGTTCGTTGTCGAGAGCGGTATCCATTCCCGAGAAGACATCGACCGACTGCTCGCCGCCGGAGCCGACGCATTTCTTATCGGCGAACACTTCGTCACGTCCGCGGATCCGGCAGCGGCGCTCCGAGGTCTGCTGTGACACGCGTCAAGATCTGCGGCATCACGGAATTTGACGATGCGCGCGACGCGGTGCTGCTCGGCGCTTCCGCGATCGGTTTCAACTTCTACGAAAAGAGCCCGCGATATATTGAGCCGGCACGCGCCGCGAAAATCATCGAGCATCTGCCGCCCTTCGTAACCATCGTCGGCGTATTCGTCAATCATCCCGATCCGCAGAACCTGGAAGATTTCGCGTTGTCTCTTGGACTGCACGCGGTTCAGCTTCATGGAAACGAAACGCCCGATTATTGCTCAATGATTCAACGTGTGAAAGTGATCAAGGTATTTCGCGTCGACGCAAGTTTCCGGGTCGACATGCTGCGCAATCACGGCAGCGGCACTTTTTTGCTGGATGCGGCAACTCCGGGCGCCGGTCAGGTTTTCGATTGGCAACGCGCGTACGGGGCGAATGCTTTTGGGTCGATAATTATCGCGGGCGGCCTGACGCCTGAGAACGTGCCAAACGTTATCGAAGAGCTGCATCCGTTCGGCGTCGATGTCGCCAGCGGCGTGGAATCGAAGCCGGGGAAGAAGGATTACGAAAAAATGCGGCGGTTCATTGAGGCCGTCGAACGCGCCGATGTGCGCATGATGAGGTGAGTCGCATGAAGAGTCATGAAGAAATCACGAAAGGCCACTTCGGAAAATACGGCGGCCAGTTTGTTCCCGAAACCTTAATGCATCCACTCGAGGAGTTGGAGGCCGCATATGAGGCCGCGGTCGCGGATCCCACGTTTCATGCGCAACTTGACGGGCTTTTTAAGAATTATTCCGGACGGCCGACTCCGCTCTATTTTGCTGAACGGCTTACGCAGGCCTGGAGCGGCGCGAAGATCTATTTGAAACGCGAAGACCTGAATCACACAGGGGCGCACAAGATCAACAACTGTCTCGGGCAGGGGTTGCTTGCCGTGCGCATGGGGAAAAGACGCATCATTGCCGAGACCGGCGCCGGACAACATGGCGTGGCCACAGCAACTGTGTGTGCGCGTCTCGGCCTCGAATGCGACGTCTATATGGGCGAGGAAGATATCCGCAGGCAGGAACTGAACGTGTTTCGCATGAAGCTTCTTGGCGCGCGGGTCGTACCGGTTGGCTCCGGCAGCAGGACTTTGAAGGATGCGATCAACGAATCCATGCGCGATTGGGTGACGAACGTTCGAAATACGTATTACATGCTGGGTTCCGTTCTTGGACCTCACCCGTACCCGACGATGGTTCGCGACTTCCAATCTGTCATCGGCCGCGAAGTGCGGGCGCAGATTCTCGAGAGCGAGGGACGTCTCCCGGATATGCTCGTCGCCTGCGTCGGCGGAGGCAGCAACTCCATCGGCCTTTTCTATGATTTCGTCGGGGACAGCGAAGTTCAAATGATCGGCGTCGAAGCCGGAGGCCGCGGACCAAAGCTTGGCGATCATGCGGCACGGTTTTCGGGTGGAAAGCCGGGCATTCTGCACGGAACGTTTTCGTACATTCTTCAGGATGAAGACGGTCAGGTTGTGCCGACGCATTCCGTGTCGGCTGGTCTCGATTACCCGTCGATCGGTCCGGAACACGCAAAGCTGCACGATGCCGGACGCGTGCAATACACATCGATCAATGACGAAGACGCGCTTGACGCGTTTGCCGAGCTGAGCCGGTTGGAAGGCATTATTCCAGCTCTCGAAAGCGCACATGCCGTTGCTCAGGCCAAAAAGCTGACACTGTCCAAAGACAAAATCGTCGTGATCAACCTGTCCGGCCGTGGCGACAAGGATGTCAACGAAGTGATGCGTCTCCGAACGAATTTATGACGCGTATCGAAAAACGGTTCGACCGGCTGCGGCAGGACGGACGCAAGGCGTTTGTGCCGTACATCACGGCGGGTGATCCGCATATTGAAATCACGCGCGATCTCGTTTTCGCGCTGGAAAAGGCGGGCGCCGACGTGATCGAGCTCGGCGTTCCATTTTCGGATCCGATTGCGGACGGGCCGGTGATTCAGCGCGGCACCGAACGCGCTCTCACTCAGGGCATCAGCCTGCGCAATGTTCTGCAGCTCGGTGCGGACATCCGGAAGCGCTCCGAAGTCCCGCTCCTTATGTTCAGTTACTACAATCCGCTGTTCAAATACGGTCTCGACCGGCTCGCGCGAGACGCGGCGGCGGCAGGTTACGACGGGGTTTTGGCAACGGATCTCACCGTCGAAGAATCCCATGAGTTTGTGCAGACCATGCACCGCACGGGCCTGAACACCATCTTTCTTGTTGCCCCGACCAGTTCACCGGAACGCATGAAGAAGATAGCGGAAGCCTCTAACGGTTTCCTTTACGCGGTATCGAGAACCGGCGTCACCGGTGAAAGGCAGGAGCTCGACGGCGATCTTCAACAGTTCCTGACGACGTTGCGCACTCACACATCCGCTCCGATTGCCGTTGGGTTTGGGATCTCGACGCCCCAGCATGTTCGCGCGGTCTGGAGTCAGGCGGACGGCGCGGTAGTCGGCAGCGCGATCGTGCGGGAAATCGAAAGGAACATCGGAAGACCGGACCTCGTTGAGCGCGTGGCCGCGTTCGCCCGCTGGCTCGCGCATCCCGATCCAGACTGACATGCTATCTTTTCATGACTCGTAACGCTGGAGGTCTCGTGTGAACAAGGTCGTGCGCGATGTGCATGAAGCGATCGCCGACATCAAGGATGGAGCAACGATCATGATGGGTGGATTCGGACTCTGCGGCATCCCCGAGAATCTTGTCGACGCGATCCGTGAAAAAGGCGTGCGAAACCTGACCATCGTGAGCAACAACGCCGGCATTGACGGCTTTGGCATCGGGCTCCTTCTCCAAAAACGGCAGGTCCAAAAAATGATCTCCACGTACGTCGGCGAGAACAAATTATTCGAGGAGCTTGTATTGTCCGGCCAGCTTGAGATCGAACTGGTCCCGCAGGGTACATTCGCCGAACGCATCCGCGCGGGCGGTGCGGGTATTGCCGCCTTCTACACGCCGACGGGCTATGGAACGCTTGTCGCCGAAGGAAAGGAAACGCGCGAGTTCAACGGTCGCATGTACGTTATGGAACGCGGGTTGACCGCGGACTTTGCCTTTGTCAAAGCGTGGAAGGGCGATCGCTGGGGTAATCTCGTGTATCGAAGAACAGCACGGAACTTTAATCCAATGATGGCCACCGCGGCACGTGTGACGATTGCTGAAGTCGAACATCTCGTGGAGGTTGGCGAGATCGAACCTGACCATGTGCATACGCCGGCCATTTTCGTTCAGCGGATCCTTCAAGGCGCTCACTATGAGCGGCGTATCGAGAAGCGCACGATCAGGAAGGCAGGTGAGTGAATGTCCGCCCTTTCGAAACGCGAAATCATCACACGCCGGATCGCCCGCGAATTGAAGGATGGGTACACGGTAAACCTCGGCATCGGCATGCCGACGTTATGCGCCAACTACATTCCGGCCGGTGTCGAGGTGCTGCTGCAATCCGAAAACGGCCTGCTTGGGATCGGACCATTTCCAGAGGCAGGGCAAGAGGATCCCGATTTGATCAACGCCGGCAAGGAAACCGTCACGGCCTTGCCCGGTGCGTCTTATTTTTCCAGTGCCGATTCGTTCGCTATGATCCGCGGCGGCCACGTGGATCTTTCGGTGTTGGGCGCTATGGAAGTCGACGAGAAAGGGAACCTCGCTAATTGGATGATCCCGGGAAAAATGGTGAAGGGTATGGGCGGGGCGATGGATCTCGTGGCGGGAGCGCGCCGCGTGATCATCGCCATGGAGCACGCCACGAAAGAGGGCACGCCTAAAATCCTGAAGAAATGCAGCCTGCCGCTGACCGGTGTTGAAGTGGTGGACACGATCGTCACCGAACTGTGCGTGATCGACGTCACCGATCGCGGCCTTGTTCTCCGGGAGCTGCGGAACAACGTCACGCTCGAGCAGGTGCAAAAACTAACGGAGCCGAAACTCATCGTGGAAGGCGAAATCGGGAGCATGGAATTCTAAGTCCTCGTCTTACAATCGAAGTCCATGAAGCCGGATTCCATTGTCGTGGTGAATCTGCAGTCACCCACGGAACGCTTCTTCGGGCGGCTGATCGATATTCTGGCTTCAGGAGTGACAGTTCGAGGCATTGACCTTAACGCATTCGACGATTGGATGAATCACATTAATCATCGCGAAGAAAGCGGTGTTCAACCGACGACGATCTTCTTTCCATTACATCGCGTCGAAAAAATAATTTTGGATGAGGGCATCGGAGCGCTCCCTTCGTTGTCGGATAC
Source organism: uncultured Solibacteraceae bacterium (assembly GCA_964584785.1). Lineage (GTDB taxonomy): Bacteria > Acidobacteriota > Terriglobia > 20CM-2-55-15 > 20CM-2-55-15 > JAHFTY01. The sequence continues at coordinate 6,561 of CAZPBY010000059.1, forward strand.
GTTTCTCACAAGGGTGGGCGATTCCGTCGCAGATCATTTGGAGTAGAAATGAACATCGGAGTTTTTGGTACAGGTTATGTCGGTCTGGTCGCCGGCGCTTGTTTTGCAGAAAGCGGCAACGATGTGGTGTGTGTGGACATCGACGCCAAGAAAGTCGAGAAACTTCGGCAGGGCATTATTCCCATCTACGAACCTGGATTGCCGGAGATGATCGAGCGCAATACGCGTGAGGAACGGCTGACTTTTACCACGGATTTCGAAGCAGCGGTCCGGAAGTCGTTTATTCTGTTCATTGCGGTCGGAACGCCGACGTCCGCGACTGGCGCAGCGGACCTGACGGCCGTATTCAACGTCGCTCGCGATATCGGCCGTTTGATGGATCGGTACAAACTCATCGTCACCAAATCGACGGTACCGGTCGGCACCGGCGAGAAGGTCCGGGAGATCATCGCGAAAGAGACCAAGCATCAGTTCGATGTGGTTTCCAATCCTGAATTCCTGAAACAAGGCGCCGCTGTGGAAGATTTCATGAAGCCCGACCGCGTTGTGGTCGGTGCCGACGATATTCGCGCGGCCGAAATTCTGCGCGATCTTTATGCACCGTTTGTCCGCACGGGAAGTCCCGTGCTGATTATGGATGTTCGCACTGCTGAAATGGTGAAGTACGCGGCAAATGCTTTTCTTGCCGCCCGGATTTCGTTCATGAACGAAATCGCCAATTTATGTGAGGAGGTCGGGGCGGACGTTAGTATGATCCGAGTCGGAATGGCGGCGGATGCTCGTATCGGGCCGGCGTTTCTTTTTCCGGGAGTCGGTTATGGTGGTAGCTGCTTCCCTAAAGACACGAAGGCCCTGATCCAGACGGGCCGTGAGCACGATTACCCGATGAAAATCCTCGAGGCCGTGGACACAGTCAATTCCGATCAGGCCGACCGTTTTGTTTCAAAGGTCCGAAAGCATTTTGGAAAAGACACTCGCGAAAAACGTGTTGCGGTTTGGGGCCTTTCGTTCAAACCGCGAACGAATGACATGAGGGAAGCTCCTTCAATAAAGATCATTAAGAGTCTGCTCAACGATGGTTTCTCAGTGGGCGCGTATGACCCCGAAGCGGTCGAAGAAGCCCGTAGGTACTTCGGTGATCGTGTCCAATACTCGACCAACAACTATGGCTGCCTCGAAGGAGCCGATGCTTTGCTGGTCGTTACGGAATGGCAGGTTTTTCGTAACCCGAATTTTGAACGCATGAAGGCGATGATGCGGCAGCCGACGGTGTTTGACGGTCGGAATATCTTCGATCCTGGCCACATGCGTCAATTAGGATTCACCTACTACAGTATCGGACGAAGATAAGGGGAGCGCGAAGCGTAAGACAGAGGGGGGTCGCAGCTTTGTTTAGCATTTGCCCGATAGGGAGCAACGATAAACACAATGAGACTAATCGTTACGGGCGGAGCCGGTTTTCTCGGCAGTCACTTATGCGAGACACTTCTCGAAATGGGGCACGACGTTGTCGCGATGGATAATCTCATCACCGGAGCCACAGACAATATTTCGCAGTTGGCGGGTCGGCCGAAGTTTCGATTCATCCATCACGACGTTACCGAATACATCTTCATCGAAGGCACCGTCGATGCGGTGATGCATTTCGCCTCGCCGGCGTCGCCTATCGACTATCTCGAAAAGCCGATCCAAACATTGAAGGTCGGCTCACTCGGCACACACAAGACGCTCGGTCTCGCGAAGGCGAAGAACGCGCGTTATGTTCTGGCGAGCACATCGGAAGTCTACGGCGACCCGTTGGTCAATCCACAACCCGAAACATACTGGGGCAACGTCAATCCGATCGGACCTCGCGGCGTTTACGACGAAGCGAAACGCTTCGCCGAAGCGATGACGATGGCGTATCGCCGATATCACGGAGTCGACGCCAGGATTGTCCGGATCTTCAACACATACGGGCCGCGAATGCGCCCCAACGACGGCCGGGTCGTGTCGAACTTCATCGTTCAGGCACTCCAGAAGCAGCCGCTGACCATTTACGGTGACGGTTCGCAAACCCGGAGCTTCTGTTACGTCTCGGATCTTGTTGCCGGCATCGTCAAACTTCTGCTGGCGCCGCCATCGGAGGAACTAAACACGCCGTTCAATATCGGCAACCCCGAGGAGCGCACGGTGCGCGATCTGGCCGAGAAGATTCTGTCGCTCACTGGAAGTTCCAGCCGGATCGAAAAACGCGATTTGCCGATCGATGATCCCAAGGTCCGCAGGCCCGACATAGGCAGAGCGAAGCGCATTCTGGGCTGGTCGCCGAAGGTCGAAATCGATCAGGGGCTTCAAATGACGATCGAGTACTTCAGGAAAAAAGTCGCGTGATTCTTGTTACCGGGGGCGCGGGTTATATCGGCAGTCATGCTGTGAAAGCTTTGCTGGCTGCCGGTCACCATCCCGTGATCTTCGATAACTTCTCCACGGGTCATCGCCACTTCGTCCATGGAACGCCATTGGTGGAAGGCGACGTACGAAGTTCCGCGGACCTGAACGCGGCGTTCCAGAGTTATGCGATTGAAGGAGTCCTTCATTTTGCCGGTAAGGCGCTTGTCCCCGAATCGTATAAAGAACCCGGGATCTATTACGATGTCAACGTCTCGGGCGGCTTGACGTTACTCGCCGCGATGCGCGCGCACGGCGTGAAACGCCTCATCTTTTCGTCGTCGTGCGCGACTTACGGCATCCCAGACTGCACTCCAATTCGGGAAGACACGCCGCAACGGCCAATTAATCCCTACGGCGAATCCAAACTGGCCTTTGAACGCGCGCTGCGCTGGTTCCATGAAAGTCACGGAGTGGAATACCTCTCGCTTCGATACTTCAACGCCGCAGGCGCGGATGCGGACGGGGAATTCGGCGAAGACCATGATCCGGAAACCCACCTCATTCCTCTCGTACTTGACGCTGCTGCCGGTATCCGGCCGGAGGTTCAGATCCTCGGCACGGATTATCCAACCGCCGATGGAACATGCCTTCGCGACTACATTCACGTGACCGACCTGGCCGAAGCGCACGTCGCAGGCCTTCAGGCATTGCTAAACGGCCGCATTACCTCGCAGCCGTTGAACCTGGGAACAGGGGTCGGCTATTCCGTCCGTAGTGTCATTGAAACCGCACGGCGCGTCACGGGCAGGGACATTAAGGTTCGGGAAAGCTCCCGCCGGGCCGGCGATCCCCCCATTTTGGTTGCGGCCGTGGACCGGGCGCGCGACGTTTTGGGATGGACCGCGCGTCGCAGCAGTCTCGATCAAATCGTTTCGACCGCCTGGAAGTGGCATCAGCGCTCATGAAGTCTTTCACTATCGCTGTTATTCCGGGTGACGGCATCGGAAAAGAAGTTGTTCCCGAAGGCCTGAAAATACTGAATGCTGTCGGCGCCGCGTTCGGAATCGAATTCCGGTTCAAGCATTTCGATTGGTCGTGTGAGACATACAAAGCAACGGGCAGAATGATGCCCGAAGATGGAATCGCCCGTCTTCGCGATCACGATTCGATATTCCTTGGTGCGGTGGGGTTTCCCGGCGTCCCGGATCATGTGTCGCTTTGGGGTCTGCTGATTCCGATCCGGCGGCAGTTTGACCAATACGTCAATCTGCGGCCGGTGCGGCTCTTACCCGGCATCACGCCTCCGGTTCGGAACAAGAAGGCCGGTGACATCGATTTCTGGATTGTCCGTGAAAACACGGAGGGCGAATATTCGCAGGTCGGCGGACGACTTCATCAGGGCACAGAACACGAAACCGTTGTTCAGGAAGCCATCTTCACTCGTCGTGGTGTGGATCGCATCATTCGATACGCCTTTAGTTTTGCGGGACAGCTCCATCGCAATCACGTCACGTCGGCGACGAAGTCGAACGGCATTTACTACTCGATGCCGTTTTGGGATGAGCGCTTCGCTGCGATCTCCGCAGAGTTTCCGGAGATTCGAGCGGACCAATATCACATCGATATTCTCGCCGCGCGGTTTGTAATGACGCCCGAACGATTCGACGTTGTGGTCGGCAGCAACCTTTTTGGAGACATTCTTTCGGATCTCGGACCGGGCGTTACCGGGACGATCGCGGTCGCTCCGTCCGCAAACATCAATCCGGAGCGGATCTATCCGTCAATGTTCGAGCCGGTTCATGGGTCAGCGCCGGATATCGCGGGGCAAGGAATCGCAAACCCGATCGGTCAAATCTGGTCCGCGGCGATGATGCTCGAGCATCTCGGCGAAAAAGCCGCAGGACGCGCAGTGCTGCGTGCCATCGAAGATGTTTTGTCGCAGCCGGACGGACCACGGACACCAGACCTTGGCGGTTCATCGTCTACAAGCGATCTCGGTAATGCGATCGTTCGCGCATTGCCGAAATAGCCGGTTATTCGTCGGAGCGGCCGTAAAACAAACCGGCCAGGTTCTGGACATTCGTTGCGCAGTTTGCGAACGCCTGCGCCGGTTTGGCCAGCGCATCACGCACGAGGGTCGCATTGTCGGAAACACCGGTTGCGATGCGCTCGATTCGGGCGTCGACTTGTGCCAGAAAGAAACCATATCGGTCATGCATGTCTTTCAACACGGGCTCCAGGTCAGACATCCTCTGCTTCGTGGTCTCGGTCAAGTCTAAAGCCTGTTGCGACGCGCTCAGCAGAGACGCCACCCATTCTCGATTGTCCCGTTTGGCCTCGCCAAACGCCTGAACCATCGTGGTGACTTTCGCCGTCGCGTCACCAACCGCCCTTCCGGCTAACCAGGAGATCAACGCGTTCAGAGCCAGCGAGAGGCCGGTGAAGAAGATAAAGACGAGGATCAATGGCGCGGTGTCCATGGGCTCGTAGCATATAGTCAGGACACAGCCGAAATTGGTCCACTGGCATCATATCTCTCTCGTATAATGTTTGAGGCCCACCGCCACAACCTTACGGAGAGGTGCTGGAGTGGCCGAACAGGGCTGCCTGCTAAGCAGTTGCACTGGCAAAACCGGTGCCGGGGGTTCGAATCCCCCCCTCTCCGCCTTCCCTTTCGCGATTGGATCACCACAGATCGGTCGATCGGCGTTTCAAAAGAAAGATGAAAAACGGACCGCCGAGCAGCGCCGTGACGACGCCCACGGGTATTTCCGTGGGTGCGAGGACCGTGCGAGCGAACGTGTCGCATAGAACCAGGAACGCGCCGCCGAGGAAGAACGAACCGGGAATGAGCAATCGATGGTCGGGACCGGCGATCAGCCGAAGGGTGTGCGGAACAATCAAGCCAACAAACCCGATCGGGCCGCTGAATGCCGTGACGGCTCCGGTGAGGACCGATCCGGCGAAATAACAGATCTTCTTAACGCGATCGACATCCACGCCACGCGAGGCAGCCCACTCCTCGCCGGCCGCCAAAGGATTCAACTGCGGCGACAACCACACGAGACCCGCGACGGCCGCAATGACGAGAGGTGCGGTCTGAAGGACGGGAGTGAAATTCGTCGCATCCCCCAGACTTCCCATCATCCACCGCACCATCATGTACGACTGCTGGAAATTGGCCGCATAGTGAATGAAGAGAATCAGCGCGGCGAAAATAAAGTTGAGGGTCACTCCCGCCAGGAGCAGCGTAAATGTCGGGAGTCCGCCCGTCGTCCTCGAGATGAAAAACACCAGCAGGATGGTGAAGAGGGCCCCGAGGAACGCCGCCACCGAAATCAACGGAATGCCGAATATAACTGTGTTCAGCCCAAGCCAGATCGCAATGACTGCCCCGAACGAACTTCCGCTGGAAACACCCAACGTAAACGGACTCGCGAGGGAATTTCGAAGGATAGCCTGAAACATCACGCCGGCAACCGCCAACGCGCCGCCGACGATTGCTCCGAACAACACGCGCGGCATACGGGCAATCAGGAAGATTTCGCGATCCGGATAGGCGCCGGCCATGACGGCCTTTACGGAGATGCCGCTCGCGCCAATCCACGGGGCAATGACGATCGACGTCATAAACACCAGGACGCAGGAACCCACCACTACGAAAAACCGTGCCGGCCTCAGCGGACCCTTATCCGAGCGGGACCACATACGATCCGCGGCCATCGGGACGCTCGAGGATCGAGGCGGTGATTTCAAAGATTTCATAAAGGTTCTTCGTCGTTAGAACTTCCCGGGGTAAACCGTCGATTACGAAATGCCCGTCGCGCATGGCAATCAATCGGTGCGCATAACGAGCGGCCAGGTTGACGTCGTGCGTTACGCTGACGATCGTCGTTCCTCGATCCGCATTCAGCCGCTCCACAATGTCATAGAACTGAACCTGATGCTTCAGGTCAAGATAAACCGTCGGCTCATCAAGCAGCAGAACATCCGGATCCTGGGCGAGCGCGCTGGCCAGGATGACCCTCTGACGTTCCCCACCGCTCAGTTCGTTGAACGTTTTCCGGGCAAGCAGTGCCGTATCGGTCAACTCCATCGCAACCTGAGCCCTTTCAACGTCACGCATGGACTCGAACAAGCTGTTGGTGCGGTACGGCAGCCGTCCCATCATGATGATCTCACCAACGGAGAAAGGAAACATCACGTGTGTTTCCTGTGGAACAAACGCCACGCGCTGCCCAAGTTCACGCGGCGGATAAGTGGATAGTGATCGTCCTCCGAAATCCGCTTTTCCCCGATAACTTCTGAGCAACCCGGCGAGAACCTTCAACAGAGTCGACTTGCCGGCGCCGTTTGGCCCGATGAGGCCGATGAATTCCCCGGATTCGATTTTTAAATCGATACCGTTCAGAATTGGTGTCGAGGAGTACGCGAAGTAAAGATCCGTCAGGCGGTACAGCACGGCGGGAATTTATATCCCAATTGATCAAAGGTATCGAATAGAATCCGCCACTCATGAGCGGAGCGAACGGAAGCCCGACAGGGCGCAGCGAGTAATAAGATGAATTCCCGGCGCGAGCCGCTGATTTACGCTTTGACAGTTTCTGGAGCGGCCGCACTATTGGTCTCGATCGCTATAGGCGAGCTCTTTCTCAGCACCGCCCTCGTGGTATGGATTGTGTGGCGACCTCGCAAACCGCTCCTGCCGTCATTCTTCGTCCCGATGTGTGCATTCATCGCTGCAACGCTGATCTCTCTGGCTCTGTCGCCGGATCCGGCTTTGAACTGGGCTCTGCGCAAAACGATTCTCTTCGTGATGGTTCTCCTGCCTCCTGCGTTCGTCACAACAACGCAACGGGCTCGAACGGCCGTCGCCGTACTGCTGGCCGTCGCAAGCCTGACGTCCGCGTATGGATTGATTCAGTTCGCTATCAAATATTCGCGTTTTCTGACGACCCAGCAGCTCGCAGACGACCCGACAATCCTTGCTCGAATCACGGGATTAATGGGTCATTGGCTGACCTTCAGCGGTGAACAACTGTTGGTCTGGTGCGCGGCGATTCCCGCGATCGTCTCGCTGGGCCGGCGCTGGTACGTGCCGATCACGATGGTCGGGGCCGCGCTGATCCTCAGCTTCACGCGAGGCGCATGGGCGGGTGCCGTTGCGGCCGCGGTTGTTGTTTCGTTGATGATGCCCAAACGAGTACTGCTGCCCTTATTGCTACCCCTTGCTTTGATTGCCGCAGCCGCTTCCGGATTGATCTACCACCGCGTTTCCGCAAGCCTGGACGCAAACAGACAATTCATGCCGGATACGGGCCGTATGGAGTTATGGAAGGCCGGTCTTCAAATGATTCGCGAACACCCGTGGGTTGGCGTTGGGCCCGAAAGAGTCTCGATGGAATTCCCTCACCATTACAGGGGAAATAATCTGGACAACATTTACTACGGACATCTCGAAAACGACTATTTGCAAATCGCGGCAGAACGCGGCCTGATATGTTTTGCGGCTTTCCTATGGTTTATTCTGGAACTGTACGCCGGACTGTTCCGGCTTTTGAAGTCGGCCGGCGAGGAATCACGTTGGATCGCGCTTTCTGCGATCGCCGCATTGACCGGATTCGCGGTTTCTGGTTTAGGAGAGTATAACTTCGGCGATTCCGAAGTTCAGCTGCTGCTCTTTTTTATCGTTACGATACCGTTTGGAGTGCTTCATGAAGGAACTGGTGAGAAAGTTGGCTGAAGCGTCCGGTTGGGCGATTCCTGAAAACCGTTTGGAAGAAATCGCCCCAATCTATAAGGGGACGATGGAAGATACGCGGCCGGTGCGCGAACTGGAACTCGGTTCGTCATTGCCCGCGCACTTGCTGTAGCGCCGGTTTACGGTTTCGCGAGCTTGGTTTTGAGATCGTCGAGTTTCTTTTTGACCTTGGCGATCTCGTCCTGATCCGAGCTCAGCTGAACCGTTTTCGTCCATGCAGCCTTCGCTTCTTCAAACCTCTGCAGTTTGAAAAACAAATCTCCCATATGATCGTTAACCGTAGGATCTGAGCCGGCAAATTTGAGCGCTTTGGTCAGATACTGCTCGGCGAGGTCCAGTTTGTTGAGACGGAAATACGCCCAGCCCAGGCTATCGAGATAAGCACCGTTAATGGGGTCCTGATCGACCGCTTTTTCGATCAGCGCGATTGCCTCATCCAGTTTGATGCCGCGGTCGGCAAGCATGTAGCCCAGATAGTTCAACACAGCGGGATTATCCTTCTCGATTTCGAGAGCTTTCCGAAACGCCCGCTCGGCCTCGGGATACTTTTTCTGCCGCTCGTAAATCGAGCCCTGCTGGAAATACGCGTTGGCGTCTTCGGGAAACTGCTTCACGATGCTTTCGGCAATGCTCATCGCTTCGTCGTTCTTCTTGGCTCGCTGGTAGATATTGGCCATCGTCGAAAGGACTTCGAGATCCTGTTCGTTGCCTTTGGTCAGATCGCGGAGTGATTTAATGGCCTCATCAACGCGTCCCTTCTCAGCGATGATGTCGGCGTGCACAAGTTGCAATGCGACTGAACTCGGATTCTCTTTCATCGCTTGTTCAGAATGGGCGAGAGCTCGGTCCGCATTCTTGGCGGCGCGATATGCGTCGACGATGCTTCGATCGATTCGACCATCCGTGTTGGGCGCCACCGCTTTCAGATCGGTGAGAGCCTTGATCTCATCGTCGAAGTGACCGAGAGTCTCGCTGATCTGCGCCTGATTCGTGAGGAAAACCCGGCGGTTCTGCTTCTCCGATTCGCTATACCGGCCGTTAGCGCGTTCGGTTCTTTTGACAATATCGGCAATCCGCTCGGCGGCGTCCGTCAATAATCCCTCATCGCGCTCCAGTTGCACCATATTGAACTGGACCTCGATGCTGTCTGGGAAATTCTTTACCGCTTGCTGCAAGTAAACGTGCGCCTGGGCGTATCTTTTCTGCTCGCGATAAATCTGCCCGAGCCTTAGAAGGGCCATACCGTCGGTCGGGCTGTCTTTGAGCAAATCGAGGTAGATCTTGGCGGCATCGTCGTACTGATCGTCGAAAAACAGAGCCTGGGCTAAGGCTTTCTTCAAGTCATCGTTGTCCGGATCGGCATCGAGAGCCTTCTTGTACGCGTCCGCCGCTTTGTTGAATTGTTCGAGATTGGCGTAGGCCTGCCCCAGCGCCTCATAAGCGCGGTCGGCGTCAGGATGATCTTTGAGAAAACCCTCGAGAAGGTCCACGGCCTGTTTGTGGTCGCCGGCATCCATGTGAAGGCGCGCCAGGGCGGTAATGCCTTCTTCCGACCCCGGCTCCATCCCAAGGAACTTCTTGTAGATCTCCTCCGCCTTTTTGTCGTCGTTCTTTACCTGGTACAGACGCCCGAGCATAAGGAAGGACTGCCGATCCGACGGATCAATGCGGGCGATCTCTTCGAATTCGTGAATAGCGAGATTCACGGTATCCTCAGTAATATTTCGCCCATTGGTGTCACCGATCATGCTCGTGTAAATCGAAGCCAGAATCTTATGGGCGTCGATATTGTTAGGATCGAATTTGATCGCGTTTTGGGCGGCGTTCAGTGCATCCCGCACGCGCGACGGTTGCGCGCGGAGGTAGCTGTCGGCCATTTCGGCGTAGATCGACGGATTGTCCGGATCTAATTCGAGAGCCTTCTTGTACTCGGCAATAGCGTCATTGACCTTTCCCGATTCCGCCAGCATTCGCGCCTTCGCAAAATGGAGGTATGCTTCACCCCTGCTGTTGGATTTAGTCGATTGAGAGAACGATGGGACCGCGAGCGCTGCGAATAACAGCGTTACCAGGAGAACTTTCTTCATAAGCCATCCGTCAGAGATAGTGAGACTTCGATCATTATACATTCGGGACTTGGCGCATTGCACAATTCTCCCGCTCAATGCTTGAAGTGCCGCACACCCGTAAAAATCATGGTCAGACCATGTTCGTCAGCGGCCTCAATCACTTCTGTGTCCCGGACCGAACCGCCGGGCTGAATGATCGCGGTGATGCCTGCCGCCGCCGCCGCGTCAACGTTGTCGCGAAATGGAAAAAAGGCATCGGATGCCAGAGCCGCGCCTTTTGCGTTCGGAAACGCTTTTTGAATGCTGAGTTTAACCGAATCCACCCGGCTCATTTGGCCGGCGCCGACGCCAACCGTCCTCCCGCGCGCAGCCAGCACGATGGCATTGGACTTCACGTGTTTCACGACGCGCCAGGCAAAATCCAAGTCCGCTCTTTCCGCAGCCGTCGGACCTCGCTTAGTCACGACGCGCGCTTCCGGTCCGGTCGAATTATCGAGGGCCTGCAAAAGTATTCCACCGCCGACGCATTTCACTTCGAACGCATCCGTAGCTTGCCCCTCTGGATCACCGCTCAATTCAATCACTCGAAGATTCTTTTTTCCGCGGAGCATTTCGATCGCGGCCTCGGAATATCCAGGCGCCACGATGGCTTCGACGAAAAGCTTCGAGATTTCGGTAGCGGTCCCATCATCCATGATTCGATTGAGCGCAATAATCGATCCATACGCAGAAACGGTGTCGGCTTCGAAGGCTTTCACGTAGGCTTCCCGGAGAGAGTTGGCGATCGCGGTTCCGCATGGATTCGTGTGCTTTATGATGCAGCATGCCGGTTCATCGAACTCGCGGATGAGATTCCAGGCGGCTTCGATATCGACGATGTTGTTGAATGAAAGTTCCTTCCCTTGAAGTTGGCGTGCTGCCGCTAAACCGCGAGGAGGCTGGTCCCCCCATCTGTAAAACGCCGCCCGTTGGTGAGGATTTTCGCCATAGCGCAGATCGGCGATTTTCTCGAAATCCATAAAAATATTGGGTGGAAATGACCTCTCCCGGGCTGTCTCGCACTCTTTTTCGGACTGGATGCCGGACAGGTGTTGTGCAATCTGGGCGTCATATCGTGCAGTGCATAGGAAAGCTTTCCTGGCGAGGTCGAACAGCATCGAGGAATCCAAAACACCATTCCCCGCTTTCAAGGCTGCAAGCACTCGGCCGTAGTCGTCGGGCGTCGTCAGAACCGCTACATCCTGAAAGTTCTTGGAAGCCGCCCTCAACATCGACGGCCCGCCTATGTCGATGTTCTCGATGACCTCCGCGAAGCGGACTCCGGGCTTTCGAGTGGTCTGGACGAAGGGATAAAGATTCACACAAGCCAGGTCGATCAGCGGAATGTCGTGCTCTCGAACCTGTCTCATGTGCTCGTCATTGTTCCTGATGGCCAGGAGGCCGGCTGCTATCCGCGGATTGATCGTCTTGACACGGCCGTCGAGAATCTCGGGGAAACCTGTGAGATCGGAGACTTCCCTGACGGGAATTCCACTGGCGGCCAGAAGCTTCGCGGTTCCTCCCGTTGAAATAATCCGTACCTTCATTTCTGCCAGGCCACGGGCAAATTCGACGACACCAGTTTTGTCGTGCACGCTGATCAGAGCACGTTCTATTCGTCTCACTTTCTTAACTCCGTTGAAACTCTTGCTACGATGGCGTTGCTTTAAGGACGAGCGGTGTTAACGACGCTCCTCGCATCCACGGACCACTCGGCAACAGCCCCGGTGCCTTGGGCAGCTGTTGACTAAGGTCGCCGGTGGATGACTTCCAGATGTGATACCAGATGTTCGCGATATCCGTTACGGCATGGGACAGGGCGATCGACGCAATACCAAACTGTGGCGAGTTCTCAACCGCTGTATCGCGATCGGGTAATTCTGAAGAACGTCGCAGCCGTTGCAACAATCGCTGGCTTTCTTCGCGCCGGGTTTTCAGGAAACCCGTGAGGTCACCTTGGCGAATTGCAGGATCGATGCCGTAAAAGACGATGGCGAACTCCGACAGATGAGACTGCACCATCGCGTCGAGTTGCGGATCGCTCAAGTCCGCTGCGGCACAGCCCGCGTCGCGCATCGCCGCTACCGCCGTGGCGGGATTCGATGTCTTGTCTTTGAATGCAGCGATGGCCGCCCGCGCGGCGTCTTCGACACTCAATTTCCGGCAGGGCTGCACCAGGATGGAATCAAAGTCGTTCAGCAGCGTGGCGAGGGCCTTTGGCAAGGCGTGTTGCGCGCTTCTCAACATTTTGGTGCGCGCGGTCGCCGGCCAGGCGTAAGCCGTTGTCGCCCACGTGCTGATGAGCAGTACAGCCATCAGACGTCTTGCGGGGTTACGAGTTATTGTCAAATCGGCCTTTCCGGGTGCCGTACGCGGGCTTACGGCCCTGTTCAAGTCTGACGATATTTCGCCGCCAGAGTTCGCCAAAAGCGCTTAACCGCGAAGCGAGCGAGTTGAGACGGAACCGTTGCGCATAGTCCAGCGACTGAATGTTCATGGCGCGATCAATCTCGCGCTGGAGTTCCTCATGCGCACTCTCAGGCCATTGGTCCGCACCGCCATTGAAAAAAATATCGTACTGGACCTTAAGATCGGCGATCGCGATCTCGATGCGGTCCAGAGTCAGGTCGTTTTTCTTTCGCATCTTTCGCCGAAATTGTAATTCAAGTTACCATTGCGGACCGCATGGAAGCACTGCGACAGATTCCTCCAGTTAACGACGTTCTTCGTTCTCCGGAACTTGTCCCCTACCAATCGATTCTCGAGACGCCGTTCGGCAATCGGGTTCTCGACGAGGTTTTCGGAGACTTTCGGCGCGAACTCTCCTCAAATGGAGCAACTGTCTCGCGCCGCGAGTTGACAGAGCGAATCGCTTCAGAAGTCGCTGCTCGAATACAAAGCGCGCTTAAACCCTCGCTGCGAAGGGTTGTGAACGCTACGGGCGTCGTTCTTCATACAAACCTGGGCCGAGCCCCTTTGCCCGTCTCAGCCATCGAACACCTTCGCGATGTCGCAGCCGGTTATTCGAACCTCGAGTTCAATCTCTCGGACGGAACTCGAGGTAAGCGCGACGTGCATATCGAACGCTTGATCTGTCGATTACTCGAATGCGAGGCCGCGATTGTCGTGAACAATAACGCGGCGGCGGTCATGCTGGTTCTTAACACGCTGGCCGAGGGCGGAGAAGTCGTGGCGTCACGCGGCGAGCAACTGGAGATCGGCGGTTCGTTTCGAATTCCGGAAATCATCAACAAGAGCGGCGCTCGACTGCGTGAGGTTGGAACCACGAATCGCACACGAATCAGGGACTACGAAAAGGCAATCAACGATCAAACGAGACTTCTGCTTCGGGTTCATCCCAGCAATTTCCGGATAACCGGTTTCACGGAACGGCCGTCCCTTCAAGACATCGTGCGGCTCGGCAGCGACCGAAACGTTCCCACGTTCGAAGACCTCGGAAGCGGCTGCCTGCTGGATCTGCGGCCCCAGGGAATTCGTGATGAACCAGTAGTGGCTGAAAGCATCCGCGCCGGCGTCGACATTGTCAGCTTCAGCGGGGACAAACTGTTGGGTGGTCCGCAAGCCGGCGTTATTGCGGGCAAACGGGTATACGTCGCGAGGATTCGGGAGAACCCGTTGTTTCGCGCGCTCCGTGTCGATAAGCTCACGATCGGCGTACTTGAATCGGTGCTGATGAACTACGTCGCAGGCAGGGTTGACGATCTTCCCGGTCTGCAGATGTTGCGTGCATCCTCGGATGAGTTAAAGACCAGAGCGGAATCTTTGGCGTCGCGCTTGGGCAAGTCGGCTCGAGCGATTCGCTTGTCATCAGTGGCGGGTGGCGGGTCGGCCCCGGAGTCGTTACTCCCGTCCTGGGGCGTGGAATTGGAATTCAAGGACCTTTCCAGTGCGGAACTCGAACGGCGGCTCCGTTCGGCGGACCCGCCCATCATTGTCCGGATAGAAAACAGCCGAGTCGTGCTCGATGTTCGCACGATTCTCGCGGATGAAGAGCCTCACGTGGTCGCATCAATTCAGGCTTCGGCGAACCCTTAGCCGCGGACGCGCTCCACGTATTTGCCTTCAGTCGTGTCGACACGAATCAACTCGCCTTCACTGATGAAGTGCGGAACTCCGACGACGAGCCCCGTTTCGAGTGTCGCCGGCTTCAACACGTTGCTGACGGTTGCCGAAGGCATTCCCGGATCCGTCTGCACAACTTTGAGATCAACGGTCGGCGGCATCTCGAGACCGACCGGCTTACCCTCGTAGAACTGAACGCGGATCTTGGTGTTTGCTACAAGATAATGGACGGCGGCACCGAGTGTCCCCTCATTCAGGTGCGTTTGTTCGTAAGTTTCAGTGTCCATGAAATGGTAATCCGCGCCGTCGGCGTAGAGATATTCCATTTCGCGGTCGTCAAGGATCGCTTTTTCGACTCGGTCTTCAGACCGAAATCGATGATCGATGATGGCGCCGCTGCGAAGGTTGCGCAGCTTCGTTTGAACCATACCTCGCCAGTTTCCGGGCGTGATGTGCGTGTAGTCCACAACCTGGAAAAGTTCTCCATTGTGCAGAATTGTGTTTCCCTTGCGGAGTTGAGTCGCTTGAATCATTACAGACAGGCTCCTGTATCGTTGATGAAAACGCCGATTCTAGCATGGGGACATGCGCGGATGATCGAAGGAGGACCGCCGTCTCAGGCTCCTCTGAGCCACCGATATAGGGTCATATGGACCAACGACATCAGGCCCATATACGTAAATCCGACAACGAACAGCATCAGGAATGGAATGGTCGGGTAGTTCTCGTTCAAATACGCGTACAACACCACCAGGCCGAAGTAGGCGCCCAAGAGCAGTTCGAAAATGGGCATGATTCCCATCCCGCGCTTGTAAATCTTAGTCGTCCACCGATCTTTCCGGCTTTCGATTCGATACTTTGGCGTACGCATGAAATTCGATCGGATACCGAGGAGCGCTTCCATCACCGCTTTCGAGTTGCTGACCGACAATCCAATGCCCACCGACATTAAAAATGGAAGATACCGGAGACGAGTTCGCCAGTCGGGATACAGCTCACGTTGAGATACCAGATAGAACATCGAAACCGATGCCGTCGATGCGAGCCAGAGCGGCAGATCGATATACAGCATTTGGAACCAGCCTTGATTGAAGCGCACGATCATCGCCGGCAGCAAAAGAAAGGACAGCGCAATCATCAGGGGGTACGCAATATTGGCCGTCAAGTGAAAGAACGCCTCAATCTTGATCTTCAAAGGCAAGCTGCTTTTCAGAATGCGTGGGAGCAACTTGATTGCTGTCTGGATGAGTCCCTTGGCCCATCGTGACTGTTGTGTCTTGAACGAATTCATTTCGACGGGCAATTCCGCGGGACACACGATGTGCGGCAAATACAAAAACTTCCATCCGATCATCTGCGCCCGGTAACTCAAGTCCGTGTCCTCTGTCAGCGTATCGTGCTGCCAGCCGCCGGCGGTTTCGATCGCTTCTCTTCTCCAGATTCCCGCTGTTCCGTTGAAGTTGAAAAATCTTCCAGAGAGGTGTCGGCCACCATGTTCGATCATGAAGTGACCGTCGAGAATCACCGATTCGACCTGCGTGAGAAGCGAGTATTCCCGATTGATGTGCCCCCACCGAACCTGAATCATTCCAACTTGAGGTTCACCGAAGTAATCGACGACATCCTCGAGGAAGTTTTCCGCGGGAATGAAGTCGGCATCGAAGATGGCAACGAATTCGCCCGTCGCCACCTTCAAGCCGTTCTCAAGGGCACCCGCTTTGAAGCCGCTGCGATTGGTTCTGTGAATATGCTGAACGTCCAGACCCATCGCGCGATGCTTCTCCACGCACGCCGCCGCAATTTCCGTCGTCCCATCGGTGGAATCATCGAGCACTTGAATCTCTAAGAGTTCGCGGGGATACCGAATACGGCAGGCCGCTTCAACCAGTCGCTCCACGACATACATTTCGTTGTAAATCGGAAGCTGAACCGTGACCTTTGGAAGGACCGGCAGCTGTCCCTTGGGTTTTGCAACTTTATCCTTGTGTCGGAGATAGAGATAAACAAGGTGGTAACGATGGATGCCGTAAATAGCCAAGATGACGAGGATCGTTAAATACGGAACGAGGATGAAAATGTCGAATCCATTAAGGTGATAAAGACTGTTCCAATGATCGAGACTGGAAAACTGAAAGAATCGGGAATGCTTGGGAGGCACGATCAACATCAACGACATTATGATTACCTTACGAGAATGTCCGTCGCAAAACTCACGAGCAACAGAAGACTGACATATCCGTTCATGTTAAAGAAAGCCAGATTTATCCTACTTAAATCGTGCGGCTTCACGATCAGATGTTCCCACGTTAATAACGCAGCAACCAAGATTATTCCGGCAAACGCAATAGGCCCGGAATGCGTTAGGAAGCCTGTTGCGATCAACAGTCCGACCGTCAATACGTGAAATCCGGTAGAAATACGCAGGGCGGTTGCGATTCCGAACTGCGCCGGCAACGAAAACAGGTTCGCCTTGTGATCGAACTCGACGTCCTGCAGCGCGTAGATCACATCGAAACCAGCAATCCAAAACATAACAGCTGCGCTCAGCAGTATAGGCGCTAACGCAAACTGTCCCCGAATGGCGAGCCACGCGGCCAACGGAGCCATCCCAATCGCAAAACCCAACACGAGGTGACTGAACGCAGTAAAACGTTTCATGTACGAATAAAAAAAGAGGATGGCCAGCGCCGGAAACGACAGATAAAAGCAAAGCCGATTCAGCTTCCATGCCGAGAAGACGAACAGCACAGACATGACGATCGTGAAAGTGACAGCAAACTGAATCGTCAGTTTACCAGTCACCAGCGCACGTTCTTGTGTCCTGGCATTCAGCCGGTCAAATCGAATGTCGACGAGCCGATTGAAAGTCATCGCAGCGCTGCGAGCGCCCACCATAGCAGCGATGATCCACGAAAGCTGCCACAAGGCGGGCAAACCCTGCTGGGCCAACAATGCGCCGATCAACGCAAACGGGAGCGCGAAAACCGTGTGCTCAAACTTGATCATCTCCAGCGTAATGTTTAACTTGCGCCAAATCAACACTTACGTCTCGCGATCCGCGTATGCACTCAGTCTAAAAGATAGGGCCAGCGTTTCGCCGACCGGACTGTGTCCGGGCGTTTGGCCGGGCAGAAGGTAATTCACTTGCTTCATTGCCTGCGGGAGAACGGGTGAACCTCGACTCGCCAAAATAGCCAAGTCCGAACCAGACTGTCAATTTTCTACGACTTATGCGGTATTCAAAGCGACGTATCAAAGAAGTAGCCGACATCAAACAGACCGCCGTGGACCGCATCCGCACGGCCATCGGTCAAATCGATACGTCGCCAAGTTTCAAATATATCCAGGATTTTGCGACGGAATTCGCATCATTTGAGTCCGTGTGCGAATTTTCCGAGATCCTCGATCAGGCTGCGGAATCCCAAATCATATGGATCGGCGATTACCACGCTTTATCGCGTTTTCAGCAATTCGCGGCCGGCTTTGTGCGCGATCTTTATCGCAAAAACCCCAATATCGCTCTTGGCGTAGAACCGGTTTTTGCCCGGCATCAAAAGCTGCTTGACCGTTGGATGTCCGGACGCATCTCTGAACAAGTCTTTCTCAACAGTATTCGATACGACGACGAATGGGGTTGCGACTGGAGCTGCTACTCGCTCCTGTTTAATACCGCCCGCGATCTTAGGATTCCGATATACGGCGTGGACTGTCACCCTCGATACGACATGCGGAGCATCGGACGCCGCGATCAAAGCACAGCACGTCGAATTGCCGGCATCATCGAACACGATCCCGAGAGGGCTCTCGTGATCGTCTTCGGCGAATCGCATCTTGCTTCCAAGCACCTTCCGGGACGCGTACGGACGCTTCTTGGGGAAAAAGGAATTCAACGAAAAGACATTGTGATTCTCCAGAATGTCGATGAGATCTACTGGAAGCTTCAAAAGCGCGGCCTCGAGGCCGTTCACTCTGTTCGATTGGCAGCCGGGCAATACTGTGTTTTTAACGCAACGCCGATCGAGAAGTACGAATCCTTTCGTCAATACCTGCACAAGTGTGTCGATGAGGACGCGACCGGCGCCTGGACGCAGTTCGTGCACACGCTCATCGACGTCACGATGGAATTCGTCAACCTGAAGAAGGACGAAACGATCGTGCATGCTCTGCCAAAGGTCTACCCTGAAGTGTCGCCCTCCGAACTGCCTCAGCTTCTCGCTCGGATGTCCGTGCCTCCATCACGCGTGCGTCTCGCTCTCAATCATTTTCAGGAGAGTGGGACGTCATACATTCCGGAACTGAACTCGATTTTCATACACCGTCTGCAGCTCACGTCGGCCGCGGAAGAATCCACGCGGTTCATCCATCAGCTTTGCCGAGGCGATTTCCCGGTGGCAATCGATCGTGAAGCGGGCGACCAGTTTTTCGTCACAGTTATCGAACGATCCCTCGGGTACTTCTGTTCGAAAGTCCTGGATTCATCCCGGGACGGCATAGAGTCTTTGGCGAAACGCGTTCTCGGCAACATCGGATACAATGAAGATCTTGCGCGCGCGGTGATGTCGCTGCTGAAGCAAGACAGACGTCCGGCCGCGCAGCACTTCGAAACATTGAAGCTGGCCATCGGAACGCCGTTTCGACCGAGCCGGACGACTCAAATGCTCGGTCAGCTGCTGGGATACGCGCTGGGTCGCAAATTGTATGGAGCCTATCTGGAGACACGTATTTCGCGAAAGGATATCCAGTCGCTCTTTCTTGACCCGCTCGACGGTCCGAACCGCCCGCTCGAATGTTATCGCGAGTGGACGGAACGGCTGTCGTGACTGAAGAACAAATTCTTCGCATCCTCCGGGAATTCAAATCGGGCGCTCTCACTTCTGACGATGCGCTCCACCGTCTGCGAGGTCTGCCGTTCGAGGATCTCGGCTTCGCAAACGTCGATCACCACCGCACGCTGCGGCAGGGCTTCCCGGAGGTCGTTTTTGGCGCGGGTAAGACACCTGAACAGGTCGCGCGAATTGTCGAAACGATGAACAGGCACGATCACAACATTCTCGTGACGCGCTCGTCCGCCGAACAATTTGCCCGCGTCAAGGAGCTCGTCCCCGCCGCTGAGTTTCACGAGGTCGCGCGGGCTATTGTCGTTTCCAAAGACACACGGATGCTCGGGAAGGGCACAGTGATGGTGGTCTCGGCTGGGACTTCGGATATGCCGGTCGCCGAGGAAGCCGCGGTCACCCTGAAGGTCATGGGGAACACGAGCGACGCGTTGTACGATGTCGGAATCGCTGGAATTCATCGCCTGCTCGATCGTCGCGACCGCTTGATCAAGGCGCGCGTTGTCATCGTCGTTGCCGGAATGGAAGGCGCGCTGCCGAGCGTGGTCGGTGGACTGGTCGCTACGCCCGTCATTGCTGTTCCAACAAGTGTCGGTTATGGTGCCAGCTTTGGCGGCGCCGCGGCTCTACTGGGCATGTTGAATAGCTGCGCATCGAATGTCGCTGTCGTGAATATCGATAATGGTTACGGTGCGGCCGTTGTCGCCAGCCTCATCAATCGTCAATAAGTTCGATGGACTTCTCCCTTCAAGCGCTGGAATACGACCGGCTCAAAGATCTCATCTCGCGATACACGTCGACGGGTAGCGCACGAGATCTGCTGGCCACACTCGCTCCATCCGCGGATCAGTCCGCCCTCGAAGAAGAGCACACCATTACAGCGGAGGCCATGTCATACCTGCGCGAATCGCGCGTCGGCTTTCAGGACATCGAATTGTTGCCGGGTGCGCTTCACAAACTGGAGATCACGGGATCGACGCTGGAGATTTCCGAGATCGAAGCGGTTCAGAGTTTCCTCAACCTAGCCGAAGGGCTCCGCATACGATGGAAAGATGATCGCGAGAAGTTTCCGCGACTCTCTTCAACTGCTCAACGGCTGCCCGACCTTCGCGATCTCAGCAGGCATCTCGGCCGTGCAGTCCACAACGGAGAGATTGATGAGCGGTATAGTCCGGAGTTGGCGCGTATTCGCCGCGCATTGAATGTGGCGCGATCGCGATTGACGGACCGACTGCAATCGATGATCAAAGATCCTGCGCTGGCCGGTCACCTTCAGGATCAGGTCGTCACGATCCGCAACGGCCGATTCGTCATTCCGGTTCGCAGCGATCAAAAACGCGGCTTCGACGGCATCGTTCACGGTAGTTCCTCGAGCGGTGCCACCGTGTTCATGGAACCCCTCGCCGTTCTGGAAATGAACAACGAGATGGTTCGGCTCCAGGAAGAGGAACGTTTCGAAATCGCACGCATTCTTGCCGAGCTGACGGATCTCATCCAGGCGAGCTCTGGAAGCATTCAACGCGCACGCGACATCGCGACGTATATCGAAGTGGTGTTCGCAAAGGCACGATTCGGCCGACAGTTCGATTGCACCACGCCTCAGTTCTCGAAAGGTCCGTTGTTGAGCCTGATCAAGGCTCGACACCCGCTGCTGGAAGACAATCTGCGTCGTGAAAATACGGCGATCGCTCCGGTGTCGCTCGATATGGATAACACGAGGCGAATCGTCGTCATCAGCGGTCCAAACGCAGGCGGTAAGACCGTCGTTTTAAAAACCGTCGGGTTGCTCGCGCTGATGGCGCAGTCAGGGATACCGATTCCCGCCGACGAGGGCACGATGCCACTGTTCGATCTCGTTCTCGCGGACATCGGGGACCAGCAATCCATCACGAACCACCTCAGCACGTTTTCCGCTCATGTTCTTGCCATTCGATCCATGATCGAATCGGCAACATCCCGCTCGCTGATTCTTCTCGACGAGATCGGCAGCAGCACAGAACCTGGCGAAGGCGCGGCATTGGCGCGCGCGGTGCTCGAAACATTCCGGAAAAAGGGGGCGCTAAGCATCGCGACCACGCATTACAACCGCTTGAAGTTTTATGCGGAAACCACGGAGGGCGTCGCGAATGCAGCGATGGAGTTCGACGAACTCACTCTCCAACCCACGTATCGTTTGATTCACGGTCTATCCGGCGCTTCGAGCGGTTTGAAAATCGCCGAACGCCTGCAACTACCGGCCGCTGTCCTTCAGGCCGCGAACAGCTATCTCGATGCAGGCGATGTCGAAGCTGCTCACTATGTTGAAGAGTTACGGCGCCGAATAACCGATCTCGAGCGGGAGAAAGCCAAATTCGACGGGGAGCGCATGGAATTCGCCAAATGGAAACAAAAAGAATTCGACGAACTCACCGCACAGCACAGAGAAGAGATTGCGCGAGTCGAGAAGCGTTTGGAACGGATTGTTCAGGAACTCATCGAAAAAGCTGCGCGGGACTTGCAGGCGGTGGGTGACGACTCCGTCCGAAAGTTTCAGAAAAAGCTGGCGAGCGCGAAGGCTCACGCTGCCACGGAGATTCAACGTGAACGCCAGAAGTTCGACCAGCCTCTGCCCTTCACGCCCAATGTGAGCCGGGAACGGCTTCCGATTTCCGAGAACTCGCTGGTGCGCATCCTCTCGCTGGGTGTGACGGGAACGGTTTCCGAAGTCCGAGACGGCGAGGTGGAAGTCCTCGTCGGCAATATCAAGTTCAGGCGGCCGGAATCGGATTTGGAAATTGTCGGGAAGGAACCGATCGTTCTTCCCAAGAACGTTCAGGTGCAGATTTTGTCCAAACAGCTTGAAAAAAGCGAGCTCAACCTCGTCGGCCGCAAAGTGGAAGAAGCACTCGATCTGACCGACAAATTCCTGGACGACGCGTTTCTGGCTCAGATGAGCGAAGTCCGGCTCGTCCACGGCTCCGGCACCGGTGCTCTCCGCCAGGCAATTTCCGAATTCCTTTCGACGCATCCCCATGTGGCCCGCTTTGAGCCGGCTCCTCAGAATCAAGGGGGCAGGGGCGTGACCGTCGTAAGACTCCGCGATTAGTCGCGGATTGCGTTAGAATCTTTTTCCCACGTCACTTAACCATTAGGAGACCAAACGATGCGATTACGAACACATTTGCCTGCCGTGTTGGTATTGCTTGCCTGGATCGGGCTATTGACTGCCTGCAACACACCTCCGCCGGCACCGGCGCCTAAGGAACAACCCGCCGCACCTAAACCGATCACGGCCGAAGAGCGGGTCCGCTGGTATCAAGCGTGTTGGGATGATTTCAACCAGAAGAAGTGGCCCGAATTTAAAGATTGCTACGGAACGAGCGCGACATCGTCGGACGGTTCTGGACGAACATTCACGGGTCCGGATGCGATCGCTGCAGATGGCGAAAACTTCACCAAAGGGTTTCCCGATACACGAGGCGACGGACAATTGATTCTCGTCAACGGGAATCATATTGCCGGCATATATCTGCTGACAGGAACGAATTCCGGTCCAATGAAAACTCCCGACGGTAAAGACATGCCGAACACGAACAAAAAGATCGGCTTGCTGTTCGGTCATTCACTGGATCTCGAACCAAACGCGCCCAAGGCCACAAAGGAACTCGGAATTATGGATGGCGGAACGTTCGCCAGCCAGCTCGGTCTGTCCAAGAATCCGGCGCGGCCTTTAATGGAAAAAGGCGAAGCTACACCCAAAGTTGTGGTCGCCAGGAACGACGCAACTGAAACAAAGAACGTCGACACGGACAAAGCCGGCATTGAGGCATGGAATAAGCGGGACCTCGCGGGCTACTACGGTCCGGTCGCCGATGATTTCGTGATGCATGCCATGGTGGAAGCAAAAGATCAGAACAAGACCCAGAGCACCGAGACGGACAAAGGCTTCTGGAAAGCCTTCTCCGACGCGAGAATCACCGTGTCATCGATGTGGGGCGCGGGAGATTATGTCGTTACCACCGGAACCTTCGAAGGGACGAACGACGGTGCGGTTCCCGCGATGAAACTGCCGAAAACCGGAAAGAAGGTCTCCCTTCCGTTTATGTCCGTCGACAGGTTCGGAGACGGCAAGATTAAAGAAAGCTGGCTGTTCTATGACGGCGCCACTTTTGCAGGCCAGCTCGGGTTGAAATGAAGAAGCTGTAATTTTCCTTGGATGCGCAGGCCAATGCCTGCGCCATCCAAATGCTATTCTCGCACCAGTCCTGAGCCGATGACGTGGAACTGCAGCTTCGGCTGATACACCAGCAAGTTCAACGGAACCTTGTAGTCCACGCTAACGCGCATGACCGCGCCCGTCATGCGAATATCGATATCGGATTCGTTAACCGGCAGCGAATAAACTTTGGCCTGTTTGACGAGGGTCTGTTTGAAAGTTCTTCGGGATTGAACGTTCTGGGCTTGTTCTCGAACGAAATCCTGGAATTGCCAGGAACTGTAATAGATGGGGATATATCGAATGCCCGCTAGTGTTATCACCAGCACGAAAAGGATCTTACATACACGCGTCATGCGCTAGCCTCCTGCTTCAAGCAGTTCCTTTGCTTGAGATCCAATCATGTAACAACCTAGGCAATACAAACGCCATCGGAAAAGCTCCGCCAAATCGGTTACTTCCGGCAACAGGTTTGACCAAAACTGACAGGAACCGTCATTAGATCCTGACGTTTGCCGCCACTTGTTAACCCTGGAAGCAACTAACGGGAAAACCAACTCCCTTCGGACCCATTCCCCACGAGCCGCCTCTGTACGGCCCGGTAGCTGCCCGGCTCACAGCTTTATAGCATCGGGACAAGACCTTCCAAGTATTATTTTTCGCTGTGGACGAGGCCACCGCTACCGGGCAAAGCCACATCTTTGATGCGCTCGTCGCTGGCAATTTTCCCGTCCCGAATGCTGATCGTTCGATGCGCGTACTGCGCAATATCGCGCTCGTGCGTTACAAGGATGATCGTGTTGCCTTCGGAGTGAAGCTTATCGAACAGCTTCATGATTTCGATCCCTGTCTGAGAATCGAGGTTGCCTGTAGGTTCGTCCGCGAGAATGATCGACGGGTTATTCACCAACGCCCGCGCGATCGCGACACGTTGACGTTGCCCGCCCGAAAGTTCGTTTGGCTTATGGTGCATGCGTTCGGCCAGTTCGACCATTCCTAACGCCCTCTTGGCCCGATCTCCCCGATCGCGTGCGCTGACGCCGCTATAGATGAGCGGCAGTTCCACGTTATGCAGCGCCGTGGCGCGTGGAAGGAGGTTGAAGGTCTGAAACACGAAGCCGATTTCCTTATTTCGAATATGCGCGAGTTCGTCGTCATCCATCTCACTGACGAGTTTGCCGTTCAACCAGTAACGGCCGCGGGTCGGAGTATCCAGACAGCCGACCAAATTCATCAAGGTTGATTTTCCGGATCCGGAGGGTCCCATGATCGCGACATACTCGTTCCGATTAATCTGAAACGTGACTCCCTGAAGGGCTTGCACTTCGGTGCTGCCCATTTCATAGGTCTTCCAAAGGTCTTCTGTGCGTATTAATGCTTCGTCGCTCACAGCTGCTTCTCAATCTTTATTCGCGTGTTGTCTTTTAGGGTACGGAGAACCTGAAACGTGCCGGTCACGATCTGCTCATCGGCAGCGAGGCCGTCGAGGATCTCGATATCGGTCGATCCGACGATGCCTGTCTTGACCCGGCGAAACGTCGCGACGCCGTTCTTGATGATGAAGACGCCTTCCTGTTCCACTTTTTTCTTCTTTGAGGTTGCGTCCCCGACCTTCACATCCGTCTTGGCATCGGCTTTGACCTCTGTGACAGCGACGTTTGTATCAGGATCGAACTCACGCACCGTGATCGCCTGAATCGGCACCGTCACCACCTGCTTGCGGGTGGCTGTAACAATCGTCGCCGTGCAAGAAAGACCCGGTCTCAATTCCGGTGGAGGATTATCCAGCGTGACGACAACTTTGAAATCCTTGGCCTCTTGAGAACTCGTCGGTGAGTTCGAGATGCCACCCGAACGCGTGAGGGCACTGTTTCCGATTTCAGAAACGTGACCGGGAAGCAATCGGTCGCCGAGCGCATCCACCTTGATCTGGGCTTCCTGGCCGAGTCGCAAATTGACGATGTCGGTTTCATCTACTTTCACTTCCGCCGTGATGACGGACATGTCTGCGATCGTCATCAACGTTGTGCCCGGTTGATTCTGAACACCGACGATTGCGATCTCTCCCTCATTGACGGGCAGATACGTAATGATCCCGTTCAACGGGGCGCGAATCGTTGTTTTGTTGAATTGATCGCGAGCGCGCGTCAACGCCGCCCGGTTTTGATTGATCCGCAGGGCAACTCCGTCCTTTTGCTTCGTGACCTGCGCGAACTGCGCTTCCGTCTGCGCAAGACGCGCCCTCGAAGCACTGAGCGAGGCATCGGATATTTCCATGTCCGACTTTGCGCGGTCGAGTTGCTCGCGGGAAATGAGGCCATCTTTGCTCCCACTCTCGGCGCGCTCGAGGGCGAGTTTTGAGCGATTGTAGTCGGCCTGGGCTCGCGATAAGTCGGCTTTGGCCGAAGCGATCGTCGCTTCCGATGATCGTGCCGACGCATTCATTCCTTCGAGCTCCGCCAGGGCAGCGTCCAGGCTTGCCTGCGCGGAGGTCACGTCGGACTCCGTCTGCACGGATTCCAGGCGGATCAGAAGATCGCCCTCGCCAACGTGATCGCCTTCCTTCACGGGCATGCGGACGATGCGCCCCATCATGTTCGAACTGATGTTGACGTACTTCTTCGGTTTGATTTCTCCGTTCGCCGTGACGGTCTGAGTTAAATCTTGCCGGACCACCTTACCGGCCTGAACCCCAATCACACCGCGGTTCCGCGCAACGAGCCCATATGCCACGATCGAACCAATCATGATGATCAGTACCAGCGCAATAATTACCTTTTTCGTCGTCGTCATCTTGCCCTCAATACGTATAAGAGTGCCGCTCAGTTTCAAAAAACTGCGATCCCATTGTGATCGGAACGATCTTTCACGCAAGAAATTTCATGTGCGATGGTGATTTTTGCTTTGAATTTTCAGGTGACATGTCTTAAAAATATTTTAAATAAGAAGCTTACCCGTAAGAGGTGAGCAATAGTCGTAAAGAGATTAAGGATCGGAGGTGAATTAGTAATGCCAACAAAGAAAGCTCCAGCGAAGAAAAAGGCAGCGACGAAGAAAAAGAAGTAAGGTCGCCAAAGCCGAATTGAAACGAAGCCCCGCGGTATGCGGGGCTTTTTTATTTCTTCAGTGAATCGTTTCGGTCTTCTTCTTCAGATAGTCCATCAGAATGTATTGACCGAGATTGAGGGTGGTCGCGAAGTAGGCTTTGCCGCGGCAGATTTCGGTGACTTTCTTGACGAAGTCCACGAGGTAGTAATCGCTCGCGACCATGAATGTGTTGATCAGAATTCCCGCTTTACGGCAGGTTGCAACTTCCTTGAAAGTCTCCTCGAGAATCATCGGGTCGAGCCCGAACGCGTTTTTGTAGATGCGGCCCGTCGGCAGCGTAATCGCGGACGGCTTCCCATCCGTGATCATGATGATCTGACGCATATCCTTCTTTTCGGACATCAGGAGACGCCTGGCCAGACGCAATCCTTCGCATGTGTTCGTGTGATATGGCCCCACGACGACACGCGCCAATTGTTTCAGCGGAACTTCCTCGGCGGAGTCGTGGAACAGGACGAGACGCAACGAATCTCCGGGATATTGACTTCGGATCAGATGCGACAACGCCAGCGCGACGCGTTTCGCGGGAGTAAACCGATCCTCTCCGTAGAGAATCATGCTGTGACTTGTGTCGAGCAGGAGCACCGTCGAACATGAGCTCTCGTATTCGGACCGGTGCACCATCACGTCGCTATGTTCCAGATTGATCGGGACGCCAAGACCTTCCCGGCCGACGGCGTTGAGCAGCGTGGCGCTGATGTCGATATTCAGGGTGTCGCCGAATTCATACTCTTTGGAGGACTGATACGCTTCCACTCCTGTCGAGTAATGAATCGTTTCATGCCGGCCGAAGCTCGAGCGGCCCAGCGACCCCAGCAGATGCCGCAGCAGTCGGAATCCGAGAAAATCGATAGATTTATCGGTCAGTTCGAAGCGCGCGTTTCCGATCGCTTCACCTTCAGTGCCCTCGCCCGTTTCATTCATCTCTCCGGGCCGTGGTTCTGATCGAATCCAACCTTCTTCAATCATGCGCCGGATCAGTTG
This sequence comes from uncultured Solibacteraceae bacterium, assembly GCA_964584785.1. Classification (GTDB taxonomy): domain Bacteria; phylum Acidobacteriota; class Terriglobia; order 20CM-2-55-15; family 20CM-2-55-15; genus JAHFTY01. The sequence goes on from CAZPBY010000059.1 coordinate 34,008, forward strand.
CTCGAGAAGCTCGTCAAGTTCCCTGGATTCGTCGCTCGTTGGGTCCGTGAGCCATTGCTGATACAAGCTCTCGGGAATGCGGCCCAGTTCGACAAGCTTTTGGGCGACGGCCTGCTTCAATGCATTGAGCACATGCGGATCGGACGACGATGGGAATCCGTATTCGAAACCGCTCTGAAGAAAGAAATCGGAAAGCTCATCAAGCAGTTCTTCGATACTCAGGCCATCCAGCGGCGACGGAATCCATTTCGTGTACTTGGTAAACGGCATGATTTGAGATTCAGTTCAGCGGCTTCTTGTGACGATTTCGCTCCAGGGTATAGTCGCGATACAGATCCTGCGCCGCCGCGCGCCGCTCCGCCGACACGTACCCTCGTTCTTCCGAACGGCTGATTTTGTCTATTGAATGCAACCCTTCGAGGATCATCTCGCCGGCGGCCGCCCGCAGCGGAACCGGACTGTCGAAGGTGACGCCCAACGGCAGTGCCTTGTCGAGCAACCCGTGAACCGACTCCATTGTGTTGACCAGCCGTTCGGAGGGGTCGGTGTCCGCAAACTTCAGGTTGCCTCCCATTTCGAACCATTCGATGACAGATTTGAAATCGGTCGAGGGGAAATACTGTCGAAAAACGAGTTGAATCGATTGCCGGATCAGATCACGCGCGACGCTGTCTGCGCCTTTCATTTCGCCTTCGTATTCGAGCTCGACTTTTCCAGTGATCGCCGGGATAGCCGCATAGACATCCGACAGACGCGGCACGACGTCAGCTTCGCCGCACAGGATTGCTCGGCGCTCCGCATTGCTGATCACATTCTCCAGACAGGAAATCGGCAGACGCTGACTCACACCCGAACGCTTGTCCACGCGCTGATCTGCACGCGCCTTGAAAGCAATGCCTTCGACAACTTCCTTGATGAAAACGGGTACGATGATTTTTCGACCGGAGTCTCTGCGAACCCACGCCTCCTGTTCGGTGATGGACATCCCGTGCGACAGGCTCACCGGATAATGAGTCTTGATTTCAGACCCGATTCGATCCTTGAGGGGAGTCACGATTTTGCCGCGTGCCGTGTAGTCCTCCGGATTCGCGGAAAAAACCAATACGACATCGAGCGGAAGGCGCACGGGATAACCCTTAATTTGAACGTCGCCTTCCTGCATGATGTTGAACAATCCGACCTGAATCTTGCCGGCGAGATCCGGAAGCTCGTTTATCGCGAAAATGCCGCGGTTCGCTCTCGGAAGCAATCCGTAGTGGACGCTCAGCTCGCTGCCGATGGCGTGGCCGCCCTTCGCAGCTTTGATGGGATCGATATCGCCGATGATGTCCGCGATCGTCACGTCCGGCGTGGCCAGTTTTTCGACATAGCGATCGTGGCGCGATCGAAACTCGATAGGAGTGTTGTCTCCCATTTGCTGCACGAGATCACGGCATCGACGGCAAATCGGCGAAAACGGATCGTCATTGATTTCGCATCCCGCGATCGTCGGAACTCGTTCGTCAAGGAGATCGGTCAGACCTCGAAGAATCCGGCTTTTTGCCTGTCCCCTCAATCCGAGAAGAATCATGTTGTGCCGCGAAAGCACCGCATTCACGACCTGCGGTATGACCGAATCGTCGTATCCAACGATGCCGGGAAAAACCTCTTCGCGGTTCTCGAGTTTCCGTATGAGATTCGCTCTCATTTCGTTTTTGACGGTCGTGGATGAGTAGACGGTCCGCCTAAGCTCGCCGAGAGTTGTTGGATACATCAGTGCCTTTCAGCAAGCGCGTCAACGAACGTAGGACGCGCTGAAGAACAAGAAATTCGCAATGAAGTGCGCGGCTATAGCGCTCTCGATCCCGCTCTTCAGATAAATCAGGCCGAGCAGCATGCCTCCGAAAAATGCGGCAGTAAACGCGTAATAGCCATGTCCCATTGCAAAGAGTAACGAAGACAGCACCAGACCCAATGCGATCGGTAATATTGCCACGGCCGACGGCCAAAGCGGTTTGATGCGAGAGTAAATGTGCCGGAAAGTAAACACGAGACACGACAGCATGAAGAGACGGTAAATGACTTCCTCCCCCAATCCGCTGCTCAGCGAGAGAATGAACGAATCGTAGAAGCTCTTCATCTCCCGAATCTGGGGCGTCACGGCCGGGCTGTCGCGATAGGTAAAGAAGAAGAAATAATTGATTACGCCCAGAACGGCACCCGGCAGCACACCGAAGTTCAGGAAATCACGGACGGTGAGAGGCCATTCCTCAGAAGTGACGATCAAAGACCCCCGCAACTGCGAGGCTTGAGCGACGGAGAGTCCAAAGCCTCCAAAAACAAGAACCGCGATAAAGCGTGATATCATCGTCCACCCCGAATAAACGGCGGACCCATGCGAATTCAGGACGGACAAACCGGCAGCGACCGACGTCAGGAGAGCCAGCATCAAGGAGAAGCTCACGACCTTTGGGAGTCGCATTGAAATCATGATACACCATGCGCTTTTTCATCCTGAGTGACATCCACTCGAATATTGAAGCGCTCCAAGTCTGTGTCCAGCGGGCGAATCTCGCGGGATACGATTCGGTTTTTTGTTGTGGCGACATCGTGGGTTACGGACCGAACCCGGTCGAGGCCATCGACGGCATTCGCGCTCTCGACGCGGTTGTCATCCGCGGCAATCACGACCGCGTTGCCGCCAGTCAGGACGATGCCTCCGAATTCAATCCTCATGCTCGACGTGCCGTCTTTTGGACCCGTTCGGTCCTTCCGGATGCCTATCGCAACTACCTGGCCAGTCTCCCACTGGGTCCTGTTTCAGTCGACAAAGATGCGCAATTAGTCCACGGAGCCATCACCCACGAAGACGACTACATATTTACGCCGGCCGATGCAGCCCAAAACCTGCGGATCGCCGAAAAACGATTCACGTTTTTCGGGCATTCGCATTTCCCGGCAGTCTTCGCGAACGACATGTCCGGCGCCCCCGTCAATCCGCCCACTTACGAATTCGACGAGTTCACCGCCGTTAGGTGTGACGGTAATCAACGTTTTCTCATCAACCCGGGGTCGGTCGGACAACCGCGTGATGGCGACCCGCGCGCCAGTTTTCTTATTTGGGATCTGGAGCGATGCCGATTGGAGTTTTATCGCGTCGAGTATCCGCTCGAAGTGACCCAGCAGAAAATGCGGGAAGCGAATCTCCCACCCTATTTAATCGAACGATTGGCTCACGGCAGGTAAACGTCAACTCGCCTAATAAGCGATCTTGACGACTTCGATGTTCGGAATACGGTAGTTCCAGCCGTGCGGCAGGTTTTCGAAATTGACCTCGAAACGGCGCTGGGAACCGGGGGGAAGAGGTTTCTGAGATACGTCATGTCCACGTTCCACGGACTCCTGGATCGGTTTTCCATCGTAGTCCACGAAGACCATCTTCATCTCGACCTGACGCAAGGGTTTGTCGGAGATATTCTTGATATTCCCGGTGATCACACGGATTTTGTGTCCCACGTAGTTCTCACCTGTCAGGATTCCAACATTTGAAACCTCGACGTGCTTCCCAATTTCATTCTTATCGGTGATCTGAACGAGGCTGGCGGAAAGCGTCCCGTCTTTTGTAAACAGCGCCCACGACAGAATCACGCCAACAAAGAGAACCGTGGTTACCCCGATAATGACTGTGCGCCGTTCCACATCACTCTCCGCTGATCACCATTTTCCCGATCTTCAGCGTGGGTGCGGCGACTGTATCGAGAAAGCTCAGGTCGTTACCGATCATTTCAATCGCGTTGAACATACTACGCAGATTACCGGCAATGGTGATTTCCTGTACAGGATAGGACAGTTTTCCGTTTTCGATCCATATTCCGGTTGCGCCGCGAGAGTAATCACCGGTTACCACGTTCACCCCGAAGCCGATGAGTTCGACAACGTAAAGCCCGGACTCGACGGAACCGATGATCTCTTCCGGGGTGTACGGCCCGGGTTTTAAATAAAAGTTCGTCGGCCCGATCGTCACTGCGCCGGTTGCGGCTCGCATTCCATTACCTGTGGGTTGTGCGCCAAGCTTTCGAGCGGAGTAGGCACTCTGAAGGTAGTTTCGAAGAGTGCCGTTATCGATGATGGACGTCGTTTGCGTCCGCACACCTTCATCATCGAACGGACTGGATCCCAGAGCACCGGCGAGACGCGCGTCATCTACCACACTGACAATCGGCGCCGCGACAGCCTTGCCGATGTCGTCGATTAAAAACGAGGTTCGCCGATAGATCGCATCGCCGGAGACAGCCTGCAATAAGTGACCGATTAGCGAACGCGCCGTCAGTGGATCGAACACCACTGGCACTTCGCATGTCGATGCCTTTCGCGCCCCAAGACGCCGCACCGTTCGCTGAGCAGCCTTTAGTCCGATCGCTTCAGGCGAATCCAATCCGGTCACGTGGCGCGCCGCAGACATCCAAAAATCCCGCTGCATGCCGTTTCCGCCTTGCGCCACCGGCGCTACAGACAGCCCGGCCGACGTTCCTTGATACTCGCCAATGAACCCTGCCGTATTCGCGAGGACCGTGTGAGATCGATTGTAGTCAAATGATGCGCCTTCAGAATTGATGATGCGTGAATCGGCTTTCATCGCGGACGATTCGGCACGAACCGCCATATCGATTCTGTCCTGAGGCGTGAGTTGTTCCCAATGAGTGTCGAGAAGATTCAAGTCCGGAACAGTTGAATCAAAGAGCGAGGAGTCTGGAAGGCCGCTGTTTTCGTCTTCAGAAGTGAGTCTCGCCATCTCGACAGTTTCCCGGACAAGACGTTCGACAACTGGGCCCGATAAATCGGACGTGTTCGATAGCGCCATACGTTGTCCGACAAAAACGCGAAGAAGCAGGGTTCGCGAGATCGCTTGCTTCAGCGTTTCGATCTCGCCCATGCGAACGGAAACAGAAAATGTGTCGTCCTCTCGGATCAAAACATCGGCCGAAGTCGCGCCATCCCTGACGGCACGCTGAACAGCACTCTTAGCAGTGTCTGTCAGCCCCCTCACTTCTCAGTTCCACCTACAGTGATCTCGCGGATCTTTATTGTCGGGAGACCGACGCCGACGGGAATCGATTGTCCTTCCTTGCCACAGATACCGACACCTTGATCCAATTTGAGATCATTGCCGACCATCGTGACGCGTCGCAGCACGGTCGGACCATCGCCGATCAGTGTCGCACCTTTGACCGGTACAGTGACCTGGCCGTCTTCGATCAGGTAGGCTTCGCTGGCAGAGAACACAAACTTTCCGCTCGTAATATCGACTTGACCACCGCCGAAGTGAATCGCGTAGAGACCCTTTCGAACAGACCTCACGATGTCCTGGGGATCGGATTCACCGGCCATCATAAAAGTGTTTGTCATACGCGGCAATGGGATGTGGTCATAACCTTCGCGCCGTCCGTTTCCGGTGACAGCGGTCTTCATCAAACGGGCACTGAGTTTGTCCTGGAGGTAGCCTTGTAAGATTCCGTTCTCGATAAGTACCGTCTCATGCGTCGGGTTTCCTTCATCATCAACATTCAGAGATCCCCGCCGATAGGGAATCGTGCCGTTGTCCACAACAGTGCAAAGTTCCGACGCGACCTTCTGCCCGATGAGTCCAGTGAAGGCGGATGTGCCTTTCCTGTTAAAGTCTGCTTCCAATCCGTGGCCGATCGCTTCGTGAAGAAGAATGCCCGGCCATCCAGGACCCAAAACAACCTCCATTGATCCCGCCGGAGCATTCACGGCGCGGAGTTGCAGAATGGCCTGCCGGGCGGCTTCACAGGCGAGAGCTTTCGGATTGAGATCGCCTTCAAAGATATCCAGCGCCTTTCTGCCTCCACCGCCTTGATAACCCGATTGACGCTGACCGTTTTCTTCGGCGACACACAGCACGTTCAGCCGAACGAGTGGCTGCGTATCAACAACGCATTGCCCATCGGAACTCGCGATGAGGACATCTTTGGTTTCGTCGAGGTAACTTGTCTGTACCTGAGTGATGCGAGGATCGAACGCTCGCGACGCTTCGTCCGCATCGCGCAGCAAGGCGATTTTTTGGGCAATCTCGAGATCGGCCGGCTGCAGCGGAAGTGCGTAAAGACTAGGCTTCATCGACACCGGAGCCGGTATCGCCATTGTGCCGCCTTCCGATGAAGAACTGGCGATAAAAGCAGCCGTTTTCGCGGCCTTGAGAATGTTCTCGCGACTTAGATCATCGGAATGGGCGTAACCTGTCTTTTCTCCGGAGATCACGCGCACGCCGACACCGAGATTCACACCCTTAGTAGCGCTCTTAACGATTTGCTCCTCGAGGACTATGGAGTGATTGATGCGGTATTCGAAATACAGGTCTGCGTAATCGCCACCTCGGGACAAGGCTTCGGAAAGGTACGACTCCAGGTCCGCAGTCGTGATTCCGTACTTATCAAAAAATATCGATCTCATCATTTACCCAAACCGTTCTGATGTTCTACCGGTCCGACTACCACCAGCGTGTAGTTCTCCGGATCAAGATACGTCTTGGCGACGCGCGCGATGTCCTCGACGGAAATGCGCTTGATGTGCTCGGGGTATTTGTCCACGTAGTCGAAGCCCAAGCCGTAAACCTCCGCGTGCACGAGAAACCGGGCGATCTGTGCACTTGTTTCGAAAGCGAACACAAAACTTCCAGTCAAGTAATCCTTGGCATCCTGCAATTCGGTCAGCGTGACCGGTTCATCAACGATGCGTCGAATTTCGTTCAGCAACCCGTCCAGCGCGAGATTCATGTTCCCTGGCGATGTCCCGATGTACGCAACGAACCTGCCGGGATCCAAGCCGGCCGTCATGGTGATGCTCGCAAATGTTGTGTATGCGAGACCAAGTTCATCGCGCAGCTTCTGTGGAATTCGAGCGGTGAATCCCGCGCCACCTCCCAATATCGTATCCAGAACCTGTAAGGCGTAATAATCCGGATTCGATCGATCGATCCCCAAATGCCCTAAATAAATGTTCAATTGCTGCGCCGGCATATTGATGATCTTTGCTCGACGTTCAGCCTGGCGCGTAACCGCCGGATACTGCGGATACGCAATTGGATGCGGAACCCAAGCCGACAAGCTCCGCTCGATACGGGGAATCATATCCGAAAGGCGGAAGTCCCCAACAACTGAAAGTATCGAGTTGTTCGGAACGAAATAGCGGGAATGAAAACTAATGAGATCTTCCCGGGTGAGCCGCTCCACTGTTTCAGGATATCCATGCGCCGGACGATGCAACGGGTGCTGCTGATAAACCAATTCATTGAAAGCCCATCCGGCAATCACCTGTGGCCGGTCCTTCGCGCTCGCGATTTCGCTAAGTGTTCTTTCTTTTTCCTTCTCGACGTACTCAGGTGGAAACGCAGGGTGCATCAGGATGTCGGACAATATTTCCAGACCGAGATCCGTATCCTTCTTAAGGACGCCAGCGGACGCCACGATTCGCTCAAAACTACCGTCCGTCTCGATAGCACCGCCTACCGATTCAATCGCTTCCGCTAATTCCAACGACGTTCGGCTCTCCGTCCCCTCGTCCAACAGGCGGCTCACCATGATCGCGAGACCGGCTTTCTCGTCGGTGTCATAGCGGGCACCCGCAAGCACGCTGGCATTGAAGGACACCGTTGGAATCGAGGGATTCTCGACAAGTAGAACCTTCAGGCCGTTATCGAGAAGTTGTTCATGAACTTCAAACGAACGACGGCTCGCCACGTCAGTCTTCAATGGCTTCCTCCTCGTCCGATTGAGAATCGGAATCGGAGCCGTCGCTTAATAGTTGGGCAACGGTACGGTTGTCCTCAAGCAGGTATCGAGAGCACACATCCGCTACATCGTCAGCGGTTACCGCCAGGATTTTGTCCAGATAGGAATCGATGTAACCGAGATCGTTCAGCGTCTCGACTTGTCCGAGTAGAATGGCCTGGTCGAGCGTTCTCTCCCGCGACAGGATGAAATGCGCCTCAATCTGGTGCTTTGCCCGTTCCAGTTCGTTCAGCGTGATTCCCTTGACCGCCACGCTGCGCAGTTCGTCGTAGATGCTCGCTTCCACTTCGTCGGCTGAATGGGTCCCGCGAGCCTCAGCGCGGACGTTGAAGAGGGTTGGGTCCCTGGATTCACCGTACTCGGCCGTCACGAACGTTACGGCCTGTTCGCGTTCAACCATTCGTTGATACAGCCGGGACGCTTTTCCTTCAGCGAGAATGATGCCAAGAACCTGCAAGGCATAAGTGTCCACGTGGGCAATCGCGGGCGCATGATAACCGATGGCTAAACGCGGAATCTTTGACCGCCATCGCACGACCATTCGGCGTTCGCCACGCTGTTGCGGCTCAACCAGGGGCATTGCCGGAGGAGTCGGCCCCGACGGAATGTCCCCAAACGAATCTTCGACCAGTTCGAGCACTCGATCGGTTTGAAAGTCACCGGCCACAACCAGGATCGCATTGTTCGGATGGTAATACTTACGATAGTAGGCTTGCTGCTCCGCTGCGGATGCGCGTTCGACGTCTTGAAGCCACCCGACGATCGGATTTCGATAAGGATGAATCTTGTAAGCCGTCGCTTCCGTTTCCTGAACCAGGAGACCCCAGGGTGAATCAAGGCTCGTCTTTAATTCTTCAATAACAACCTTCTTCTCGGCTTCAAATTCATCGGGTTCGAATGTGCAGCTGACCATCCGGTCGGCTTCAATGTCCAGCGCTACCTGCCAGCGATCGGAGGCAAAGTTGAAGTAGTAAGCCGTGAAATCGTGCGATGTGAAGGCGTTATTGGCACCACCGTTTTTGAGTGTGAGCAGGTCGATCTGACCCTTCTTGAATCGATCCGTCCCTTTGAATAGCATGTGCTCGAGGAAGTGAGATTTGCCCGTGTGGCCGAGTTCCTCATTCCTCGAACCGACGCGATACCAAATCATTGAAGTCACAATCGGTGAGGTATGCAACTCGCGGGTTAGTACGACAAGACCGTTGTTCAACACGGTTCTGCGGACAGCTTCTGAGGTGAACGTCGAAGAAGTTGCAAGCGAAGACATATCTGTTTGTTAGATAAACCTAAGGGCTTCTGATTAACTGGAGCTTGTGGCTGTTGGAGCGTCGGACGGCTCCCGGCCACTCGAAGCTATCACACGCTAACAATCAATGTCACACGTGAAATACCCTGTAAACACACGGAAAAACAATGCCGGTATTGAGCCCTCAGCAGGTTGAAGGTATCTTCAAAAAACTCCAACTCCCCTTCTTCTTCACCCCGGATGATATGGCGGCACTCCAAACGTTCAACTTGATCGATCGCGACGATCGCACTCTGACTTTCCCGACGCCGATCGCCAACGATGGTCTTAACATCCTAAATTTGAGACGCTTACTCGGTGTTGATCCCGGAAAACCACCAAGCTTCTTCGACCATCCGTGGTATTTGGAAGAGGAATTTGGCCAGTTGAACTGCGAACCCGGTTGGCACCGCATTGAGATAGAGGTACACCCCGATTCCATCGAAAAGCCGCTCGACTCTTACCGAAGCCTGGAAGCCGAAGGATGTACACTTCCAACCGCGATTGAAGTCGTCCTGATGCTCTTTCTGTATTTTGTGAACACGGGAGAGCGGCTGCTTCTCAAGAAACACACCTGGTGCAGGGATCAAGCGAGCCTGGGAAGAACCGTGACGGTCGGAGCCTTCGGACGTAACGGCGTTTTCATCAGCGGCCATCCGCCGGCGTTTGCAAGCCGCGGACTCGGAATCTGCCGAAAGCTAGTCTGAAGATGAATGGTGGGTTTTCCCGCTGACCTGTATGCGGAGGACGGCGCGCTCTAGCGCGATAAGCGCACGCTCGTAATCGACGTCGTCCGAGTTTTTGACCAGAAGCTTTTCCGCTCGTTCTTTGGCCCGCTTCGCACGTTCGAGGTCGATCTCCTGCGCGCGTTCCGCTGTCTCCGCAAGAACACGGACCTGGCTGGGCCGAACTTCGACAAAACCCCACGCGACCGCAAGGAACGCCCATTTGTTTCCTCTGCGATAACTGACTTCGCCAATTCTCAGTTCGGAAAAAAGCGGCGCATGCCCGGGCAGCACACCGAAATATCCTTCCGCACCCGGAATCTGAACCTCGTCGACCGTTTCGTGAACGACAGCGCGTTCGGGCGTCACAATTGTCAGATCAAGATCTGACGGCAGTTGAGTGGACATACCTACGCCATTGCCTTCATTTTCTCGGCCTGCTCGAGGACTTCTTCGATGGGGCCGGCCATGTAAAACGCTTGTTCCGGGATCTCGTCGTGCTTGCCTTCGACGATCTCCTTGAAACCTTTAATCGTGTCGGCAACCTTGACATAACGGCCCGGCTTGCCGGTGAACTGCTCCGCAACAAAGAAGGGTTGTGACAAGAACTTTTGGATTTTGCGGGCTCGGGCAACGACTAACTTGTCTTCTTCGGACAACTCGTCGATACCCAGAATCGCGATGATGTCTTGCAGGTCCTTGTACTTCTGCAGCACGGCTTTCACGGAACGGGCAACGGCGTAATGGTCCGCGCCGACAATTCGAGGATCGAGAATACGAGATGTTGATGCCAGAGGATCGACGGCAGGATAGATGCCGAGTTCGACGATTTGGCGCGATAGGTTCGTGGTTGCGTCCAGATGTGCGAATGCGGTTGCCGGCGCGGGGTCGGTGTAGTCATCCGCTGGAACGTAAATCGCCTGGACCGAGGTGATTGAACCTCGTGTGGTGGACGTGATCCGCTCCTGAAGTTCGCCCATCTCGGTCGCGAGCGTCGGCTGGTAACCGACGGCCGAAGGCATTCGTCCCAACAGCGCCGACACCTCCGACCCGGCCTGCGTAAACCGGAAAATGTTATCGATGAAAAGAAGGACGTCCTGCCCTTCTTCGTCGCGGAAGTACTCTGCTGTGGTGAGTCCCGTAAGCGCCACTCGCAAACGAGCGCCAGGGGGTTCGGTCATCTGGCCGTAAATCAAGGCGGCCTTGCTGATGACTCCGGACTCTTTCATTTCGAGCCACAGATCGTTGCCTTCCCGCGTCCGCTCGCCAACTCCCGCGAACACAGAAATTCCGCCGTGCTTCGTCGCGATGTTGTTGATCAATTCCTGAATCACAACTGTTTTACCGACGCCAGCGCCACCGAACAAGCCGATCTTTCCGCCGCGGAGGTACGGCTCAATCAAGTCGACAACCTTGATTCCCGTCTCGAACATTTCCAAATTCGTGTTTTGGTCGACAAGCGCGGGAGCCGGTTTGTGGATCGGGTCGCGACGCTTCGCTTCAATCGGGCCTTTTTTGTCGACGGGTTCGCCGATCACGTTCATTACACGACCCAGGGCACCAGCGCCGACTGGAATCGTGATGGGGCCGCCAAGATCCTCCGCCTCCATACCGCGGACCATTCCGTCCGTCGGCTGCATCGAAACGCACCGGACGCGGCCTTCGCCGAGATGTTGCTGGACTTCGGCAATGACATCGATCGGCTCCGGAACCGTAAAACCTTTACTCGTGATACGGATCGCCGTATGAATCTGCGGCTGCTTCCCCTCCCCAAACTCGATGTCGACGGCAGGCCCGATGATTTGTGAAACACGTCCGATATTTGCCATTTATAACGCTCCCGCTCCGCTGACGACTTCGATGATTTCTCGCGTGATCGCCGCCTGGCGAATGCGATTCATGTTGAGCGTCAGCATTTCGATCATTTCGCCGGCATTGCGCGTCGCCGTGTCCATAGCCGCCATTCGCGCTCCGTGCTCCGACGCGGCTGATTCGAGCAGCGCCCGGAAAACCTGGGTTTCGATGTACCGCGGCAACAATCGATCAAAGATCTGCTGCGGCGATTGTTCGTATATGTAATCGATCATTGATTCGGATTTTTGCAGCTCTCCGCGATCGAAAGGCAACAGCTTCTCAATCACGAGACGTTGCTGAATGACGGATTTGAATTCGTTGTACACCATGTAAACGGAATCGAACGCCGCGGTGGAGTATGCCTCGATCACCCGCTCGCTGATCTCTTTCGCATGGCCGTAATTCAAATTGGAAAAGATGTTGATGAAGTCCGCAAAGATCGGTGTCCGGCGGCGGCGAAAGAAATCACGTGATTTACGGCCGACCAGCAGCAACTTCAATTCTTTCGGCGACATTTCCCGGATGAAATTTTGAGCCGCGCGAATGATATTGGAATTGAAGGCGCCGCAAAGACCACGATCCACCGTGACAATGATGACGAGGGCTTTTTGCTCCGGACGCGTCTCAAGCAGAGGGTGGGAAACGTTCTCGATCTTAGCCGCGAGATCCCCCAGCACGCTTTTCAGCTGCGACGCATACGGCCGAGCGCTGAGAACGCGTTCCTGTGCACGCCGTAGTTTCGCAGCCGAGACCGTCTTCATCGCCTTGGTCAGCTGTTGCGTGTTTTTGACCGACCGGATTCGCCGTCGGATATCTAAAAGACTTGGCATGGGCTATGCGGCACGACCGGGTTCGTTTTTGAACTTGTCCTTGGCTTCATTCAACGCCTTTTTCAAGTCCGCTTTGATTTCGTCATCGATGGCTTTTCGCTCACGCACCTTGGCCAGCAGAGCGGAGTAGCTGGTATCCAGGAATCGATAGAGGACTTGCTCGAACGGCCGGCACTGAGCCACTTCGAGATCATCGAGGAAGCCGTTGGTTCCGGCATAAATCATGATGACCTGCTTTTCGACCGCCAACGGCGCGTACTGATCCTGTTTGAGGATCTCCGTCAACCGCTGCCCTCGTGCCAGTTGCGCGAGTGTGACTTTATCGAGATCCGAACCGAACTGAGCGAACGCCGCGAGCTCGCGGAACTGCGCGAGATCGAGACGCAGAGACCCGGCAACTTGTCGCATGGCCTTGATCTGAGCGTTTCCTCCGACTCGCGACACGGAAATACCGACGTTCACTGCCGGACGGACACCGGAGTGAAACAAGTCGGTCTCGAGAAAGATCTGTCCGTCGGTGATCGAAATGACATTCGTCGGAATGTATGCCGAGACGTCGCCCGCCTGCGTTTCGATGACTGGCAGCGCCGTCAGCGAACCGCCGCCATTCGCGTCGCTGAGTTTTGCGGCACGTTCAAGGAGTCGGGAGTGAAGATAGAAAACGTCGCCGGGATACGCTTCGCGGCCCGGTGGCCGACGCAACAGAAGCGAGATCTCACGATATGCCGCCGCGTGTTTCGACAAATCATCGTAGACGCACAGGGCATGCTTCTTGTGATCGCGAAAGTATTCGCCGATCGCGCAGCCGGCGTATGGGGCGAGATATTGCATCGGCGCGGGATCGCTCGCGGATGCCGAAACAACCACGGAGTATTCCATGGCGCCGTATTCCTGGAGTGTTTTCACAACCTGTGCGACCGTTGATCGTTTCTGGCCGATTGCGACGTACACACAGATCACGTTCTGGCCCTTTTGGTTGATGACGGCGTCGAGAGCCAGCGCTGTCTTGCCGGTTTGTCGATCGCCGATGATCAGCTCGCGCTGACCTCGACCGATAGGGATCATTGAGTCGATGGCTTTGAGGCCCGTTTGAAGCGGTTCTTTCACCGGTTGTCTCTCGACGACACCCGGCGCGAGCCGCTCGATCGCGAAGTAAGTACTTGTGGTGATCGGTCCTTTGCCGTCGATCGGCTGCGCGAGCGAATTGACCACGCGGCCGATAAGCGCGTCGCCAACCGGGACCTGCATGATACGACCGGTGCGGCGCACCTGGTCGCCTTCGCGAATCTGGGTGTATTCACCGAGCAGTACCACGCCAACCTGGCTCTCTTCGAGGTTCAAGGCCAAACCCATCACGCCATGAGGAAACTCGAGGAGTTCGCCGGCCATAGCTCTCTCCAAACCATAAACGCGAGCTATACCGTCACCCACGGAGATAACGTTGCCGATTTCGCTGACCTCGACGCCGGCGCGGTAGCCTTCGATCTGTTCGCGAATAATCTTGCTAATCTCGTCTGCCTTGATGTCCATGTTTCCCCTTTAGTCCGTACTCACTCTGGCTTTGAATGACTCCAGTTGCTGACGCAACGACCCGTCGTAAATCGTGCTGCCCACTCGCGCCACAGCTCCGCCGATCAGTTCCGGATCGACATAGACGGTCATTCGCACTCGTTTACCAGTTGCCTTGGCCAGTGTTGCGGCGAGTTCATCACGCTGCGCATCATCGAGCGGTTGTGCCGTGCTGACGGCAGCCCGGACAATTCCCAGCCGTTCATCGAGGTATTTTTCGTAAGCCGCGCTGATTTCGTTAAGAATGCCCAGCCGGTTGCGATCAATAAGAATGCCAATGAAGTTTCGAGTTTCCAGCGAAAATCCGGTCGCGTCGCCAATTTCCTTCAACAGAGCTTTTCGGCGATCGGCGGGCACTGTCGGATTCTCGAACAACTGGCGGGCCTGGGGGTGCTCGTCGAGCAACGCCTCGAAGCGCCGTAACTCGTCAAGTCCGGCTTCGGCCTTGCTCGGGTACAGCGCATCGATCAGGGCTTTTGCGTAACGATTCGCCGCGACTGACATCCCACTCCTTTAGGGTTTGAAGGTGAACGTGAGCCGCGTGCGGAAAGGCTCACAACAGCATGACAAACTTTGGAAAGTAGCATCCGCCAACAACAGTGTCAAGGCTGCCTGGCTCCTCTGCAGGGTAACGTCAAAGTCCGAGGCGATGTGGTGACTGCACGGGTGATATATTTC
>CAZPBY010000060.1:0-47581 GCA_964584785.1 uncultured Solibacteraceae bacterium
CCGTGCTGCAGCCTTGAAAGGGCTGTGTCCTAGACCGGGCTAGACGAACGGGACATCGGCGAAACAACAAACCGATATTCTACCGATAAAACCAGTACAATTGATCCGCTAATTTTCCGGGAGGAACTCCAATGATCGCGAGAACAACACTGTTCACGCTTCTCCTAACGACGATGACGCTCGGCCAAACGCTGACGTCGATGCAGTCAAAACACGTGCCGACGATCGATGAATTGATGCTCGTGCAAACGGTCGGCGGAACGCAGATTTCGCCAGACGGCAAGTGGGTGGCATACACGGTCAACGGAACCGACTTCAAAACCGACACGCATCCCTCGCAGATCTGGCTTGCGAACGCCGCAACGGGCGAAAGGTTTCAACTGACGGCCGGCCCGAAATCCGCGAGCAATCCGCGATGGACGCCGGATGGACAATGGCTCGGTTTCCTGAGCAATCGTGTGGACGACAAGAACCAGGTGTTCGCGATTCGCCCGACCGGTGGTGAAGCCCTTCAATTATCCAAACACGATACCGGCGTGAATGGCTTCGCTTGGTCGCTGGACGGAAAAACGATCGCCTACACAGCAACCGAACCGGCCACTCCGACAGCGAAAGACCGTGAGGAGCGTTTTTCCAAATATGAAGTCGTCCGCCGTGATTACGCCTTCGTGCATCTTTGGACGCTCGAGGTTGCCGCCGCCATGAGAGCGCCGGCTGCCGGAACTCAGCAAACGATGGGAAAAGACTTTAGTGTGACGTCATTTTCATGGTCTCCGGACAACACGCACGTCGCGTTCGGCGCGACGATCAATCCGGACCTGATTCAGGGGAACACGTCGGATATTTATCTGCTCAACGTTTCGGACAGAGCCGTGCGGAAGATTGTGTCGCTGCCGGGATCGGATTCGAATCCGCAATTTTCGCCGGACGGTAAGATGATCGTTTTCCAATCCGTCCTCGGCAAGACGACTTTCGGCATCGACTCACGGCTGGCCGTCATGCCGGTCGAAGGTGGCCCAGCGCGTTCGATTACGGATGACTTCGATGAAGATCCTTCATTCGTGGCTTGGAATGCCGATGGAATCTATTTCGCCGGTTCGCAAAAAACAGCATCCCACCTGTTCCGAACGAACCCGTCATCACCGAAGGCCGTGCGCGTTTCGTCTCCGGATAATCTGATGGCGAACGGCTTTTCGCTCACCCCCAACGGCAAGACGCTCGCCTTCACCGCGAGTTCGCCGGCGTCGCTCGCCGAAGTCTACGTCACCAGCGCGCAGACATTTGCGCCAAAGCCTCTGACCGACATGACAGCACAGGTCCGGAACTTCACGCTCGGCACCCGTGAAGTGGTCTCGTGGAAGAGTAAGGACGGCGCGACCATCGAAGGCATTTTGATCAAGCCGGCGAATTTTGATCCATCGAAGAAGTATCCGTTGCTGGCCGTCATTCATGGAGGACCGTCGGGTATCGATCGGCCCGGACTTCTTTCCGGAGATACGCGTTACTATCCCGCGGACATTTGGGCGGCTCGCGGAGCGCTGATCCTGAAGGTCAACTACCGCGGAAGCGTGGGTTATGGCGAAGCGTTCCATCGCTTGAACATCAGGAATCTGGGCGTCGGTGACGCGTGGGACGTGAATTCCGGTGTGGACTACCTTATCGGGAAAGGATGGGTCGATCCGAATAAAGTGGCCTGTATGGGATGGAGCCAGGGCGGATACATTTCCGCATTTTTAACCACGTCGTCGACGCGCTTCGCTGCGATCTCCGTGGGCGCAGGCATCTCGGACTGGTCGACGTATTACTACAACACCGACATCACGAACTTCACACTGAACTACCTTGGCGACAATCCGGTCAATGATCCGGAGATTTATCAGAAGACGTCGCCGATCACGTACATCAAAGGCGCAAAGACGCCCACGCTCATTCAGCAAGGTGAACTCGACAAGCGGGTGCCGATCGCGAACAGTTACGAGTTGAGGCAGGCACTGGAAGACCGGAAGGTGCCGGTCGAGATGGTGGTGTACAAAGGATTCGGACACGGCATCAACAAACCCAAGGCCATGCGCGCCGTCATGGAACACAATCTCGGCTGGTTCAATCACTACATCTTCGGCGATCCCATGCCGGACTTTGTGGACCCGGCGAAAAAGTCCTCGAACTGAGCTGGGACATCACGGTCCATGCCGCCGTGCTACTCCGCGGTAGCTTTAACAATGAACCGATGGAAGGTCACGAGAGTGATGCTGTCCTTGTCGGTGGGATCAGGTCTGCCTACTTGTTACCCGTTTGCCAATCGGGTAACAAGTAGGCAGACTTCGAATTCACGCCGAACTATCTCTTCGAATCTCGCCTAGTTCTCTTCAAACACGGGGTTACTGACCGCTGTCGACTTGTGCTGCGATAGCGCCCAGGTCGGTGCGGGTTCGTCGTAGTCGTTCGAGAAGGCGTAGGCGCTTTCGCTGTGCTGGCTGAGATCGAGGCCCATGCGTTCGTCCTGCGGACTGACGCGCAGGCTCATGACCGCTTTGAGGCCGTACAGAATCACCGCAGTTCCAGCGGCTGCGAAGGCAACCGTTGCGCCGACCGCGATGAACTGTGCCTTCAGCAATGCGAAGTTCCCATAGATCAACCCGTCCGCTCCGGCCGGATTGATGGCCTTCGATGCGAAGATCCCAGTCGCGAGGGCGCCAAACACGCCGCCGATGCCGTGTACGCCGACGACGTCCAGTGAGTCGTCGTAACCGAGGCGCGCTTTGAACATGCATGCCGAATAACAAAGCCCGCCGGCGATCAGACCGATCGCGATCGCGGAGAGTGGTCCGACGAAACCCGATCCCGGTGTGATCGCGACAAGCCCCGCGACGGCGCCGGACGCCGCTCCCAGCATTGTCGGCTTGCCTTTTGCGGCCCATTCGGCCACAACCCACGACAGCGCAGCCGCTGCCGCGGCCATGTGAGTCACAACGAAGGCGCTCACGGCAAGACCATTCGCTGCGAGTGCGGACCCGGCGTTAAATCCAAACCAACCCACCCACAGCAGCGATGCGCCGATCACCGTAAACGGCAAATTGTGAGGAGCCGTGGGCTCTACCCCATAGCCCAACCTCTTGCCGATGATCAAAATGGCGACCAGCGCCGAGACGCCCGAACTGATGTGCACCACCGTCCCGCCGGCAAAATCCAGAGCCCCCAATGTGCGGAGCCAGCCGCCTGTTCCCCAAACCCAGTGGGCAAGCGGGTCGTAGATGAACGTCGCCCACAATAACGAGAACAGAAGAAACGCTGAGAACTTCATGCGTTCGGCAAACGCGCCCGTCATCAATGCAGGTGTAATGATGGCGAACATCAACTGGAACACCATGAACGCCTGATGCGGTATTGTGCCGGCATAATCGGCATTGGCGAGAAGCCCCACGTTTCGAAGGCCGACCCAGTTCAGACTTCCCATGAAGCCGCTGCCGGTCGCAAAGGAAATGCTGTACCCCCAAAGCACCCACTGAACGCTGATGAGGCCCACCAATATGAAGCTCTGCATCAGTGTTCCGAGCACATTCTTCGTCCGAACCATGCCGCCATAGAAAAGGGCAAGGCCCGGAATCGTCATCAGCAACACAAGGGCGGAAGAAATAAGGACGAATGCGGTATCGCCTGTGTTGATCATCGTTCGCAAAACTCCTTCTCTCAAAAAATAAAAAAGCCCGGGCAGCGGTTGCGCAAAAAAGCGACGCTACTCGGACTTCGTTGTCGAACTCAACGGTACAACGTTGTACCTTGATCGAAAGGTTTTAAGCTAGAAGCCGCTGTCCGTCAAGTGTTTTTACGCTTTTCAGTGGTAATGCGGTTCGCCGTTCCCGAGGGTTACTTCCGGTCCTTCAAGCGGTACATGAACTTCAGGCCGGACCACACTTCATCGACGGCACATACTTTGATGTCGACGAGCCCGTGCCGAAGCCCGATCACGCGAACGATGTCTTCCGTTAGATCTGTCTGCATCTTCGCTGCCTTCTTTGGCCAGGAGATCCAAAGGACACCGTTTTGCTTTATGGCTTTTTTCAAAGAATCGAATTCACGGTCCAACTTCTTCGATTCCATGAAAAACGCCTGGATGAAATCCAGATCGGACGTGGGTTTGGCGAGTGGAGCGACGCCGGCGGGAAGCGATCCCAACGTGCCTTCGTATCCTTCGGGCGGATGCACGATGGCGGTGCGCGAGTTTGGTTTGATGCCCAACTTATCCACGAGAGGGCGTTTCGAGTAACCCGCCGGCATTCGCGTACTCTACGTTATGATGGTCGGTTATGGCCAACGAAGAGATTCGCAACATAGCGATCATCGCTCACGTCGATCACGGCAAAACCACACTTGTCGACGCCATGCTTAAGCAGAGCGGGATTTTCAGAGCTAACGAGGAAATCGTCGAGCGCGTCATGGATTCCAACGATCTCGAGCGTGAGCGGGGCATCACCATTCTCGCGAAGGCCACGGGCGTCCGGTATAACGGCGTGAAAATCAATATCGTCGACACGCCCGGGCACAGCGACTTCGGCGGCGAGGTCGAGCGCGCATTAAAGATGGTTGACGGCGTGGTGCTGCTCGTCGACGCCAGTGAAGGACCGCTTCCGCAAACGCGATACGTACTGATGAAGGCTCTGGAGGCTAAGCTCCCGGCAATCTCGGTGATCAACAAAATCGATCGGCCGGACGCGCGCGTCCAGGAAGTTGTGAACGAACTGTACGATCTGTTCATCGATCTCGACGCAACCGAAGAGCAACTCGACTTCCCGATCATTTACACCAACGCCCGTGCAGGGATCGCGAAGTCGGCGCTCGACGACCCATCGGAAGATCTGCGGCCTTTGTTCGAGACCATCATTAACAAGATTCCAAATCCTGCAGGCGATCCCGACGGTGTGCTTCAGCTGCTGGTCGCGAATCTGGACTACAGCGACTATCTCGGCCGGCTCGCGATCGGCCGTGTATTCAACGGGACGCTTCGTTTCGGCGACGATGTCGGCATCGCGAAACTTGACGGCTCGATTCAGAGAACACGCATCACGAAACTTTATTCCTTCGAGGGATTGAAGCGCGTCGACGAGACGATCGGGCGACCGGGTGACGTGCTTGCGATCGCCGGCGTCGAAGGCATTAACATCGGCGAGACCGTCACTCACCCGGAAACTCCTTCGCCACTGCCCCACATCCAGATCGATGAGCCCACGATCGCGATGATTTTTACCATCAACACGGCGCCTTTCGCCGGCCGCGAAGGAAGCTACGTTACATCGCGCAATCTCCGCGAGAGGCTCGATAAGGAACTGCTGACCAACGTGTCGATACGCGTTGAACAGTCTGGAGGCCCCGAATCCTTTTGTGTGATGGGCCGGGGTGAATTGCAACTCGCTATCCTGATTGAGAGCATGCGGCGAGAGGGTTATGAATTGATGGTGGGGAAGCCCGAGATCCTGACGAAAACAGTCGACGGACAAATTCACGAGCCGCTCGAATTGCTTGTGATCGATTGTCCCGAATCGTTCCTGGGCGTCGTGATCGAAAAACTCGGCGGCAGAAAAGGCAAGATGGCCAGGATGGTGAATCATGGCTCCGGCCGCGCCCGTCTTGAGTTTCACGTCCCCACACGCGGGCTGATCGGACTTCGCAGCGAGATCCTTACGGATACACGCGGCACCGCCATCATGAACGCACTTTTTCACGGATATACTCCCTGGCAGGGAGATATTCCGATGCGGCCCACCGGCGCGCTGGTCGCGGACAGAGCAGGGAGGGCCACTGCTTACGCGATCTGGAATCTTCAGGAGCGAGGTGAGATTTTCATCAGCCCCGGTACGGAAGTCTATGAAGGAATGATCGTCGGAGAGAACGCCCGTTCCGTCGATCTCGACGTTAATATCGTCAAGGAAAAGAAACTGACCAACATGCGGGCTTCCACAGCCGACGAGGCGATCCGCCTGGTATCGCCGCGGATCATGAACCTTGAACAGGCCATTGAGTTCATCCGCGAAGACGAGTTCGTTGAAGCCACTCCCAAATCCATACGGCTGCGCAAGAAAACACTTGCGGCAAATATGAGGTAGACCCGCCTCAGCATCCTCTTTCGAAACGTGGCACAATAAAAGGTTGGGCTGGTATCGAGAGCGCTCACTGAAGGGGTAACTGGATGTCTCAAGAAATCGAAGCGCAGATCCCAGGATGGGATCCTGAGGAAATGGTCGAATGGCAGGAGTCGCTCGACTCTGTGGTCGCGGATTGCGGACCGCTCAAAGCTGCCGAGATCATCACCCGGCTGAAGGAGTACGCGCAACGTACGGGCGTCGACCTGCCGTTCACGGCGACCACACCTTACGTGAACACAATCCCGGTCGATCAGCAGCCGCCTTATCCCGGTAATCTTGCCATCGAACGCCGCGTCAAAAGCCTGATTCGCTGGAATGCGATGGCGATGGTTCTCTACGCGAACAAGCACGAAGCCGGCATCGGCGGTCACATCTCGACGTTCGCTTCCGCAGCGACGCTTTATGAAGTCGGGTACAACCATTTTTTTCGCGCTCGCACCGAGGATTTTGAAGGAGACATCGTTTACATCCAGGGGCACGCTGCGCCCGGCGTCTACGCTCGCGCATTTCTGCTGGGCCGTCTGACGGTTGAGCAGCTCGAAAACTTCCGCCGCGAGTTGCAGCCTGGCGGCGGGCTCTCATCTTATCCGCATCCGTGGCTGATGCCGGACTTCTGGGAATTTCCGACAGTTTCGATGGGCCTCGGTCCGATCATGGCGATCTATCAAGCCCGTTTCAACCGGTACCTGGAGAACCGCGGCCTGAAGCCCAGGACGGACGCAAAGGTCTGGGCATTTCTCGGCGACGGCGAAACCGATGAACCCGAGGCGCTCGGCGCCATCACACTTGCGGCGCGAGAAAAGCTCGACAACCTGATCTTCGTTATCAACTGCAACCTCCAGCGGCTCGACGGTCCCGTTCGCGGCAATGGCCAGATCATTCCCGAACTGGAGGCCGCTTTTCGCGGTGCCGGCTGGAACGTCATCAAAGTCATTTGGGGAAGCGACTGGGATCCGCTCTTCGCTCGCGATCCCGAGGGACTACTTGCCAAACGGATGGGCGAAATCGTCGACGGCGAGTATCAGCGCTTCATCAGCGAAAGCGGCGCCTACTTCCGTGAAAAGTTTTTCGGACACGATCCACGCCTGCTCGAACTCGTTCGCGACTTCTCCAATGATGACTTGAAGAGACTCCGCCTCGGCGGTCACGATCCTCGAAAGGTTTACGCCGCCTTTCATGCCGCGTGCAAGGAGGACGGCAAACCGACAGTCATTCTGGCGCGCACCATCAAGGGGTACGGACTCGGAGAAAGTGGAGAAGGAAAGAACATCACTCACCAGCAGAAAAAGCTCAATGAGGAAGAACTGCAACGGTTCCGCGAGCGCTTTTCCGTTCCCATTCGTGATGAAGACATCCAGAAGTCTCCATTCTATCGTCCAGCGGAAGACAGTCCGGACATTCAGTACCTTCGCGAGCGCCGCATGGAGCTCGGCGGTTACGTGCCGAAGCGGATGGTTCGCGCGAAGCCTTTGAACGTCAGTCTCGAGGGGACATTCGAGGAATTCTATGCGGGCACCGGCGGACGCGAGGTCTCCACCACAATGGCCGTTGTGCGAATGGTTGCGCGGTTGCTGAAGCATAAGGAACTCGGAAAACTGATTGTGCCTATCGTCCCGGACGAAGCGCGAACGTTCGGCATGGAATCTCTTTTCCGTGAGGTCGGTATTTACGCCAGCCAGGGCCAGCTGTACGAGCCGGTCGACAGCAAGATGGTCCTTTATTACAAGGAGGCGAAGAACGGCCAGATCCTCGAGGAAGGCATTACTGAAGCCGGATCCATATCGTCGTTCATCGCGGCGGGATCGGCGTACTCGACGCACGGGCTGAACATGATTCCGTTCTTCATTTTTTATTCCATGTTCGGGTTCCAGCGCGTCGGCGATCTCATCTGGGCTGCGGCCGATATGCGATGCCGCGGTTTCGTGCTCGGTGGCACAGCCGGCCGGACCACGCTCGCCGGTGAAGGACTTCAACATCAGGACGGCAACAGTCACGTGCTCGCATTGCCGGTGCCCAACCTGCGCGCCTATGATCCGGCGTTTGCCTACGAACTCGCCGTCATCATCGAAGACGGCATCGAACGAATGTACGCGAAAGGCGAGAGCATCTTCTATTACATCACCGTCATGAACGAGCAGTACGCCATGCCGCCGGTGCCGGAAGGAGTTCGCGACGGGATCCTGCGCGGCATGTATCGGTACCAAGCGGCGGAGAAGAAGGACTCCCTGAAGCTGCGCGCTCAACTGTTCGGCAGCGGCGCGATCCTGCGCGAAGCAATCCGGGCGCAAGGGATTCTCGCCGAAAACTTTGGTGTGGCGGCGGACGTCTGGAGCGTCACGAGTTACAAGGAACTCTATCGCGACGCGATCGAAGCCGAACGATGGAACATGCTTCATTCCTTGGAAACGCCTCGCGTTCCATATGTCTCCGAAGTTTTGAAAGATGCGCCAGGCGTGTTGGTCGCCGCGACCGACTATCTGAAGACGTTACCCGCCATGGTGGCCCGATGGATGCCTCGCCGGCTGGCGTGTCTGGGGACCGATGGTTTTGGCCGCAGCGAATCCCGTGATGCGTTGCGGGACTTTTTCGAAGTCGATGCGCGGCACATTGTCCTGGCCACGCTGGTCGAGTTGTTCCGCGAGAAACAAATCGACAAGGATGTCATTGAGAGAGCAATGAAGGAACTCGCAATCAATCCGGAAAAACCCAACCCGCATACTTCGTGAGCCAGGTAGGCATTACAATGTGCATTCGGCGCGGGGACGCCTCTTAGCCGCAGGGGATAAAGCCGTGCCTCCCGGAATGCTTCAGGACGATACGTCAGTTAATTTCGACAGCGCATGCAGCGTGTTCGAAACGGTGCTGCGAAGCAGTCTTCGTCAGGAGATCGTCCGCGAGCTTATGACGGAGAAAACGTTTGGGGAGGCGTTGATCCGTCTGCGGTCCAGCATGCGTTCGAACACTTTCAAAGCGGGAACCACCGATCTCAGCCTCGATAAAACGGTAAGAGCTCTCGACAACCGCACTCGCGAGGACGGCTTTCACATCCTGCATGACTGGGATGGCAAGGCCATGAAGCTGAACAGGGACATCATCCCGGTCGACGTGCTCAATTACCTCGCTGGCCTGGTTAAACCGGCGCCGCCGAACGAAGCGGACCTTGCGATCCTCCTCGACTACTACTTTGCGTACGCGTTGTCCCTGCTCACACTCCGCGCATGGGATGACCCGAATCCAAATGACGCGTTAGACCGCGCGAGCGGACTCGTCGATCTGCTTCAAAATGCCGCGGGGAGCGGACATCGATTTGTCGAAAACGCCGAAGCGGCGATGTTCATCGGAACTTCGCACTTCGAGCCGGATGATTCCGCCTACGACAGGCTGCTCGGGCGAGTGAGATCTCTCGATGAATCCCATCAGGTCCGGTTCGCGCTCGTCCACGCCGCCATTCTCGGGAGTCATCTGCGATTCGGGTTCGACGCGCAGTATGCGCGCGACGTCGGAAACATGCGCAGCGACAACGCTCCCGATTATCTGTGGCTCTGCTTTGCGCTGGTCACGCTCGTACGGGCCTACGCGCGGTTGCACGAATCCGGCGTCCAGAACGAAGAACGCCAGATGATAGTGGAAGGACTCCTCAATGCCTTGACGACAGATACGCGAGCGTTTGTCGGCAAGGCTCCGGCATCGCTCGCAAACATGCAGATGGAGCATTCCGAATTTCGAGAAACGTTTTTGAAGTATCGAACGGATTTGCTGGCGGAATTCGAATTACATCGGCCAACCGCGGAGTCCTACTCGCCGATCTGTTTCAATTTTAATTTTCCGCACAACCTGCTCAAAGCCATCGTGGTAGACGCCCTCATCCACGGAGAGCCGTCGAGCGTGAGTTTCAATGATCTGCTAACCCGGTTTTCGCCGGTCCAGGACGTCGATGATGTCCGCTGGCCGTTGATTCACCGCTTGTTGGGATACGCGCGATCGAGCCCTGACACTATTCGGGGAAAACCGATGCCCATCATCACGTACGATCCCTACGCCGGCATCCGCGTGTTCACCCGCACGGTGAGTCTCATCAAGGAGGCGTAGAACAAGCCGTTTAACGATGCTTGAGTTTCCAAATCGTGAGAGGCACTCCCACCATCATCATGAGTCCACCGGAAACTCGAACGATGCCGGGAACCGGACAAGAGTCATAAGCAATGCAGACGGTTTGATGTAGCGGCTCTTTTCTCGCTGCTAAAATCGCTCCGGTGCCGCTCAAGGCGAGTCCCGCCACCAGTCCCCAATTCCTGCTCCCCGAGCCTGATTGCGGCGTGCTCGTTGGAGTGCTCGATGGCATGTTCAAGCGGGCAGGTAATGTCGCGGGCTGCGACGCCGCCACCTGAACTGCCGGCAACGTCACCGGCTGGTTGCCTTGAGCAAAACCATTATTCTCCGCGATGAGAAGGGAGAGAACGAGCAGTAACACAAATCCGGCTCTGGTCCGTTGTTTCATACGGTCTCCTTGTTGTGACGGGCATTCTACATCAGAAGTGCCGGCTGGAGCAGAATTGAGAGCTACCGTTACTGAAACGGTGACTGTCGTGAACCCGGAGCGCAGCGAAGAGCTTGGTGACGCTACGCTCCGGAATGGGTATTGGCTAATTCAAATGCAGGCTGACTTTGATGGCGTTCAGTATCTGTGTTTCGGCGGGTGTTCCAGCGGTCAACTTCACCGCGGACGTGTTGCCGCTCGATTGAACGGTCTTGAGCTGGTCCAGGGCGCTCTTCACAAAATCGGAACTGGCGTTCAGTCCGCCCGTTTTCGAAAGCAGCGTAATGCCTTCAACGAAATCGCCGGCGACGGTTTTGGCGTCTGCGTTCTTGTCGAATTTCGGTCCGATCAACAGGACGGTTTTGCTGTTGTACTCCGGAATCAGCAACTCATCGATCTGGTCTTTGAGGGCCTTCACCCGGGCTTCGGCAGCCTTTTGTGCGGCCTGTTCTTCAGCGCTCGGAGGCGCCGCCGGGGCTGCCGCCTGACCGCGACCACCACCGCCGCCGCCGCCAAAGCCACCGCCGCCGCCACCGGTGGACGGCAGGTTGTTGCCATAGGCGGCGACCGAAACGTCGACGGACTCCGCCTTACGGAAATAACCTAACGTGAATCCGGGAAGGAGATCGCTTTCGAGCATGAATCCGGTCTTCTTATCGCCGGCAGGAATGACCTGTTCGGGCTTCCGGAAAGACCACACGGCCGCGCCGCCGGTTTTGATCCACTGGGGATTGGGCACTTTGAACTGCCGTTTACCTTGAACGACGGCCATCCAGCCGTCGGGGAATTTGATGGCCGAGTTACCGGCAGCTTCCGGAATGATCATGCTCCACTGGTCGATCGATTGTTTTGCCGTCGATCCGTTCGTCACTTCATACGTGTATCGCAGCCGGCCGCCGTTCATCGGGCTGACGACGACGCTGACAGAAGGTTCCACGGCTCGAAGAAGCTCGAGCCGCATGACGCGCAAGGCCCCGGGACCGTCTTTCTCGAACGAGGTCGCGCCCAGATTCTCGGGGAACGCTACGACATATTCATTCTTCGCGGCGTCCACAAAAACGTACTTGTCCTTCATTTGCGCCGGGACAACGCCGTTCGCCGGCCAGGCCGGCGCCGGAAATTCCGGCAGCCCCACCGCGGCTTGTTGCGCGAAAGCCGCGGTGATGGCTATCAGCGCAATCATCAAAAAGGCTGTCAAGTTCACTAAACGCATCTACCCCTCCAGGAACACCAAAGAAATGGATGAAAACTTCTCACTGACGATCCCTCAAGGTAGCACGATCTTGATTCTTTTGAGCATTTCGGGATCGGGACTCAACTCGGTTTTGCCGGCCGGGTAGCCGTTGATGGCGAGCAGGAGCGACATGATGTCCGCATCATCCTGCGCCGCTCGTCTTCGCGAACCGGGCGGCATCGAAGTCACCTTTACAAAAAGATCATACGCCGTCTGGTTCATCCACTCGTTCAAAAACTCATTGCTGACCAGACTCGGCGTCTCTTCGGGTCCACCGTCCAGCGAACTGCCGTGACAGTTCGCGCAACCGATCTGTCGAATCAGATCGCCGCCGCGGTTCGCCTGCTCTTCCGTGAAAATGCCGTCCTTGGTGGTGCGCTGTGGCGCTTGCGCGTCCACGACGGTGATTCCCAAAACGACAATGGCACAGACCACAATCGAACAAAAAATGTATTTAAGTTGCATAAAAACTGAGCGGTAAGTTTATGCCTCCTTCAGCACGATACGCACTTATGATTATTCTTCGCGCCCAACATTTCCAGCAGGGCGACGGTTTCGGGATACGGCTGAATTCGCTGGCGCGGTCCATTCGCCTGATCCACAATGGTCGCTCCGCTATTCGCCACGGCATCGACCCGAGCACCTTTTGAAACGAGATACAGAATCATCTCGTTATCGCCGCGCGCGGCGGCGTTGTGCAGCGCGGTAAATCCACCGGCCCGGCCTCTGCCCCCGAACTGCTGTGCGGCAGCAGCGGCGCCCGCCGGCGCGGGGCCGCCATCGGCGGCATTGACATCCGCATGCAGTTCTTCGACGAGATATTTGACCGCCGCCATACGTCCAGGCGGTGCAATGACGTCGTCATTCCCATGAACACCCGCGCCGGACGCCATCAGAAGCGCGGTGACCCCGCCCGTGCTTGCGATGTTCGGGTCCGCGCCGCGGGACAGAAGGAGTCTCATCCCGTCGATGTCGCCGACCTCCGCGCATTTCCAGAAGGCGGTGGTGCCTGCGGCCGTCGCGGATTCCAGCGAGAAGTTGTATTCGCTGTACCAGAGATCTTTCGACAGCCGAGCGTTGGGATCGGCGCCTTGGTCGAGCAGAAGCTTCATCAGATCGAGGTACGACGTCCGTTCGTATTTCGGCGTCGGCTGCGGATAAAACGAATGTCGCGCCCACTGGGTGTTCGCCACAACGTAAAGCGGCACCGCGCCGTCCACGCTTGCCAGATTCACGTTGGCGCCGCGATCGATAAACATCTTCGCCAGATCGAAGTGCGCGTTGATGATCGAGAAAACCAGGGCCGAAGTTCTGTCCGCGCTCACTTCGTCGATCTTCGCGCCGAGATCCAGCAACATCTTTGCGGCTTCGAAGTTGCCCTGCCGGGCAGCGTACATCAACGGCGTCAATCCGCCTTTGGCGTTACCGCCGCCGCGAGAGCCTGCATCCGCGCCGTTCATCTGTTGCTGCTGTTGCGCGGCCAGCGCAGGATCGACCGCAGGAGGGGCCGCGTTGCCCGCGCCCTGGGCCGGAGCGGCCTGTCCACCACGTCCGCCGCGACCGCCGCGTCCCGCCTGGGCTGCCTGGGCGCCGCCCGCCTGAGCCTGTGCCGGCGGCTGGCCTTGTCCTTGCGCCGCCTGCGCAAAGTTTCCGCGCTGTTGCGCCGCGGGCGGAGCAATGACTTTCGATGCCAGATCGACCTTCGCGCCGTGTTGAACCAGAACTTTGATCGCCTCGGGCCGGTTAAAGGCCGCCGCAAAACTCAACGCGGTCTGGCCATGTTCGACTTCGACGACATTCGGGTCGGCTCCCTTGTCGAGCAGCAGCTTTACAGCCTCAGGACTTCCCGAACTCGCCGCCATCATCAGCGGTGTAATCCCCAATGCAACCGCCGACTTTGGGTCCGCGCCGGCCTTCAACAGAGTCTCGATGACCGCGGCATTTCCCGCTTTCGCCGCGAAATACAGCGGTGTGTATCCGCCGAGCCGTGTTGTAGCCTTGATGTTGGCGCCTGCGTACAGCAGCATCTGCGCCATTTCGGCATCGCCCTTGAGCGCCGCATAATGCAGCGCCGTCATACCATCACCCTGAGCCGCATTCACGTCCGCCGCCTGTTTCAAGAGGGCGCGAACGCCATCCTTATCGCCTTTCATAACGGCTTCCACCACGCGCGTGTCGCCTGTGGCGCCGACCATCAGCACTGTCGAACTGATGATGGCAATGAGCATCATCGAAAGGCCGCATATCACGCTCTTACGCATAAACTGATTCCTCCGCGGGCCGGGTTAAAGTGAAATCTCGCCAGTGCTGTCGCCGAAGCTGTCCAAACCCAATCCGAGCTTCCGGCCCAGCGCGAGATACATGTTTGCCGCCGGCGTTCCATCCGGCGCAATCACGTGCAGCCGGCCTTTTAGCGCTCCGCCGCCATGTCCGAGCAGAACGAGGGGCACGCGCTTGTGGTTGTGCAGGTTCGAATCGCCCATCGGCGATCCGTACAGGATCAGCGAGTGATCGAGCAATGTTTTGCCGTCGGGCTCGGTGATGCTCTTCAGCTTCTCGGCAAAATAAGGAAGCATACTGACGTGATACTTGTTGATCTGAGCAAACTGCGCGATGCGCTGCTCGTTTTCGCCGTGATGTGAAGCGCCGTGGAATCCCGCGTTCACGCCGCTCTCCGGGAAGGCGCGCCCCGTGGCGTCGCGGCTGAGTTTGAACGATGTGACGCGAGTGACGTCGCCCATGAACGCTAATGCCTGAAGGTCTAGCATGAGTTTGACGTGCTCTTCCCAGTTGTCCGGCACACCGATGGGCGCTGCCGGCAGCTGGCGGCGTTCACCGCTGCCGTTGTGCTGTTCGATGCGGGCGATGCGCCGTTCGATTTCCTTGATGTTGTCGAGGTAGTCGTCGAGCCGAGCTTTGTCTTTCGGCGTGACTTGAGACTTCAGGCGCGTCGCTTCATGCATCACAAAATCGAGCAGGCTGCGGTCGGACGCCCGCCGGGCGGCACGTTCCTCTTCCGTCGCGCCGTGACCGAACAACATATCGAAGACCATTCGCGGGTCGCGAATCATGGGCAGCGGTTTGGTCGGCGATGCCCAGGTGATGGTATCGGTGTAAACGCAGGAATAGCCGTAGTCGCAACCGCCGGCCTGATCCACGCTCTCAATCGACAACTGGATCGACGGCAGCGCCGTGTCCTGGCCGTACTTCTGAGCGAAGTGCTGGTCGAAGGAGGCGCCGCAAAAAACGTCCGAACCTTCGGTCTGCTTCGGATGCGCCTGCGTCAGGAAGACCGCACTGCAACGGAAATGGTCTCCGCCGACCTCGTGAAGCTCGAAAGCCTCGGCCGGGCGCATGTCCGTATTGCTGACGATGGTGAGATAGTCTTTCCAGGGTTCGAGCGGAATCAGACTCGATGGGCTCAGATCGAAGTCGGCTCCGGCCTGTTTGGGCGACCACAAATACTTATCGCCGCCGATCTTCGTCGCACCGGCAGAGCCATGCACCATTTCAAAGCAGGCCAGACGGGGCGGCGCCGTCTCGGCCGGAGTCATGGCGGGCAACATCGATTCCAGGAACGGAAGCGCAACGGTAACACCCATGCCGCGAAGTACCGTACGGCGGGAAATGTGCTTCTTCGTAATAAACATCCTTCCTCCTAAATATCCGTTATTAATTCTTCGCAGCCGCATCGGTCGGGGCCGCTTCAAACTTGCTCATCTGAAATGCCTGGCTCTTCACAATGCCGAGAACGAGCGCTGAAAATCTGTTGTTGTTCTTTGCCGAGTCTCTGGTGATGACGCGAATCGTCGGCATGTCGAAATACTCGACTCTGCGCCCAAGCGCATACGCCATGAGTTTTGACGAGAGGTTTTCGACGAACGCTTCGCTGCGCGCAACCAGCGCTTCCCGCAGGCTGGCGGGACCATCCAGCGGTGTGCCGTCAAACATTTTGGTTTTGGTGTCGACCGGAATACCGACGGTATGAACGCGGATGCCTTCGTCGTTCACGCCCGGCGTTGTATCCATCACGCGCCAGGCACCCGTCGTGTCGAAGTTTTCGAGCGCGAGACCGACCGGATCGATCATCTGATGGCAGTTATTGCACGTTGGGTTTTTTCGATGCGCTTCCATGCGTTCGCGAATCGTCAAGGCGCGGCCTTCCGCGACGGGCGACGTTTCATCGAGCTTGGGAACGACCGGCGGAGGTGGCGGCGGTGGTGTTCCGAGCAGAACTCCCATGACCCACTTGCCTCGCAGTACCGGTGATGTCCGGTCCGCAACAGACGTGAGCGCCAGGATCGCGCCTTTGCCCAGGAGGCCGCGGCGGTAATCCAGGTCCTTCGTCAGTTCGATCCGGCGGAACTCGACTCCGCGGACATTCGGAATTCCGTAATGCCGCGCCAGCCGTTCGTTCACGAAGGTGTGATCCGCGGTGAGCAGGTCGAGAACGCTGCGATCCTCGCGGAAGATGCTGTCGACGAACAACTCGGTTTCGCGCTGCATCGCCACCGCGAGCGTTTGATCGTAATTGTGGAAGTAATGGGCGTCCGGATGCAGATTCATCAGATCCGGCAGATGAAGCCACTGTCCGCCGAAACGCGTGGCAAGCGTCTCGGATCGCGAATCGGCCAGCATGCGCCGCACCTGTTTTTCCAGCACGATCGGATCTTTCAAACGTCCTTGACGGGCAACGTTCAGCAGTTCATCGTCGGGGAACGTATTCCACAGGAAATAAGAAAGACGGGAAGCCAGATCGATATCGCTGATGCGATAGATCTGGCCTGGCTTCACAGTCGCCGGGACCTCTTCCATCCGGAAAACGAAGTTCGGACTGACGAGAATGGCTTCGAGCGCCGTACGAATTCCGCTTTCGAAATCGGCACCCTTGCGGCCCTTCTCAAAGAAGCCCATCAGTCCTTCCATGTCTTCAGCCGTCACCGGACGCCGGTAAGCGACGCGCGCCAGATCGGTGACGATCTTACTGGCACATCCGGTTTCTTCGGCCGGGCTCAACGGCCGGCATGTGAATACGCGCCGTCGGCTTGGGGTATCGGAAACGCCTGTGACGTTGAAAGGCCCTTTGATTTCGAACTCTCGCAAATGCGGATAGCTCGTCACTTCGCGATCGCTTCCGATGGTGGTGTCGGCGAGGGTGTGTTCGATTGGAGCAATGTCGTCGTCAATGAGTTCGGAGTGTTTGACGAGAAATGCGCTGGAGATGTTGTGCGGCCCGGCTTTAACGAACGTTTTGCCGGAGTACAGATTCGTGCCGGTCGGCAGTCCTTCGTTGATTCGCGGATCGATGTCTTTCAGCGCGACGCGCTCGCCGTCGACTGAGAATTCCAGTTGCTCGGTAACCAGCGTGGCCATGTTCTGACCGAACAATCCGCCGGTTGGCGTCACGTGCAGCAATCCTCGGAATTCGTACTCGCCATCGGCTGGGAAGTTGTAGACGACCGAAATGCCGCCGCGAGTGCCATACGGCGTGCCCTCGACGTGATCCAACTGCGATGCCGTTCGAGGCAGCTTGTAAACCGCGGAACCCGGCTCCGCTTTCGGATCGCCGAGAGCATCGCGGCTGATCCGGGCGGCGGCGCGCATGTATCCTTCCATCAGCGTGGCTGAGAAAGGCTGGACGTCGGCGATATTGTCGAATCCTTCACTGAGCGTGTCGGCGGGCAGCAGTGCCGTGACGTCCACGACGATTCCAAGCATGTCTTTAATGCTGTGGGCGTATTCGGCCCGCGTCAGACGCTGGAAGACTCGGCTGCCCGGATTCGGTTTGAGCGCCGCAATCTTATCGATGGTCGTCTCCAGGGTGGTCGCAAACAGCTTCAACCTGGCCGCATCCGGACGCGGGCTGCCGACCTTTGGCATCTGGCCGTACTTGACCTTATGGATAACCTTCTCAGCGAGTTCCGCATCCTGTTCGGGATGCGCCAGATCCAGCTTCGAAAGCGTCATCCCACCTTGTTTGGCATTGTCGTTGTGGCAGCCCGCACAGTATTGCTTCACCAGCGCCTGTTGCGCCTCAATCGGCATAAGGTTTGGCGTGGCAGCGGCGCGGGTTGAAACCGGTGTTGTCGGGGCTTGTGCAGGAGTGGCAGCCGGACGTTTCGGGGCGAGTTGCCCAGGCATGCTGCCGGCCGTTGCGACCAGACACAGGAGTATCGTGCCAAGGATCGCAATCCTATAATTCCTCATCAGTTATTCCTCCGTCCCGCTCAATCGATTCGTCATCTATATATAGCTAGAGTCCCGTTCCCGCTTTTTGTAGCATCCGAAAAAGAGTAATTACAAGGCCGTTTCAATAACTTGTGAGCGGTCCGGGTTCGCAAACAAGGAGTTTTCTTGGAAGGCTCAATGAAGAATGATGTAACGCGGTTGCTCCATGACTGGAGCGGAGGTGATCCGAAAGCGCTCGAAGCACTAACGCCTCTGGTACTCGCCGAACTGAAACGGATCGCCAGGCGGCACATGGCGGGTGAGCGAATGGGGCACACGCTGCAACCGACAGCGTTGATTAACGAGGCTTACGTCCGGCTCGTCGATTGGAAAAACATCGAATGGAAGAATCGCTGCCACTTCTTCGGCGTCGCCGCCCAGATGATGCGCCGCATCCTGGTCGATCATGCCCGCGCTTCTGCCGCGCGTAAGCGAGGCGGAGCGCTGAGACAAGTCACGCTGAATACCGCTGTGCTCGGAGTTCAGGATAATGCCGTCGATCTGGCCGCCCTGGATGAAGCTCTCGAACGACTCGCGCAATTCGATGCGCGGAAGGCTCAGGTTGTGGAACTCCGAGTTTTCGGCGGCCTCGAGGTGGAAGAAATCGTCAAGATCCTCGACATCTCCGAAGTCACCGTACGCCGCGACTGGAAGCTCGCGCTCGCATGGTTGCGGCGTGAGCTGAAATCTGCAATGTAGTCGCCTTCATCCGCGCTGCACGCCGGAGGAGTAGCGCTTCAGAACATCAGCGCATGAAAATCTTCA
Organism: uncultured Solibacteraceae bacterium; assembly: GCA_964584785.1. Classification (GTDB taxonomy): domain Bacteria; phylum Acidobacteriota; class Terriglobia; order 20CM-2-55-15; family 20CM-2-55-15; genus JAHFTY01. The sequence continues at coordinate 18,902 of CAZPBY010000060.1, forward strand.
CCCACTTTGGATTCGAGCCGTTGTCGTTCATCCGTTGGAAACGGGCGGAAAGGTCCGCGAAGTATGCAGAGGTGGGCGAGCCCGACGTCTGGAGCGGCCGAATGATCTCGACGATCGTTTTTGCCCATGCTTCGGCTTCGTTTTTTGCCGAATCCCGATCCGATGCGGACAACTGGTCCTCATGGCCCAGCTCCAGATGAATCATCTCGTGAGCCAGAACGATGAGAATCGCGTTTTTGAAATCGGCCGGCGGCAATTTCGCCTGCCAATCCTGTACTTCGGGAACGAACAGAATCACCGCTGGTTTGGAGTCCACGCGCTCGACTTTAGCGAGAACGTGCATCGAACGCACAGGGTAGTACGCCGGCAGGGCAATGTATTCGATCTCCCTTTTTCGAATCATTTCCAGGAACGTTCGGATCCGAGTCCGAAGCGCTTCCGGTCCCGATTCCTTCTCCACGAAATCAAACACAATCGGACTAAACACGTCACGTGAGTACGCGGACGCGTCTTTCTGACTCATGACGAAATCGGACGCCGTAATCATCATCGGGTGATCCGCACTCTGGGCGAATCCGGTTTTTCCTTTAAGCAAGAGCAGCATTCCACAAATGACCGCGTAACTTGTTCTTCTCATCTCCGCCTCCGTTCCGAAGCCGTTCTGGCCTCCGAACGCGAAGGCGGAATCGCAGATGTTCACCGGTCATGGCTGGACGCAAAAAATTTTCAGGCGTGGCGGACAGGCACTGGCAGTGAACAATGCGGTGTACCGTTCGGCCACGCTGCCGCTGACTTGCGAAAACGCAGCGCCCTTTCGCCCTGGTCCAACCGTGACGATGCCCGTAGTCGTCCATCGAGTTGAAGCGCAACATACGGATAGCGCTCGCGCCGCGAAAAATCCGCGGGACAGTCACGCTGGAGTGCGTGGTGCACAAGGACGGCTCGGTCACAGTCACGCGAATCCTGCGAGGCCTCGGTTATGGATTGGCCGAAAACGCCCGCGCCGCGATCGGCCAGTGGCGTTTCACGCCGGGCAGCAGAAATGGCCAACCCGTCGAAGTCGTCCTGAACGTCGAGGTCAGCTTTAATCCGCAATAAGCGTCGGTTGAAGAAACTCGTGGCGTAAACTCTGATCATGGTTTTCACCAAACGACTGCGCGATGGAGTGCGTCGCGGAGAGATCACATGCAGTGTTCGTATATGGATGCGGCCTCACGTGAAAGTCGGCGGCAGGTATCCGATGGACGATGGCGAGATCGAAATCGATTCGATTGAACAGATCGGCTTTCCCGATATCACCCCGGCGCTGGCGCTCGCGTCCGGCTTTCTTGGCGTGCTGGATCTGCTGAAAGTCGCGAAGCACGGCAAAGGAGAAAACATCTATCTCATCCGGTTTCATTATCTGCCACCGAAGAAGACGGCCTCTCGGAGCCGGTTGAATCGGCGGCCGCAGCATCTGTGAGGTTTTATGACTGAAGTTGTTGTGACTGGCGGCCCCGCGGGTTTTGCGCAGCAAGTCGTCGCTGGAGCGCATCATCTAAAAGGTGACGAACCGTTGAGCACTGGAGGCACCGACACCGGACCTGGTCCTTACGATTTCCTGCTCGCGGCTCTTGGAACCTGCACGTCGATGACCCTGGCCATGTACGCGCGGCGCAAGACGTGGCCGCTCGAGAGTGTTACCGTGCGCCTCCGCCATTCGAAAATCCACGCAGCCGATTGCGCCGAGTGTGAAACGCGCACCGGCATGCTGGATCGAATCGATCGCGACATCGAGCTGGTCGGAAGCTTGACCGAAGAGCAGCGTGTGAAGCTTCGCGAGATCGCAGACAAGTGTCCCGTCCATCGAACGCTGACGTCCGAGATAGATATTCAGACGAAACTTGTCTGACGCGAACTCGGGCTTGGAGATTCGCAGATCAACCGCTTTAGACCAGGCAGTACCCGAGCGCTGCGGGCTGTTCGTCGTTTAACAACAGTTAACAAGAAACGGATCCCTGGATCTGATGTAATGGATCGATGCAACGACTCGGGTTTTTGTTGGCCGTGCTTGCGTGGGCAGGCTCTGCATTTGCGCAAACCAGTCCGCTGGGAGCGGCAACCGAGTATGACGTTAGCAGTTTTGCTGGCGCTTCCGGCGGCGAGGGAAGCGCAGACGGCACCGGAGCCGAGGCACGGTTTTACGCACCATCGGGCATTTGGGGCGACGACGCGAATCTGTTCATTGCGGACGGCGCTAATCACGCAATCCGTAAGATCGTCCTGGCGACCGGTCAAGTCACAACGCTGGCCGGAGCGCCCGGCCCGTCGGCTTCGGTTGACGGAGTCGGGACGGCTGCCCGCTTTGGCTTCATCGAAGGACTTTGGGGCGACGGCACGTTTTTGTACGTGGCGGATCTCGGGAATCGCACGATCCGCAAAGTCGAGATTGCTTCAGGCAACGTCACCACTCTCGCGGGGTCGCCGGGCGCTCAGGCGTTGGCGGACGGTACGGGTTCGGCAGCCCGGTTCCTCGCGCCGAGACCGATCTGGGGTGATGGAACGAATCTCTACGTCGGCGACATATCCAACTCTGCGCGTTTGATTCGACGCGTGTCGATTTCCACCGGTCAGGTCACGACCATCGCCAATCTCACGACGGTCCCGAACGGCTCCGCTTTTCTGGGACTCTGGGGCGACGGATCCAATCTGTGGATCGCTGATGCAGCCGCGGACACCGTACGTAAGCTGGTTCTGGCGACAGGGCAGATCACGACACTCGCAGGTTTACCGCTGGCCGCCGGAACTGCTGACGGCGGGGCGTCCGCCGCTCGATTCAACGGCCCGTCGGGAGTATGGGGAGACGGCACGAATCTTTTTGTCGCCGATTCTCTGAACGCCACAATTCGTCAGGTCTCGATGGCGACGGGCGACACGACGACGATTGCCGGTCTCGCCTCGCAATCGGGTTCGGACGATGGACTCGGTCCGCTGGCCCGCTTCGATTTCCCGTTCACGATGTGGGGGACGGGTACGAGCCTTTACGTCAACGATTACGGGAACAGCACGATTCGGCGTGTGGACACGTCCACAACCACTGTCGAAACGATCGCCGGATCGGCACCGACGGCGACAGACCTTCTGGGGCCGACGATGCTGTGGGGCGACGCGTCGAATTTATATATCGCCGACACCGGTGCACACACGATCCGAAGCGCATCGCTGGCGACCGGCGCATTGTCCGTGATGGCCGGAGCGTACGGTGTGGCGGAGAGTGTCGATGGCACGGGAACGTCGGCTCACTTTTGGTCTCCGTTCGGCATTACCGGCGACTCGACCAGACTGTTCGTCACCGAGGCCGGCGCAGACACGATTCGCCAGGTTCAGCTTTCCAACGCGCAGACTTCAACTCTGGCAGGTAACGCCTCAGCGAATTCCGGCTTCGCTGAAGGCACCGGAAAGGCGGCGCGCTTTTTCACTCCTCTCGGCATTTGGGGGAATGGCACTTACTTGTGGGTTGCGGATCGCGGAAACTCCGTCATTCGACGGATTGTCGCAGCGACCGGTCAGGTCGCCACATTTGTCGGCGCCCCAAACCAGCAAGGTACGGCCGACGGACCGGGGCCATCCGTTCGGTTCGTTTATCCGCAGGCGCTGTGGGGTGACAGTACATACCTTTATGTCGCCGATGGTCACGCTATTCGCAGAGTCACGATTGCGACGGCCCAGACCACTACTATCGCCGGCGACATTCTCAATCCCGGTAGCCGCGACGGGATTGGGAACGCTGCGTCGTTCAACTTTCCTCTGGGTTTATGGGGCGACGGCTCTTACCTGTTCGTCGCCGACAGCGGCAATTCGACAATTCGAAAAATCGATCTCAGCAACAACAGCGTGAGCACCATCGTCGGCGCCGCCCAAACGCCTGGAAGTGAGAACGGACGCGGAAGCGCGGCGCGACTGGATCATCCGATCGGATTGTGGGGAGATGGAACGTTTCTTTACGTTTCGGACAACAATACCCAAAACATCCGCCGGATCTCGCCGTCAGGTTGGATTGCGTTCAACGTCGTTAACCGCGGCGGAGTCTCCGTTGCAACCACAAATGCCGGATCTTCGACGACCACGACAGGTTACGGCAGAATTCTACCGGCTGCCGGAAGCCCGACGCCTGCCGGTCTCGCGATTTTTGGATACACCATCGGCAACGTTCTCGTCTCGGAAGCGGCAGTGCCGGCTGGACCGTTGATGCAGGCCGCGAGAATCTACAGCGAAGTCCAAAACTCCGTAAACACCGGCGTTGCGATCGCGAATCCAAACGATCAGCCGGCGCTGCTGCAGTTCTATTTCACGAATGCGGCCGGCGTCGATATGGGCGCCGGATCGGCATCGATCCCGGCACGAGGCCAGATCGCGGCGTTCCTAGATCAACCTCCTTTTTCGACGCTCGATGCCGCGTCACTCGCGGCAATGAAAACGTTCACCATCATGACTTCGGTTCCTGTGTCGATCGTGACGTTGCGTGGATTCACGAACGAGCGCTCGGAGTTTCTGATCACGACGTTGCCGGTTACGCCGTTGAACGCAACGATTGCAACACCGTTGATCTTTCCCCACTTCGCGGACGGAGGCGGGTGGAGGACGCAGGTCATTCTCGTCAATCCAGGTGACGAAACGTTGAACGGGACTTTGCAGTTCTTCAGTCCGGGTTCGCCGGCGAGCGCGGGGCAGTTGGTGTCGAGTTCGACTTATGCGATTGCTCCACGCAGCTCTTTCAAGTTTGTGACAACGGGCAGCGGATCGGCGGTCCAGACAGGATCGGTTCGCGTCATGCCGGGTGAGGGGACACCGGCGCCGGCCGGTTTGGCGGTATTCTCATTCAAGAGGGATCAGGTCACGGTAACCGAAGCCGGGGTGCCCGCGCTGCCCGTCGGCTCGGCTTTCAGGCTGTATGCGGAAGCGTCTGGAAATTTTAACGCGGGCGAAATCGGATCGATGCAGACAGGGTTTGCCATCGCCAATTCGGCATCGAGTCCGGTCACGGTGAGTTTTGAGCTGACGACACTCGACGGCGCTCAGACCGGGCTGACGGGCACAACCACCATTCCCGGTAACGGACAGATCGCGACGTTCCTGAACCAACTCGATGGCTTTCGAGACTTGCCGTCGCCGTTTCGCGGCATGCTTCGGATTGTGGCGCCCGGCATTTCCGTCGTCGGTTTGCGCGGTCGTTACAATCAGCGCGGTGAGTTCCTGATCACGACCACATCACCCGTCGACGAGGCGACCCCGCCATCCACAGACGAATTCGTCTTCGCTCACCTCGCCGCCGGTGGAGGCTATTCCACTCAGTTCATTCTATTCAGCGGCTCCGGAAGTAACAGCGGGGGCACCATCCGCTTCTTCGACCCATCGGGGCAGCCGCTGACTCTACCTCTTCGTTGATACCTACGTTCGGCTGGTTCGCCGATCCGGAGGGAAACACGATCGGGGTTTATGCGGAGAATCGGGGATAGTGATTTAATCTCTCGCCGCCGTAATCGAGTCCACCTGAATCGTCTTCGACCCGGCGTTGAGTGTGCCCGTGACATTCACTTTTTTCCCGGCAAACTTTTCGGGCATCTGCTGATCGCTTAGTCGATAAACATCCTTGCCGTCGTACAGCACGTACGCCGCGCCGTGCGCATCGACGCAGGCAATGGTGCATTCGGCGTCCGTCGGTCCCATGCGCATCTGAGAGTGATCGGCGGCGGCGCACATTCCGTCGGTTATCGTGCCGGTGAATGTGCGCTTGCTCTGCGCCGGGGCGAGTCCTACGATCACGAGCAGACTAAGAATGACCCGCCTCATCGTGATCTAGTGGCCGGGCAGCATGATGTGGGCTGCAGACGTGCCGGCATTCATGATCCACGCGCCGCCCTGATCGCCCTTATCAGGTAAGCCCAGACTCTGCATTGTCGCGCCCGGCACGCAGATCGTTGCGTGCGGACGAGCGGACGCCTGGTCCGCGCCGTTCAGGTTGTAGAACACGGATCCGAATTCGGGCTTCGTCCACTTCCCGGCTCTCTCGAGCGCTTCGAACGCGGCGCGCCTTTCTTTCGGATCCTGGATCGTTTCGGTCTTCAGGCTCTGAGAAACTCGCTCCAGATTCGCGATGCTGGTGCATTCGACAGAGAATGGCTGATCGCCGGGCTGCACCGGCCGTTCGTAACACACGAGCCGGCTCGTGCCTTTCCTCAACGTGTCATAAGTGAAGTCGCTCTTCCACTTGATAACGGTGGCTGCGGCTTGCATCTGACGAGGAGCAGCCAACACCGCCTTTTCGATGGCGGGGTCTTGCGCCTGCGTGAACGCAGCGACAGAAAGTGCGAGTACAAAAACGACGACGAATGTGATTCGTTTCATATGACCTCCATGATGGAAATCGCGATAGTATCACGCGCCGCAGGTTCGAGTAGAATCCCGGTGTATGCCCACTCAACGGACTTTCGGTCCGCCGCTGGATGGACTACTCGATCGTCTCTACTCGCAAAGCACGGCTCAGACGGAAGAGATCATGTCTTACTTCTCCGAGCGATTTGCAAAGGGCGAGCTGGATCCGAACAAATTCGATGACAGAACGAATCGGTTTCTGCGCGACAAACTTGTCGCGTTGGATCGGGACAAGGCGGAGTTCTGCTATCAGGTTTGCCGTGCGCTGAAAGCGCGCCGCGTCGTCGAGGCAGGAACGTCATTTGGCGTTTCAACGCTCTTTCTCGCCGCCGCGGTGCGCGACAACCTTCAGAGTTACGGCGGCGACGGCATCGTCATCGGAACCGAGTATGAATCGGAGAAGGCAAAGGCTGCTCGGTCGAACTTTGCGGAGGCAGGACTTTCGGCGTGGATCGACCTGCGCGAAGGAGACTTGCGCGAGACCTTGAAGGATGTCGGCGGACCGGTCGATTTTATGTTGATCGACATCTGGACGCCGATGTCGCGACCTGCGCTTTCGTTGGTCGCTCCAAAACTACGCGAGGGAGCAGTCGTGGTTTGTGACAACACCACGCAATTTCGCGACAACTATCGCGACTATTTCGAATTCATCGCGGATCCCGCTAACCGCCTTCGCACGATGACCCTGCCTTTCGAAGGCGGACTGGAATTCACCGTCCGCGTTTGAGATTACTCATCCCGCATGGCCACGGCGGGATCCAGATACGACGCGCGCCGGGCGGGCAGCCACGACGCGACGATAGCGATCGCGAAGAAAACGACGGTGATGATGACGAAAGTCGTCGGATCGGTCGGTGTGACCGATACCAGCATCGAGCGAATCCATCCCGTCAGGGCAAACGCTCCTGCGAGCCCACCGATCAATCCGGCAACGCCAAGTTGAACTCCCTGAAAGACGATGAGCCGCAGTATGTTTCCACGAGAGGCTCCGAAGACGATGCGCATTCCGATTTCAGCGGTTCGCTGCCGCACGACGGTCGAAAGCACGCCGTATAGTCCGACGGCAGCGAGAACCATGGCGATCATCGCAAACACGCCGATCAGCAGAACGGCGAAGCGTACCGGCGCCATCGTTTTGTCGACGAAGGTGGACATCGGTTGGACGTCTCCCAACGGAACCTTGGGGTCGATCTCCGCAATTGCGGCGCGCACCAGCGGTCCGATCGATTCAGGCGTACCTTTCGAACGGACAACCCATCGCTGCGCGGCACCCGCGGCAAAATATTGCTCGACGAAGAAGATAGCTTCTCTTCCTTCAACCGTCATCGATTCGTGACGCTGGTGTTCTACGACTCCGATGACTTCGACCCTTTCATTCAGGGGCGCATTGGGTTGTCCGTTGGTTCGAAGGTTTCTGACGAGGAGTGCCTGGCCGACAGGGGATCGATTCGGAAACGCTTGCCTGGCGAGCAGATCATCGATCACGACCTTCGTGGTGCCCGCGACATTGTCCATGGCGTCGAATGTTCGCCCGGCGATGACTCTCGTTTTCAATGTTTCAAAGTAACCCGGCCGGACGGTGTGAAAGTTCGCCTGACGGAACGCGCTGGGATCGTTCGCTCCTGCGGCTTCGGTTGCCCAGGGAACATTCGCGACGCCTCCATCGAGAGGCACAGGACTGGCGGCGCCGACCTTTTCCACGCCCGGAATCGCGGCCAATCGTTCTTCGACGCGGTTGAGGAACGCAGCTCGTTCGGTTTGCGACCGCTGCGGCGCTTGCAGGAGAAACGTCAAAACGTGACTCGGATCGTAACCCGGATTCACTCTCACTACCGCAACGAAGCTTTTCAGCATCAATCCGAAGCCGATCAAAAGAATGAAGGACAGAGCGAGTTCCACAACGGCGACGCTGTTTCGAAGCTTGCGGCCTCCGCGAAGTCCGGGAGCTCCGGTAATGCGCAGCGCCTGGACGATGTCGGGCCGCGATGCCCTGATGGCGGGAAGCACGCCGCAGATGAAGGCGGTGATGATCGTGGACGCCGCAGTAAAAATGAGGACGCGCGGGTCGATACTGATCGTTTCGATGCGCGGCAGCCGGGCCGGAGCCATCTTCAGAAGAAGATCGATCCCGCTTTGGGCCAGGAGAAGGCCGGCGGCGGCGCCCATTCCCGCGAGCAGCAGGGTTTCCGTCAGCAGCTGCCGGATCAGACGCGACCGGCTGCTGCCGATAGCCGCGCGGATCACCAGCTCACGATGTCGTGCCGCGGATCGGACCACCAGAAGATTGGCGACGTTCGCGCACGCGATGAGCAACACAAAAACGACCGAACCGAACAGCGCGAGTATCGGCGTGCGAACCTCGCTGACAAGATCGTCGTGCATCGGAACGACGCGGTAGTGAACGTTGGCATTCTTCTTCGTCACAAAGCGTTCGCGCATCTCTGTTGCGATCGCTTCCGCTTCGGCCTGAGCCGTTTGCAGACTGACGTCCGGTTTCAATCGGCCCACGACTCGCAACGCGCCGACGTTCCGCGCGGCGGTGTCGAAGTTAAGACGAACGGCTGTCCACATGTCGACCGCCGGATCGATGCCGGTCCTGGGGGGAAACAGAAGTTCGAAACCCGGTGCAAGCACTCCGACGATTTCAGCGCGATTGCCGCCAAGATCCATCGTTTTGCCGACGACGGACGGATCGCCGCCAAACTTCCGCTGCCACAGTCCATTTCCAAGTATCACCATCGTGGGAAGACGTGGCGGTTGCTGCTGCTGCGGCGCGGCATTGGGTGCGGCAGCCGGATTCTGCGGCTGAGGGGTTCCGTCGCTGTCATTGAAATCACGGCCGAGCTGAATCCGCGCTCCCAGCAGTGAAAAAAGATTAGACGTTACCGCTCCGACGCGAACCTGTTCGGGTTGGCCGTCGTCTGTTGCGATCGGTACACGTCCCGGCGGAAACAAGCCCGCGACACCTTCGAAGCTTTTGGCTTCTTCGCGGAAATCCTTCACGTCCGGAATCGGAAAAGGAAAATCGAGAACGTTTCGGGCGCGCAGTTCGGACCAGACCAGGACCAGTTTCGACGGGTCCGCGTACGGCAGAGGCCGCAGTAACACCGCGTTCACAATGCTGAAAATCGCGGTGCAGGCTCCGACGCCCAGGCCGATCGTGATAATGACGATCGCGGTGAACCCGGGATTCTTTTGAAGCGTGCGCCAGGCAAACACCAGATCCTTGAGAATGGAGTCCATCGACAGTCCTCTCCTGTTCGGATTTACATCGAACGTAGCACGTTTCCTTCCCACGTTTTGAATGTTGTTCGACTGGGTTAACCGTTGCGCCGGAGCGACGGCTTGTTCGCGATTGAACAGTGTGATTCCAAACATGAACAAACATGGTTCGCGATCGGTGCTACCATGCGGCATCGCATCATGATGGACTACCTGTTTTGCGCCAGGCGAATTACGGATGCGCTAAAGCTCGAGTCTGACGAGCGCGTCGTGCTGAAGGTGGACCCTCGCGTCTACGCCGGACTGCTTGAACCTTTACAGAAGGAGATTCGGCGGGCGAAGGCCGTCATTTCCGGAGTGGTTCTCGCTGAGGAGACGACCGAGAATTCAGAGACTGAGTATGTGTCGCTCCGCAAGTTGTTCAATGACGCCGGCGTCTTCATCTGGCTTCCGGAAAGACATCAAGCAAACCGTCCGGCCCTCGCGCAGACGATTGTCGAATGGCTGGATGCCCGGCGTGGCCGTGCGGTGCATTTTCACTGGCACAGCGGATCGTACGCCATTGCGGGCGTACCGCTTCCTTCGCAGGACGTTATTGATCGGATTTACCACGAGGCGTTGACGGTCGAGCCGCGGGAGTTCGAGCAAAAGCATCAGCGGGCAATGGAGATTCTTCGAAGCGGACCGGTGCGAGTGACGACTCCTGACGGAACGGATTTCAGCTTCATCGTGGGTGATCGGCCGTTTTGCAGTCAGATCGGCGATGCCGGCCGCGTCCGCATGGAGTCCGCGAGGACGCGCATCGATCGAGACATCGAGCTGCCCGCGGGCGTTTTGAGAGTGGCGCCGATTGAGAGTTCCGCGAATGGGACAATTTTTCTGCCGGCGTGGCGGCCGCTGGTGACGGAAGGTCGTAACCTGCTGCTCCGTTTTCGAAGCGGACATCTGGAAACGATCGAAGGCGATCATGGCGACGAAATCCTTCGTGAACTGACGGCGGCAGGTGGTGCCGCGCGCATGTTCCGCGAGTTCGCACTCGGATTCAACAAGGCGCTGCGCGTTCGCGCGGAGAATCCGTTCATCGGCTACTACGGCTATGGCGAAGGCGTCGTGCGTCTCAGTCTTGGCGACAATGAAGAGATGGGGGGCGCGAATCGGGGCGGCGGCGTCTATTGGAATTTCATTGCTAACGCGACGGTTTCTGTCGGGAACCTCGTGCTTTCACCTTCGCCGTAGCCAATAACGGCGAGAGCAGTTGCTCCGCCTCCTCTGTGGATAGCGATTTCGCGGCCGCGATGATGTCGGCAGGCACCCACTTCGGGAACGGAATCCTTTTTGTGACGTGAGCGCCGCTTTCCGTGTGCTCTTGCCACGTTCGCGCGAGTTGCGCAGCGGAAAATCGCGAAGCCAGCTTCACCAGCGCAGGCCACAGCCGTCGATGGATGTAGGTGACCTTGCCGTCGATCATCTTGCAAACGAGGATGTCGGGGCTGTCGACGATAACCTGCGTGGCCTGAAAGATGATCTTCCCCCGCGGATGCCCCCACCAGCTCCCTTTGATCGGCTCCCCGGCAATTTCTTCAGCCAGACTTGGAACCGTTCCCCGAGCCGACTCCGTCACCACACCGTGCCGCTTGACGAACGCCACTGCTTGTTGTTCAGTCATACGAATAAAGCTTACCGCAGAAATTCGGGAATCTTTGTAGCAAGCGAGGATCTAATCCGACGTTATAATCCGCGATAACACAAGTAACTCCCGATGAACCCGGAGCGCTGGCGTCAAATCGAAAAACTCTACCATTCTGCTGCGGAGCAAAGTCCGATATCTCCTGATGGCCGCCACATCGCTTTCGTCGCACAGAACGTTTCCGGTACAAGCGGCATCTGGCTCCGTGCCCTCGAGACGCAGACGATAGAACCGCTAAAAGGAACGGAGGACGCCACAGGCCCATTCTGGTCGCCCGACGGGCAATTCGTCGGGTTCTTTGCACAAGGGAAGCTGAAGAAGATCGCTGTTGCCGGAGGGCCTCCTCAGAATATTTGTAGTACCACGCCGGGTCTTGGTGCGAGCTGGAGTCCTTCAGGAGTGATCATATTCAACCCCACCAATCGGGCGCCCCTGATGCGCGTCTCCGCTTCAAGCGGGACACGAGCGCCGCTCACGCAACTGGATACCGCACGACAGGAAAATTCCCACCGGTTCCCAAGTTTCCTTCCCGACGGCAAGCACTTTTTATTTACGGCCCGCAGCAGCCTGAAGGAAAACACGGCTATCTACATCGGTTCTCTGGACTCAGAAGAAACGAAGCGCCTCCTGACGGAGCAATCGAATGCGATGTATGCCCCGCCGGGATATGTCCTTTTCGTACGCGACAGGACACTGATGGCCCAACAATTCAATCTAAGTAAACTCGAATTGCGTGGCGATGCGTTTCCAGTGGCCGCGGGCGTGGATCAGGGAACACCCAGCGCTTTTGGTTATTTTCTGTCTCGCAGGATGGCGGCGTGCTCGCTTATAAGGAATCGACAACATTCGACACGGGCCGCCTCACGTGGTTTGATCGCAGCGGTTCCGATTTGGGATTTAATGGCACCGATCGCGCAGCCTCGCTGGCCCAAATCTCGCCTGACGGCAAACAATTGGCGATTGTCGTCAATGATCCGGAGAGCGGAAACCGCGACATTTGGCTTGTGAATGTGGCGACCGGATCACGCTTAATCCCGCAAACGATTGGGTACCGGTTTGGTCGCCGGACAGCACTTATGTCGCATTTGCTTCGGATCGCAACCCACGGTCGAGCATCTATCGCAGGGCGGTGGCCGGTGGTGATAGCGAAGAACTATTGTTAGAGCCGCCTCCGGGGAGGAGCTTTCCCGACCGATTGGTCGAAAGACGGACTTCTTTCGTATCAAATCGATCGGAAAGGGCCGACTCCACAAGAACTAGGGTTCTTGCCTCTGTCCGGAGACCGTAAACCGCATCCCTTTTGGGGCAGCGAGTTTTCCGAGCACGGCGCGAGATTTTCGCCGGACGGCAAGTGGGCTGGCATATGTCTCCAACGAGTCCGGAGATGACGAAGTGTATGTACGGCGGATCGATAAAACGGGTCAGCAGCGCGTATCTACCGGCGGAGGCACGCTACCTGCCTGGAGGCGCGACGGAGCAGAGCTCTTCTACATGGCGCGGGCGGCACGATCATGGCGTCCGGGGTTCGCAACGGCGAATCGCTTGAGGTCGTAAAGCCGAAGGAACTGTTCAAAGCTTGCAGCGGTTCGATCAGCTATGACGTTAGGCGCGACGGCAAACGTTTCATTTTTTCCTGCGCAGCACAAGAGACCCAGAAAGGGCGCTTCATTACAGTGGCGGTTGAGTGGATGCGGATGCTGAAATGGCCGGGTCTCGAAGCCAAACCACAGAAGTGAGAATTGGGAATATTTGTGATGGCTGATTGGTGAGATGTGATTGGCGAACTGAGGCCATATACCATCCATCATGTGTGAACTGGCCTATGGCTGCGGTTAAGCAATCACATCTCACCGATCAGCCATCACAAATATTCCCAATTCTCATCCGAGGGAAGCAGCTCTTATGTAACTTGTTGTTGTGCGACCTGGACGTCTGTTTTGAGCCAGCCGTCGAAGAGGTTGACGATGCGGTGGCCGTAGGATGCGTTGGTTTCGGAGTGCGTCACCTGGACGATTGTTGCTCCCTCGTCGTTGAGACGCCGGAACAGTTCCATGATCTCCTTGCCCTGCGCCGAGTGAAGATTTCCGGTTGGTTCATCCGCAAGGATCAGCCGGGGATTCGCGATGACCGCGCGTGCGATCGCCACAAGCTGCTGCTGACCTCCGGACAGCTGGTTGGGATACAAATCCTTTTTGCCGACAATCTGAAACCGGTCGAGAACGTCTGCCACGATCGATTCGCGTTCGCTGCGTTTGATATTCCGGTAGGAAAGCGGAATCTCGAGGTTTTCGTAAACGGTGAGACTATCGAGCAGATGGTACTGTTGAAACACAAAACCGACGTACCGCTTGTTGATTTCCACGCGGTCCTTCGGCTTGAGTTTGTGCACGGGTTCGCCGAGAAAGTAGAACTCACCGGTCCAGCTGCTGTCGAGCATTCCGAGGATGCTTAGAATGGTCGATTTGCCGGCACCCGACGGCCCCATGATGGTGAGGAATTCGCCTTCTTTGATGGTGAGGTTGATCCGGCGCAGAACGTAGGTGCGTCCCACGCCGGTTTCGTAAAACTTCTCGATATTCCGTAGATCGATCATCAGCGACGATTGTACATGTTATCGAAGAGGGGTGGCGTTTTCTTCGAGTGTCTTTTCGTCGACGACGCGGCCATCGAACAGGTGAATGGTGCGGTCCGCGTATCGCGAGTAGCGCGGATCGTGCGTCACCATGCAGATCGTGGCGCCTTCGCGATGGAGTTCACGAAGCAGATCCATGACCGCTTCGCCGTTGCGCGAATCGAGGTTTCCGGTAGGTTCATCCGCCAGCAGGATCGAAGGCGCGCCGGCCAGGGCACGGGCGACAGCGACGCGCTGTTGCTGGCCTCCGGAGAGCTGTGACGGGTAATGCTTCATCCGGTGAGCCATCCCGACCTTATCGAGAGCCTCCTGGACGCGTTTCTTGCGCTCGGATGAAGGCATGCCGCGATAGGTCAACGGCAGTTCGACGTTTTCGTAAACCGTGAGATCGCCAATCAGATTGAACGCCTGAAAGATGAAACCGATTTCGCGGTTTCGCACGCGAGCCCGTTCGCTGAGCGACAGGTCTTGAACGTGTCTTCCATTCAAAATGTACGTGCCATCGGTCGGCGAGTCGAGCAGCCCGAGAATCGAAAGCAGCGTGGACTTTCCGCAACCGGATGGTCCCGAAATCGAGAAGTATTCGCCCCGTTTGATTTCCAGATGGATTCCAGCCAGTGCATGGGTTTCCACTTCGTCGGTGAGGAAGACCTTTGTCACTCCGTCGAGTTGAATCACGTTATCGCTCATGCGTACACTCCTTATTTGTTTGTCCCAATCAGTTCACTACTTTGATCCGGTCGACGGCATCCCACGTCGACATGTCGGAAAGAATGACCGTGTCTCCCACGTTCAATCCTTCCATTATCTGAATCGTATTCACCGCGCTTCGTCCCAGTTTCACGGTTGTCCGGATGGCATCACCGGTCGGAAGCATCTTGAACAGCGTGATCGTGCTGTCGGCCTGTCCGTATGCCGGGCGACCCACAAAAAGCACATCATCGAGCTTCGAAATCTCAACCGTTCCGTCGACACTCAGATCCGGTCGCGCGGCCTTCGGCAATTCGCCCTCTAAAGAGACGTCAACTGTGACGGTTCCGTTGACAGCGGCGGGGTCCATTCTGCTGACGTGACCCGGAATAATGCCGTTCCGAATGTCGATTTGGGCGACCTGCCCGAGGACGATGTCTTTAACCTGAGTCTCTGCGATCTTCAATTCGGCTTTGAGCCGACCGGGTTCGGCAACCTTCGCGATGGGACTGCCGGCCCCCACCTTCTGGCCGTACTCCACGTTCAACGACTGAACCACGCCATGAGCGCTGGCGCGCACGTTGAGTTCTTCGATCTGCTTTTTGCCGAGATCCCAAATGGCTTTCAGCTGCTGAACACTGGCAGCCTGGGCATCGAGTTGCGCCTGATTCGATTTGGCCAGTGTATCGACGCGCTGCTTTTCGAGGAGGACTTCATTGGCGAGACTGTCTGCGTTGGCTTTGGATTTTCTCCAATTGAGTTCGGCTCCCAGGCCTTCTTTCGCCAATTGTTCGTCGGCGTCCGCCTGAAGCTTCGCTTGAAGCGCCTGGTTTTCCTTCGAGGCTTGGGTCGACTTTTGGTTCAGGATCTGTGTATCCAGTTGAGCGCGCGTATTGGCAAGATCGGCCAGCGCTTTTTGATAGGCCAGTTCCTGGTTGGCGACCTGCTGAATCAAATCCGGGTTGCTGAGAACCACAAGAATCGTATCGGGCTTGACCGTGTCGCCGATTTTGACGCGTTTTTCCTCGACGATCCCGTCGCGCATAGTCGAAATCTGCCGGACTTCTTCCGGAACGAGTGTTCCGAGTCCATGAACGGTAACCAACATCGGTCCTCGCTTCACTGCGTCGGTCCACAGCGTGCCTCTTTCCACGGTCGGTGCCGCGGGTCTCATTCTCGAGAGGCCCAGTGTGACGGCCGAAGCAGCGATAAGAACGATCACCGCGTAAATCGCCCGCTTTATCTTTTTATTCCGGGCGACCTTAGGCGAACGTTGAACATCCATAGAATCCTCCGAGCGTCCTTAAGCGAATTGCCTGCCAAGCATTGCAATGGGGTAAGTAGCTTGTCTAATTGTACTTAGTGTTTTTCCAGAAAGCATCTTACTTTGTACTCTGTTCACAACCGGGAATATCGTCGCAAATCCGGTCATTGACCGGCCGGAATGCTCCCGCGTGTGGCACGGCCATCCTGCACAATGATCTTCTGGTTGCTGTCGAGCACGATGTTGTTCTGCTTGAGTGTGCGTCCGATCGAGCGGTCGAAATCAACAAGAGCCTTCGTGTAATTCACCAGAGACTGGATCTCACTTGTTTGTGCAGCCGTCAAGTTCGTCTGTTCCTGAAGAACGAAACGGATCTGGCCGCTGCCGAGCTGGAATTTTTTCTGTTCTGCATCCAGTTGACGTTCGGCCAATTCCCGTGCTTTTTCCGCCGCTGCAATCCGGGCACGATTCATCTCTACCGCGGAATGGGCGTTGCGGACCTCCAATGCAATCGCCTGCGCCAAAGCGGTTCGCCTCGCTTCGGTGGACTGCTTCGTTGCCATCGCTCGTGAATACTCCGCTTGAGCGGATTTGTTACTAAGGGGAATTGAAAGACTGAATCCGGCTCCGTATCCGGTGAAGCTGTATCCCCAGATCTGGCCAAAGGCGTCGACGAGGCCGCCTCTGCTCGTGATCTGGCCGGTGGACCGGTCGATCGAATTTCCGCCGACACCGCTCTGGGTGAAGCTCCCGCTCACAGTCAGTGTGGGCAGTAGCTGGTTCTTCAAGTATTCCAGGTCGAGGTCGCTGTTCTGCAAGCTGAGCGCGGCCTGCCTCATTTCGGGCCGGTTCTCGAGCGCGTTTTTGATGGCTTCTTCAATCGGCATCAGATCCGTTGGACTCGGTCGATGAACCTCTTCAGTCGGCGTCAGTCTTGCGAGAATCATCGCGGGATCGCCCGCGCTGGTGATCAATCGCTTGATCCGGTCCTGCAATTGGTCCGATGCGAACGTCGTCAGAACCATCTGCTCCTGCCGCGATGCCAGGTTGGCTTCGGTCTGCACGACGTCGATCGGAGCCAGAGTCCCGATCTCGACCTGACGTTTGTTGTCGGCGAAGGTTTTCTCGGCCAGCTGTACCGACTGTTCCTTCACTTTGATGTCCTGCCGCGATCCGACGAGATCCCAGTACATAAGCTGAGCGGATCGGACCAGCTCGATCAGGTTGATCTCGAACTGAATGTCGGACATCGTCTTGCTGTTTCGGCTCACGCGCAGCGTGTGCAGGTTGACGTTGCGGCCATAATCGCGCAAAAGGTTCTGACTGATTTGATACGTTATGCCACCGGAATATGAAGGGTTGAACGTGTTGAATTGATTGTTGTCCGACTGGCGGTTCATGAAAGCCGTCACGCTGACGCCGGTACCCGTGGTCATCAGCTGGCTGAACTGCACGCTGTACCGATGCGACAGTTGCCTTCCTGCGACGAGAATGTTCGGAGTGGCCTGCGAACTCCGGTTCATCGAGCCGTTCAATCTCAACGTCGGCTCGAACGGGCGCAACAGTGTGTCTAGAAGCAGCTGTTGAGACAGCGGCGCGAACCTGTCCACTTTGACGTCGAGGTTGCTTTCGACGGCGAGCCGGATGATGTCCGCCACGGTCACGGGAAGGATACCTTGACGAATCAATTGCTGGATCGAGGCTTCCGGACCTTGCATGTCGGCGACGGCCTGAGTGTCGACGGTTGCCGGCGGCCGGTACCGATCCAGAAACTTCTGGGCGAAGTTCTGCTCAGCCATTACGGTCGTTGCGAACAACACCAGCATCGCGCTGGCGATCAACAGTTTCGTTTTCATGCTTTGCGTACTCCTGTAGAGGGCTGTGACCCGTTCAATATTACGAACACGGACCTTAAAAAGGTTCCCGAGCATAACCGGTACTGCGGTAGAGGCAGCTACCTTACCATCATCGTCCTAATGAAACGAACAACTTGCCGCCGAATTACACCCCGCCATGCCCAACTACGGGAATCACGTTTCGGAATCGAACATGGCGACACCTTGTGACACGTTGCATCACGAAGCTCGGCTGCGCGCCGGGTTCTGAACAGTGTCCTCGTTTGACGCATGTACAGAACCCGGAGGGTAGCGACAGGTTTCGCGACGATGACTTCATTTGGAGTTTACCGGTAGCCAACCACCGTCTGCCGAAAACGTGTCGCGGGTTCATGACGGCGTTCGTACAGTGAGCTCATGAAAGGTTGGAATATGACACCGTACAGACGGGACGATGCGCAGCGGCAGCTGGTGGGCGGATTATTCATTATGGCGTTGGGCGTTCTCTTTTTGTTCGATCAGTTCGCGATATTCAGCTTCGGTCGAGCCGTGAGCCTGCTCTGGCCGCTGGCTTTGATCTGGATGGGCGTCTCAAAGCTGATGCGCCGCACAGAGACGCGACCAATGGACGGGGATCGTCAAGATGCGCGTTGATCGCGCTCCCGCATCCCGTCATCTGCTCATTGGCGGCCTGCTCATTCTAGTCGGCGGTCTGTATCTGCTGGACACGCTCGGGATCGCCGACACGCACGTATTCATTTCTCTGTGGTGGCCGCTCGTCCTGATTGCCGTCGGAGTGCACCGGGTTCTCACGTGCAATTCCACAGAGGGACATGTGGTCGGTGGCGGCTGGATTTTTCTGGGTTTTGTTTTTCTCATGTCGCGGTTCGGTTACATGACGTTCAACCCCTGGCGGCTGATGTGGCCGTTCGTGTTGATCATGATTGGAGTTTCGCTGGTCCTGCGCAGCCGTCAGCAAAGAATCATAGCGTCGGATGATGGTTCGACGGTCAACGCGATGGCGTTTCTCGGCGGCGTGGAAAAGCGCATCAATTCTCAAGCCTTCAAGGGTGGGGAACTCACAGCTGTGATGGGCGGATGCAACATCGATCTGCGGGAAGCCCTTATTGAAGCCGACCAGGCCGTCCTGAATGTCTGGGTGATGATGGGCGGAATTGAATTGCACGTGCCGCAATCCTGGACGATCGTCAGCAATGTCGTTCCCATTCTGGCCGGATTCGAGGATCGCACGAACTCGCCCACAGAAGGTTCGAAGCGCCTCGTCATCAATGGCACCCTGATCATGGGCGGCATCGACGTGAAAAACTCCTGACGTGCATCCGATACTCGCTAACCGCGAACGCCTCCTCCTTTATTTATCGGCATGGCTGCCGATGGGAGTCCTTCTCTCCGCCATTCTTGCACGCGGCAGCGACATGACGTGGGCGGAGGCACTCACGGTCGCTCTCCCTATGTGTTTTCTTTATGCCTTCATGTGTCTCGCGTCGTGGTACGTCACGCGGACCAGCCTCCAGGATCGCACCGCGCTCATCATGGTTCTGATGCTGACGGTTGTGTCATTGTTCTACAGCACCGTCTGGGTTCTCCTCGGCAGGAGTTGGGCGGACGCGCTCGAAGTCGTTCCGTCGTTCTCGGGATTGGCCGGCCGGTACATGAGCCAGGCGGCTCTCCTCTTTCTTACCGGTGTGTTGTTGTTTCTCCTGGCAACGGCCGTCCATTACCTGTTGCTCACTCTCGAAGAATCACGCAGCGCCGAAAAGCGAACGCTCGAACTGCAGGTGCTGGCGGGAGAGGCGGAATTGCGGGCCTTGCGAGCGCAGATCGATCCGCATTTCCTGTTCAACAGCCTGAATTCCATCAGCGCGCTCACCGGTTCCGATCCCAAAGGCGCTCGACGAATGTGCCTTCTGCTATCGGACTTCATGAGGACGTCGCTTGCGGTCGGAGCAAAGAAGCACATCGCGTTGGCCGAAGAATTGAGGATCAGCGAGGGTTTCCTCGATATTGAAAAAGTCCGCTTCGGCGACCGGCTTTTCGTCAGCTTTCGCGTGGATCCGAAATGTCACGAGTGTCTGGTGCCGCCTTTGCTGATACAGCCGCTGGTCGAAAACGCGGTGACTCACGGCATAGCCCCGCTTGTCGAAGGCGGCACGATATCCGTCGAGGCGCGCCGGAACGACGTCACGCTGGAAATCGTCGTTGAGAATCCATATGACCATGAGGCTGCGCGCCAGACCGGAACCGGAGTCGGGATCCGGAATGTCCGCGAACGGCTGAGAAACCTGTTTGCGGAAAACGCCCGCGTTGACGTGTTTCAAGATGGGAAGCGCTTTCGCGTCAGCTTAAGATTGCCCTGCGTGCGTGGAGAAAACTCATGAGCAAGTTGCGTACGGTGTTGGTCGACGATGAACCTCTCGCGAGATCGCTCCTGAAGGAATACCTCGAAGAGCATTCGGACGTCGAAGTCGTCGCCGAATGCGCCAATGGATTTGAAGCCGTGAAAGCGGTAGCCGAGCTGAAGCCCGATCTGCTCTTTCTCGATATTCAAATGCCTCGTCTCGACGGATTCGAAGTCCTCGAGCTTGTCGGTAAGGACGTCAATGTGATCTTTATCACGGCCTACGACAAATACGCGCTTCGGGCATTCGAGGTTCACGCCGTGGACTACCTTTTGAAACCGTTCAGTCCGGAGCGGCTTTCGGAAGCACTGCAACACGCGCGAACAAAAATCGGTAAAGGCGAGATGATCCCCGTCGCCGCTTTGACCGCTGCGGCGCGGCCTTTGGAAAGCAAGATCGAGCGTGTGTTGATCCGCGACGGATCTCACGTGAACGTGATTCCGGTCGGCAAGATTGATTTCGTCGAAGCCCAGGACGATTACGTGTGCTACCGCACGGAAGGCAAGAAATTCCTGAAACAACAAACGATGGCCGAAGTCGAGTCCTCACTCGATCCCTCTCGCTTTGTTCGAATCCACCGTTCTTACATCCTCAATGTGGATCGCCTCGCGAAACTCGAACTCTACGCAAAGGACAGTCACGCCGCCATCCTGCGAGACGGCACGCGACTGCCGGTCAGCCGCACGGGCTACTCCCGCCTCAACGCTTTGCTGTAGGCGCCGGCTTCAGCCGGCGCGGCCGAGCGATAGCTCGGCTTGGGTGGGCATGCGCTCTTCAAGGGGAGCCTGCGCCTATCGGCGCCTACAGTAGTTTTTTTTGCCTGCGGGCCGAACGCGAATGCTACGATTTTTGCCGTGAACGATACGTTCAACGCAGGCCATCTCGCCGTGCTAGAACGCGTCGCGGCCGGTGCTCCCCTGCCGCAACTTCTGGAGGACATCGTTCGATTCATCGAACGCCAATCCAACGGGATGGTGTGTTCGATCCTGCTCCTCGATTCCGAAGAACGCTGCGTTCGCCACGGAGCTGCTCCGAGCTTGCCTCCCGAGTTCGTTCAAGCTTTGGACGGCGCCCGCATCGGTCCCAACGCCGGATCATGCGGCGCGGCGGCGTATCGTGGTGAACGGATCATTGTTTCCGATATTTCGAAACATCCCAATTGGGACGACTATCGCCATCTTGCCCTGCCGCACGGATTGCGTGCGTGCTGGTCCACGCCGATCTTTTCTCCGGAAAGCGAGGTTCTCGGAACCTTCGCCATGTACTACCGCGAAGTCCGAAATCCGAGCGCGCAGGAGCTTCATTGGGTGGATGTGGCCACGCACCTGGCATCGATCGCGATCCTGCGCTGTCGGGCGGAACAGCAATTGCGCCGAAGCGAACGGCGCGCGCAACAGATCGCCCGTCTCTACGCCGTTTCCAACGGAATCAACGAAGTTATCGTCCGGGTGCGAGAACCGGAAAGTCTTTACGATTTTGCGTGCCAGATTGCCGTCGAACAAGGCCTCGCGCGACTCGCATGGGTTGGACTGTGCGTTCGGCCGGGAGACCGGATTCTGCCCGTCGCGCGTTACGGCGTGGATGCGGAGTACGTGGATTCGGTCCGGCTTAGCGTGAATGACGAACGAATCAAGCATGGTCCGACGGTCCGGGCCATCACGACCGGGGAGCCTGCTCTATCCAACGACATCGAGCACGATCCGAACTTCTACTTTAAGGATCTCGCCTTGCGAAGCGGGCTGCGGTCCTATGCGGTGTTTCCAATCAAGGTGAGCGAACGCGTGATCGGGGTGTTTGCGCTGTATGCGGAACGGCCCAATTACTTTCGCACGGAAGAAGTTCAGGTACTCACTACACTCGCCGCGGATATCTCCTTCGCTGTCGAGTCGATCGTCAACGAACGCGAGCGGCGGCGCATGGAAGAGTCCGCACGGGCCAGTGAGGCTTTGAGGGCGTTCATCTACAGCAGTGTGGAGGACATCATCTTCTATCTGGGAATCGAGGGCGAAGGCCGATATCGCTTCTTATCCGTGAACTCCGCATTCCTCACGGCGACCGGCTTGCAAGACAACGACGTCGCCGGCAAGTTGGTGAGCGAGGTCATACCGGAACCGTCGAGGACCCTGGTCCTCCAGAAATATGCTGAGGCGATCGCGACCGGCGAAAGAGTGAGTTGGGAGGAAGTCACGTCGTACCCGAGCGGCTTGAAGTATGGACAAGTCACGGTGTGTCCGGTGCTCGATGGCAACGGCCGTTGCGCAAATCTGGTCGGCACGGTACACGACATAACTGCACTGCGGCAAGCGGAGGAGAGGCGTCTGGCGCTCGAGACACAGCTGCATCAATCGCAGCGACTGCAATCGCTTGGGACACTTGCCGGCGGGATCGCCCACGACTTCAATAACATTCTCGGCGCCCTTTCATTCAGCGTCGACCTGGCGCTTCTCGACACCGCACCCGACATGCCGCTTCGCCGAAATCTGCTGGATATGCAAAAAGCGGTTCGCCGGGGCAATGGACTCGTCCGGCAGATCCTCACGTTTGGCCGGCGTGAGCCGCCACGGCGCGAGATGGTGGATCTTCGCGTGGTGGTCGATGAAACACTCCAATTGGTTCGACCGACCCTGACCCCCAACGTCCAGGCCGTTACCAGCTATCAAGCCGACACCCCGATCGTTCCGGCGGACGCCACGCAGCTCCATCAAGTCGTGATGAACCTTGCGCTCAACGCCGGCCACGCACTCGGCAAGCGCGGCGGCAAAATCGAAGTGACTTTGGAGTCATTCGTCCACGGTCCCGACTCAAAGGCGCCGCCGGAACTTGCCGAGGGCCGTTACGCGCGCCTGACCGTGGCGGATAACGGCACCGGCATGGACGAAGCCACGCTGAAGCGCGTTTTCGATCCGTTCTTCACGACGAAACCACCCGGCGAGGGCACGGGACTGGGGCTGTCCGTTGTCGAGGGGATTATCAAAGGCCACAATGGCGCAATCGAAGTGAAGAGCGAACTCGGAAAGGGGACCGTCTTCACGTTGTATTTCCCCGCGACCGTTGTCGCGACGGTTCAAGAGTCCGCCGTTGAGCTCATCAAGGGAAATGGCGAACGCGTACTCTATGTCGACGACGATGAAGCGCTCACGTTCCTGGCGGCTCGCGCGCTGTCCCGGATGGGCTATCGCGTCAGCCCGTTCTCAAGCCCGCTGGCCGCCCTGAAGGAGTTCCAATCACGTCCCAATGAGTTCGACCTGGTCGTCACCGACAGTGCGATGCCCGGCCTTTCCGGTCAGGAACTCGTGACTGAACTGCGACGCATTCGTCCCGAGATCCCGATCGTGATGCTCTCCGGTTATATCCGGCCCGAAGACTCCGACATCGCGTCAAGGCTTCGCATCAACAAACTCCTCTACAAACCGAACACGATTGCCGAACTCGGACAAATCCTCTCTCGTTTGATTAGCGAAACTCATGGCGGAAGCCGGGAATCGGCAGTGTGATTCTTTTCAAAGCAGCTTCACAACTGTCTTCAGGACGATCGCGAATTCCTTCGTTCTCGGGTCGATCAATTCAAAATGGCCGGCTCCGTCGAGGGCGATCAATTCAGCGTCGTCGTCCATCTCCCGGGCGGCTGAGATGTAGGCTTTGCTGAGTTCGATAGGAACGATCGTGTCGTTCGTGCCGTGAATCAGCCGTTGGGGAATTCCGAGCGGGACATGTTCGATCGGTGAAGCCGAACGGTATCGATCGGGAACCGACTCGGGCGTGCCGTTGAGGAAGTCCTGGACGACGTTGTTGCTGAGCTTCAATTCGAATGCGCGCCGCAAGTCCGTGACGCCTGCAAGCGGGACGACTCCGCGAGCTTCGAACCCCGGCTGGCCCGCAACCCAAAGTGCCAGATGTCCCCCGGCGGAGTGTCCCAGGATGACGGCGCGTTCTAGGTCCAAAGCGTGTTGCGCGGCAATGTTCCGCAGATGTTCCTTGCCGGCAGCGATGTCGTCCAGCGTACCGGGCCAGCCACCGCCTGTGTTTCCAATACGGCGATATTCCAGACTCCACGTCGCAAGCCCGGCATTATTCAAGGCAACGCAGAGGTGACTGATGTGGTCGAGGTTGTACGCCGCTCTCCAGAATCCGCCGTGGATCACCATCACCACGGCGAATGGAGCGCGGCCATCCGGCAATCGAAGCTCACCGAATTGCAACGGATCGCTTCCGTAGGAAATTCGCACACCCGGCGGCGGACAAGGAACTTGAAGAATGTCCCGGTCGTTCACTGCTTCGGCAATGGGTTCAACAGGTCGAGCACGATCTTCCAGGAGCCGTCGCGTTGTTTCTTCCAGATTCGGAGATAGTTCGCATTCTCCGTTGTTCCGTACGTGTAGCCAAGATCCGCCGAAGAGGAAACGATGGCGCCGGTTGGCGTGCCCGCCAGCTTGTCCTTCGCTTCGGCCAGACGCTTCTCTGCGGCGGCCTTGCCGATGAGCGGAACGCTGCCGTCGCGATAGAGGCGCACGTCGGTGGCCAGATGTTGCGGCAGTGATGACATTGCGGCTTTGTCCGCGGATGCGATCGCTGCGCGTGCCGCTTCGACTTCGGTTTTCGGCTTACCGGATCCGACATCCTTCGGCAATTGCGGCGAATCGACCGCGCTGGGTTTGTCGACCGGATTGTGGCCGATTCCGATGTCGATCGCGACTTTCCATTCGCCGTTCGGCTGCTTGTGCCACAGCGTCACGTAATGACCGAAACCGGCGGGCGGATCCTGTGGTGTGCGCCGCACTTCCCACGGGCCGGTCGTATATCCGAGGTCGCCGGATGCGGCGATGTCCGCGAACTCGGGCGCCCAACTCAACTGAGCCGGCGAGCCGGGATTCTCCTGGAACCACTTCTTCCCCGGAACAGCGCGCGGACGAAAGATCACCGATTCATCATCAAGGACCGACAGAAAGGCTTCCTTCGTACCTTTTGCGATGGATGTCTTGGCGAATGTTTTTTCCGCCTCGACGAGCGATGTCCATTGAGTTCGAAGATCGGCCATTGTCCATATAAGAAGGAGAGTTGCGATGAGATTCATGACTAGACTCTAGCGCAAAATGATCTTCGGTTTTCCGGTGTTTTGCAGTAGCTTACCCTCAATTAGTCCGACAAAACCGATACCCTTACATTTCGCGTCGTTCGTGGGTTTGCGAAGGAGGAAACCATGTTTAAGCAGAGAGGAATTGCCATATCTCTCCTGTCGCTGTGCTGTGTGGTGCTTTTTTCTCAGAACCTTCTTGCCCAGACTGCAAGCATCGTCGGCACAGTCAAAGATCCGACCGGAGCGGTTCTTCCCGGAGTTGCGATGACGGTGAAGAACACCGGCACGGGACTTTCCAGAGACACCATTACCAATGAAACCGGCGACTATACCGTTCCACTTTTACCGGTCGGTACCTATGAGATCACGGCCGAATTGCCGGGCTTCAAGACATCGGCCAAGTCCGGAATCACATTAAAAATCGACGATCGCATCCGTGTGGATTTCGCGTTGGACGTCGGCAACGTTACCGACAAGATCGTCGTGATGGAATCCGCTCCGCTTGTCCAGTCGGAGAACGCGTCGGTCGGCAATGTGATCGACAACACGAAGATCGTCGAACTGCCGCTCGACGGCCGCGAGTTTTATCAACTGGCGCGGTTGAATCCCGGCGTGTACGAGCCTGCGCAAAACTCCACGATAGGTTTTCGTGGAGGTTTCAATGTGGCGGGAGCGTCGGAAGTGACGAATTCCTATTCACTCGACGGCGTCGAGAACATGGATATGGCGTCGAACCAACCGGCGCATCGTCCCTCTGTCGACACTATTCAGGAATTCAAAGTTTTAACCGGAACCTACACGGCCGAATACGGCCGTCATTCCGGCGGCCAGATCATTGTGACGACGAAATCCGGCACAAACCAGATTCATGGAAGCGCATTCGAGTTTTACCGGAACAGCAAGATGGATGCGAAGAACTTCTTCAATACCGGCGACAAGAGTCCGTTTCATCGGAACCAGTTCGGCGGCACGATCGGCGGACCGATCGTGAAGAACCGCACCTTCTTCTTCGGCGGATTCGAAGGAAATCGCGCGAACGAGCAACAGACGATCCTGTCGACCATTCCATCGGCGAAGATGCGAACCGGGGATCTCTCGGAACTTCTCGATCCGTCGAATCCGTTTACCGGCGCGGTGACCACTGTCAAGGACCCGGTCAACGGAGCGAACTTCGGCGGCAACATCATCCCGCCGGCCCGAATCAACCGCGTCGCACAGATTCTGATGGACACCTGGTATCCGATACCGAACAGGAGCGGTGGGCAAAATTATCTGGCTAACGGAACGCGCACGGAATACCGCAATCAGTGGAACGCGAAGGTCGATCATAAATTTACCGACAAGAACAATCTTTCGGCGGGATATCAGTACATGAACAACAATCCGTACGAGGGATTGGGCTACATCTCGCTTTGCGGCACGCGGACCCTTCCAGGGCACGGCTGCACGGACACCACGAAGACACAAGTCGCCTTCATCTCGGATGTGCACGTGTTCACGCCCGCGACGATCAACGAATTGCGGCTGGGATACACGCGCCTTTACGCGCTTCGCATACCCGAGGCCGGCGACAAAGGTATCGCCGACAAACTCGCACAACCGGGTTTGCCCGGCGCTCAGTTCAAGTACAACCAGGGTGGACCGCAGGTCAGCATTTCAGGATTCGCAACGATCGGTCCTTCGTCAGGTAATCCTCAGGGCCGGTGGGATAACACCTACAACATCATCGACCACCTCAGTCTCAATCGCGGCAACCACGGCATCAAACTGGGCACGGACCTGCGTTACTTCCAGTTCAATTCATTCCATGCCGCAAACCGCGGAGGCGTTTTCACGTTTGTGAATGGATCGTCATCCTTGACGAACTATGGTTTCGCGGACTTTCTTTTAGGCCTGCCGCGAACGGCGAACCGAAACACCGGCATTCCATATACGGTCACCACCGACGTTTCGTACAACTTCTTCGCGCAGGATGATTGGAAGGTCTCGAACAAACTGACGGTGAACTTCGGACTGCGTTACGAGTACAACCGGCCCATTCGAGAACGTGCGGATCAAATCGCATCCTTCGATCCGGCCACGAACAGCGTTCGCGTTGCGCACTGCGGCAAGGCGACTGTCGATGCCGGCAACAATCTCATCTACACTCCGGGCAACTGCGACTCGCGCGAGATCTGGACGTTCGACAAGAACAACTTCGCTCCGCGAATCGGTATTGCATATCGTCCGCTGGCAAACAGCACCTTCGTCGTGCGCGGCGGATTCGGTCTTTACTACGACGACATTGTCAGCGGTAACGGACTGTCGGGATTGTGGCGCGGCTTACCTTTCCGCATCACCTCGACGATTACAACCGTTCCGTCGAATCCTATCTCGCTGAGCGATCCCTTCACGCCGGCGCCAGGACGTCCGGTAGCCCGGTACACGCAGCCCAGCATCTCTCCGAACATGGTCACTCCTTATATCGAGCAGTGGAGCTTCGGATTGCAGAAAGAGCTGACGTCGAGTCTCGCTCTGGAAACCACGTATTACGGTTCTACCGGCAACAAACTCGTGGATTCGATCCCGATCAATAACCCGGATCCCGGTCCCAGCAGCACGACGGATGCGCGACGTCCGTTCCAACCGTGGGGCGCGATCTCCAATACCGGAAATATCGGGCGTTCGTATTTCAACTCGCTGCAGGTTCGCATGGATAAGCGTTTCGCGCAGGGAGTGTCCGGACTGGTTTCATACACGTGGGGCAAGTCTATCGATACCGGTACCGGAACAGCGACGGGTAGCGACGGCGACAGCGGGACGCAGAATCCGAAGGATTACTTCGCGGATCGCGGCCTGTCCGGCTTCGACGTCCGTCACCGGTTCGTCGGTTCGTACACTCTGGAGATCCCGGTTGGACAAGGTCATCACTTCCTGAACAAGCCGTCGAAGGTGCTCGATGCTGTTGCCGGCGGCTGGCAGCTCTCGGGAATCGTGACGTTGCAGAGCGGGAGTCCATTCAGTCCGACTGCGGCGGACGTCACCGGCGGCGCCGTGGGATCGCAGCGTCCGAACTATTTGCGCGATTGGCGCGTGTCCAATCCCACGCCCGATCAGTGGTTCGACCGGTCCGCATTCTGCGGCGCCGCAAGCTGCGGCCTGACATCGTTCGGAACTGCCGGCAGGAACAGTCTGATCGGACCACCTCTAAAGAAATCGGATCTTTCATTACAGAAATTCTTTGCGGTTCGCGAGGGACAACGGTTGCAGTTCCGAGCCGAGATGTTCAACTTCACGAATCACCCGAACTTCTTCCTTCCCTCCGGACGCGTTGACCTGGCTACCGGCGGAAAGATCAGCCAGTCACAGGCTCCGCGAGTTGTGCAGCTTGGATTGAAATACCTCTTCTAGCTGTGCCACGAGCAAAACAGGCGGCTCGAAGAGCCGGCTGTTTTGCGTAACTGTA
>CAZPBY010000061.1:0-47468 GCA_964584785.1 uncultured Solibacteraceae bacterium
CGCAACGAACTCGAAAAATCGGAAGAAAATCGCCGCTACTGCGAAAGTCAGGCTAACACTATTCGATCAACTTCCGGTGGTAACTCGCCTGTCGCATTGACAGCCATTGGAAGCTGGTATATTCCACGTCGGTTGGTTGAACGATTCCCCCTCGTGTCCGCCAGCAGGACGCTCCATGCGCAAATTGAGCCGGATTTTCATCGCAGTCACCCTATTCTTCCTCACTCTTCTAACTGAAGCGTCCGGTCATCCCATGGGCAACTTCAGCATTAACCATTACGCGCGCATTGAGGCAGCGCGGACCGCAATCTCTATACACGTCGTGCTGGATTATGCGGAGATTCCGACGTTCCAGTTGCTGTCGGACTGGGGCGCAGGCGATATCGGCGCGCACTGTCATAGCCTGGTGATGGAGCTGAACTCTCATTTCCGACTAAAGCTTAACCGCGCCACTCTTCCGCTGCAGCTCTCCAACATCAGACACGAAGTGATGCCGGGCGCGGGTGGTTTATCGACGCTGCGCGTATCCTTTGATCTCTTGAGTGCCCGGCAGTCGGGTCGTGCGCGCGTCGAGTTTGTCGATGACAGTTATTCGGATCGGATTGGATGGAAAGAAATCGTCGTTGCCGCCGGCGATGATGTTGCGTTTCCTGCCGGCAACCCATACGCGATCGACCGTAGCGCAGGGCTGACCGTTTACCCGGCGGATCCGCTCGCTACATCCCCGAACATGAATTCGGTTTCGGTCGAGATTGCCCCCGGCTCCGTTGCCATCGGAACGAGCGCGCCCTCACCCTCAAACGAGGTCAACCAGGCCGCGTCGAATGCGTTCTTCTCCGGAACGATCGTTAGCGGCGATCGGTTGTCGGAGATTCTGAGTCTTCCGGCGCTGCCGCTGAACCTGGTATTGACCGGTCTTGCGATAGCGCTTGCTCTCGGCGCCCTGCACGCTCTGTCGCCGGGACACGGTAAAACTCTCGTCGCCGCATACCTCGTGGGGAACAGAGGAACAGCAAGGCACGCCGTGTTCCTGGGCGCCATTGTTACGTTTACGCACACCGCGGGAGTATTTCTTCTCGGTCTCGTTACTCTCTTCGCTGCCAATTACATCGTTCCTGAAAAACTGTACCCATGGATGGGCCTCATTTCAGGTCTGCTGATCGTAACGATTGGCTTCAATCTTTTTCGTGGCCGGCTTGCCGGGCTCGATCACGATCATGACCATCACGGTAATGGTGGTGATCACAAGCACGAGATTCCGGAAGGCATTTCGATCCGGAGTCTGCTGGCTCTTGGAATCAGCGGGGGAATCGTTCCCTGTCCTTCCGCTTTGGTCGTACTTCTTAGTGCGATCGCGCTCCACCGGATCGAGCTTGGGCTGTTGCTCCTCATTGCCTTCAGCATGGGTTTAGCGTCGACGCTGGTTGCGGTCGGTTTGCTTGTGGTTCGGGCCGGCCGCGTGCTTGCCCGCGCCCCGGTTGCCGGTGGTTTTGTTCGATTGCTGCCGGTTGCTTCAGCCGGAATCATCACCATTATCGGATTTGGGATCGCGATAGAGTCCTTCCGTGCAACAGGTCTGGCCGGAGACGCCTCACTGCTGCTTCAGACACAGGCACTGGTTGTGCTCGGACTGGGTTTGATTCTGGGGCTCAAACACGCGACCGACGCCGATCACATCGTCGCGGTGACGACGTTCGTCAGCGAATCGAAAAGCCTTTTGCGAAGCTGCGGCATCGGGGTCTTTTGGGGGATCGGTCACACGATTTCGCTGGCAGCGGCGGGCGTGCTCCTCATCGCGTTCAAAGTCACCATACCGCGATCAATCGAGGCTCGTCTGGAGTTTGCCGTTGCCGTCATGCTGGTCGCACTTGGACTACGCGTTCTGATTCGTACCGTTCGGGGATCCATCGAGCTGCATGGCCACGAGCACGTGCACAGCGGCGTCGGGTTGCACTCGCACTGGCATTTTCACACCGGCAACGCTCTGCTCAATCATGCTGGTCTCGGTCATGCCGGGCTGCGACCACTTCTCGTGGGAATGGTTCATGGCGCCGCAGGCAGCGCCGCACTGATGCTACTTGTTCTTTCAACGATTCGATCGCCGGTCGAAGCGTTCCTTTACATTCTGGTTTTTGGTTTTGGAAGCGTGCTGGGCATGTTGCTGATTAGCTGCCTCATTGCGCTTCCGCTGCACTGGGCGAGGAGCAGGATGGTCGCAAGCTACAAACCCATCCAACTGGCCGCTGGTGTTTTCAGCTGTTTGTTTGGTGTCTATCTTGGTTTGCAGATTTGGTTTTCGATGCCATGAGGGAGTAAGGAGTTGAACTCCTGTCGCTGGCAATACGCAAGGAGATAACGATGCGCAAGGTAGTTTATGTTTTGACCCTGGTAGCGGTCATCGGGAGCATTATCGTCGGCTTTGCCATACGCCGGACGGGCGCCGCCGACCACCTCGATGCGCCGCTTGTCGATGCGGACGGGCGGATTGACATTACGGACGTGTATGCCTTCACGCGTGGATCCAACACGGTCTTGATCGTGAATGTGGATCCGCTGGCGGGCGTACTCAGTCCAAACACGTTCCGGTCTGACGCATTGTACGAGATCCGGATCGACAACACGGGAGACGCGGTACCCGATCTGATTTACCGCCTCCATTTCTCGAGTCCCGGTCCGGACGGACGACAAAACGTCGTCCTGCGATTAGGCTCAGGCAATCAGCTTTCCGGAGAGGGCGGTGGGGCCGTAGGAACAGGCAAGACCGGCACCCTTATTCCGGTTCACGGCGGCGGCACTCTTTTCGCCGGAACGCGCGATGATCCGTTCTTTTTTGATCTGAATGCCTTCAAAAAATTCTCGGCGGACCATAATCCGGCCGATTTCTGCAGTCCTGGCAGCAATTTTTTCAAGGGAGCCAACGTTGCTTCAATCGTGTTGCAGGTGCCAACCGCTCCTCTGCTCGGATCGAGCGGTCCTGTTATCTACCCATGGGCAACAGTCAGCGTGCAAAACTCCAGCGGCGACTGGACTCAAGTCGAGAGAATGGGCAAGCCCGCACTCGCAACGGTATTCATCAAGCCAACCGGCGGCGCCAATTCCGATGCATACAATGCGACGGCCCCTGCTGCCGATTTGACGAGATGGGGTTCCTTTTTCCCCGCTAATCCCATACCGCTTTTGGGCGGAATCTCGGTCCGGAACTTGTTGCTGCCGGACGTGCTGATCCTCAACACAGCGGGCCCGCTTGTTCTCAATGGAATTCCGTTCGCCGGATATCCTAACGGAAGACGCCTTGAGGATGACGTCATTGACACGTCGTTCCTGGTACTTTCCAATGCCGGGGTCCTGCCTCCGAACGTGACCTCGGACTGCGTCGCTAACGATTCGCCGTTCCTTCCGGTCTTTCCGTATGAGGCGCCTCCAAACTAGAAACTACAGGTAATTCGCATGACGAAACGCAGACCGCTCCTCCTGTTCATCACGGCTCTGACGATCATTGCCGGATCCTACTCCTGGTCTGCGTTTCGTCATCAGGCCGCGGGCCGCGCCACGGTCTTGCTCGGTCTGGATGAGCCCGTTCCTCCGATGAAGACGACCGATGAGCTGATCGCTTTCTGGCGCGACCGTTATGATCAGGACCCGCAGGATTTCATCAGCCTCACGTACCTCGGCCAGGCCTTCATCCGCAAAGGACGCGAGACAGGCGACGCCACTGTCTATGAAAAAGCGGAAACGGCACTCCGCAAATCTTTCGAAATTGTGCCGGACGACGAAACCACGTTGGCCTTCCTGAGCGCCACGTCTTTCGCGAAACACGATTTTAAGAATGCGCTTTCCCTGGCAAATCGGATACTCGCGGTTCATCCGCAGTCGCTTTCTCCCTTAGCTACCATCGGTGACGCGCAGCTCGAACTCGGAAATTATCGTGAGGCCGAGACCGCGTATGAGCAGTTGATTGCGCTGAAGCCCGGGCCGGCCGTTTACAGCCGAGTGGCGCGATTAAAGTGGCTTCAGGGGCAGCCGGACGAAGCGATCGAACGGATGCAGGCGGCAGTTGATAGTACGCAGAACCTGGGGCTGTCCGGCGAAAATGTCGCATGGTATCGCTACCAGTTGGGCGAACTCTATTTCAACGTGGGTAAGCTCGATCAAACCGAGAAGCTATTTAACAGCGCGCTGAATTCCTTCAACAATTACTATCTGGCTCTCGCCGGGTTGGGCAAGGTGCGTGCCGCTCAAGGCCGTTATGCGGAGGCGATCGAATTCTACAAACGAGCTGTGGCGATCATTCCGCAACCGGATTTTATTGCAGCATTGGGCGACTTGTATGCCATCAACGGTCAAACTGCGGAAGCCGGTAAGCAGTACGAGACGGTCGAGTTTATCGGCAATCTCAACAAGATGAATCAGGTCATCTACAACCGCCAGCTCGCGCTGTTCGACTCCAATCACGATCGGAACCTTCGAGACGCACTCGACCTTGCCGTACGCGAACTCACCGAACGCAAGGACATCTATGGTTATGACGCGCTGGCATGGACTCTATGCAAGAATGGACGACTCGTCGAAGCATCCACCGCCATCACTAAGGCTATGCAGCTCGGCACCGAAGACGCACTCCTCTACTACCACGCCGGAATGATCGCCAAAGGTCTTGGGCGGACAGGCGATGCTCAGACCCTGCTCCGTAAAGCCCTTTCGATCAATCCTCACTTCGACGCTCTTCAGGCATCGTTCGCAAAGCAAGCGCTCCGGAACTCTGAATGAATAGATTCCGGGTACTGTCGGAAACGCGCGACTTACATCATCTTCCTCCGTGCTTGCCGCATCAACCGAGCAGCTATATATTAATGATGCTTCGAAACCGAGCGGGAGTAATTCAGCGGTAGAATGCCAGCTTCCCAAGCTGGACGTCGCGGGTTCGATCCCCGTCTCCCGCTTTTAAGATTCAATAACTTGCCCGCATTCCTCACTCTTGCGCTTTCTCTTTAATGATGTAGGAAGACGGTGGTGCATCCGAAGTGCATAGTGTTCAGGGAGATAGGGAAAAATGAATGGCAGCGGAGATGAAGGAATTTTATTGGATTTCGGTACCCTTCGGATTCCCGGAGTTCTCTGATCCCCCTTGCGTCGGCCAGCGAAAACACGAGTGGGATAATTAGGGATAATTATCGCCTATGAAGATGAGATTGGATACTGACTTCGAGCCCGTAAGGGTCGACGAGGGCGATGAATTGTTCCCGAACGGCATTTTCGAGTTCAACATTACGAAACTACTCAAGCATATCAAGAGCAATCCCGACAGCTTTCCAATTGAAAGAGTAAAGATGATTGAATTGCCGGCGTGGTCATCTCCGGATCTGGACGAGGCAACGATTCAGAGGGCCGACCTGTCATCACCCATTGTTCTGGCTGAGATCAGCCCTGGTCGTTTCAACGTCATTGACGGCAACCACCGCCTTGAAAGAGCTAGGCGAGATGGGGCCGAGAGCATCCCTGCATATCGTGTGCTTCCGAGCGCACATCATCACTTTCTGACATCGACGCGCGCGTATCGAGAGTACGTTGCCTACTGGAACTCCAAGCTGGATAACGAATAGGCTGTTCCGACGAACGGTCGCTGCGTTCTCAACGTGACGGTGCGAAACTGCCGCCAATCTCTTGATGGGGTTCAGCCACGCTTTTGACCCTTCGCCTAAAATAGCGGACGATGACGACACAGTTCACTGACAAACAAGGCCAGTACTTGTCCTTTATTTACTACTACACAAAAGTAAACGGCCGACCCCCGGCAGAGGCAGACATGGTGCGGTACTTTGCCGTCACGCCGGCATCGGTGCATCAAATGGTGCTCACGCTGGAGGCCAAGGGATTGATTACTAGAACCCCGGGATTAGGTCGATCAATAAAGCTGCGGATCGGACGGGAGCAATTACCCGATTTGAAGGACGTTCCGCCCGCAGTGCCTAAGATATCGGTCGTTCGGCCGAACGCCGGACCAACGGATGACTCATCTTCTCCACGCTTCAGTGTCCACGCGAAGCGCCTTTGGGAGGGAATATCAGAAGGTTCTCGGCAGGTTCTGCTGGCGAATGTTTGGTGCGGGCAGTGTGCTGACGGCACGACGATAGTCAATTTCTGTGGCGAGGTAATAGGCGGCGATTTGATTCTTCGAGGGGACTGTTCGCGATGCGGAGCTCAAGTCGCCCGTCATATCGAGAGGAGTTGATTCGAACTCGAGCAAAGCAGGACACGGAGACTGGTCGAGAAACGGCACTCAAAGACGCGGCGCCGACCCTGCGACTCTGCAGCCCCATTGTGAGTGAACTTTGCATCGTCGGGCATAGACATTGAGCTCCGCACGATATGGCCGCGGACTGCGCGATTTCCCGGGGTCGTAAGACAGCGCTTACTAATAGAGGTTGGGTTTCCTGCGGGACTTCTGCACAGCTGCTGGCTCTGCATGACTTCACTTAAAGGGCAGATATTCGATTCTGGCAATCCATTCATCCGGATCGGATGCGTTTGCGGCAAGTTCGAGATCGAGGACGCATTGTCCTATCGAAACGTTCAGTTGATGCGCGTAAATGATGCCTGCGAAATTCTGGCCGCGTCTTTGACGAGCCACGCCTTCTCCGAGCAGATCATCATCCTGTGTGAAGAGGATTCGATTCAAAGCCGTTGCGCGATCCAGCAGCGCTGGATCCTCAAGTTCGTGACAATGATCTTCCTGCGCGGTTAGGACATCTACGCCATGTAAACGCAGGCCGACCGTAATGGCGTATGGCACGTGAACATCCATGTAGAGTTGTGAACTCAAGTTAGGATTTCTTGAGCGCGAGGAGCTTTCGTCGAAGGGGTGAATCCAACGAGTCCGCCGCCATGTTTTCGACCTCTTGACGGCGCTTCGCTATATCGGAATCCAGCTGTTCCTGATGCTCATAGTAATAGGCTAAGGCGGCATGGATTTGCGCCAATGACAGATGCGGATGTTGAAAGTGAGTTTCTTCCGGACTCCAGCCATAGGCGAGCTTGTCCAGGACAACTTCGATCACCTTGGTGTTTGCGCCGGAAATCCAGGCAACGCCCTTCTCGTCGATTTCGATTTGAGAAACCGTGCTCTTCATCTTGGATGCCTGATTTTCATCGTAAGGCCGCTGACAAACGCGGTCAAAGGGTTTCTGTCATCTGCGCCATGGTACTTCCAACTGGTTTGAAATGTGCGAACGGGTCCCCCTCGTTGCTCTTGCTCTTTTCAATGGTAAAGCGCAACCGATGGCTGCGATAAAGTGGACCAATGTTTCACTACATCATTCCTACATCATTAAGAGCAGCTTCAACGCGAGACCCCGGCATTTTCGGAGAATTCATCGACTCAAAATGAAGACCATAAGCGCCGTTGTTCCTTGTTTTCAATTGAACGCCCAAGTTCCCAAGCTGGACGTCGCGGTTCGACCCCCGTCTCCCGCTCTTTGAATCAAGAGTTTCGCCGCACTCGAAATCCCGCAGTTTCCGTTTTTCCACAATGATTACTGACCTGTTTAACCGCGGACTGAATCTACACCAATGCGCAGGATGGGTCCGCGGAGGCGCTCTTTTAAGCTTGGGGCAGCGGATCGTCTCCGCCGGTGCGGTGGGACGCTCGATCAAGAGATCGTCGTACTTGCCGTCTCGCTTCGTGATGTGAGCCGCATCGGAGCGTGAAGGATGATAGCGCGCATCCTAGCTCTTGGGTCAAGGATGTATGTGCGAACGCAACTTTGCCGCCTTTGTTTCCAAGTCGGAGTCCGGGTAAGCTTTGTGACGCGCGTGCCGTATAGAATAGGCCGTCAGGAGGCCGGATGTCTGTTTTGATGCTTCTTTTGAGCTTGTCTTGTATCGCAACGGCGCCGACGGAAATTACGGTGATCGGGCCCGGTGGTGTGAGAGCGGCGGTCGAAAAACTGATCCCGGCCTTTGAAGCCAGGACTGGCTACAAGGTCAAGCCGACATTCGGTTCCGGCGGCGGCACTCATGCGCAGGTGGTGAAAGGCGAGGTATTCGATGTGGTGATCGTGCAGCCTCCTTATCAGGATGTCATCGTGTCCGGGAACGTAATGGCCGATACGGAAACGGCACTGGCCTCCGTCCCCGTCGGCGTTGCCGTAAAGAAGGGCGCTCCCCGACCGGACATCTCCACTGCGACGGCCGTCAAAAAGATGCTGCTGGACGCCCGGTCTGTCTCCTATCCCGATCCTTCGGCCGGAGCTGCGGCCGGCGTGAGTCTTGAGAGGACTCTCAAGCAACTCGGCATTTTCGATCAAGTCAAAGCGAAGTACAAACCGGGGCAGGCGACACTTGCCGCCAGGGGCGAGGTCGAGATTAGTCTGACATTCCTGAGTGAAATTGACGATCCCGGTGTTGACATCATCGGCGCGCTTCCGGAAGACATCTCTACGCCGACGCGTCTGGCCGCTTTCGTCCATACCAAAACCAAAGACTCCGTAGCCGCCAGGGCGTTGGTCCAATACCTATCGGGGCCGGAAGCGGCCGCGGTCTACAAAGGACTGCGGATGATTCCCGGCCGCTGAAGCATACCCTGACGAACTTTCGGTTTGTTTCTTCGCCAACCCAATTCTGGGGCAAAATGGCTCAGCATTCCTGGAGGCGACATGAAACGACTCAGCTTGATTTCCTTGTGTGTGGGGCTCGCCGTAGCCACATCGGCCTTGACGCAAACCGAACAGCACGATCATCCCGCCGCGGGCGGGA
Source organism: uncultured Solibacteraceae bacterium (assembly GCA_964584785.1). Lineage (GTDB taxonomy): Bacteria > Acidobacteriota > Terriglobia > 20CM-2-55-15 > 20CM-2-55-15 > JAHFTY01. The sequence continues at coordinate 8,752 of CAZPBY010000061.1, forward strand.
CCATCAAGGCGGGCACGGTCAACTTTGCGACCTCCTGTAGTCCCGCTGTCAAAGACGATTTCAATCTCGCAGTTGCTGAACTCCACTCATTCTGGTTTCCGGAATCGAGAGCACTCTTTGAAGGGATCCTGAAAAAGGATCCTGCGTGCGCGATTGCATATTGGGGCATTGCCTTAACGTACTGGGGTAACCCGTTCGCGGGTCAGCGGTCGCCGCAGACTATAGCTGCCGGCAAGGCCGCGATTGATAAGGGCCAGACCACAGGCAAGCCCACAGCGCGAGAAAAAGGATATATCGACGCCGTTGCCGGCCTCTTCTCGAGCGCTGATGTCACCACACAGCGCGCGCGCGTGGTCGCCTACGAGGGCGCCACCGAACTGGTGGCGAGCCAGAATCAAGGAGACATGGAAGCGCGCATCTTCTGGGCACTCGCCATCGCACAGACCGCGCTTCCCACGGACAAAACATTTGCGCAAAACTTACGAGCCGCGGCGATCCTGGAACCGCTCTATAAGAAGTATCCGAATCATCCGGGCCTTGCGCACTACATTATTCATTCCTATGACGTGCCGCCGTTGGCTGCCAAGGCGCTGCCCGCCGCACGCGCGTATGCGGACATTGCGCCGTCAGTACCACACGCGCTCCACATGCCATCGCACACCTTTACCCGGGTTGGCGCGTGGAAAGAATCCGTGGCCACCAATATCAAGTCCGCAGCGGAAGCGGAGAAGACCGGCGGAGTGGGCGAAGGACTTCACGCAATGGATTATGAGACCTACGCGTATTTGCAGATGGCGATGGACAAGGAAGCCAAAGCCGTTCTCGATCACGCGATGATGCTGGCCACAGCACCGACAGCTACGGTGACAGCCGGCGCCCCGGGGGCCAACACGTTTGCGGTGGCCGCCATTCCCGCGCGCTACGCGATGGAACGCAGCCAGTGGGCGGAAGCGATTGCGCTCAAGGTGACGCCGGCGCCCGCCACACCTTATACAGAGGCGATCACGCACTTCGCCCGCGCGGTTGGCGCTGCCCGCGCCGGCAAACCCGCGGCTGCGTCTGACGACATCGCGCAGCTCAAGGCCCTTCACGATCGCGAGATTGAAATGAAGGATGCGTACTGGGCGGAGCAAGTGGACATTCAACGCCGAGTCGCCGAAGCGTGGGTGATGTTCGCCGAAGGCCGCAAGGAAGAGGGCGTCAAGGCTCTGGCCGCGGCTGCGGATGCAGAGGATCTTACCGACAAGTCTGCGGTCACTCCAGGACCGCTTGCGCCCGCCCGCGAACTCTACGGGTTCATGCTGCTTGAAGCCGGCCGCGCGAAAGAAGCACTCACCGCTTTTGAAGCCGTGACGAAGAAAGAACCTAACCGCTTCCTTGCGATTTACGGTGCGGGTAAAGCAGCGGAAGCGACCAGGCAGACGGCGAAGGCCAGGGGCTATTACAAACAGATCGTCGACATCTGCAAAGACGCTTCGGCGGATCGGCCTGAGCTGCTCTACGCGAGGAGGATGTCGAACTGAGGGCAACGATGAGCGGCCGGCGCGGCAAGACTTCGCGGGCGCTCCTCGCTGAACTCGCTTCACTGCGACTTTCTTTTTCACATGACGCCGCCCTTCGCAAGCAAGTTCTCTTCGAAGCGCTGGGCGGCGCGACTCTTCCACGTGCAAGCGACGTACGCAAGCTGCACGAACTCCTGCTCTTTTCCCGCGCCTATCCGGATGACGAAAGCGTGCTCGCCATCGTAGAGAAGGCCCTGGCAGGCTTTCGAACCCGACGCGATCTGCTGCGCCATCGGCGAAAGCTGACGAACAGCGGCATTGCCGGCACGGAGATCCATTACGAATTCTACTTCGGGACTGCGGTCGCGCTCGCGCGTCGCTTTCCGGATCGTCTGCGGATCGATTGGCAAGCCTGGAAACGAAAGAAGGATCTTCTCTCGTACCTGCCCCTCCTGGTGCCCTACGCGGAGACGCCGGCGCTCGACGAATCGCAAATGGAGCCGCGCGCCGCGATCGAATTTCTACGCGGCGGGCGCGAGAGAGATGCGGTATTCCTGGCGCTTCGCTTTGCGGCCATGCCGGCCGGATCGTTCGTGCGTGAAGCAGTCTATGACAAGCTCTCTCCGGCCATGATCCTCGAGCCGGGCCCCGACTCCCCTGCGCGAACCAGCGCGAAGGCGCCGGCCGCACCAGTCGTCTTTCAAAAGAAGCCGTTCGATACTTCTGTTCCGGACCTGGCCCGGACAACGCTGAGCCGGCGCGTGCGCATTCGCGAGGCGGATCGGCGTGAAGCTTCAATGTACGTGCGCATGGTCACGGACGCCATGGTGACCCGAAGCCGCGATCTGGACGCGTTCTGCTACGCTTCGGAGGATGACGTGCGCCTCTGTGAGCTTGACGGCGGGTTGTGCTTCGCCGTCCTCTGCGAGGTTCCGGAACGCCGGTTTCTGCTCGAATCCGTTTATGGCGCGCTCATGATGAGGAATGGCGTCCCGATCGGCTACGCTTTGTTCCTGTCGCTGTTCGGTTCCGCCGAGGTCGCATTCAACGTGTTCGAGACTTTCCGTGGCGCCGAAGCGGCGCACCTTTTCTCGGGCGTGCTGGCCGTGGGGCATCGGCTGTTCGGCGCGCGTACATTCTCGATCGATCCGTTCCAGCTGGGGCATTTTGGCAATCATGAAGGGCTCAAGTCAGGCGCCTGGTGGTTCTACTACAAACTCGGATTCCGGCCCAGAGATCGCGAGGTTCTGCGGCTGTTGGCGATGGAGCTCCGTAAGATGAAAGCGAATCCCAAATATCGTTCGAGCCTGACAACGCTCGATAAGCTTTCGGGGGCGCCGGTGTTCTTCTCACTCGGCCAGTCCGCCGTCTCGTTGGGTGCACTGTCAGCCGGCCGCGCCAGCGAGCAGGTCACCCGCTTTCTGGCCACCCGTTATGGCGCGGCGCGCGAACAAGGAATTGCTGAGTCGTCCCGTGAGGCGGCGGCGCTATGCGGCATCCGGTCGTTTGCCGGATGGAGCGCCGGTGAAAAACTCGCATGGGAACGCTGGAGCCCGCTGCTGCTCGCCGTTCCCGGCTTTGCGGGCTGGAGCGCGAACGAGCGCCGCGCCGCAGGCGAGATCGCTCGAGCGAAGGGCGGTCGGCGCGAGGCGGACTACTTACAGAAGTTCAACGCTCACAAAAAACTGTGCCGCTCGCTGCTCCGCATGATGACGCCAGACTAATTCCCGAACCGCGCCACCAGTGCTGCTGCCGCCAGATCGCCGCTCGCATTGAGCACCGTGGCGAACAGATCCGGAATCGCATCAACCGCGATGAGGATCCCGATCCCTTCGACCGGCAAGCCGATCGCCAGAAAAAGCGGCGCGAGCATCAGAAAAGCGCCGCGCGGCACTCCCGGCGCGGCAAATCCCAGGAGGGTCGTCGCGAAAGCGATCGTCGCATACTGCGCGGCGTGCAAGTCGACGCGATAGAACCATGCCACAAATAGCGCGCCGAACGACCACGACACCGGTGCCGCGAACTTGAACGTCGTGACGGCCAGCGGAAGTACGAACCCTGTCACGTCTTTCGGCAAGTGCAGCGTCTGCTCCGCGCCCTCGAGGAGCGCCGGCAGTGACGCGATCGACGAGCTCGACGAGAACGCGATCAACTGCGCCGGAAGTGCGGCCCGCGCGAACACCGGCACGGGGATTCGTCCAATGATGGCAATCGCTGGATAGAGCAGCAGGATAAACACCATGCTTGCGATGGAGTACGCAGCGATGTAGAAGCCCACCGCCCCTGCGAGTCCGGCCCCGCCGTGCGCGCCGAGCGGCAGCATCAGCGCGAAGATGCCGAGCGGAGCGAGCCACACGATCCATCGCACCAGCACGAGCATCGCTTCGCTCAGCGAACGAAAGAAGCCCAGCAAGGTTTCACGTGCGGCCGGCGGAGTCCGCGCGATCGCGAGCGCGAGGAAAAGCGTGAAGAAAATCAGCGGCAGCATCGCACCGTTCGCGGCGGCGGCGACAGGGTTGGTGGGGATCAGCGATGTCAGCCAATTCGAGAATCCGACGGTCGAAGCTTCCACCGCGACGGACTTCGCCGCCTCCGCCGCGCCGGCAGGCAACCCCGGCCGGATGGGGATCAGCCGTGACAGCCACGAGAAAACGGTAATCGCCAGCGGAATGGCCAACGCGGTGGCAACGGTGACCATCGTGAGAAAGACCGCCAGCGTCCGGCCGCCGATGCGTCCAATCTTCGAAATGTCGGCCGCGGACGCCACGCCTGTGATCAGCAGTGAAATCACCAGAGGGATGACCGTCATCCGGATCGCGTTCACCCAGAGCGTGCCGATCGGTGCAACGATGTCGGCCGCGGTCAGCAGAGTGTGGCTCTGTGCCGCCCCGATGGCGATACCGCCTGCGAGACCGGCGACGAGTGCGACGACAACGCGGGTGCCCTCTTTCATCGTTGAAGCTTACATCATAAGGTCGCCGCCATTAATGTCGAGCGACGCACCCGTGATGTATCCCGCGCGTTCCGATGCGGCGAAGCAGATCAGGTCGGCGACTTCGAGTGCGGTGCCAAGGCGTGGCACGGGGTAACTCTGCGCCAGCCGATCGAGCACTTCAGACGTGGCGCTTTCCCGCGTGAGTTCGGTGTCGATCATGCCGGGACAGACAGCATTCACGGTGATCCCGTATTTGCCGAGTTCCTTCGCGGCTGCCCGGGTGAGCCCGAGCAGCCCGGTCTTCGACGTCGTGTAGTGGGCGCCGCCGAGCGTGCTCACCATCCGTCCGGCCGTGGACGAGATGTTCACGATGCGGCCGTAGTGCTGCCGTTTCATCGTTGGCAGCACCGCCTGCATGAGGAGAAACGGCGCTGTGAGGTTGACCTCCAGCGCCCGCCGCCATTCGTCGGCGGAGATCTGCTCGAAGCGGGTCGTCAGCGGCAATGCGGCGTTGTTGATCAGGACATCGATGCGCCCGAATCGGTCGAGCGTGCGCTTGACGATGGCTTCCGGGACGCCAGGGGCGGCGATATCGCCGGCGACGCCGAACACGCCGTCACCGATTTCGTGCGCGACCTTTTCAGCCCTCTCTTCCCCTCGCATGTTGATGGCCACCGATGCGCCCCGCTCGTGCAGCCGCGCCGCCGCGGCGCGACCCAGCCCACGCGCGGCACCGGTGACGATAACTACCCGTCCGGCGAAGTCTCGAATCGTGTCGTTAGGCATGCGATCTGACATTTTCAAAAGGCCGAGTATATGACATCTTCCTTCAGGCTTTGCAACACGCCCAGCTCGCCGCGGAGACACCCCTATTCCTGTCGAATTTTCTTATGGCATCGCGAATCGAGCGGGAACGTGCCGAAAGTGCGGTCGGCCTATTAAAGCTTCAGGTCAAGACCGCCGCATACGGCTCTTCGCTTCACGTCGTTTCAGATCGGCGAAAATCTTGTCAAGGTCGAAACCTAGCCGGGCCGCATATTTGTCGCGCTCCGCATAGAGGTTACGAAGGACCTCGTCTTCCCAGGGCTTTTCCTCAGAAGAGTTCTTCGGGCGTGCAGATGGTCGTTTTGTTATAGCCATGATTCGCTAAAATCCTCTCGACTTCGCGCCGGATTCGCACGTTGGCAATGTGACGGAAGTTCCACGACTGCTTCTGAAACCATCAAAGCGTATTTATGACGCTCGTGCTCCCACCATCGGTGTGTGATGATCTGTGGCCTTCCGTAATAGAGTCTCGACTTGGCCGCGCAGCCAGATAACTCAGGATGCTGGTTTCAACGTAGACTTTCGGTTTTGGTGAACTCGCCATGCGACTCCTAGGAACATTGACACGTTATTACCGACCGGCCTGAGAATCGTGTACTCCGTATGTACTCCATTCAGAACACCGGAGCCAGATATTGGAATTGGCGTTGATTCTATTGACTAAGAATGAGCAACCTAGACGCGAATGTCGTTGTTTTCAATCGACGTTCGTTCCCCAAGTTGGACGTCGCGGGTTCGGTACTGCGTACCTGATGGTGGGCCTGAATCTCTTTGGCGTATCAGCCGGCCGGCCATCGCGCAGCACCTCAGGCCGAAGACGATATATACAATTTCGACATTGTGATTGAAAGTGTCCGTGCTTGGGTGAAGTCAGTAAAGACTCTGCTTTTATGACCGTCGCTTCAAAACGAGATGAATTCCCTGCGACTCAAGCAGATCGGCAACTGGAACATCGTGTTCGATATTGGCGCTGATGTATTTGCCGTCGTGAAGTATGTACGCAATGACATAAGGATATCGCGATCGGTAAATCAGGGCCTGTCCCAGAGTTTCGGAAATCGCTTTTGAAGCAGGTTTGTCTGCACGAACATACTTTACTTCGATTCCGATTAATGGGATCTTGTCCGGTCTCGTTCGAATCTCGATATCAGGCCAGAAACTCGTCCCGAACATTTTCATCGACGGTTTGTTCTTCCCGCCGACGCTTTTGATTACCTCAAGGTCCTCAGGAAGGCTGGCTTCCAGGATGTCAGCAAGGTGCGGCTGAAGATCCTTCTGTTCATCTGTATATGCGGGTCGCGGTTTGAAGGAATTCAGTAGTTTTGTCACTTCTGCTGCGAGTTGGGCAATTTCCACGGCAGCGATCGGCTTTGACATTGTTGGATTGTAAATAAGGGTCGCGTGAAAGGATGCCTTGCATGTGTAAAAAGACTGGGGGAGAACTGCGATTTAGCGGCGTCCGCGCCTTTAAGCGCAGAGAACGAAAGGCCGGCCGGGCTGTACTGGTGCTCCAGTAGCCATGCAATCTTCTCGATTTTTTGAATGAGCTTGTAAATCAGGCAAACGCGGTTGTCTTCGCGGACGGGAGGGCTTTGTGTTCGCAATCGGCATAAACCAACGAAACAAAGCTCGGAGGACTCGACGGCCTCGGTGGCCACCCGTCCCTGGCGGTCCGAGAAACAAACAATCTTCATGCCTGGCGATGAAGTTGGCCGTGGCGAGATCGCAGACGAGGCTGCGGTTCAACTTCTTATTGAAGTTGAAGTCGAAGTTGTCGAGTGTTTTTTGCGGATCGCGAAACTCGGCGGTTTTTCGCCGTCGTTCCAGCAGACGATCACTACGGCGATGGAGTTCATCGGATACCAGGCACGAAATCAGATCAAATCGGTGCCATGCGCACGGTCTGAGCTTGATGAAGACGAGTTTCCAATACAGCGGCGATACCGCCGAGACGCAGCTGTCTTAAGGCACGTTGAAGTTCAATCAGATTCATATTTTGGCTCCTGAATTTTGATGTTGATGAGATCGCGGTACAGCGTGAGCTGCCGGATGAGCGGATCGACTTGACGGAGCGTCAACGGTGGACGGCGCTCCAGATAACGGCGAATGAAGCGATATTCGTAAACGTGCAGCTCCAGGGCCGCAGCACAGGCATCCTCGACCGCAGAGGCGCCGAACTTCTTGGCCAAAGAGAGCACGCCAAGAATCCGGCGGATGCCGGCTCTCTGATCGTGATGAATCGCTTCGCAGAATGCGCCGATGTGCGAACCGGCTCGCCCGGCGCGAGCCAGCAACTGAGCGGTGGTGAACGGTGTCTTCCTCGGATTATCCTCGGGCCGGATACGATGCCGGCCGCGTTCCTGGCGGACGTGTTCACGCATCAGTTGATGCGTCCGGGGATCGAGGATGCGTAGGTGAAGCGAATCCCACTGGACATGGACGAGCTTTCCAATCCAACCGGGTGGAACGCTGTAATAAGCGGCTTCCACTTCGACGCAACCATCGAGATGAACCGTCCGTTCGCCGTACTGGTAATAACGGAAGGGCTCGAGTGGCAATCGAAGTAGGAACGGTTTTTCTTCGGCAAACATGGCCGCAACCTGCCGCTTCGTCGTGCCGTGAATACGCGTGTCGGCCCAGCGAGCCTCCCACTGATCCAGATAGGTCTGAGCTTCTTCGATGCTTTCGAAGCGTTTACCTTTCAGTGGGGTTTGCTGAGCGTGCGCAACGCCCCGCTCGACTTTGCCTTTACGATCTGGATCACGAACGCGACAAGGCAAGGCGACAACACCGTAGTGGGCTAGGACATCTTTGAACAGCGGATTGAGCGTGGGATCGTAGATGTCCGGTGTGAGTACACCTTTTTTCAGATTATCGAGGACGACAACGCGGCAACTGCCACCCAGCCGACGATACGCCGTCTCATGCAACTCCGCCTACATCCTCGTGCTGGAGCGAAACGCGAGTAAGCGAACCGCTTTGCGGCCGTAGCCGAGCGTCATCACAAACAGTCGGGTCCGGCGGTACGTACCTGTCTGCGCATCACGAACCATCGGGCCGTCGCCATAATCGACCTGTGCTTCTTCGCCCGGGCCGGTGACGATGATTCCAGCCGCTTCAGGTTGAGTTGCCCCTCGGAGTTTGCGCACGAACCGCTTTACCGTGTTGTAGGCACCGGCAAAGCTGTGGTCCGTCACCAGGCCTGCCAAATCGCCACGGCATTGCGGCCTCGCCTCAATCCGAGTTCGATCGTTTCGCGAAACGGCTCGCACACACTTTCCGATTGGCTCGACTCTGGCAGTGCGATTGGAGTTTTTACTGAAAAAGGCTGATAAAGTCGGTGGCCACCCCGACTCCATTGGCCGGTTTTGACGCTTCCGAGTCGGTGGCCACCTGCATGGCCCGTTTTGACGGCGATCGTCGACGCCATCCGGGAGGATGCACAGAGATTCCCGCCGCCTTCAGGTACGCGGCCGCTGTCTCGCCGTACGCCCGTCTCTTTCTCGATCCGTCGCAACGGCCAGCCCAGCTTTCCTAGCGCGATGACTTGTTGTTTCTTTTCTTCGCTCAAGACATTACTCATGCCGGCGAACCTAAGCTCGCCGTGGTTAATGTCCGGGGCGTCGGTTATTGGTCGGCTTTCAGGCGGACTTTTATAATGGCCGGTTTTGGGTGGCCACCGAGGGCGGCGCTGGTAGCTACGGTAGTCACATCGTGTCCATTGAATGCCCCGTGCGGTTCCGTGTCCGTGAAACCTGGCGAGCGAATACAGTTTCAATTGTAATTTCGCCAGCGGTTGCATACTCGGCCCGGGGGGCGACCGATCTTTCCGGGCGACTAAACGAGCAACCAAAACCAACATTGAGTTCAGAGAAAGTCTCTTCTTAATCATTTTGACCGTCACGAGGATAACGGTTCCACTGCCCTATAAAACCAGAGATACTGGGACTCAGTTTTAAGCCATCACGAAATCGTGGGATGGATGATCAGAATGCACACCGTCGGAAGCGTCAGGACTGTTGCGTCTTAACTTTCCTTCCTGCTCTAAGGAAAGATTCTCCGCAAGCTGTACGAGTTCTGGCGTGGACGCCAAGGTGGTCCAAGCAATTTCCCAGGAACTGCGTTCTGCGAATTCCCAGCCCCGCGGTCCGTTGTCCGCGATGTAGAGATACAACTCATCATCGCGTACGCTATGCCATGTCACGCGACAGGCAAAACTATGGTTACTCATAAGGACTCCTTGCGTTTAACGGTTTGTTTCGGCGCAGATTCGCCGTCGGTTCACTAACACCGACACACCGCGTCGAATACGTTTCATAGTCGCCCTGAACTGAAGTTCAGTAATTCCCAGCTGAGTTTGAATCTCACGGCCGGAATATTCCATTGCGAGAAGGTGGATCACATCGAGCGCGTGCTGGTCCCGCTCAAATTGTCTCTTGATGCCAATGAGTGATTCTTTTACTTCGAAGTGCTCGGAAGGGTCCGGACTGGTCGAAACTTGTTCGAGCGGGCTTCTCTCGTCGCCGGCCTTGAGAAGCTCCGATTCGAGGTATGTCTCGCCAGTTCCTCTAATTTCTCCCCACGCCGTTGAAATACTTCGCATGGCGCCAAGCAAGTGCGTATGAAGGTCGACCCTCGAATCCCAATTGCGCGAACCACCAACTGTAGCGGTCAAAGCCTCTCCAAGTAGGTCTTCCCAATCTTTGCCGGCCGCGCGGCGTCCGAGCCCGCGCATGCGCCACTGTGCAAAACGTTTGAGGCTGCGAAGTTCATCGCCGTTCAATTTGTGGATCGCTTCTTCGAATCGTCTCAAAAGTTCCGACATCGACTGCGCCTCCTATGGTTTCGATATGCAGAATGAAAGCGGATATTGGACAAATCGTCCGTATGAGAATTCGAGCGGCGTGTGCGCTACGGTATCGAAGAATGTTTAGTCCGGGGAAACGGATTACGGAGTGTAATCAGAATGGGATTGCGTCAGGCGAAGGCATGTCGCCATCCCCGACGCAACGTAGCGAAGTGAACTATCTATCCGCTCCTATTCGGTGCGCAACATGGCCTGGCTCTTCCTGGAGATTGCAGTCGTCCTGCTGCTTATTTTCTAAAGCTTCAACAGCGGACAGAAGCACTTGTCGGACATCTTCGGCTTCGTCAACCGGATCAACTCCCTCCAAATAACATTCAGCCTTTATCTCCTCCGCGGTTTCATCCAAAATTGTTTCTGCCAAAGCATCCATAACAGCCTTCACCTGCCGCGGAGGGTGCAATGTGTGCGCCTCATCTTTCATAATAATTTCTCCTCTGGTGGTCAATTGTAGGGCTTGAGCCAACTCTGCCCAAAGGTAGCTCTACTGATGTTATATGCAGTCATCGAGAAAGATCTGGACAGGTTTTTACAAAAAAATCGCAAGCAGAACTTAAGTAAAAATCCAGATCGGTTTTCGGAAAACTGTTGACGCAACATCGATGGCATGATTAATTGCTTTTGTAATCAATACTTTCAAGACTCAAAGCGAGGACGGCGTTGCCATTCGACCTATCACAGCTTGACGAAACGATCGCTTACGCCGTTTTTGAAGCCTTCGTCCAGGAAAAGACGCCAAGTGAAATATGCGATGAAATTCTAAAAAAATTCGGCCGGCAACTGAGTCAAAAACACCCGATGTCCATCATTCGCAAGGCCGTTGAATTGCATTGGATACAATTCCATTCCGCGCAACAAAATCCGTTAAGCCAGGCTCTCCGCGAAAAATACACGACTCTTAAAGTGGCGGATGTTGCAGATGTGGCGTTCACTCAAGAAATTGTGGCGCGGCGCGCAGCTGGTGTAGTTTTCGATGTCCTCAGGGAAAGCCATGGAGTGGCGGATTTCAGAATCGGTTTTTCTGGCGGCCAAACGATCCGGCGCGTGGTGCAGAACCTAGTTGAATTGCTCCGTCGCCCAGGAAATGAGCTTCCTAAACGAATTACCTGCTATTCTTTGGTTGGCGGCTTCGATCCTGAACATCCGGGCACTGATCCAACATCTTTTCTCGCGTATCTCGACGATCCGGTCATCAAGGATGTGGGCCTTGACGTGCATTTCGTGCTTCTCCATGTGCCTCCGATAATAAGTTCTGAGCAGGAAGCTAAACTTTTCGAGCTTAAGGAGCTGCAAAAAGCTCGCAAGGATGTGAACTTTAAGCTGGACCTTGTCATCACTTCAGCTGCGTCTGCTATGGACGAACATAGCCAGTTCAGGATCTATTTCGAGAAGTACGCAGCGAAAACGATGCAGACTTTGGTGGAGCAGGGTTACATCGGGGATGTCCTATGGCAGCCGATATCAATCAATGGCCCAATCGACACAGCACAGCACACTTTTCGGACCGTGTCTCTTCTAGCCCTAAATGACTTTCCAGAACGAATAGCTGCGCGTGCTGAGAAAGTTCTGTTTGTCGCGGGACCATGCCCGGACTGCACAGCATTAAAAAGCCCCGTTATTAAAGCCCTGCTGGATCTTTCACGTGCAGGTGGGCCTCAGTATGTGACTCATCTGGTAATGGATCCAAAGACTGCCCGCGCCGTTCTTGACGCCGCGCTACCGGCGAAGGCGTGACCGTGTCGTCTAGATTGCAGCACGAATGCAGCGGGCCACTGCGAGAGACTCTGTCGAAGAAAGACTGAGAATGACGTTAATTTCCGGAATTCTTCTGCCTTGCACCAGCAATTCAAAGAAATCTGAAGCCACTCTATCCTTCGCCAAGCGCGATCGTATTTCTTTCGGATCAAACGCCAGGTCGGGATCGTTCCGTTGATAACGTTCATTATCGGTCACTGGGCTTCCGCCAAACCAATCGTCAGAGACTTGCCCAATCAGTCGAATCAGATGCTGATAGAGCGGGTCGCCGGCTAGCCTGATGTCTCCTCCGACCAAAGCTCGCACCGCCGCTGCATAAAGCAGCGCTGTATATCCATTGGAACCGAGGTGGATCGGCAGGTACTTCGCGCGCCACTGCGCGTAGGAACGAAGTTTTAGGTACTGAACCGTATTCAAACTTCGCATACAGATTCGGGCTGTGTGATACGGCGACATAGGTCCACAATCAATGTCAACGATGACCGAATCAGAATCGCTAGAACGTCGCGGCATAATAACCGATACGACGTTGGAACCGCAATCATACTGAGCTATTTCCGCTGAACCACAAGTATTCATGTGGTCTGATCCGAAGTCGTCGTATTGCATTAGGTGCGTTACCAAGACCCGCCCGCCCTTTATCACCTCGATCACCTCTTCCGCCTTCGCCAATTCGAAACGAACTCCAAATCGCCCTTCTCTCGTGGCCCGCTCCTGACCATCGACACGGACCGTCAGTTGTTGAGACATGACTACAATCTCCTTAGAACCTGCGCTTCAATCTCATTCGCGATTTCTTCATCACTCAATTCAGGGGCGTTACAGCGCTCGGCTCGCCTGGCTGGCGTCTCATCCAAGAATGGACGGCCGTCTTCAGGCGTGAAAAATTGAGGAATAAAAAGCTCGGCGCCAAACGGCCGCAAATTCCATTTCAGAATCAGTTTTTCGAAACAATCCGGATGAAGCAGTATGTGAAAACGACCGATTTCGGCACGTTCTTCAATACCTAAACCAACGAGATTTTGATTGAGTGCATCTTCACACCGGGAATGGTCAACGCAATGTGTGTCCCATGGCAGAAAGCGATCTAAGCACTCTTTTACCAATGTGGCCCAAGATGGAGAATCTCCAACCCGGACGAACCTCTTTTCTCGTCGACTATCGTGATTATGAACTAATTCGGCCCGGATGTGATTCTTGAACCTAAGCTGTAAGTTATCAATCAGCTTCTTTTTCACCTCTCTACATTGCTCATCCGTTTTCCGATTACCTCTTTCCGGGGCGAGAGTTTGATAGATTTCCATCGTCTGCTGTGTTCGGAAATCGTGGAGCACCCGAGCCATTGACACCATAGCCCAAAAAGAATTCCTCTTGGCAACTTGCCGAACGAGTTGCTTAAGGTACCGTACAATCATGTCATCGGTGGTTAAATCCCTGACTGCTGGTGATACTTCTTGAATGATTTCCACGTCATCTGACTTGACAAACACAAGCCGCTGTAAATACAGCTCAGGCGTCATCTTCATTCTGTAAGCCAATCCGGGACCTTGAAGCAGATTGGTTCCTTGCATAGGGAACGTCTGTGGAAGCGCATCGATCGATTGTTTGGCGATTAATTTTGCCATTTCCAAATCGGGATGCAGAAACCATGCCAATTGAAACGCCCTGTCGTACAAACTGGCCCGCTCCCTCTTTGAAAGTGCCAATCGCATCCTATGGTCTCCGGAGTATTCAAGGGCAATATGCATCAAAACCAAACATGGCGCGTATGAAAACTGCGGCTAGCGTCCGAATAAGCAACCTTTCAATGGCTGGCGGTTACTTTTCATCGCCGGCGGCCATTCGTCAGTTTCCGCAGAACCTGAATGATCTCGTATATGAAGAAGATGAATAAGGCAAGCTGAACCAAGAGCACCTCGAGCGATCGAACAATTTCACTAAATTCTTGGGTCATGACTTGAATCGAGGCAGCGATCGAGAGCGCTTTGTTATCGGAATCGACAAGGGGATCAAAACGGCCGTTCGATTCTAGCGGGACAAAACTTACTGCGTCGTTCTGGATTGTTGCTTTTCCGGTGAACTGCGGTCTGATTGAATTAAAGCCCAGGATTAAGACTACAACCAGCGCGGAGCCTACTACCAAAGCGAGATTGTCTACGGTTTTTCTCTGAATCACAGCATTTCACCTCCGTGAACTTCGAGGACTATGGCTGGTCCTCAGAGGAGGTTTGCAGGAAATGAGTCGTAGTTCCGTGTGGGAAGTCGGCTGTGCATATCATTCTCATACTGTGTCGTACTTTTCTTAGCGTCCAGCGCGATTACGTAAAAGCCACTCCGATCCTCGGTTGATCCAGCGAAGGGAACGCGGACTAACGCACGCCGAAATTCTTGGACAAACGCGGTTGGCACCTTGGTTGCGCTTAGTAAACCACAAGACTATGCATATCGTCAGATTGTCGAATCCGTGTTTTACAACTGAATTGCGATGGCCGCGGGAGGAAACCCCCCTGGGTTGCTCGAGGCAACGCATTTAGTCCGTTGCCGACAATCCTGCGCGGGGTGTCCGGTGTATTGCGGCCCATCTTCCTGATTTCTCACTTTCCTCGGGCTTCTGATCTGGCCGTCACTCTGGCACGCGCTTCGACCGTTTCCGTGTGATTGAAAGTGAAGCCCATCCTGCCGCGATCACGGCAATGATGCCCATTGGTCTGATCGGCTGCGCGCTTTTGATGGTCCGTGCTGTCTTCCCATGGGTCCGTGGTTTCGGCCGGCGCTATAAGCATTCCGGTCTCGCGGTTTCGGGCCAGCGTATTTCTTCTTCCGTCGTCGGATTTCCACTAAACGAACTTCGCGTCCGAATTCCTGAAAGAATTCCTCATACCCTTTGACGCGTTATGACAACAACATCGATTCGAGAAGCGCTGAGAAAGATTACCGGAAGAGTCCAGGAGGAAACTCGCAGGTGTCGCGGTTTTGGTGATCGCGATATTGGTGATTCCTCGATCCTCCGTAGGCCAATCCACTCCGAGTACCACAGGCGCTCTGGCCTGGGTTCGATTTGGAGTGCGATCTCAAACGTCATTGGCGGTGGGCTCAACGCCATCAGGGAATCTTGACCTCCATCGAGGAATTCCAGCGTGAGGTTGTGTGGCCGCGGAGGCCAGTCCCTACTCGACATATCACCAGCTTCCCCGACTTGAATGCGATGACCAATTCCCCATTGGCGGCCCGGCAGAAGATGATGACAGGTCACAACTAAAATTTCCCGTGGATGTATTTCCAGCGAGCCTTTTTGCGTCTGTCCTAAAAAGAAATACAGACATTGCGTCGGGGGCGAGGAGATGCCTTTTGAGGTTCTGGACGAGCTGGGCCGCGGTGGGACAGGTGTGGTTTACCGTGCGCGCGACCTCGAGACCGGCGCGATCGTGGCTCTCAAGAAGCTTTCCCCGGACGTCCAATCCCCCGAACGCGAGGTTGAAATGGCCCGGCGCGTTCATCATCCCAACGTGCGGCGCGTCTATGGCCTGATCCGTCACGACGACGGTTCCGTCTCGATTTCCATGGAATATGTCGAAGGACGGAGTCTGCACCAGTTTTTGGCAGACTCCGGATCGCTCTCCACGCCGGATCTGATGCGAATCTGGCGGCAGATGATGAACGGGCTGGAAGCCACGCACCGGCAGGGCATCGTGCATCGCGATCTGAAACCGCAAAACATCTTCATCACGCCGGACGGCGTCATCAAGCTCATGGACTTTGGAATCTCTCGCAGCGAGACGATTCCGTACACCCGGCCGGACTTCTCGGGAACGCCGGGCTACATGGCGCCCGAACAGGTGATGGGACTCACTGTCGATGCCCGCGCCGACATCTACGCGCTGGGTTTCATCTTCTATCAGATGACGTATCACTCTGCCGGCACACCCGCCCACATCGAATCCGCGATCGTCCGCTGCCTGGCGAAGGAGCCGGAGAAACGATTCGCTTCCGTCGCGGACTTGCGACGCGCGTTGACGCGGCGGCAGCGGATGCGCGAGCCCGGAGTGTATACCGGCGTTCTGGTCTTGTGCCTGATCGTAGTGTTGGCCGTGACGCTGCTCTTGTGGCAATCGACGCGTGCCGTCATTCCGAAGGTGTTGTCTGCCCCGCCGCCGCCAACCGCAGCTCCAACAGCGGCTCCAACAGCGTCGGTAACAAAAGCATCGACGTCCCAACCCGTCGTCGCCGTCGTATTCGACGGTCCTACCGGCGAAGCCTTCGCCGCGGCTCTGGTCCGTGGCGGCAAATACCGCGTGGTCGACCGCTCCGTCCTGCAGAACGTCCTGTCCGAATTGAAAACCCGCACCGAGGCCGGCGAGATTCGCGAATCGCGCCGCCTGCTGGGCGCCGACTATTTTCTTGTCGGCAGCTCGCGATCTTTCCAGGGAAGGCTCTTCATCAACGCAAGGATGATCCAAACCGAAACCACCGAAGTGGTCCAGGCGCGCCGTGTTGAAGGCGATCCGAAGGCCACTCTAAAACTCGCGGAGGAACTTGCCGCAATGTTTTGAGGAAAACATCATGCGAAACGCCATCCGCCTGATCTGTGTGCTGTTGCTCTTTATCGAAACCACCGCCGGAGCAGCCCGTATCAAACGCGTGGCGGTGTTGGAGTTTGAAAACGCAGGCCCGGACAAGAACCTGGATTGGATCGGGACCTGGCTTGCCGAGGAATTCACCCAGGAAGCGAAACGGGCGCCGGCGCTGACGGTGATCGACCGCGGCAGCCTCGACGCTATTCTCCGCGAGTTCCAACTGGCGCGTTCGCAGTACATCGTACCGGGCACTGCGAAACAGATGGGCCGGATGCTGGGCGCGGACTCGTTGATCACCGGCAAGTACCAGGTGATCGACGGCGTGGCCGCACTCGCCGCGCACGTCACCGACGTGGAAACCGGCGCGGTCCTCGTCACCGCGCGTATTGAAGGACCGTTCTCGAATCTCTCTCGACTTCAATCGGAGCTGGCGCGCAACCTCCTCAGCGAAATACTTGGCGCGCCGCTGAATCTCGAAGCGTTCCCCGATCGCAATACCGATGCCTACCACGCGCTGTCCGACGGCATCTACTTTCTGCGAACCGGTCTGCTCAACTATGCGCTGGAGCAATTCGATCGCGCCCTGACGATCGAAAAGAATTATCCGGAGGCCGAGTACTATCGCGGCCTTGTTTTCAGCCGGCTTGAAAAGTGGTCCGACGCCGTGGCGGCATTCAAGCGCGCTCTTCCCGGCGTGACGCCGGCCCGACGCGTCGCGTGGCATTGGGAAGCGCCGTTCGCGCCCGGCGCAACGCACGGACATATTTATGGCATCGATGCGGTGGAGGCGCGCGCCGATCCGGTGAAGATGCAGAAGCGGATCCTCTTCGGCGAGCGCACCGCGAACGGAACGCGTCTCTACATACCGGATCTCGATCATCGCCGCGTCCGGCAAATCGAACTTCCCGACGCCAACATCATTCTGAACACTCTGGCCGCGGCAACCGACACCTATACCATGCTGACATCAGCGGACAACCTGCCGCGACCCAAAAAGGTGGGTCTCTACGCGATTTCCGCTGCCGATAGTCTGTGGTGGCGCGCCGAGTT
This sequence comes from uncultured Solibacteraceae bacterium, assembly GCA_964584785.1. Classification (GTDB taxonomy): domain Bacteria; phylum Acidobacteriota; class Terriglobia; order 20CM-2-55-15; family 20CM-2-55-15; genus JAHFTY01. The sequence goes on from CAZPBY010000061.1 coordinate 26,257, forward strand.
TCCTGTTAAAGACGGCCAGCCTCCAATGATCGGTGTGACGCCCGACTCCGTTTACTTGTACAGCAAACCCGAAGGAACGCTGACCTTCTTCGACGCCCGCACCGGCCGCCTGCAATGGAGCCGCCGCGATATCGCGCTGGACCCGATTACGGTGCCGATCTTGCACGGCAAGAACATCATCATGAAGACCGTCACCGATTACCGCGCCATCAGTCTGGCCGACGGCAGCGACGCCTGGGTCTTCACGCCGCAAACCCCGTCCACATCCGACATCGAAAACGGCCGCCTGCTGGCGATCTTCGAGCACGGAGCCGCGTCGCCGACGCGGTCCGGCGTTGCGACGCATCCCCTACTGACCGGTACCGGATAAGCTCACGACCTGCGGGCTGTTCCCAGCGCTGTCGGTGAACGCCAACGTACCGTTTGCCGTGCCGGAGGCGGTTGGGTTGAAGGTGACCCCCACCGTGCAGTTTGCCCCCGCCGTCACGGTCGTGCCACAGGTGTTGGACGCCACTGCGAATCCCGCGCTCGTCACCACACCGCTTATGGCCAGACTGGTACTCGTGCGATTCGTCAACGTCACATACTTGGTGGAACTCGTGCTCGCAACCGCTACGGTGCCGAAGTTCAACGAACTCGTGGACAGCGTCACTGGAGCCGTACCCGAGCCCGACAGGGACACCGTCTGTGGACTGTTACCGGCGCTATCCGTAAACGTCAAGGTTCCGGCAGCCGATCCTGTGGTGGTGGGCGAGAACGTCACACCCACCGTGCAATGCGCCCCGGCGGCCAGGCTCGTGCCGCAAGAGTTGTTGGCGATCGCGAACGGAGCCACCGTCGTGACGGACGTGATCGACAATGCCACCGACTGCACATTGGTAAGTGTCACAGTCCTGGTTGAGCTCGTCGCGCCCACCACAACCGAGCCGAAGTTCAAGCTGCTCGTGGACAAGGTCACCGGCGCGCTCCCGTTCCCGCTGAGGTTCACCGTCTGCGGACTCGTGCCGGCGTCGTCGGTGAACGTCAATGTGCCCGTGGCCGTTCCCAGCGTCACCGGGCTGAACCTGACGCTTACCGTGCAATTCGTCCCCGCCCCGATAGCTCCCGGGCAAGTGCTGCTCGCGATCGCGAACGGACCAGACACTGCCACTCCGGAAATGTTCAGGACTACGTTCTGAGCGTTGGTCAATGTCAGAGTGCGTGCGGTACTGATCGCGCCCACCACTACTGAATTGAAGTTTAGCGAAGTGGGCGAGAAGGTGACCGGCAATGATCCCGTTCCCGTGAGATTTACCGTCTGTGGGTTGGTCAGCGCGGAATCTGTGAACATCAGGACGCCAGTCGCCGATCCCAGCGCAGCCGGCGTGAACATCACGCTTACCGTGCATGTGCCGCCCTGCGCGACGCTCGTCCCGCAGGTGTTCGCGGAAATTGCGAACGGTCCGCTGATCGATACGCCGCTCAGGTTGAGCGCCACGTTCAGCCGGTTGGTCAATGTCACCGTCTGGGCCGCGCTTGTCTCGTTCACCGCCATGTTGCCGAAGCTCAGGCTGGTCGGAGACAAGCCCACCGGATTGCTCCCGTTGCCCGAAAGGCTTACGCTTTGAGTCCCCGAGTTATCCGCGATGCTGACGGTTCCGGTGGCCGAACCGAGCACCGTCGGCGTGAAGGTTACCTGAATGGTGCACGATGTGCTTGGAGCCAGCGAGGCCGTGCAGGTGTTGGTCTGACTAAACGGCCCCGTCACCGTGATGCCGATGACTTGCAAAGGGCCCGTGCCGCTGCTTTGCAGCGTGATGCTGCGTGCCGTGCTCGTGGTCCCCAACACTTGCGAGGGGAAAAACAAACTGGTCGGTGTGACCGTCGCGGCCGGTCTCGTGCCGGTTCCGCTCAGCGGTATGCTCTGAAACGTGCCGAGGTTTCCCGAATCGTCCATCACTATTAACGCGCCGGTTGCGGTACGAGTATCCGTGGGTGTGAACCTGACGGAGACCGTGCAATTGCTCCCGGCCGCCAGCGTCGCCGGACAATTGTTCGTCTGCGAAAATCCGCCGCTTACCGTCACGCTATTTACGCCATCCAGCGAACTGCCGCCGAAATTTGTGATCGTGATCGTTTGCGCCGCGCTGGTGGTTCCTACGTTCTGCGAGAAAATCAAACCCGGAGGCGTGAAGCTGATCGCCGAAGGACGCGGGCTGGGCAGGGATATAGGCACCGCCCCGTAGACGCTGACATACACCCCTTCGATGAGGCCGCTGATATTGGAAGTGAGGACGGCCGCCTCGCTGTCGACGATCTGCGCGTTATATCCGTTGCCCAACACAACCATGCCACTTGAATCAACGGCGATGGTATGCGGCGCGAACGTGCCAACACGGATCGAGGTCCAATTGGCTCCAGTCATGTCGTCGAACCGAATGACGTTGGTCCCGTCGGCCACATAAATCTTGCCGGCCGGATCGGTCACGACGCCGGTAGGTCCACCAAACATAAAAATGTAAGGCCCGACTGGCTGGGACTGGCTCAATGTGGTCCAGTTGCTGAAGTTCAGGTCATCAAAGCGGACGATCCAGCGGTTCCCTGTGTCGGCCACATAAATCCGGCCCAGCGAGTCGAACCCAGGAGCAGAGGATAACGCCCCGAATTGGCCCACGCCTGAACCCGCCGCGCCTACGGTGGTCCAGTTGGTTCCGTTCATGTCGTCCATCCGAACCAGACGGCCGTTGCCGTTGTCAAGCACCCAGATGTGCCCCGACGGATCGATACTGACGCTCTGCGGAATCGCAAACTGTCCCACACCGGAGCCGTAGATGCCGAAACTCGTCCAGTTGGTCCCCTTCATGTCATCGATCCGGACGATCCGGTCGTTGTAGGTGTCCGCGATGTAAATCCGGCCCGTCGAATCCAGGGCAATACCGGAAGGCCCGTAGAATTGTCCGGTGCCGAAGCCTTGCGTTCCGTACGCGATCGCGTTGGTGCCGCTGAGGTCGTCGGAGCGGAGAATCCCGGCGTTGCCATCGGTGAAATAAAACGGAGTGTAGGCGGAATTGTAACCGACGACGCCGGAGATAATCCCGCTTGAATCGTAGACCTGAATGGTCGTGCCGTTGATGGCCTCTGTCGATCCGTTTACAGCCAAGGTTCCACTGAAGCTGCCGGTGAACGTGAAGCTGCACTTCACGTTACCGCCCCTGCCGCCACCAGAACAGAATTCTGTCGTCTTGTCGGTTGAAAAAGTGGCGTTAATGAACGTGCTCCCATCGGCCGAAGTGAACGTCAGGTTCGGCGGCGCGATGGACAGCGTGCCTGGCGGATTAGCGATCGTAATCGCTGCCAGCGATCCTCCAGCGTTGCTGATGAGTCCGCCCTGGTTCCCGTACAGAACTGTACTGAAAACCACGAACCATAAAACAACAAGAGCCGTTCTCATATTTACCCGGCAAGCGACGGAGTGACATCGATCCTAACACGGAGTACAGCGACGGAACCAAGGTTGTCAAACATGGAATCGACACTCCGGTCACAGCCTTTCGGTCGACGGTTACTCTAACGATAAAGATCGATCGGAGACAGCTTCTCAATCCACAGCTGTTATCATCTGCTCGGTCATCCCGTCGACGAAATACTCCTCCGCAGGATCACCGGACAAATTCTGAAACGGCAGGCACGGCGAGCGAGCGTACAGGCCGATCTGTTTCGCGCCGCAGCCAGTCATTAAGGTCCAAAACTCATAAGGGGCCGGGCGAGATCCGCAGCCGAACTCCCGGATTACCCTCCGTTCAGGAATTGAATCGTAACCCGAACATTAATGAGTAGTAGTGGCGTCGTCGTCTCATCTAGATCGATCATGACCTCAAGCACGTCGCGATCGCTTCTTTCGGCGGGTTCGTCGACGCGAATCTTCTTGCGGCCCATCTGGGAACCGATGCGAACAACGGTTCCCATTAGTTTGTTCTTCGCGACAGAATCGCCTTGAACTCTCACGCGCTGGTGAACATAGACACGAGCGATGTCCGCTTCGTCCACTTCCGCACGGACGCGTTTAATGGAAATATCCGCGAGAGTCAAAATCGCTTGTGGCGTGAAAGTGCTGAAAGTTTCGCCGGGCCTCATAAGCGTCTTCAGGACAGTACCTGAGATCGGAGCCCTTACAAGAGTCTTCTCCAACCGTTCGGACAGAGCACGTACGCGTTCATCGGCCGCAGTGACTGCTGCATCCGCCTGCTCAACCTCCTCCGGCAAAGGCGACGCGTTCACGAACTCGCTGTGCTTGACGGCCGCACGAAGACCTGCTTCTGCAACCGCAAGGTTTTTCTTCGCCTCGTCGCGTTGGTCTGTAGATACTACCCCCTGGCGAAACAAGTTATCGTACCGATCGAAGCGCAGTTGTGCTTGCCGCACGGTTGCTTCAAGCGCGTTAACGCCAGCTTCAGCCTCGCTACGTTGTTCGGACCGGCTGCCTCGAATGAGTCGCAGTCGCGCCTGACGCGCGCTCTCGGCGTTCGCACGTGCCTCATTCAATTCTGATCTCAGATCCCCTCGATCTATAACTGCCAGTACTTGACCGGCTTGAACTTCCTGTCCTTCTCGAACGCGAAGCTCACGTATGAGACCATCCATTCCGGCGCCGAGGTTGATCACCTCGCTGGAACCTTCGACCCGCCCCGGCGCAGCGAACACAACGTCTTCTGCCTCCTTGGATTCCTCTTGTGCATGCGAATTCTCGATGACTGGCCGTCTCGATCTCGACCATGACACAAACATGAAAAATGGACCCAATAGCAACAGAACCAAAACTAATCCGATCGTTCGGTTTCCATTCAGCAAGCGCATCGGTATTCCTCCTGGTTTTCCTCGACAATGCGTCCATCCTTCATCCGCAATGCGCGTGTACTGACCTGCATGACGCGAGTATCGTGAGTGACAACTATGACGAGTTTGTGCTGTTCGAGCGCGATGCGCGCCAGCAGTGCAGTAACTTGAGCGGCGGAGTCGCTATCGAGCGAGGCTGTAGGCTCGTCGGCTAAAAGGATTGGTGGGTTGTTTACCAGCGCACGAGCAATGGCGACCCGCTGCTTCTCACCACCACTCAATTCGTGGGGCTTCAGGTTCCGTTTTTCCAACAAAGTCAGAGAGTCGAGCACCTTTGCACTGTCCTGCTTGACCTGTTTCCGTGAACGACCCGCAATTTCAGCGGCAATCATTACATTCTCTATCGCGTTCAGCGCGTGAAACAGCCGAAAACTCTGAAAAACATAACCGATCGCTCGCTGTCTTAAGGCTGCTCGTTTCGTGCATGAAAGCCCGATGACAGGCTCGCCCATGATTTGAACGCGGCCTGAGTCGGGTTCGAGCAAGCATCCGAGGATTGACAGCAGAGTTGTCTTTCCGCCGCCGGATGGTCCGGACACAACGACCATTTCGCCTGGCCGAAAAGTTAGACTTACATTGTCGACGGCGCGGATAGTCGACCCGGCGACACGATACGTCATACTCACTCGTTCAGCGGTTATCGCGTTATCACGCACGAAACACCCTTGCCGGCTCGACCAAAAGAGCCTTTCGGATCGAAACAACCGATGCCAGACAGCACATCACCAATTCAATACCACTCGTTGTCAGAGGCAGCCACCATGGTGTGTAAATCCAGGGAATGAAATTCCTGACGCTGAGTGAGGCGCAATAGACGATGACGATGCCACACAAGGAACCGATCAGACCACAAGCGATTGCCTGCAACAAAACAGCACGATGAATATAGCCTGGCGATGCGCCGATTGCTTTAAGTGTGGCGTATTCTTCAATGTTCTCGATTGTGGTTGCATAAATGTTTTCGGACACTACAACCAGTCCAACGATCAGTCCGAGCAACGCTGCAGTCAGGAGCGCTGCGCCCGCGCCCGTTTTGATGACCCAGAACCGCTGTGAACGAGTTGCAAATTCCTCCCGCGTCCATACATCCGCATCCGGTAATCTCAAGGTCAAGATCCGCTTTGCGGATAACACATCGGATCCCGGCCGAAGATGTACGGCGAGCATTCCGGTCTGTTCCGGACGAATGCCAAGATAACTTACCGCATCCCAGTAATTCGTGAACGCGTACGGCGTTCCGAGAAATGTTGCAAAGTCGCGAACGTGACCGGTTACACGCGCACGACGATTATTCACTTCAAGATCCACGGGAACAAAACCAGCCTCAAGCGGGCCAGCGCTAGTCGCATCGACAAGGATGGAGTTCGGTAGAACAGTTTCGTGCTTTTCGTTTGCATAAGGCATCGGAAACGAGCCGCCTACTCCGGCCTCGGCCCCGACGAGAAATACAAGGTGGGCAGCTCCCGACGCGCCCTTCCATTGCGCAAAGGCACCTATAATCCTCTGAACCGAGGCGACTCTCGAACTGAAATATGCCAGTTCGTAAAATCGGTTCGGCATCGGCGTCGCATATTCAAAGCACTGAACGCCGCGAGCCGTTATCCAGAGTTGGGCATCGCTGGCCTCAATCGGCCGCGACGCCGTCCGTATCACTCCGGCAAGAAGGCTGCCTTGAAAAACCATCAAGAAAACAGCGAACGCAATGCCAACGATCGTCACCGCAAACCGCATTTGGTCATGAATGAGATTACGTAGAGCAAGTTTCACTGTCCGGCCACCTCTTCGGTTCACCCATAAATGCGAGATTACCGGCGACAAGACGACAGTGAAATCGTACTTAATGAGATCATCCAGATAACTCCCGACGAGCATGTCGTCTCGCAGCGCGTGTTTCCGCATTTCGAAGTGAGGAAAGCGGACGATGCCTCGGTCGTAAAACTATAAGATTCCCCGCCTCACAATTCTCGTGACATAGGGTGCTGTTCCCCCTAACATGTGCGCGCATCCCGGTAGCTATGTGACGATTTGGATGCTGCAGGAGGCAATCTCGTGAGCAGACTGGGTAGCACGAGTGCACCAATACGTTCCCGCTCATTACGACTTTGGGTAGCTTCCGGTTTTGTTGCCGTGCTGCTCCCGCTTACTGTGACTATCGCCGCACAGCAATCCCCGGTAGTGACACAGCCGCAGGTGGACAGGAATGTGAACATGGTTTCCGGTCGAGACTGGCCGGGCGGCGATCCCTTCCTGCAGCGACAGAATGAGCCTTCCGTCGCGATTTCGACGCGAAATGCGCAGCACTTGCTTGCTGGCGCCAACGACTACCGCACCGTCGATCTGCCTTCTGTGTTGAATTCAGCCGAAACGGGTGACGCCTGGCTGGGAGTATTCAAGTCGCTGGACGGCGGCAATACTTGGAAAAGCACCCTTGTGCCGGGTTATCCCCAGGACACTTCGCGCGAAGGACTGGGATCTCCGATTAAAGGCTTTCAGGCAGGTTCCGATCCTGTGGTCCGGGGTGGCGTCGGAGGGTTGTTCTACTACCTGGGAATGGCTTTTAACCGCTCGGACGGAAACGCTGTACTGTTTGTCTCGCGTTATGTCGACAGCAATAATAAGGAAGCCGGCGATCCAATCTCGTTCGTTGACACCAACCTAATCCACAAGGGCAACAAGAAACACTTCCTTGATAAACCTTGGCTGGCAGTCGACATTCCGCGGTCTAACACGAAGGCTTGTTCGATTCGCGTTCCGAATGCCGATGGCAGCGTGTCGACGCAGTCGTTCCCCGGGGGAAACGTCTACGTCGCGTACACGGATGCAGATCCTGACGACACGTCGGTAACCCGACTCATGTTTTCCCGTTCGACAAATTGCGGCGTCACATGGGAAGGCGCGCAACGGGTGAGTGACCCGCATACGACGAATTCCGGAGCGACTATCGCCATCGACCCAAACACCGGAACGGTCTATGTCGCATGGCGTCAGGTTTGGGCACGAGATGCCGCGAGACCTGTGCCCAATGCAGTCATGATCGCGAAGTCGCTGAATGGTGGAACCGCATTTAGCAAACCGGTAACAGTACAACAGTTCCAGCCGTTCGATTTCAAAAGTCTCCCGAATGCCGAATCGCCAACCTGGCGGCACTTCCGGACGACGGCTTACCCGACGCTGGCCGTAGATGCCAATCGGGATGCGAGCCGGCCGGGCCGCGTTTACCTGGCGTGGTCGGAACTCGGCCGCGGACCATTGAACGAGAGCCGGATTATGTTGGCGGTCTCCGAAACTGAAGCCGCCTCCTTCTTCGAGCCGCGAGTCGTAGATGACGCGGGCGGCCGCTTTGCTTACCAGACCATGCCGTCCATGACATTCGCAAGCGGCAAGCTGATGCTCATTTACTACGACTTCCGTTTCGATATGAAACCGATACCGACAGACCAAACTGCGGATAAGAAGGATGACTACGCCACGCTGTGGCATACGGTGGATGTGCGTGCGGCGCAGGCAGAACCCGCCAGTACACCTCTCTTCATAACGGCTCCAGTATCCCGTTATCTCTTCGTGCGAGACAAGTCCGGGAAAATCAAACAAGCCCAGGCCAATGCTGTGAACTATCCGTTATTCGCCGGCGGAAACCTTCCCTTTCTCGGCGACTACATTGATGTTGCGGCGCCCTCCATGGTTCAAAACAGCAAGGGCCAATGGAAGTTCAACACGGATGCATCGAGCTCGCCGGTTTTTCAATCCGTATGGACCGATAACCGCGACGTGCTGCCACCGCCGAAACCACAGCATTGGGAGAAGTACACGCCCGCCGGATCGCCCGGGGCAACCCAAAGCGTGTTCGATCCCTCGAAAATCGTCGACCCGTGCGTTGCCGGTACAGCTGGAATGCGGAATCAGAATATCTATACGGCTCGCATTACTCAGGGCCTTGTCGTGAGTTCCCCGGGTAACTCAAAACCGCTGGGAAGGATTCAGCGTGCTTTCGTCGTTTATGTTGAAAACACCACCAGAGTGACTCGCTACTACCGGCTGACGATAGAACCCACGGACGGAGTGAAAGCTTCTTTCCTTCAGTTCGAACCACGGCCCTCCCTCGATGTCGCTGTCGGCACCAGGTCGAGTATCGCTCGTCCGGTGTTCGTGAGTTCAACAAATCCGCATGCTGCCGTGAAAGTGGATGTGTTTGAGATTACAGCCGCTGGAACGCCGGTCGTTCAAGGCCTGCAAAGTTCGGTCACTTTGAATCCGGACATCCTGAATCCCGATATTCTGAATCCCGATATTCTGAACCCGGATATCCTCAATCCAGACATCCTCAATGCCGAGGTTACAGCGCCCAACATCACCAGCGCGACATTAGCGGACTTCAACGGTGACGGACACGCGGACATCATCAATCCCGACATTTTGAATCCGGATATTCTCAACCCCGATATTCTGAATCCCGATATCCTGAACCCGGATATTCTGAATCCCGACATTCTTAATCCGGACATTCTGAACCCCGACATCCTCAATCCGGATATTCTTAATCCGGACATCCTGAACCCGGACATTTTAAATACGGATCCGGATGTCCTGGCTACCGATCCCGCCAAACTTCAAATCAACGACATCTTTTGGAACATAAAGAACAAAGGTAATACGACTGCGGCTTACACATTCAAGTTGATGTTTCCGAAGAGGCCGAAGGGATTCAAGTTTCAGTTGCTGATTTACCGCGTGTCGTCGACTCCGACAGTCAAAGGCTGCGCGCCGGCGGACCAGACTCACGAACAACTGGTTGCGAACATCATTAATCCCGATATTCTGAATCCCGACATCCTCAATCCCGACATTCTCAATAGCGATCTCACGGACGCCTCGCTTTATCTCGCGCCAGGCGACACGGCAAGAATCCAGTTACGCGTTTTCGATCTCGATAAGTTCGATTCGAATGTGATTACGATCAAGTCCACCAGTTCAGCACGGGCGGCACGCATGCTGTCAACAGAGGCCAGGGAACTCGATCTGGGAACCTTTGCCGACGTGCAGATTGGTGGGCAGCCGTTGACGGCGGCGGTCGTCAGCGAAGCGGTGGACACCACAGCCGCTCAGGCCGGTATCACACAGCCATCTGCGGCGACCACACGTTTGACCATCACCACGACAGTGTTGCCCGCCGGCCAGGTGAATATTCCGTTTTTGTATCAACTCCTCGCCAGCGGGGGGACGACTCCACTACTCTGGTCTCTTGCGCCCGGGTCGACTTTACCTGCAAACCTGTCGCTTTCACCAGGCGGACTACTGAGCGGAACGCCGGCGAACGCCGGGTCGGTTCCTTTTACAGTTTTCGTACAAGATTCGATCGGCCAGCTTGCGACGCAGGAACTGGTCATCTCCGTCAGCCCGCCTGCAGGAGTTGCCGCTCTTGCGTTCGTTACCGAGCCTGTCCCATGCAGCGATACAGTAAATCCGGAGCCCAATTGCACGCGTCAGGGGACTGCCATTACACCGCCGGGTTCCGTGCAGGCTCGTAATGCTGCGGGAGCGCTAGTACCGGGTTTGGCGGTTACCATCAAGCTTGGTGTCAATACAGGCGGCGGAACGCTGAGCGGAACCACAACGGCCACAACGGATTCGAGCGGAGTTGCAGGCTTCGGCAGCCTTAGTATCAGTCAGCCGGGGAGCTACACCTTCATCGCTACAGCGTCAGGTTTCCCGCCGGTTGCGACGACAACGTTTAACGTGATCCAAAGCATTCGAATCACGACGGCATCGTTGCCGGATGGAGTGACCGGAAAACCGTACGACATTACGGTCGCCGCCAGCGGCGGCATCGGTGCCAGAACCTGGAGCGTCATCGGCGGCAGCCTGCCGTCAGGTCTCGTGCTCGACTCCAGCAGCGGGCGGATCGCAGGAACGCCTGACTTTGCCCTCAATTCAACGTTCACGTTGAAGGCGACGGACTCCGGGTCGCCGCAGCAATATGACACGCGTTCGTTTTCCATCCATGTAGCCGATCCACTACTGATCAGTACTGCGGCTTTACCGGATGGCGTCAAAGGAAGTGTTTACGACACTACAATTGGAGCGACGGGCGGCACGGGAACTAAAATCTGGACGATTACTTCGGGCACTCTGCCATTTAGCCCGGGCCTTGATCCGGGCACAGGCCGGATCTTTGGCACATCCGATACGAGTGGCACATTTAACTTCACCTTGAAGGTAACCGATTCGGCATCGCCGCAACAGACCGATACGCACGCGTTCTCCATCCGCATCGCGGATCCGCTGATTATGAGTAACTCGACCTTGCCGGATGGTGTCAAAGGTAGTGTTTATGACACTACAGTTGGACTGACGGGCGGCACGGGAACTAAAACATGGACGATTACTTCGGGCAGTCTGCCATTTAGCTCGAGCCTTGATCCGGGCACAGGCCGGATCTTCGGTTCACCCGATACGAGCGGCACATTTAACTTCATGTTGAAGGTGACCGACTCCGCGTCTCCTCAGCAGAGCGACACGCACACGTTCTCGATCCGAATCGCGGATCCGTTGCGTATCGCTACCTCAACCTTGCCGGACGGTGTCAAAGGAACCAGCTACGATGTGACTCTAGGAGTGATAGGTGGCACTGGGACCAGGACATGGACGATTGAGTCAGGCAGCAGTCTTCCTTCGAATCTAAGCCTCGACTTGAGCACGGGCCGGATCTCCGGAACGCCGGACACAGCTGGAATATTTACTTTCACAGTGAGAGTAACGGACTCGGCATCGCCGCCGCAGACGAATACCCACTCCTTCTCGATTACCGTGCTGGACGCTACTTTCACGGAGTTCTCTACACCCAGTGCCAACAGTACTCCGTTGGGAATCATCGCCGGCCCTGACGGAAATCTTTGGTTTGCCGAATATGGCGCAGATCGTATTGGCAAGATCACCCCGTCGGGTTTAATTACAGAATACGCGGTGTTGACCGCGGGTAGTCATCCTTACAGTATTACCGTGGGTCCTGACGGGAACCTTTGGTTTACCGAGCCGGATGCCAACCGGATCGGCAGAATAACTCCGTCAGGAACAGTCAGCGAATTTCCAGTTCCGGCTGGGAGTCAGCCTTACGGTATTGCTGCGGGTGAGGATGGAAATTTGTGGTTTACGGCTCAGTTCGGCAACTATGTCGGCCGAATGAATACAGCCGGAAACCTGACGGGTCAGTTCACAGTTCCCACATCTTCCAGCATACCCTTGGGTATTACTGCCGGACCGGATGGCAACCTGTGGTTTGTGGAGCAGATTGCGAACAAGATCGGAAGAATTACGACTTCCGGGTCGTTCTCGGAATACTTGATACCCAGCGGCGGCAGCCAGAGTGTATCGATCACCACCGGACTTGATGGCAATCTGTGGTTTGAAGAGTACGGACCGAACAAAATCGGCAGGATTACCCCATCCGGAGCTATCGCCGAGTTTGCAATTCCCACGCCGAGCAGTTCTCCGAGCACCATGACTCGAGGACCGGACGGAAATGTGTGGTTCACCGAGCTCGGTTATAGCGTCATTCCCTATGTTGGAAAGATCGCACGTGTTACTTCGGCCGGAGTCATTAGCGAATTTGCAGTTCCGACTCTTAATAGCTGGCCGACCGGCATCGTGATGGGAGCTGACGGTAACCTATGGTTCACGGAGCAGAAGGCAAATAAGATCGGCAGGGTTGCCATCAGCCCCGCTTCTCCGGTGATCGATCAACAGTTCATTCCAACCGGAGGCTTCTCCGCCAGTCCACCAGACCCCGGAGGATTTGAAGCGACGGTACAACCGTTGTCTTTGGACCCTTCATATGCACAAACGTTCACGGTCGGCGTTACTGGACAATTAACTGGCGCCGATCTCGGACTGGACGCAGCCGCCGCGGGCCGCAGTTTAAACAATGTGATAGTGGAAGTCCGGACGGCGTCCGCAGGATTACCGGCATCTACTGTCCTCGGACGTGGGACTATTTCCGGTTCGGCAATCCCGTTTGCGAATCCCACCCTGTCGTTCGTTCATGTGGATTTCCCCCCGGGAATATTCATTCGCGCGGGGATGAAGCTGGCATTGTTGTTCTACGGTGACGGCGATAGCATCCATAATCCGAATATCGCCGGACAGACCTCCGCCACGCGCCTGTACTCGGGTGGCGAAGCTTTCGTATTTGTGTCTGGCGCCTGGAAGCCTGCTGTTCAGATCTTCCATTCGGGACAGACGGGTTCCGACAACTTCGTGTTTCGTACCTTTGCCGAGCCCGGCCCCGGACCGCTCACCATCGATACATTGACACTTCCGGATGCGGTTACCGGGAAACTATACGACGCTACCGTGTTGTCGACTGGCGGCACTGGGCCAAACACATGGACCGTCACGATCGGCAGTCTTCCCTCGCACCTCGGCCTTGATGCTGGTAGCGGGCGGATCACAGGAACACCAGATGTCGGGGGAACATCAGCCTTCACTTTAAAGGTGGCCGATTCAGGTTCCTTGCTGCAGACGGACACACGCTCTTTCTCGATTCGCGTGGCCGATCCGCTGGTGATCAGCACAACTACATTGCCCGATGGCGTAAAGGGCAAACCGTACGACTTCACAGTTGCGTCGACCGGGGGTATTGGAAACAGAACGTGGACCGTTGAGCCCGCCGGAAGTCTACCGTCCGGACTGACACTGGAATCCGGCACCGGCAGAATTATCGGAACTCCAAATACCGCTGGAAACTTCCCCTTTACCGTCAAGGTTCGCGATTCGAGCTCGCCACAACAAGCGGACACGCACGCGTTGTCCATTCGTGTAGGCGACCCGTTGGTTATCGTTACTACAACGCTGCCCGATGCGGATGCGTCCGCCAACTACAATCAGCCGCTCGTGGCTTCCGGCGGAATTGGAACAGTCACGTGGACACTGGATACGGCTTCGACTCTGCCTGCCGGCCTTACACTGAGCGAAGCAGGCGTCATCTCCGGCCAACCAACAGTCACGGGTGATTTCAGTTTTACGATCAGGGCAACAGATTCCAGTGTGCCCGCGCAAACGATAACTCGCACCTTTGCGCTTCACATCAGTTCGGCGCCAACATGGACTCCGCTTTTCGCGTCTGGAGGACCGCCGGCACCTCGTGCCAACTTCATTAATGCCGGGTTTGATCCCTCTACCGACCGACTGATTGTCTTCGATGGACAGAACAATGGTGGGAATCTGAATGACGTTTGGGTTCTTTCGAATGCCGATGCTGTAGGTGTCATGCCGCACTGGGTAAGCCTGACGCCCACACCTGATCCAGTTTATGGCTCTCCAGACGGCCGCAACGCCGCTTCCGTTGTCTATGATCCCGCCAGCAATCGGTTGATTGTATTCGATGGATGTCTGGGAAACTGCCTGCCGATTGCAAACGATCTTTGGGTGCTGACGAATGCGAATGACAGTGGAGGAACTCCAGCGTGGATCCGGCTTTTGCCGGCAGGATCGGCGCCGGGGGCACGCGAGAGCATGGCTTCGGTTTATGACCCAGGTAGCAACACGATGATTGTTTTTGGAGGACAGAATGGCTGCTGCGGCAACCAAATCACTTACAATGATGTTTGGACTTTACAGCACGCCAATGGCCTCGGCGGGACTCCGACGTGGGTTCAGCTCTTTCCATCGGGAGGTCCACCCGAGGGACAAACTGCGCTATCGGCCGTTTATGATGCGGCCAATAATAAGATGATCGTTTTTGGCGGTCTCCCCTATCAAGCGCAAACATACCGAAATGGCGTCTGGGTTTTGAGCCACGCCAATGGGCAGGGTGGCACGCCGGTTTGGACGAACATTGTTGCCGAAGGCGCTCCCGGATCGCCTTCCCCGAGAGCCGGTCACTCGGCGGTCTACGATAGCGCTGCTAATCGCATGATCGTCTTCGGTGGTTCCGCAACGGCCCTATACAACGACACCTGGGTTTTGACGAATGCGAATGGAACAGGTGGGATACCCGTTTGGAGCCAACTTTCTACGACAGGTGGACCTCCCGCCCCAAGAACCGCATTCGGCAGCGTATTCAATCAAGCCTCCGGTCGAATGACGATTTTTGCCGGCTCGAGTAGCTCTGGACACCTCAATGACGTGTGGGTGCTTTCGCTTTCAGGCAGTGATGGATCGCAACCAGAAACGATAAATCCTGGTGACGTGCTACAAATCAGGTTTAAGACTCTGCAATCGCCCGACTGCGCGGGCCCCGTCAGTCAGTGCGATACTTTGATCTTTAATATAGATTTCAGCAGCACCGCTGCCGCTCCCACCACAGCGACGTTGTACAATTCCGCAACCCTTTTGGGCACGTTCCAAACCACAAATGAGTGCCTGCTTGCTGGGACGTGCGCTGCACTTGTTCCATCATTTGTCGCTGCAGGGAGTGTCTATGACCTTGGTTCACCCGTAATCGATTTCACATCCATCCTGAACGGGACCATAGATGGGGTTCTGAACCTCACCGTTACAGCTGCTACCAAGGTGAACTTGGATCCGAACAAAAGCGCAATTATCGTTGCCCGCGCGCCGCAGCACGGAACTACCGCAACCGGTTACTTCGTTCGTCCTACAAGTCTGACCGTCATACGCTCCGACGACTTTGAAAGTGCGTCCATCGGATCTTATTGGTCGAATTCCGGTCCGGGAACTGCGACCCTGTCGACCGCCACTGCACATACTGGAAACCAATCTCTTAAGCTTTCGGCGTCAACGACCTTTCCCTGGTTCACCGGCATCGCACACGATTTTGACTCCGCACAGTCACGGTCCATTTCCGTGTGGGTGCGCGGCGATCAGCTGTGTTGCGGATCTGGCGCGGCGCTCGAGGTGTATAACGGCCAAGGCACTCAATGGGGCCTGATTCAACAGTCAGGGAATGGTAACTGCCCTTCCTGTTTTGTTGTCCGAGCCTTTGACCAGTCACTCGGACCGGAAGTAGACACTCCATTCACCGCCAGTGCTTCAAGTTGGCACCTCTTTGAAATCGCTGCAGGGCCGGCCGGTGCAACATTCAAGTTCGACGGTGCCGTTGTTTTTACATTCCCAACCTTTACAAGTATCAAGTCCTTTGACTTCACAGTTTGGGGTGGCCCAGGTGGAACCGCTTACTTCGATGACCTTCAGACGCTTACCCCCAATATGATCCTTGATCCAGGCACTACAGTAGGCGGTAGAGTTGTGGACGGGAATGGGAACCCTGTTGCGGGAGCAACTGTAACAACTAACGGCGGAAGGTCTGCGCTTAGCGTTGCCGATGGCTCATTCTCCATATCGTCAGTACCGACGATTCTGGGCAACATTGTCGTCAACGTTACCTTCACCTCTTCAAATGGAACGCGTTTGGCGGGATTTTCAGGTCCGGCTCTGCCCGTTCCATCGGGGGTCACAACCGTTGGATCTTCCTGCGTCGTCCCAACATCAGGTCTTGTGAGTTGGTGGCCCGCCGACGGAAATACGAATGACAGCATTGGTGGAATGAATGGAGCGATCCATGGAACCGTAACGTTCGCTCAGACTCCAGCCATTGGCGCCGGAAGCTTCCAGTTTGATGGCACGAGTTTTATCCAAGTTCCAACCTCGGCACGACTAGAGCCACCGTTAATAACGGTGAGTGCCTGGGTAAAGGCTTCATCGGTGGGGCCATTCAAATACATCTTGTCTAAGCAGTTCGGAACGTCGGACGGATCATATGCACTCTATAGCGGCAGTTCTTCAGGACTCTATTTCTATGTTTCGAATGGACCGGGCACCACTATCCTATCTCCGAATGCTGGTTCGGCTGTATGGAACGGAGCGCTTCATCACGTTGCGGGAACCTTTGATGGAGGCACCGTGCGGTTGTTTGTTGATGGAGCAGAAGTCGGCACTGGAACACCCAATGCTCGTTTGTCCTATTCGACTCCACCGAATGACTTGTTTATCGGGACATTTGCTGGGAGTACAAACGGAACCTTCAATTGGCCTGGAATCATCGACGAGGTTCAGATTTTCGATCGAGCGCTAACCGGCACAGAGATCCGAAACATCTTCTTGTCGGGGACGGGACAATGTCGATATCCCGATGCCATTACCATTACACCGATCCCGTAATTACGTCACTCAATCCGAACAGCCAGATGGGGGATAGGGGCATAGCCGCTCGTTTTGCTGAGCGCAACGGCTTCTGTTTTAAGAGACTGAGCATCCGGTGTTTTATTTTATGGGAGCACACCAGATTGATGACGCTGACCGGCCTGGTTTGATGTTTGCGCCAGGCGCGCGAGATCCCGGAACGGTACTCACCGTCGCTTATTTGAGTGGTTTGCGATACATAACGGTCCAGTTCAACTCGCCATTCCTGCGGGCGCAAATCAATTGTTGCTGGGGATCAACGATAATCTCTATAAGGGTAGCAATCCAAACGTCGGTTCACTCATTGTTTCTATTCGGGCACCAACACCATAATATTTTCATTCCGGAACCTGGATCACACCGGCCACAGCGGATTGGGATCTTCAATCCTGCTGCGCCGAAACATTCCATGAAAAGAGATCTGCAGTTGTATCGGCAATGCGGTTTTCAGATCGCCGGCGAGGGACATTCGGACAATCGTACGCCCGCGGCAGTTTGGCTGTCGCCGGCTGATACCCCGTCAAAATTGATTGCGCGAAATCATAGCTAGATGCGTCAGCAGACCACGACGGTGCGGCAGTTGTCCGTCGAGAAGAGGTATCTGGCCGTGCAGATGCCGTATCCGGTGTAAAACTGCGAAAGTTGCTTGTGCATTTATGACAGACGGCCCTTCAGTTGCGCCGGCAACGAGTTCAGCTGTAACAACCCAAAGAAAAGTTGTTCCGGAACCGAGTTCAGTTGTTGCGGAAGAGCGTGCAGTCGTTCCGGAACAACGTTTAGCTGTCTCGGCGCACCGTTCACTTGACACATCCGGATTTTAGCCGTAACGGATGAACGGATGAACCCATCGCCCGGGGAGACGCGCTCACCGCGGACGCCCTGTCGCTTGTGCTCCGGGTAGGGCCACTCGCGGTTGTTTGCAGGGCCTTTCTCGGACAAAGCCGACACAAGCCTCGGTCGTGGCAAAGGAAGCTTGGGATCGGACGGCTACGGCAGCGTCCCGATCAATCTCTAAAGGATGCGACAGTTGCACGGGCTGCCGTGACGATTGAACCGTGTTCCGTGACGACTGAGCACTCTTCCGCAAACAACTTTCCGCGGAACGGCACAACTTTACACCCGGATTCGAGCGCTGAACACACCGCTATGCCGACTGAACAAGATGCTGCCGCAACTGAACGTTTTGCTGTCGCATCTGTGAGCCGAATATGGCATCTGCACGATCGAATGCCGCATCTGCACGAGGCTCGTTTGCGACACTTGCTTCTGACGGTCGATCTTCAAATGCCGAGTCAGAATTTAAAAACAATCCACGATGTGACGTAGTTCACATCCCGACCTGGCGGCGTCTCTTGCAGAAACCGGCCTGCGTTGAAGCGTGAACACGTGAGTATATATGACCAATGGCGGTTGATGCGCCAGGGCTACACGGTTCACCATGCCTTAAACACATTGTGACCGACCTCCCAGAAGTGAAACGTTCCGGCGACGATTAGAGCAGCAATCAGTTTTCTGAAATCCAGCAGGTTCTCTCGCCAGGCAAGACTCGACACGAAAACAAATATCGGCAGGTATAAAGTCAGAGCTGTAATCGCACCAGGACAGTATTCATGAGTGACGACAGTCGCACCCGCGTGAAACAGCGTGTTGAAAAACAGGCTGGGCGCAAAGATGAACGCGAAAAAGATCCAAACGACCGTCCGATTGGGAAATCGCCACACGATCATGGTGAAGAGAAATGAGGTGATGATTCCTGACACATGGATAATGTTGTAGTCCCGCTGAGTGAAGAGAGGTGATGCGTATCGCTTCGCCCAGTTCGTGAACCGCGGCCATTCTTCCAACACGTGCAGAGTAAAAGCGGGAGGAAAGAGCCAAATGGCCTCACGAAAGGTCACCCTCGAGATAATCGTGGTCGTTGCAGGGTTGAATCCCATGTCTTTCTCCTTCTCTTATGAAATCCTGCTTCCGATCGAAATATTCCCGGACTCCACATTCCGAACTTCTTCCGCGGCCGGGCTTCCGCAAATGCGGCAATGAAATGACGTGCGTGAACGATCGAATGGCACCAGACATATCGCGATATCCGGCTCTTTTCCTGGTGCATCTGGGGGCGTAATCTGAATTTGAAGAAGGACGCGCGGGCCAGAATCGAATTAACAGGTGCGGAGCGAGTCAGTCGTACGTATAATTAAAACGAACGTATGACTGATAACCGGAAGGACACAAGAGAGAGAATTCTGGACGCCGCTGAGCACTCGTTTGCCGCCCGCGGGTTTGACGGTACCAGCATTCGATCGATTGTCGAAGCGGCGAGAGTGAATCTCGCTGCCGTTCATTACCACTTTCAATCGAAGGAGGCGCTGCTCGAAGCGGTACTGGCCCGCCGTATTTCCGTCGTTAGCGAAGCCCGGCTGCAGAGGCTCGACGCGGCGGAAGCGGCGGCGTCGCCGAAGTCCCCTTCTGTCGAGCAAATTCTTCGGGCATTCATTGTGCCGACGGTGGAATTCGCGCACAAAGATAAGGCCGGCGCAACTTTCGTTCAGTTGATGAGCCGGATGTTCACCGAGCCCCGGTTTTCGCTGACCGATTTTTTGGGCAGGAAATTTGGAGACATGATCGGGCGGTTCACGAATGCACTCGTCCGTGCCTTGCCGGAGTTGCCTCGTGAACTCGTCTTGTGGCGCGCCTTCTTCACCATCGGCGCAATGCATCAACTGCTTTGTTCTCCCTCGAAAGTGGATCTCATGGGCAAGGGGTTGCGCGCCGGCGCCAGCGATGCCGATATGACGGAATACTTGTTGGAATACTCGGTTGCCGGCATGTGTACTCCAACTTCTTCGCACGTGACTAAAAGAAATATGAGAAAGACAGCATCTTCAAGGAAAACGAAATGAGCCAGTCCACTCCTTTATCGAATGTCGTGCCCGCTACCGCTTCAAGTCGTCGATCGTCGGGATTGGTTCTTGCATTGATCATCATCACTGTGGCCGTCTCCGCGTTCGCGGTCTGGCGTCTCTTTTTTGCCGCGGCGGAGGTCTCGGAGAGCGTTATCGCGCTGAGCGGTCGAATCGAGGGCGACGACTCTGTCATCGCCCCAAAGATCGCCGGAAGAATCGTGGAGATTCGCTTCCGCGAAGGCGACAGTGTCAAGGCCGGAGACACGATCGCTGTTCTCGACGACGAACAGCTGAAGGCCCGCGAACAGCAGGGCCGCGCCGCCGTTGCGGCAAGCGAGGCTCGCGAGCGCGCGGCACGAAGCCAGTTCTCGACGCTCCAGGAGCAACTCCGGCAATCTGCAATTCAAACGGAACAAGCCAAAACGGATGCGGCGGGACGCGTGAGCCAGGCCGAAGCGGAGTTAGCCAGCGCGGAGGCGGTACTGGCGCAACAGGAAGCGTCGCTGAAGCTCGCGGTGTTCGATCGCGACGCTTACACACGGCTGGCCGCCACCGGCGCGGTTTCAGAACGGCAGGGCCGCCAGGCGGTTACTGCCGCCGAACAGCAGGAGGCGGCGGTCGCTGCAGCCAGGAAGCGTGTGGACGCGGCGCGCGGTGCGCTGATCACCGCCCGCGCCAACCTCGAAACTCCCAACGTTCGCGCCGCTCAAGAGGCGATCATCCAAAAGCAGATCGGCCAGCAGGAAGCCGAAATCGCGGCGGCTGTTGCCAGTATCGAGCAGGCGCGTTTTGTCCTTTCCGAAGCTCAGGCCAACCGCAAAGATCTCGTTGTTACCGCACCGTTCAACGGCACGGTGATCACACGTTCCGCCGAACCCGGCGAGGTCGTCACGGCTGGAACGGCAATCGTCAAACTGCTCGACCTGAGCCAAGTTTATCTGCGCGGCTTTGTGCCGGAGGGACAGATCGGCAGAGTCAAAGTGGGACAAGCCGCGCACGTTTACCTGGATTCGAAACCCAATGAGCCGATCGACGCGCTTGTGTCGCGGGCTGATCCTGAAGCGACGTTCACCCCCGAGAATACTTACTTTCGAGATGACCGCGTGAAGCAGGTTGTTGGCGTCAAGTTGCAACTCACCGGCGCGACCGGACTGGCCAAGCCGGGGATGTCCGCGGATGGAGAAATTCTGATCCAGGGCGACCAATGGCCGCAGAAACGTAGCGACCGATGATCGCCGAAACTGAAACGGACCAGGCCTGGCATCCCGCAGGGCGTCCGACGGGTGATGAGAAGTGTGGTCGCGG
>CAZPBY010000062.1:0-42659 GCA_964584785.1 uncultured Solibacteraceae bacterium
TCAGTTACGCAAAAGAGTCGTCTGTCGCCGACTCTTTTGCTCATGGCACACTCAGTACACGAACTTCAACGCAAACTGGATCTGCCTGGGGGCGAACGTGCTGCGAATCGTTCCGAATGACGCGCTGGAGAAATTCGGTTCCGGCGGACGGAAGTTTGTGCGGTTCAGGATGTTGAAGAATTCCGAACGAAACTGAACCGCCATGGTATCGCGCGCCGGAATCGACACTGACTTTTGGAGCGCCAGGTCCATTTGCCAGAAACCGGGACCGCGAAACGCGTTACGGCCGAGGTTTCCGTAAGGCTGGCTCGCGGTCGGCAGCTGGAACGCGGCCTTGTTGAAATAATTGTCCGGTCTCGCAGCGCCTGAGGAACCTGTGGGGTCGCCGATCAGATTCGGCCGCATCGTGTTCGCGCCGCGAAAGTCCGAGATGCGTCCTGTCGGGTAGATATCCGACGACGGATTGAACAAGACATTCAGCGGCTCACCTGTATTTGCTGTGTTGACGCCCGAAATCTGCCAGCCGCCGAAAAGGGCATTCATCGGCGTGGGCCAGGAATCACCAAAATGTTTGCCGGCTCCGAAGGGCAGGTCGTACACAAAGCTCGTCACGTTGACGAACTTCACGTCGTAGCTGGAAGGTCCCCATTCCGCATCGAGGTTCCGAATATTCTGCGGATTCGCGACTGTAACGCCCGGATGTGTTTCGAGCTGCTGCTCGGAATTTCCAGTCCCTTTGGCCCACGTAAACGAATTGAGCAAATAAAGACCGCCGGACTGACGCCTTTCCAGCCTCATCGAAAGCCCGTTGTATTTCGAGGACCCCGCCGGATCGAACCATGTGATCGCGCCGAATGTCGAAATCGGACGCCTTGCCTGGATGCCGAGGTTCTGACCGGGTTGGTTCGGAAATGCCTGATTGTAGTCGGCGACGACCGGCAATCGTGCGCTGTCGTTGCCTGTGTACGCCAACTCGAAGATCGTGTTCTTGAAGAGCTCGTGCTGAACAGACAGCAACCATGTCTGAACGCGCGGCCATTTGTAATCTCTCGGAATATACGCAATGTTCGACCGCACGGGATCGAAGTTGGCGGAACTGGTGAGACCTGCCGGGTAACCCTGTTGAGTCAGCCGGAAATTCGGATTGACCGAGCCTGCGATCAAAGGCGTTTGATCGACGGTCGCGATCACCACCTGCGGTCCGTTGATACCGAGAAGGTCCGCGCTGCCCACACGGTTGTTGTGCACGTAGCTGATTCCGTAACCGGCGCGGACAGCCGTTCTCGAGCTGGCGCTGTACGCCAGTCCCAGACGCGGCCCAAAATTCCGGCGATCGGGATCGACCAGCGTGCGGTCATACAAGCTGCCGTCTTTGGCGCGAAGGATCGTCTGCGTCGACGGATCGAAATCAGAAAGAACATTGTCTCTTTCCCAACGTGGTGTCGCGTATTCCCACCGGATACCCAGGTTCAACGTCAACCGCGAATTCACTCGAAAGTCGTCCTGGGTGTAAAGGAAATGCTGATGCTGGCGATAGTTTCCGATCAGGTAACTGGCCAGCGCGTACTGACTGCGAAGGCCGAAAAGGAAGTCGGCCACGCCGTAGCTGGCGGTGTCGCTGGGAATCACACAGTCCGACGGAAGGCCGAGCACGGCACAGGTCGGACGCGAGAACGAACCGTTGTATGTATCGCGGCCATAGAGAGGATTGATGTCCTGAACCTGCGTTCGGATCATCTGGAATTCGTAGCCTGCCTTTAATGAATGCCGGCCCACGATCCACGAGTAGTTGATTTTCGGATCCCATACCAACGGATTCTGAAACTGCGGATTCGTTGCCTGGCGTCCGAGTCCGGTGGCAAAGCCGTTGATGTTTTGCGCGGTCAGGCCGCCGGTAAGTTCGGGAGTCGTGGGGAGGCCGGTTATTCCGTATAAGGCCTCCATGCTCGGCCCGCCGAGCAGCGGAGGCTGCTTGCCTGCCCGGGTCCGCGACACGCCCAATCGTGTTTCCAGCAGCGAAGCCGGCGACGTGATCCATGTCAAAGACAATGCGAAGGCCTGATTCAGCACGCGAGTGTATCCGTTGCTGCTTCCTCCGGATGGACCGGAAACCAGCGGTTGATTGAAGATGTTCACCTTGCGCTGACTGACTCGCAGGAAGCCGGCGACGTTCGAATTCAGCTGACCATCGACCCTTCCGTCGAACTTGTCGGTGTAGTTGCGATCCAACAGCAAATCCTGAAGATTGTTCGATCGCCCCAATCCTGTAGGGTCCGGAAGATCCGCCAGCACCTTTCGCGCAAACGAGGAAGTTGCGGAGACCGGGATCGATGTATTCGCCGGGTACACGACGCCCGTCAGAGGATTCCAAACTGCCACAGGCAATGTTCCCGCGCGGTCGCTGAGTGATGGGATCGATCCGAATTGAAGCGTCTTCGAGAGTTCGCGGAAACCTTCGTAGTCGCCGAAGAAAAATACGCGGTTCTTCACGAACGGCCCGCCCACCGTCATTCCGAATTGATTTCTTTGCAGGGTCGGCTTGCGGAACGTCGCGGGCTTCTGGCCAAAGATATATCCAACCGCATTCAGATTTGTGTTCCGAAGAAACTCGTAAACAGAACCGTGAAACTCGTTGGCGCCCGAACGTGTCGTCGCGTTGACCACTGCGCCACCGGCTCGTCCATACTCGGCGCTATAGTTATTCGTAATCACCTTGAATTCTGAGATCGCGCCCGGGCTCGGCTGCGCGACTTGATTGGCGAAGCCTTGATTGCTCGTGCCGTATGCGTTGTTATCGACGCCGTCCAGCAGAAAATTGTTATATGTGCTGCGCATTCCGTTCACGTTGAAAGCGCCCTCGCGAGGAGTGCCCGACGTGGCCAGAGGAGAACGGTGAACGTTGGTTGTCAGCAACGCAAGATCCGCGTAGGACCTGCCGTTCAATGGAATCTGGCTGATCTGCTGCGCGTTGATGACCTGTCCGTGATCGCTCTTGTCGGTCTCCAGCACTTCGGCAGCTCCGGTAACCGCAACGGTCTCGCTGACAACGCCGACTTCCATCGTGATGTCGACGCGCTGCCTTGCGCTGACATTCACCACAACCTTACTTGTCGAAAACGTCCGGAAGCCGGCCAGCTCCGCTGTTATGGCGTAGCTGCCGGGTCTCACGTTGAAGAAATTGTAGTTCCCATACGAGTCCGATATGCCAGAGGTAGAGATACCTGTGCTCTCATTCAACAGAGTGACCGACACTTGTACCAGCACACCACCCGAACTGTCCTTTATGAGTCCCAACACTTCTGCCGTATCAAACTGCGTATAACCGTTCGTCGCGCTCAGAATAACGAGCACGGCCGAGACAAGGATGAACCTCTTCATACATTCTCCCTTCGTGGTTAAGTGCTGACGGTAGCAAGCTCGATGTGAGTACTTGGTTACAGCGCTGTAAATATCCTGAGAGGGGCGCATGCCCAGTTGGTCAAGTTGTATACTTGGCGAAACCTATGGGCATTTTCCTTCAGGACCTCCGATTTGCCTGGAACGCGCTGCGCCGG
Organism: uncultured Solibacteraceae bacterium; assembly: GCA_964584785.1. Lineage (GTDB taxonomy): Bacteria > Acidobacteriota > Terriglobia > 20CM-2-55-15 > 20CM-2-55-15 > JAHFTY01. The sequence goes on from CAZPBY010000062.1 coordinate 3,555, forward strand.
ACACCTGCGTTTCCTCTGGCGGCGATCATCACGCTCGCCATAGGCATCGGCGCAACGACGGCGATCTTCAGCACCGTCAACGCGGTGTTGTTGAAACCGTTGCCGTATCCCAAACCGCGTGATCTCTACTCGCTGCACACCACGCTGACCGATGGCCGCGTGACCTCAGGCTTGTTGTCGCCGGTGGAGATCGTCAGGCTGAATGATCCCAGCCTGTCGATCATCCACGTCGCCGGTGTGGGCCCCAACGACGTCACGCTCTTGCGCAATGACGGCACGCCGCTGAAAACAACAGCGTACGCAGTCAGCGAGGGCTTCTTCGATATTTTCCAACTGCCGATGACCATGGGCAGTTTCCCGCAAGGCCCTCCGGCTCCGAATACTCCGCCAACCGTCGTTATTTCGTATCGCATGTGGCAGGACTTGTACGGTGGCGATGCGGCAGTGGTCGGCAAGCCGATCCGGTTTAAGGAAATCGCGACAACTGTCGCGGGGGTCGCTCCGCGGGAGTTCGATACGCCTCCCGGAGCGAACTTCTGGTTTCAGATCCCGCTGGATCCACGAGGTGTGAACCACAACTTCGAGGGGTTCATGCGGTCGAAGCCCGGCGTCAGCATCGATCGCGTGAAGAGCGAGATGGAAGGCGTCATGGCGAGCGTGGCGCGCGATTTCCCGGACAGCGCCAAGGCGCGTGTGTATATTGTGCGTCCGCTTGTCGAGTCCATCGTCGGCGAGCTTGGTCCGATTCTTGTTGTCGTGCTGTCGGCCACGGCAGTTCTTCTCCTGCTCGCCTGCGTCAACGTAACGAACCTCCTGTTGGCGCGCGGCGCGACTCGATCCCGGGAGATCGCTGTGCGGGTGGCCATCGGCGCAGGCCGCGGACGAATCGTGCGGCAGCTCCTGACCGAATCGATGCTGCTGGCGACCGCAGGTGCCGTTGTGGGCGTCCTAGCCGCTTATGCTTTCGTACGCCTGCTGCTGCGAATGGGTGCGTCGCGTTTGCCGCGACTTGATGCGTTGTCCTTCGACGGACCCGTTCTGCTTTTCGCACTTGTGACGCTCGTCGTGAGCGGAGTGCTCGTGGGGTTTGCTCCGGCACTTCGGCTGGCGACAACCGACGTCAATACCCTGATGAACGAAGGCGCCCGATCGTCATCGGGCAGCCGGGGTACGGCGCGCTGGCTCAGCGTACTCACGATCACCGAAATCGCTTTAGCTGTCGCGCTCGTCGGAGGCGCGGGTTGGCTCGTTCGCAGCTTCAACAATCTGAGCACGACCGATCCCGGTTTCTCCGCCGGCGGCAGGTTGGTGTTTACCATCTCGCTTCAAGGTCCGAACTTCCCCGACAACACGGCAGTCTACACCGTCTACAGCCAGCTGCTGGACCGGCTTCGCAGTCTGAAGGGCGTGGTCTCCGCCAGCGGAGGACTGGACTTCCCACTGAGCGGAGGCCAGGACAACTCGCTTTTCGTTCACCTCCAGGGTGAACCCGACGCCGCTCACAACCTCAATTCGAGACAACGTCCGGTCAGCCCGGAATTCTTTTCGGCAATGGGTATCAAGCTGCTTGCCGGCCGCGATTTCAACGATCACGACCGTCAAGGGACAACGCCGGTGGCCATCGTCAATCGCACGTTCGCGAACCGATACCTTTCGGGCCGTGATCCGCTCGCGACGCAGTTCACTGCCGGTTACCCGGCCATCGATCCCCGGGTGGCGTGGAGCATCATCGGCGTCGTCGAAGACGTCCGCCAACGATCGCTCAACAACGCGGCCGAACCGGCGTACTACACGTCCTACGGACAGGGTACTCCGCGGCGCCAATCGATCGTCATCCATGTGTCGTCCGACTCGCCTGCTTTGCGTTCGGCGATTCGCGAGGAGGTTCGCAAACTCGATCCTCAACTTCCGGTCGATATCGAACGTGTATCCGACATCGTGGGATCCACATTGAATCGGCAGCAATTGGGAATGATGCTGATGCTGGTCTTCGCCGGAGCCGCCATCGCGCTTGCTGCTGTCGGCATCTACGGAGTCATCGCTTACGCTGCAACTCAGCGAAGGAAGGAAGTGGCCATCCGCCTGGCGCTCGGCGCTACGCAGCAGAACGTGTTCTGGCTGGTGCTGAAGCAAGGAGGAACGCTTGCCATCACCGGCGCTGCGATCGGACTGCTTGTGGCCTATTTCGCCGGCCGCGTGGTGTCCAGTTCACTCTATGAGGTTCGCGCATCGGATCCGCTGATTCTCGGCGCCGCCACAACCGTGGTGGCCGGCATTGCATTGCTGGCGACACTGATTCCCGCGATTCGCGTCGCGCATCTCGATCCTGGGCGCGTCCTCCGGCCCGAATAGACTCGCGAGGTCTTTTATGATTCAGGATCTTCGTTACGCCTTCCGGGTTCTCTTCAAACGGCCGTCACTCTCGATTCTCGCAATACTTGCGATCGCCATAGGGATCGGCGCCAACGCCGCGATATTCAGTGTTGCCGAAGGCGTGTTGCTTCGACCTCTACAATACGAAAATGCGGACCGGCTGATCTTCTTCCGTTCCGACTTCAGAGGTGAATCCGGGCTGCCTGGCATCGCTTCGGCGGAAATCGAGGACATCCGGTCCCAAAGCAAATTGATTGAGAAAATCGGCTGGCTCACTACGCCGTCCGCCAGTCTCACCGGTGACGATCGCATGGAGCGTGTCCAGGCGGCAACGGTTTCCGACGATTTCATGCCGCTGCTTGGAGTGAAACCCATACAGGGACGCATCCTTTCAGCGAAAGACGACCGAGGCGTTGGCCGGGCACGGAACCTGATGATCAGCTACGAACTTTGGCAGCGCCGATATTATGGCGATCCGAGAATCATCGGCCGTTCCATCGAAGTGAACAATTATGCCGCCTCGATTGTTGGAGTCATGCCCAAAGGATTTCGACTGTACCTTGCGGGCGACACCAACGTCGCACCGCAGATCGACATCTGGTTTTCCGGAGATTTCGGCAGCACACCAAATCGCGGTTCGCACCACTATCGTACGGTCGCGCGGCTCAGGAAATCAGTGACCGTCGAACAAGCGCAGGCAGAGATTGACGCGATTGTTCTCGGAATGGTCGAACGCAATCCCAAGGCTTACGCGGACGGCAATTTTCATCTGCATATTGGCGGCTTGCAACAGGACGTCGTGAAACCGGCTCGAACGCTCATCCTGGTGCTGCTCGGCGCAGTCGGCTTTGTTCTGTTGATCGCTTGCGCGAACGTCGCCAACCTTCTGCTCGCCCGCGCATCCACGCGGAGGGCGGAAATCGGAGTGCGCGCAGCTCTCGGAGCGGGCCAAATCCGCATCGTACGTCAGATGCTGACGGAAAGCATCGTGCTGGCTCTTGCCGGTGGAGTTCCCGGCTTGCTGCTCGCGCAACAGGCGATTGGCTTCCTTCTTTTCCTGAAACCCGACAATCTCCCGCTTCAGGACAACATTTCTCTGAATCCTGTAGTGACATGCTTCGCACTCGGTCTTTCCCTGTTGTCCGGAATTCTGTTTGGATCGTTTCCAGCCTGGCAGGCCGCCAGGATGGATATCCAGGCGACGCTTAAGGAATCGGGAAGATCCAAAGGATCGAGCGCGCGTGGAAACACAATTCGATCCGCGCTGGTGACCTCACAGGTCGCTCTCTCGCTCATGCTGCTGATCGGCGCGGCTCTGATGATTCGGACATTTGAAAATATGCGCCGGCTCGACCTTGGCTTCGATCCTTCGAACCTGCTGACGTTGCGCGTCGACTACGACTCACGAACCATTCGGGAGGGCGATACGTGGCGCTTTTATCAGAGAGCGATCGACGCGGTTAAGAGTCTGCCCGGAGTCGAATCCGCCAGCGCGGCGACCTTGCTGCCGTTCGATCCCATCACGTGGACGGACGATTTCGCGGTTGAGGAGAATCCGGAAGCAGTCCGAACGGCGCTCTACAACCCGATTCTTCCGGAGTACTTCCACACCATGCGGATTCCGCTTTCAGCCGGACGCGACTTCACAGTAAGAGATAATGACGAGGCCGCACCTGTTGTCATCGTGGATCGGGATTTCGCGGAAAAGATGTGGCCGGGTCAGACGGCGATCGGCCGGAAGCTCATCCTTCATCCGCAGAGCAAGAGCGCCAGAAAAACACTGGAAGTCGTCGGCGTCGCCCGCACCGCGCGATTCGGTATCCGGCCGGACGAGCGTCCGCAGATTTACGTTCCGTTCGGAAGTGATTACGGATTCTTCCTGATGATGGCTGTGAGAACAACGACCGATCCCGTGAGTCTCGCGCCGCCCTTACGACGCGCGATCGAAGAAGTCGGCGGAAAGCGGCCGGTCTGGGACATTCGCACGATGGGCGATTACGTTGCCGCCGCAATGGCCGGAACGAGATTCGCTCTGGTTCTGCTCGGCGTGCTTTCCGGCGTTGCCTTCATTCTGTCCATGATCGGTGTTTACGGAATCGTCTCCTTTTCAATCACGGAACGCATGGACGAGTTTGCTATCCGTATCGCCATCGGCGCACAAGCTCGCGACATCCTTAAGTTGGCTCTGGCCGGCGGAATCACTCCGGCAATTGCAGGAGTGGCGATTGGAAACACCGGAGCGCTGGCACTTGGCCGCTTTCTACGTGTGATGCTGTTCAACGTCAGCCCAACGGACAATGCCACCTACGTAATCGCCTCCACAACACTGCTTGGCGCCGCGCTGCTCGCATGTTATCTCCCGGCTCGCACACTCACGCGCAGCCGTTATAACCTTAGCCATTATGGCGGCTAACAGGACGCGGACTGCGATGCGGTTCGTAGCCGCGTCGGTATTGATCCATCTGATTTGCCGTTGCGGTCCTCCTCCAAAAGCTCTCGATACGTTGCCCTCCCGTCTGACCGACGAAGAATTCGCTGACATGATTACGGATTTTTCCGAGCCGGGCGGATATTTCCAGTCCGACAACTTTCTCTCAAACGAATCCGGATATCAGGAAGTGATTCCGACTCTCGTCAAGACGCTGAAGCCCGGCGGTGTCTACATCGGCGTTGGACCCGAACAGAACTTCACCTACATTGCGGCGTTCCAGCCGAAGATCGCCTTCATCATCGACATCCGCCGCCAGAACATGCTGGAGCACTTGTTCTACAAGGCGCTGATGGAAACGGCCGCGGATCGCGCCGACTTCCTCTCCCGATTGTTTGCGCGTTCAAGGGTCGAATCGACTGCGGATGCCACGCCTGAAGCACTCTTTCGCGGCTATGGATCCGAGCGGCCTAGTTCCTCAACCTTCGAAACAAATGTCACGCGCATTTTGAACTACCTGGAAACCGAAAAGGGGTTGAAGCTCACCAGTGACGACGAGGATGGAATTCGTTACGTCGCCCAGGCGTTTTTCAAGTCCGGTCCCGAACTCAGGTTCACCTTCATCGGCGACGCTGACGACTCCAGGCGCATGCCGAGCTATTCCGAACTGATGACCGAGAGCGACGGCGTATCGCAAAACTGGAATTTCCTGGCCACTGAGAAACAGTTTCAGGCAATCCAACGCCTGCAAAAGAGCAACCGGATCGTGCCGCTGGTCGGAGATTTCGCCGGACCCAAAACGATCCGCGCTGTTGCGAAGTACGTGGAGGATCACCAGAGCGCCGTCCGCGTTTTCTATACATCCAACGTGGAGCAGTACCTCTTCCAGGACAGTGAGCATTGGAAACACTTTTACAAAAACGTCGCCACTTTGCCGACGGAGAGCACGAGCTTTTTCATTCGATACTTTGTGGGCGGACGCGGAAATCGCAGCCGTGGGACAAGCCTTACGTCCACCATCGATTCCACGATGCAGGCCTATCGTGGCGGTGGACTCCGGGACTACGACGACGTCGTGAACCGATCGCGATGATTCGTTAGGGCAGCTTTATCGATGTCGCTGGAGTACGACGAAGTGACTCGTCGAGTAACAGATCACGGCGCCGGCAAACACATCGGACGGGAAATGGTTTTGGGTCGACACTCGCGAGAAGGCGATCAGACCGGCGAGGCTGTACGCCGCGACGGGTACCCAGCGCCGGCGCCGGTATCGTTCCGCGAAAACGGTCGCGACCGCGAAAGCTCCGGTGGCGTGACCCGAAATGAAACTGCCGCGATTCACAAGGAAACCGGAACTGGCTTTGAACCATGTGTCGGAGAAATCGCCGAAGGGCGCAATTTCGAGTGGCGTCTTCCGGCGGGCCACGTTCTTGAAGACCTCCGACAGGCCTTCGGCGTCGGCCAGGGACTCCATTGCGAGCAGGCCGGTTTTTTCCGCGGCCGAGTCCTTACGCAACAAGGACACCAGGTAAAACCCCGCCGGAAACAAGCCTTCACCCCATGCCGTATTCCCCGAGCTCAGTACCTTATTGAAATTTGCGAATGTTGTGGTACGCCGGAAGTAAGGAGTGTCGTGCGGGTCAAGCTCAACGAGAAGGGCCGTAGCGGAGACAAAACCGGCTACAGATATCCAGTGTGAACCTCTGGTCAGTTTGAATGGAAAACTCCAGATCTGCTTTTGGTCTTCGACAATGTCGGCGGGCACGCTCGCTATCCGCGCGGGCTCGACGTCCTGGGCGAGTGCTAAGCGCGTTGTTGCCGCCAGCAGCAAACACGCAGCCAAGACTCGCATCCACAGCCGTCCTTCAAAATTCGAAATCGATTGAAAAGCGTACCTGCCTCGGAGCCCCAAACAGGGTCACCGCCCGGAAACCCGAAGCCGGTGTGGTGTCGCGGCCGTAAACAGGGTTCAGTCCCAACACGTTCGGGTGGTTGCACAGGTTGAACCCTTCGACCACGAAATCCAGTCGCCTCCGCCCGCCATATGGGACGTACTTTACCGTGCGAAGATCCACATTCACCAAACGAGGTGTTCGGAGCGCATTCCTGGCGAATCCCAACGGCCGGGAAACGAACGGATATGCACGGCTCAGTTCCTCGTCGGCTCCCGTGACCACATTCATCGGGTGTCCGCTGCTGACGCTGAAGATGGGAGCCATCTCGATGTGGCCGAAGATACGTTCGACAACGTTTGGCGACCGTTGAGCCTTTCCAGCGTCTTTCTCGTCCTCGCCGATCGGCAGGTCGAAAAGCGAACTCACGACGAACCGGTTATGAACGTCATTGCGCGAAAGCGCTCGCTCGTCGCGCACGCTGGAGGGGTTCTGGGGCTGTTCGTCGAAATCGGACGCATCATCGATGGCCTTCGAGAGCGTGTACGACGCCAGCAATTCAAATTCATCGCTGAGCCGTTTATTCAAACTCACAGTGAGGCCGTTGTAGTTCGAGGCAGCAGAACTCTCCAGCCGGTAAATCGCATCAAACCGTGGGTCCGGGCGCACCGAACTGAAAATTCCGCGCCCGTTGGAATCGAGCGCGGAATATGGAAGATTGATGTTGCGTGTTCGCAACAAGTGAACGCCTCGCGTGTAGAGGTAATCGGCGCGAACCGTCACGTCCGGCGAGATGAGGCGCTCGACACTGGTATTGGACTGAACGCTGTATGGCGTAACAAATGCCGGATCCGCGGCGAACACGGACGGCAGGATCGACGCAATGGGCCTGTCCACGCGGCCGCCTCGACTGTCCACGAATATGAGAGGAGCGAGAGTTTCGTCCGCCACCTGCTCGAACGCGCGAACACCATCCTTTTGAACGGCGCGATTGACGAATGCCAACGGAACCCGGTCGTAGTAAATCCCAAGGCCGTTGCGCACAATCCACCGAGACGATGGACTCCATGCGAACCCGATTCGTGGACTGATGTCGCTAAAATCCGTTCGGAAGGAATTCGGCAATCGTTCGACGTCATAGCGCACCCCGAGGTTTATCGTCAGACTTCGAATCGGTTGATACTTGTCTTGAACGAACGCACCAAAGGCTGTCGCTGCAAAATCCGTTGCCGATGATCCGAATGCCTGCCGCCACTCCGACGGCCGCCCGGCAACAAAGTCGCTCGTCGAGCGAAAGGTAAACAAGCCGCCGAATCCATCCTTCATGTCGGATCGCAGTCCCACGCGATTGACCGTTACGCCCGTTTTCAGTTCGTGGCGTTCGCCCGCCCTGGTGATGTTGTCGACAATCTGCATGCGGTTTTCACGACGCGTGGTATCCGCATCGAACGGGTGGCCAAATCGCGCTACTCCGGCGATGTGGATCTCCGGACCGCTATGTTCGACGGCATTCGACAGAAGGTGCCGTGTGCTGGCCTGCAGCCGAATTTCGTTAATCGAGGTTGCCGAGATCGCCGTCACGTCTGACCCGGTAAGTTGATAATCCTTGATGTAGGAACTTCCACGAGCGCTAAGGTCATTGAACTCCTCGATTGCGAACGCTTCCTTTCGGAGACGAGAGTTCGTGAACGCGAATCTCGAATTGAAAGTGTGACGCCCCTTGAGGTATGTCAGTTTTCCCGCGGCCTCGGTTTCGTCCGCACCGATCGGGAATCGCCCCGCATGAATCGACCGGACGTAAAAATTTGGAGCTGTTCCCAACGCCAGGGCGCCATTGATGGCGCTTTGAGCGCTTCGCGATATTTCCGACGCGCTGTCCTCGAGAAAGTGCTCCTGCTCGCCGGCAACATAAAAGAAGACATGATCGTGACGGACAGGGCCGCCCAATGCGAAGCCCGGTTGGTACCGTCGAAATCGTGGACGGCCCACACCTGCCTTCGCAGTAACGATGTCGCGGGCATTGAAGAGTTCGTTCTGCACAAACAGAAAGGCATCGCCATGAAAGTCGTTCGATCCGCTCTTCGTGACGACATTGATTGCGCCTCCGGCAGCGCCGCCGGACTCCGCCGACAAGCCGTTGTTGATGATTTGAAACTCCCGCACAATCTCGGGAGAGAGAACAACGCGCGCCGCGCCCGTCGTCGCATCGGTATTGTCGAGACCGTCGATGGATATGGAATTGCTGCGCGGACGCAGCCCTCCGAATGTGAACCCGCTGTCCGCCAAAGGCGCACCCGATCGCCCGCCGCCACTGCCGCTCGACTGCGCATTCGACGGCGCGACGCCGGGTGCAAGCAGCGTGAACTCCAGGTAGTTTCGACTGTTGACGGGAAGCTCTTCGATCCGCTCGGGATCGATCGTTGTTGTGGTGGCTGTGGACGTCGGATCCAAGGCAGGCGGCTGGTCCGTGACGGCAATCGCCTGAGTAACTCCGGCTGGATTCAACGTGATGTCGAGAATCGTTGCACGACCCAGCGCAATCGGCACCAGGCGGTTCGTGTACGTCGAGAAACCAGGCGCATCGACTTGAACCTCGAAATCCCCCACAGCAATAGCGACGAATCGATATCTTCCATCCTCCCCGGCGGCGGCACTCAGCATCTGATTCGTATCCGCGTTTCGCGCAGTCACCACAACACCCGGCACCACGGCACCCGACACGTCTCGAATCGTGCCGGTGAGCGTTCCCGTCGTCGGTGAATTCTGAACGCCAAGCGACATCGCACCACACGCCACGAGGTGAACGATGCATGCGCACAGGACGGCTCTTCTGATCATTGCGGCCTCACAAAAGTAGCGGGTCTCAATATCTAAACGGGAAACCGAGCGGATCTTATCAGTTCGGCGGAGTATTCGTAACGGACCTGTAATCTCGCGGTCACCAAACATTCAAGTGCCGACGCTAGAGTGACCTTTCTTTCAAGCCGTCCGAATAGGCACGAGGAATGCCTCGCGCCGCCTTTGGACAAAATCACTCAATCGACACGTCCTCACTGGAAAGGTTCATGACGATGCTCAAGCCTTCATCCGTGCTCACGAGATATTCGAACCGGAGAATATTCACGGCCTTCCTGCTCGCCACTCTGACAACGGTCGCGACGATTTATGGTCTTCAGGGTGTCAACGGAACAGGCGGCATTCAGGGAGACGCGAATGCCGCGTACGCGATCGGACTGTGGGGTGATCTTCCTTACTCCGACCTACAAGCCAACGTCGGCGTGCCGAACCTGATCGCCGACATGAACAGTCAGAAGCTCGCGTTTTCCGTCCACGATGGCGATCTCAAGCAGGGGTCCAACAGCCCTTGCAACGACGCCCTCTACGAGAACTCCATCCACTTTCTAAACACGTTGGAAGCTCCAGCAACCTTTACTCCCGGTGACAACGACTGGACGGACTGTGACCGGGCCAGCAACGGCGGCTTCTCGTCTCTCGAGCGCCTGTCGCACGAACGGCAGGGGTTCTTCAACACTGCGCGAACTCTCGGACAACGAGCTTTTCTACAGGAAGTGCAGTCCACTCCGCTTTGCCTTGGTGAAAAGCCCGATCACAGCCGATTCTACGAACCCTGCACTGAAAACCGCCGCTGGACTTATGGACGCGTGACGTATGCCACTCTGAACGTCCAGGGATCGTGCAACAACCTTTGTGACACCAATCCGGATACTCCCGAATATATGACGCGCAACGCGGCCGACATCGCGTGGTTGCAGGACACGTTTGCAGCTGCTGCCGCACGCGGTTCGGTAGCGGTGATGTTGATCAGCCAGAGCGATCCCGGATTCGACAAGTCGGACGTCACGCGCGCTCCGCTCCGCGACCCGCTGACTCTCGCCGAAACCGACGGCCAGCCGGACGGTTTTCAATCGTTCTTAACTGCTCTGCGTGAACAGGTGATGGCATTCCGCAAGCCAGTCGCGTTTGTCCACGGTGATTCCCACTACTTCCGGATCGATCGGCCGATGCAGGATCAACTCGGCCGCCGGCTCGAAAACTTCACGAGAGTCGAAACGTTCGGTGACAACCAGGCCAACGGAACGAACGACGTGAATTGGCTGAAGGTTCTTGTTGATCCGAAAAGCCGCGAAGTGTTCGCCTATCAGGCGCAGATCGTTCCCGCCAACCGCGTCGCCGTACCGGCACCGTAGGCGCAGCGCGGCTGTCGATTTCGTCGAGCATCCTTCGCCTCGCCGGGCTGGCCGCCTTCCGCGACTATCCCGGCGGCACGCATCGGTTAAGATATTTGGCATGACAGCACAGGCCGCGCAGACTGCAAAACGATGCGGATGGGTTACGAATAACGATCCGTTGATGATGGATTATCACGATCGCGAATGGGGTGTCCCCGTCCACGACGACATCAAACACTTCGAATTCCTTGTACTGGAAGCGGCACAAGCGGGACTCAGCTGGTCGATCGTCCTAAACAAGCGCGAGGGCTATCGCCGCGCGTTTAGTGAGTTCGATCCGGAGAAGGTCGCACGGTATACCGAGAAACGAATTGAGAAGCTCCTTTTGGATCCTTCGATCATTCGAAATCGGTTGAAGATCGAAGCAGCGGTAGGCAACGCACGCGCGTTCCTCGAAGTTCAAAAAGAGTTCGGAAGCTTCGACGCCTATTGCTGGCGATTCGTGGACGGCAGGCCCAAACGGAATCGATGGACGGCGATGCAGCAACTCCCTTCGACTTCCCCCGAATCCGAAACATTCAGCAAGGATCTCAAGCGCCGGGGCTTTCGCTTTGTGGGTTCCACGGTCATTTATGCCCACATGCAGGCGGTGGGCATGGTGAACGATCATCTCGTCGAGTGCTTCCGGTACCGGGAAATCGCCGGTTGATCCACCGGTACGTAAAAACATGGGTGACCTTTGTGAAGGTCACCCGATCGGGAGGAATAGGTGAGTTAATGATGTTTGAGTCTGAAAGCCGTTTGTGAACGTCTGATGACGTTCATTTGAATATTCCGCTCAGCGCAACGAGTTCAGGAATTCTCGAATCCAGCCCGCCGTCACGACCTGAGCGACAGTCTTGCCGGTTCCATCTTCGTCGGAAGCACTCGCGCCGTTTTGCAGCAGGAGCACAATAATCTGACGTTGTTGCTCGATGGCTTCGCGGGTTCCCGAACCTCCGCGGCCGGTGTTTTGTACGGCGAGGTGAAGCGGTGTCGATCCACTCTTGTTACGAAGCCGTGACTCCGCTCCTCCCGACAGCAGCGCCTGGACAGCCGGAGCACTGCGAGTACGCACAGCCCGGTGGATCGGTGCGACTCCGCTCTTATCGAACGCGTTGGGGTTCGCTCCGGCACGGATGAGGCACTCGATCGTCGCAACCTGAGCGCTGTAATTACAGGTGTTGGAGTCGGCGGCATAGTGGAGCGGTTCGGCTCCTCGTCGATTCTTCGCATTGCATCGCGCCCCTCGGTCGATCAGCATCTGCGCGATCTCGAACTTGAATCCAGCTGACGCGATGTGAAGCGCCGTGTCGCCCCCGTATAAGTAATGCCGGATCTCGACAAGGAAGTAGTCCTTTGCCTGCTGCCTCGAGGCACCGACCTCTGCAGTCTTCTGCACCAGATACGGCGAGGCTTTAATCATCGACAGAACCCGTGCCGTGTCACCCGATGCAATGGAGCGGGCAAGGTTCATCCAGTCGTCACGCCCGGAAGTGCTCAATTTGTCATTTGTCCGCCGCAGACGCGTCACATTGAAACGCTAAGGTTAAAAAGGGGCGACTATGAAAACCAAGACTGGAAAGATCGATTTCCACCTTCACTCGTACGCTTCCAACGTCACCGACTATTATGCAGCGAACGCTTTCGCAATTCCTGAGTCGCATTCGGATCCGATGGACCTCTATTCGCTGCTGAAAAAACGCGGGATGACGCTGGTCACACTCACGGATCATAACTCGATCAACGGCGCGGTGGAGTTGCTCTATAAAGGGATGCCCGATGTGTTCATCAGCGCCGAGATGACGACGACGTTTCCCGAAGACGGCTGCAACATTCACATCACCATTGCCAACGTCACGCCGGAACAGTTCAACGAAGCGAACCGGCTCCGAAAGAACATCTATGAAATGGTCGCTTATCTTGATCTTCAGATCGAAGATGAAGACTCGAAGGCACACGCCAACAGGCTGGTCTATTTTATGACTCATCCACTGATGAGTACACAAAACCGCCCTTACGGCAGAGAAGGCTCGTTGACGCTCGGGCATATCGAGAAGGCCATCCTGCTTTGCGAATTTTTCGAAATACAGAACGGAGCGCGGACAAGGGCCATCAATGAGCTGACGTTTCAGTTCCTGTCGTCGCTGACTCCGGAAATCATCAACCAACTGGCGAACAAGCACGGCATCGACCCGAAAGGCGCGGCGCCGTGGCGCAAGGGTTTCGTGGGCGGTTCGGACGATCACTCCGGCATCAATCCGGGAAGAACATGGACCACCTTCGACTACGAAAGCGATCACGCCACACCGAACGGACTGATCGACTGCATACGGCGGCGCGAGACGCGGCCCGAAGGCGCGAACGGCGGCCCTCTCGTTCTGGCGCATTCCTTGTTGAAGTTGCTCTACGACGGCAGTACGAAGCGAACAAACACGACAACAAAGAACTCGATGCTCGTCGATGGACCGATACGGTCGCTGTTGAGGCTTGTCTTTGAATCAGCGCCGGAAACCATCACCGAAAGAATCCAGCGGCATGGAGCGTTGCTGCGACAAATGGTTCTGGGCGATTGGGTACGCACAATCGACGGTCCGGGCGTGCCGTTCGAGACCGTGTTGGAATCCGAAGTTCGCGCGCTGCTGAACAGCCTGGACTTTCGCTCAAGCCTCGCCGTTACCGAATCGACGGATGACCGCATCTTTCTGGTGATCAGCACACTCGTGAACCGAATATTTGCGCGCTACGTTTCCAATCTCCAAACGAAGCAGCACGTCAATCTCGTTGTCGCAATCAAGGAACTGGTTGCGCTCGTATCGTCGAATCTGTTTGTTTCCATGCCGTACCTGGTTTCGTTCCTCCAACAGGCTTCGGACTGTCTTGTTGCACGCGAGGTTCGCGAATCGTTTCACTTCGTTCAACAGCCAAAAGTGGCGCTGTTGACGGACACGTTTTTCGAAATCAACGGAGTCTCTGCCACGATCAAACGCATGATCGGCGAAGCGGCACGGAGAGACATCGATTTCACGGTGATCACCTGCCTCAGCCTCGAGGAGCAGCAAAGATATTGCGCCGAACCGCGAGTTCGGGAATTCATCGAATGCGGCCGCCTTAAGATATTCACCTCCGTCGCTAACCTGGATTTTCCCGAGTACGACGGATTTCAAATTCGCTTTCCTCCGCTGCTCGAACTGCTGAAGTATCTGCAGGAAGCCGGGTTCACCAAAATCCAGATCAGTACACCGGGAACGATGGGTCTCGCGGGACTCCTCGCGGCAAAGACCCTTCAGATCGAAACCGCCGCGACCTATCACACGAATATTCCGGAGTACGTCGAGAACTACACGCGAGACGTCAGCCTTGAAGCGCTGGCATGGAAGTACATGATGCTGTTCTACCATGCAGTCGACGAAGTCGTCGTTCCATCGCGTTCAACGGTGAAGCTGCTTCACAAGCGCGGGCTTCGGAAACGGAAGATCCTGCTTCTGGACCGATGGGTGGATGTAGAGCGCTTTCATCCGCGCAATCGGACTTCGGGATACTGGCTGAAGTACGGAATCGACCATGAAGACAGCCTGGTGAAGTTCATATACGTGGGACGCATCGGCATCGAAAAAAATCTTCAGCTGATCGCATCGGCTTACAAGCGTCTCTGCGAGACGAGAAGCGACGCACACATGATTTTTGTCGGTGAAGGCCCGTACCGTCGCGATCTCGAGAAGCAGTTGGCGGGCTTTCCTGTAACGTTTACCGGATTCCTGGAAGGCGCCGATCTTTCTCGAGCCGTGGCTTCCGCAGACGTGAAGCTTTTCCCGAGTACGACAGACACCTGGGGCAACGCGCCACTTGAAGCACAAGCTTCCGGACTCCCCGTTGTGGTATCCAACGTGGGCGGTCCGCCGGAGCTCATGGTGGACGGCATCACAGGCATCAAAATCAACGGACGCGATGCTCAGGCCTTGTATGACGCCATGGTCACATTGATGAACGCGTCAACGCGGTTCCGGATGGGAAGATTGGCACGAGCGTTTGCCGAAGCGAATCGAGTGGACGAGCCATTCACGGCGATTCTCGATTCGGCTGCTTACCGGCGAGGCCTTCATTTACGCCAGAAGCCGGACTTCCATTCGCTGTTTGAAGAAACGGTCCATCCCGGAGCGCTGACCGCGTGATCAACCCATTTCGCCGAATGCACGCGAGGCTCCTGCTTTCGCGGGCAAAACATCGATCGCTCGCCGGACATCCTCGAATCGCCCAATGTCTGGCTCGATGGGCTCGACACTACAGCTATCCGGAGAACACATTCTTCTCGAGCGATTCCGCGCCTCGCGAAATCGAGAAGCAACGCCGCGACGGCTTCGAGCGATTGGCACAATTCTTTGAGAAACGCTTCCCCAGAACGATAGCGATGAGCGACGAGCTCGAAGCCGGCGTGTCCGACCTGCGTTTCGTCAATTCCCATCGTGTTCCATTTCAATATCAACGGCATGTTCATGATCATCTCAGGATCGGATCGATCGTCGAGGAAACCGATGGCATCCGCGTTCGCGACCTGGACGGCAACTGGTCGTACGATCTCGGCGGTTCCTATGGCGTGAACCTGTTCGGTTCCGAATTCTACAAACGATGCATCGATCGCGGCGTGGAGCGCGCACGGGGACTTGGTCTGATCCTTGGCCCTTATCATCCGATCATTTCAGACAACGTCGCGCGGCTTATACGAATTTCCGGTCTCGATGAAGTGTCTTTCCATATGTCGGGCACGGAGGCCGTGATGCAGGCGGTGCGGCTGGCGAAATTTCACATGAAGCGTTCACACGTTGTTCGCTTCTGCGGCGCTTATCATGGCTGGTGGGACGGAGTTCAGGCCGGCGTCGGAAATCCTCGGCCGCCGCGCGAAATCCACACGCTGAGCGAGATGGACCCCGTCACTTTGCGTGTGCTTCGAACGCGCGACGATATTGCGTGCGTGCTCGTCAATCCTCTCCAGGCATTGCATCCCAATGCTCTCCCCGCGAGCGATTCCGCCATGATTGCCGGCGATCGCGCCGCCCGCTTCGACAGGTCCGCCTACACACAGTGGCTCCAGGAGTTGCGAGACGTATGCACCACACGTTCGATCGTCCTCATTTTCGACGAAGTGTTCCTTGGATTCCGCCTTGCGCGCGGAGGCGCGCAGGAGTACTTCGGCGTCAAAGCAGACATGGTGACGTACGGCAAATCAGTGGGCGGAGGTTTGCCGGTTGGCGTCGTCTGCGGAAAGTCCCGCCTCATGCGCCGATTTCATGACGACCGTCCGATGGACATTTGTTTTGCGCGCGGAACGTTCAATTCACACCCTTACGTGATGGCGACCATGAACGAGTTCCTTCGCTACCTCGACAATCCGTCCGTTCATGGAGCGTACGCGCGCATCGACGAGATTTGGGACAGCCGCGCAGAGGAACTCAATCGGCGTCTGGCGAGCCTTGATCTCCCTGTTCGCGTCGCCAATATGACTTCCGTATGGACGACTATCTATACGCAACCCGGGCGCTATCACTGGATGTTTCAGTATTACCTGCGAGCCGAAGGTTTGTCGCTAAGCTGGACCGGTACCGGTCGATTTATCTTCAGCCACGACCTCAAGGACAGCGAATTCGACGATATCGCGAACCGATTTGTCGCCGCTGCACAATCCATGAAGGCCGACGGTTGGTGGTGGAGCAGTGCGGAACTGACGAACAGCGCAATCCACCGCCGCGTCTTCAAGGAATTACTGAGTGTGACTCTTGGGCGTGTTCCAGCGGATCGAACCACTGGCCCTTCAGAAGGAACACCGGCGCCTTGTGGTACATCTTCACGTCGTGAAACGGGTCCGTCAGAATCTTGGTGAACCACACGAGGCCGGTCTGAATACCTCGCGTGGCACTGAGCCAGAGGGTGCGAAGCAACAGACCCAAGACGCTGAGTGCGAGCCACAGAATGCCGAGGTGATCCAGGAATGATCGACCGTCGGAGGTTGAGAACAGGCCCTGGAACGTCGGATTGAACCACAGGATCGCCGGGACCGAAAGCCAGATCATGAACAAGGCGACCTTCCGTTGAAGGTTGTAGCCGACCTTCACTTCCTCTTTGTGTTCGAACGTTACATTGTTGATGCGGTCAAAACCCTTCGGTTCGAAGAAGAAGTGTCCGATCTGACGCGACCACATCGCGACGACCCATCCGAGAAGACTCGCCGCAACGGGATTGAGCGGAATGAGAACGTAACTCACCAGAAAGCAACAGGCGCTGAACAGGTGCAACGACTGGTTGACGCGGCTCTGATGGTAGAAGCGGTGGTCATCCCAGCGCTGCTGCCTTAACTCGTCCGTAAAGCTCAAGCTGTTCATATTCCCTCCTCTCCAGACACGGGGCATCAACAGCAGCATACCAATCGGGGCTTACTTTTTTGTGCCGGCAGAATGACATTTTGTGAACAAGAACGCCGATGTCGCAGAGCTTTCATGGATGGAAGATATTTTTGTCACAACGGTGCGTACTTTAGGGGGTCATGATGCTCATTTTTACGCTCCGGGAAGTCGATTGTAGCCGAGCCAAAAATGTTGAAACGCTCTGCACATATCTGCGAGTGTGTTGAGATCCGTCGGTTTGACCAGGAAGGCGTTGACTCCGAGATCGTAGGCCCGGTCGATGTCCTTATCGAAAAACGACGAGCTCAATATGATGACGACGAGACGCTTCAACTCAGGCTGCTGCCGAATCCATTCGAGAACTTCCAATCCGGTAATGTAGGGAAGCTTCAAGTCCAGGAGGACGGCACACGGGAACGGAAATGAATTTCGATCGGAGAAGGTTCCGCGCCCGCTCAAGTAGTCGATTGCCTGTCTTCCATCCGTGACCGTCTGAATAGGATGGACCAGCCCGGCAAGTTTCCATGCGTATTGCAACAGCAGGATGTCTTCTTCGCTGTCCTCAACCTGCAGAATCGGTCCTTGCACATTCATGCGCTTCTTATGTCTGCTCCAACTCAACCCAAAAACGGCTGCCCTGCTCCGAGTTCGATTCGATACCGATTCGACCGCCCATACGTTCAACAGCTTTCCGCGCAATCGCCAAACCGATGCCCGTGCCGGGGTAACCGTCTTTGTGGACGCGCTGGAAGATTCCAAAGATTCGTTCCTTCGCGTTTTCCGGGACCCCGATTCCGTTATCTTCAAACCATGTTCGCACCGACCGATCACGCATTTCGCTCCAAATGCGGATTCGCGGCTGCCGGCCCGGCTGCACAAACTTCACGGCATTATCGAGCACATTCGTGATGCACTGAGTAAGGTATCCTTCGTCGCCAAGAACCGGCTGAAGCGCTCCTTCAATTTCCAGCACAGCTCGAGGCGGCTGAAACTCAGCACGTTCGGTCACAATTTGACGGACCAGCTTGTCCAGATCGACTGTGCCCGTTTTGAATTTAGCCCGGGCAACACGATTAAAAGCGAGGCAGTCCTGAATGAGGCGATCCATCTTGTCGGCGGAAGCGGTGGTCTTTTGCAGGAGATCGATCTCTCGATGCAGCAACCTATCGCTGGCTTCAATCAAAACGATTTGAGAAAAACTGTGAATGGTCCGCAGCGGGGCGCGCAGGTCGTGCGACAGACCGTAGGAAATGCCTTCCAGCTCCTGCATCGTTTGCTCGAGGTGAGTTGTGCGTTCTGCAACCATTGCCTCGAGAGTCTGCGCTCTCGACCCCAACTGGTCGAGGGCTTGTGAAAGCGCCTCTTCGTTCCGCTTCCGCTCGGTGATGTCGACGACAGCCGCTAGGACAACGGGTCCTTCCGGTGTGTCTGCGGGATTTAAACCGATCTCGACAGGAAATTCGCTGCCGTCTTTTCGTCGGGCATAGAGATCGCGGCCCCGGCCCATGGCTCGAACGAGCGGTGTTTGGTAGAACTCCTCGCGCAGGGAGCTGTGACTGCCGCGGTATCGTTCCGGCAACAGTTTCTCGATCGTCGCGCCCAGCATCTCTTCACGTGGATAGCCGAACAGCCGTTCCATTTGAGCGTTGACCAGAATGATCACGCCGTACTGATCCACCATCACCATTCCACTCGGCGCCGCTTCGACAATCAGACGCAGCCGGGCTGCATGCTCCAATTCGGCGGACGCATGCTTTCGATCGGTAATGTCGCGCGCAATTTTCGACACTCCGATGAGTTCTCCGTCACAGTCTCGGATAGCCGCTATGCTGAGGGAGACCTCCACCGGCCGGCCGTCCTTCGCCAACCGAACAGTCTCGTAGTGATAAACCTTCTCGCCTCGCTTGAGGCGGTCGATGATGATTTTTTCCTGATTCAGTTCCGGTGGGATGATCACGGAAACGGGCCGTCCGATCATTTCATCGGCGCGATAGCCAAACATTCGCTCCGCGGCTCCATTCCATGTCACGACAAGGCCGTCGAGGTCGTTGCTGTAGATCGCATCGTCAGACGATTCGACAAGGGCGGCCAGTAAGGACGTGCTGTCCGCCGTCAACCGACGTAGGTTGGGTGCTCTTTCCACTATTCCCGCCTGGATCGGTATAAATTACCTGTGTGGCTGGGGAAATTTCGTTCGGTACGTTCCACCAGACCTTCCGAACTTGTTGAAACGAATGTTCGTGCTAAGGACCTTGCACGCCCAATTCCGGCAGAACCAGTGGATCAAAACCTGCTGTAGCCGTCATGGATTTTAGAACCGAAAGACGAAGTCATCGTGGACGAGCGACACATCGACACCCGCAGACTGTTCTTTGTCGCTGCCAAGGAGCAGACATTGAATGCGCGCGAGTCCTGGCATCTTCGAATCTGCGAGGACTGCGCGATGGTCCTCCAGGTATTCCGCAGGCTGAATGCCGTACAAAACTCCGAAGAACGACCGAAGCCTCCGTTGAAGAAACCCGCCAACTTTTGAATTCATCGATCGGGTCCTTCTCGCCGTTCGAAAAGGCGTTTGAGGATCTTCACGAGCGCCCGCTGCTCGCTTGCTGAAAGTTGCTGGAGACTCTCGGGAGGTTTGGTCATGCGTTCGACGACCGTCGAACGCAGGCGGCTTCCGGCAGGAGTGAGTTCCAGCACCTTGACCCGGCGATCTTCCGCGGAAGGATGACGGCGGATCAGGCCTCGGGATTCCAATCGATCGATCAGTCCGGTTACGTTCGACGCATCGCATGCCAGCTTGCCGGCGAGCCTGCCCATCGGGATGGGCCGGCCCGGCTCGATCAAATGAAGGACATGACACTGGGCGGGCGACAGCTCGAACTCCGAAGCGAGCGAAGGCAAGTCCGCGCGCTGCGTGAAAAAGAATCGGACCAGAAGCTGCCATGCCTCGCATGCCTGCGATTTCGTTGATTTCATAGCCCGCCACTCGGTTGAATCCATCAATAGTTGACACCATCAACTATATGCATATGGTTGGCCTTATGACAAGGCTTACCCTCATTTCCCTGGACGATACCGTCGTGTTTCCCGGCATGCCCGTGACGCTGGCCCTTGATGCCGGCACGGACAGACATGTTTTCCTGATACCCCGACATGGCAACAAGTACGCAAAGGTTGGAGTTGTCGCCGAGGTAAAAGAACGCGTGCAGTTGCCGGGACGCGGAGTAGCCGCTTCGCTCATCGGACTTCACAGAGGAGTGCCCGGTGCCGCTCAAACGGACGCGGACGGCCGGCTGCGAGTCCATGTCGAAGATCGCCCCGACATCGTCCCGCCTCCGACAACGACCCGCGAACTCGAGCGCGACTACCGTGCGGTTGTCCAGGAAATCCTCGAACTGCGTGGCGACGACGGGCGCCTGAGCGCTTTTGTACGTTCGATCACACAACCCGGAGCGCTGGCGGACACGGCCGGCTACTCGCCCGACCTGAATTTCGAACAGAAGATCGAACTGCTTGAAACCCTCGACGTCGTCGACCGGTTGACGCTCGCATTAAAGCTGCAGCGCGAACGGTTGACCGAACTGCACGTCCGGCAGCGCATACGCGACGAAGTGGAGTCCGGCACGCAGAAACAGCAACGCGAGTATTTTCTGCGGCGACAGATGGACGCGATTCGCAAAGAACTCGGGGAAAACGAAGGTTCGATCATCGAGGAATACCGCCAGAAGATTGCCGCTGCAAAAATGCCCGAAGCCGTGCAGAAGCAGGCAGAGCGCGAAGTCGCACGTCTCGAAAAAATGGGCGAATCGAATGCCGAAGCCTCCATGATTCGAACCTACCTCGACTGGTTGCTCGCGGTGCCGTGGGCCAACCGATCCGAAGAACGGCTCGACGCGACGTATGCGCGGGGAGTGCTGGACGCCGATCACGCGGGCCTCGATGACGTCAAACGCCGCATCACCGAGTATCTGGCCGTCCGCAAGCTGCGATCTGAGCGTGGTCTTACCGATAACCGAAGATCGGGTGCGATTCTGACGCTTATTGGTCCTCCGGGAACCGGCAAGACATCGATCGGCGAATCCATTGCCCGGGCAACCGGACGAAAGTTTGTCCGCATGTCGCTGGGCGGTGTCCGCGATGAAGCTGAAATTCGAGGCCACCGCCGGACCTACATCGGAGCCCTGCCCGGCCGCCTCGTCCGCGCACTGCGAGACGCCGGCACGATGAACCCTGTGATCATGCTCGATGAAGTGGACAAGCTCGGCGCCGATTGGCGAGGGGATCCGTCCGCGGCTCTGCTTGAAGTGCTGGATCCGGCGCAGAATCACGCGTTCCAGGATCACTATCTCGACGTCGAACTCGACCTGTCTCACGTGATGTTTATCGCGACCGCAAACGTCGCCGAGACCATTCCGGGACCGCTTTTGGACCGAATGGAAGTCATTCGTTTCGACGGCTACACTAGCGAAGAGAAGCTCGCGATCGCTCGCGGCTACCTCTGGCCGCGTCAGCTCGAACGAAACGGTCTGCGTGTTGACGAGGTCACGATCGACGACGCCGTGCTGCGCTCCATTGTCACCGACTACACGCGGGAAGCCGGCGTCCGTCAACTCGAGCGGGAGTTGGGAACGTTGCTCCGGAAGACTGCAACGCTGATCGCTTCAGGCGACCGCCAGGCCCCGATAGCGATCGATCGCACCAGCGTGCGCGACGCGCTCGGCCGGCCGAAAGTCCACCATGAAGCCGCCGCGGGAACCGCGACTCCGGGTGTCGCCACGGGTTTGGCAGTGACGGGAGTGGGCGGCGACGTCCTCTTCGTTGAAGCCGCGTCAATGGCTGGTCCCGGCGGTCTCGTGCTTACCGGTCAATTGGGTGACGTGATGAAGGAGTCCGCACGAATTGCGCTGAGCTACGTGCGCAGTCACGCCGCACAACTGGGCGTCAACGAGCGCGCGTTCGACGGACGGGAGTTTCATGTTCATGTCCCGGCGGGTGCGATTCCAAAGGATGGCCCAAGCGCAGGAATCACGCTGGTCACTGCTCTGGCTTCCCTGCTCACCGGAAGACCTGTGAAGAGCACAGTCGGTATGACGGGCGAAGTTACGCTGCAGGGACGCGTCCTGCCGATCGGAGGCCTCAAACAAAAAGTCATGGCGGCTCAGGCGGCCGGCCTCACTGACGTCATATTGCCAGATCGCAACGAGCCGGATCTGGACGACCTGCCTTCGGATGTCCGGCAGCAGATGCATTTTCATGCGGTCACTTGTATCGACGACGTTCTGGCGCTCGCGCTGGAACCCACGGACGCTGCCGTTCCTGTTTAAAGAAGACAACTCGTTTTCGTCGCCGGTGCGTTCTTAGTGAATTTGCGAATTCTTCACACTCGCTTTACAACGCTCAGTGACACTCAAGGCCCGGATGTGCATCAGTATTCCCGGGTTTCTTCCACAACAGGAATTTGCAGCCATCGTGCGGCTCGTCGAAACCCGTCTGACCATGGTGCGGATCAACATCGCCGGCCACAAGCGCGGCGCCACGATGTCCTATGCGGAGATCGACCGCTCGATTCCTGAAGTCGCATGCTTCTATCGATCGTCGAGACTTCGTGAGCGAATATCTGGCCTCGCTCGAACTCTCGTACAACAGACCCCTCGTCACGATCAGAGTTCCTGTTCGATTCTGGTTTACGACCAACCTGACGACCGGATCGGCTGGCATTACGATCACAACTTTTACAATGGCCGCCATTTCACCGCGCTGCTGCCGTTGATCAATACGGGAACCGATCAGAACCTTTCTTCATCGCGGCTGCTCGTCAGAGAATCCGGCGAGACACGCATCATTCCGACTCCACCGAACGCGCTGGCACTGTTTGAAGGGGCGTTGGTTCGTCATTGCGTAACGCCGCTTCAACGGGGCGAACGGCGCGTCATTCTCAGCATGACATTCTGCACGGACCCGACGACGGGTCCATTGAAGGACTTCGGCAGGCGCGTGAAGGACATCGCCTATTTCGGCATCCGGGCGCTCTGGGTCTGAGACTCCGCTCAACATAATGCGTCTCGCAGATAGACATCTGTGCGCGAACGAGTTAATTATCTGCAGTGCGTCGATGGGCCTTGAGACTGGCGTCACTTCTGCTGCCGATTGCCGCCGGAGCATACCTGTTCGTCCTATGGCCGGTTCGGAACCCGCATCCCACGCCGTACTCGGCGCATGAAACATTCGCTATTCAGGATGTGAAGATCTACACGTCTCCCTCCGCAGCTCCAATTGAACATGGCACAGTTGTGACACGCGATGGTCTGATCGAAGCCGTGGGACGAGAGGAAACGGTACCGCCCGAAGCCCGAACTCTGTCGTGCCGGAATTGCGTCGTGACCGCCGGCTTTTGGAACACCCACGTGCACTTCACCGAACCTAAGTGGAGTATGGCGGCCTGGAAGCGAAAGGAGACGCTCGATACCCAACTGGCGGAGATGCTGACCAGCCGCGGCTTCACTACTGTGGTTGACGCCGGATCGGACTTGAGGGTGACGATTTCGCTGCGCCGCCGTATTGAGTCGGGTGAATTGCTGGGCCCGGCCATCTACACGGCCGGATCTTCGGTGTTTCCTGCAAAAGGAATACCTTACTATCTGAAGGATTCCATGCCCTCTTACGTGCAGTGGTTTATGCCGCAGCCGGCCAATCCCGCCGAAGCGAAAAGCATTGAGGAACGCAATATCGCTCGTGGCGCAGATCTGCTTAAACTATTCACCGGTTCCTACATCGCGCGTGGTCGCGTTTTGCCGATGTCCGAACCCATCGCGAGCGCTGCCGTAGAGGTAGCACACGGAAAAGGTCAAATTGCATATGCCCATGCGTCCAACGTGCAAGGAGTCATGGTCGCGATTGCAAGCGGAGTCGATGTTCTGGCGCATGCACCCGACACTACAGAAGGGATTGATGCGCGGATCCTCGAGAGCATGATCCGTAGGCACATGTCAATGATACCTACGCTGAAAATGTTTGCCGCTACCGTGACAAGCGATACTGCCTACCTGCAACCTATCTACGAGATAGTTCGTCAGTTTCATTCTCTTGGTGGCGAACTCCTGTTTGGCACGGACGTTGGATACATGACGGACTACGACACCACTGACGAATATCAAGGTCTCCGGCAATCCGGTCTCGCGGCGGGCGACATTCTGGCGATGTTGACTACGGCGCCATCCAGCCGCTTTGGCGTCTCCGACAGGAAAGGCACGATCGGGAAGGGCAAATCCGCAGATCTGGTGGTTTTGGACGCCGACCCATTCGTCGATGTCCGCGCCCTTTCGAGCGTTCACTACACTTTGCGTAGTGGCCGCCTGGTGTATTCGCGGCCAGCCGCCGATCAAACTCGATCGCCGGAACGTTAGGACATCACTGCCAACCGCCGCCCAGCGCTCTGTAGAGCTGGACCAGAGTGAGAAGTTCGTTACGTTTGGTTTGGGCAAGTTCAAGTTCGGCGTCGAACAGATCGCGGTCGGCGTCGAGTGCGTTCAGCAATGTGTCAACCCCGCCGCGATACCGAAGGTAAGACAGCCTCGAGCGATCCTGGAGTGTTGTCACCAGCAGTTCCTGCGTCGTCCGAATGTCGCGAACCTTGCGGTATTGAACGATAGTATCCGACACTTCCCGAAACGCCGTCTGAATCGTGCGTTCGTACTCGATCAGCGCAAGCTGTTGCTGCGCGGTCGCCAATTCTACGTTCGAGCGCAGCCGGCCTCCGGTGAAGACCGGTTGCGACACCTGAGGCACAAACTGCCATATTCCGGTCGCGCCCGTAAATAGTTTCGATAGCTCGCTGCTCTGAGTTCCTGCCAGACCGGTCAAGCTGATTCGCGGATAATATGCGGCTTTGGCAACACCAATGACGGCGTTTGCCGCGACGAGCGTCTGTTCCGCCGACCGGAGGTCCGGACGCCGCTCCAGTAACGCCGACGGCAATCCCGCCGGCACCGATGGAGGCTGCTCTTGATCCGTCAACGGGCGGCCGCGAGTCACCGCGCCCGGGTTTTCGCCGAGCAGCAGACTGATCTGATTCTCCGTCTGCTCGATCGCCTGTTCGATTGCAGGAATGCGTTGCTCAGCCGCATGGACCAACTGCTCGCCCTGCCGAACCTCGAGGAGAGTGGCGAGACCACTCTGTTCACGATTCTGAATCAGCTTCAGCGACTCTATGCGCGTGGCCAACGTGCGCCTGGCGATCTCGAGTTCCAGATCAAATTCAAGCAGGTTGAAGTATCCGGCGGCGATATCGCTGACAAGCGTCGTCACGACTGCTTTACGATTCTCCTCGTTGGCCAGCAGGTTGGCGCGTGACGCTTCGGTAGCGCGCCGCAACCGTCCCCAAACGTCGACTTCGAAGGAAAGAAGATTGAGGGCCACACCGCCGAAAGTTCTTCGTTGCTCGAAGCCTGCTGGAAAAGGAAAAGATCCGTTTCTCGAGATGCGGGTGCTGGTAACGTCGCCGCCGGCGGCGATAGTGGGAACCTGATCCGCCCGAGTCATCCCGAGACTGGCGCGCGCCGCATCCACTCGAACAACGGCGTCGCGGAGATCGTAATTCTGGACGAGGGCCGTTCGGATCAACTGCTGAAGCGCTTCATCTTTGAACACCTCGAACCATTTCATGTCCGCAAGCGACGTCGTATCCGCCGGCGACGTCGTATCGGCTGTTCCCCGGAAAGCGTCCGGCGGCTTGATAACCGGCCTGCTGTAATTGGGACCGGCCGGCCGGCAGCTCATCAGCAAAAGGCCGGCCAGTGTGGTGATGATCCATTTCTTCATAACGATGACGCCTCCAATGCCGGCTCGCCGCCGATGACGGCCGTCTCCGGATTAGCCGCGGGCTGCCGCTTTCGCGCGACCAGCATGTAAATCGAAGGCACGACAAGAAGCGTGAACGTTGTGCCGACGATCATGCCGCTGACCAGCATCGCGCCGATGCTGTTCCGAGCGCCTGCGCCCGGCCCCGTTGCGAGAACGAGCGGGAAATGTCCGACGACCGTCGCCGCGGTTGTCATCAGGATGGGTCGCAGTCGAGTGCTCGCCGCTTCGATGATCGCGTCGAGTTTCTCCTTGCCGCGTTCCTGAAGATGGTTCGCAAACTCGACGATCAATATGCCGTTCTTGGATACGAGTCCGACCAGCGTGATGAGTCCGACCTGGCTGTAGATGTTCAGTGTGGTAAAGCCGAGAAACGAAAACATCAGCGCGCCGGAAATCGCCAGCGGAACCGAACCCGCAAGGATAATGAACGGATCGCGGAAACTTTCGAACTGGGCTGCAAGCACGAGATAGATCAGGATGGCCGAGAGCAGGAAAGTGCCCAGGAATTTGCTGCCCTCGACGCGGAGCTGTCGCGACTCGCCCGCATAATCGATCGTGAAACCCTGCGGCAGTATCTTCTTCGCCTCGTTTTCGAGAAACCCGAGCGCCTGGTCCAATGGAACCGGCGGCGGGATCACACCCTGGATGCGTACGGCATTCAGCTGCTGAAATTTCTTCAGCTCGCGCGGTTCGGCGGTGGTACGAAGACTGGCGAACGTCGACAGCGGCACGAGGCGGTGATCCGAACCCGTAATGTACATTCCGGAAAGCTGCTCGGCCGTCAACCGATCGATGCGATTGACCTGAGGAATCACCTTGTAACTGCGGCCCTGGATGCTGAACCGATTGACGTAGTTTCCGCCGACGAGCGTCGAAAGATCCTGGCCGGCGCGGCTGAGATCGACTCCCTGTGACCGCAGCTTGTCCCGATCGAAGACAACCTCGACCTGCGGCTGGTCATACTTCAAGTCGGAATCCGCAAAAATGAACATGCCGCTGGCGAACGCCTTCCGCACAAGTTGATTTCCGATGTCGACGAGCTGCTGCGGGTCCCCGGGCGAAGCAATCACCAGATCCACAGGAAAGTCTCCGCCGCCGGGCAACGGCGGCGGAGTTTGTGGAATGGCGCGGATTCCAGGGATCTGCGACAACGGTCGCATCGACTGCATCAGCAGTTGCTGCGTTGTTTTGGTTCGTTCGCTCCACGGTTTCGTCACCATGCCTCCGAAACCGCCGTTGGGAAATGTGAGTTGAAAGATGCTGCCCGTCTCCGGAAACGCACGATAAACGTCGAGAACCTTTTGCGTGAACAGTCGCGTTTGGTCGAGCGTGGAGTTCGCCGAAGCCTGGATGTATGAGAACACCACACCCTGATCTTCGGCAGGCGCCAGTTCGCGTTGGGAGAACATGTAGAACGGCACCGTCAGCGCC
Source organism: uncultured Solibacteraceae bacterium (assembly GCA_964584785.1). Lineage (GTDB taxonomy): Bacteria > Acidobacteriota > Terriglobia > 20CM-2-55-15 > 20CM-2-55-15 > JAHFTY01. The sequence goes on from CAZPBY010000062.1 coordinate 31,162, forward strand.
GCGACGATGATCCACAGCACCACGACCGCCGGTCTGTAACGCAGCGTGCTCGAGAGCATTCGTGTGTAAAGACGTCTGACGCCTTCGAAGCGGCGGTTGATCCAACCTGCGAAGCCGTGTTCGGTGTCCCCTGCGCGGAGGAGCTTCGATCCCATCATCGGCGACAGTGTGAGCGCAACCACACCCGACACAATCACAGCCCCGGCCAAAGTAAACGCAAACTCGCGGAAGAGCGCGCCCGTCAGACCGCCCTGAATGCCGACCGGCGCGTAAACGGCGGCGAGCGTGATCGTCATCGAAATGATCGGACCGATGAGTTCCTTCGCGGCGTCCATCGCCGCGCGGTATGCGGACTTGCCGCTGTGGAGGTGGCGCTCGACGTTTTCCACCATCACGATCGCATCATCAACGACAAGGCCTACCGAAAGCACAATTGCGAGCAGAGTCAGAAGGTTGATCGTGAAGCCCGCTGCAAGCATCAGGAAGACGGCACCTATGAGCGAAATCGGAATGGCGACGATCGGTATGATCACCGCGCGAACCGAACCCAGGAATAAAAAGATGACGACGATCACAATCAGCAACGTTTCGGTTAGTGTTCGCAGGACCTCGTTGATCGCATCCTGAATGTACGCGGTGGAGTCGTACGGGATGCCCACTTTCATTCCCACCGGAACCTTCGCTTCGATGTCCGGCATCGCTTCGCGCACTTTGCGAATGACTTCGAGTGAGTTCGCCGTCGGCAGGACCCACACACCCATGAAGGTCGCGGTCTCGCCATTGAATCGAACATCCTGTTCGTAGTTTTCTGCGCCGAGCTGGACATCCGCGATCTCTCCAAGCCTGACAATGACACCACCATCTCGTTTCACGACGAGTTGGCGAAATTCTTCGGGCGTGTTCAGGTCGGTATTTGCAACCAGATTTACCGACACCATCGAGCCTTTTGTCCGGCCGAGCGCGGACAAGTAGTTGTTGTGCGCCAGCGCGTCTCGAAGGTCCGACGGCGAAATACCAAGCGCGGCCATTTTGTCGGGCTTGAGCCAGATGCGCATGGCGAACGTGCGATTGCCGAGGATGTCGGCCCGCTGAACGCCGCTGATGGCGCTCAGTCGCGGCTGAACAACGCGCGTGAGGTAATCCGTTATTTGATTCTGATCGAGGTCTGCGGACGAAAAGCTCAGGTAGATCGCCGCAAACTGATTGTCCGCCGTTTGGAGCTCGATCACGGGCGCTTCGGCTTCCGGTGGAAGATCGTTTCGAACCTGCGCGACCTTCGCTTGAACCTGAGTGAGCGCTGCATTGGTGTCGTAGTTGAGCTTCAGATGAACCGTGATCGTGCTCAGCCCCTGAGCGCTCGACGATTCCATGTAGTCGATACCGTCGGCGCTGGCGATCACACGCTCGAGCGGAGTGGTGATGAAACCGCGAACGAGGTCGGCGTTCGCACCGACGTAAATGGTCGAGACGCGAACGATCGCGATATCGCTGCGCGGATACTGCCGGACGCTGAGAGCGCGGATCGATTGCAATCCTGCGATCAAAATGACGAGATTGACGACTATCGCAAGGACCGGCCTTTTGACAAACAGATCCGTGAATCGCATTTAACTGTTCTCCGGTTTCGGCGAAGGCTTGTTCGCGGGTTGAACCTTATTGTCGACGACGACGGCAGCGCCATTGCGCAACTTGAACAAACCCGACGTCACAACTTCGTCGCCTGGCTTGACACCCGAAACGACTGCGATCTGATCGCCACGCGACGGACCCAGCTTCACAAATTCCTGCCGGACGCCACGGTAGGTCTTTCCACCCGGATCCTTGAGGTCGGTGACCACAAACACCGAATTGCCGTACGGCGCATAACTGATCGCGGAGGCCGGCAGAGTCACGACCGCACTGTTAGCCCCCAACATCACTTCGGTCTGAACGAACATTCCCGGCCGCAGTGTGTTTTTCGGATTGGAAAGCGACGCCTGAATCTGAACGTTTCGTGTGGCTTCATCCACCACGGAGTTGATCGCAGTGACGCGCCCAACGAACTCCGAGTTGCTCAAGTCTTCGGCAGTGATGCGCACGGTCCGTCCGATCACCACCTTGGCTGCATCCTGTTGAGGCACTCCAAAATTCACATAAATCGGATCCAGCGACTGGAGGGGAACGACGGCTGTTCCCGGCGATAGATACTGTCCCAGGTTGACCTGGCGGAGTCCGAGGATTCCCGAAAACGGAGCGCGAATCGTCTTCCTGGCAATCATGGCGCGAATCTCATCCACCTTCGCTGTTGTCTCTTTTTGCTCGGCGGCAGCGCGGTCGTACTCGGCGCGCGTGATGGCGCCCTCAGTCACCAGACTGTGCAAGCGGTCGAAGTTGAGCCGGGCCAGTTCACGCGTCGCCTCGACTGCCGCCAGCTGCGCCTGTTCCTGCTTTGTGTCCAACTGTACGAGAACGTCACCTTCATTGACGGACGCGCCCGACTCAAAAGTAATGCGGTCGACGATGCCCGGAAGGTCGGCGCTAACCGTCACACCCTGGACGGCGGCGACGGTCCCGATGGCGTTCAGGGTTGACGGCCACTTTTCGTTTTGGGCAACGATGGTGGTCACCGCTTCGGGAGGCGGCTGGAAGGACGCATTCTCCGCGATCGCTTCCTGCACCTGTTTGAACTTCACAAAGCCGAGAGTCCCAATCAACCCGATCGTCACGGCCAACATCAGAATCATTCGCTTTGCCATGTGTATTCCCTTCTCCTTCGGGAACGGCAATGCAAGGAGCCTTCCGATGACAAACCGTTGAATTCACTCAGGTGCCAGGGAGATCGATCCTGTGATTTCGCGAGTTCCTTCGCGAAATCACGAAGCGGTCACGAGAGAACGACTGGCGACGGCGGAAGTTTTTTCGGCGATCTGTGGTGGATGGGACGCCAGAACTGCCGGCTGGAGGGCGGGCAGAGATTCTTCAATCCTCTTGAGAAGACGGGCCCGGCGTTGTTTCAGGCGATCGATCGCCTGTGCTGCCGCCTTCTTCTCTCCATTCTTGCTCGCCCATCTCAAAAGCTCCCGGCCCAGGATTTCGAGATCGCGAGCCTCTCCCATGAGTCTTTGAAATGATCGCATGTCACTGGGTCGAAGGACCAGCGACTGGGAGAGCAAGGGCTGTACGGCTTCAGCAGCATAACGCCATCGTTTAAGCCCGATCCGCATTTCATGTAAAGTTCCTTCATCCGACGGCCGGAAACTGCGGCGCAACTTAAAAAACTCGTTACGACGAACCCGTAGAACTCTTTCGACAGCGCGCTTCACTTTGGCGTCATCCACCGCCTCCACAAGCGTGCAAACCTCACTGCGCACTCGGTCCACCATTTCAAAAAGGCGGCGGCGGACGCGGCTGCTCAATTTCTTTTGAACACGCCGGGTTTCACGACGCCGGGCGCGCTCGAGGTATCTTTTGAAACCGTCGATGCGAATTGTTTTTTCGTGCGAGACCCGATCCAGTTCGACTTGAATGTCTCGTAATGGACTGGTGAGTTTCAGAAAACGCTTAAACCGGCCACGCAGACTTACGACCTGTCCATCTTTGGACAGCGCTTCAATTAACTGAAGAATTGCAATCGCACGCCGGGCACTCGTGCGAAGACTGTGGATGGATTTCGCAGCGCCTTCGTCCGAGGCTTTTTTCCACGCCCTCGAAAATTCGCTGCACGCTTCATCAAATGAGATTAAAAGTTCCCCAGCACCCTTCATTAGCCCCGCAATCCGCATCGTCGGCGAGAACCGCAGACTATGACAAGATTCTTACAGTGGGAAGGGCGTCGAGGCAACTGTTGCTTTGTAATGTAATCTCGATCGCTTTGTTGCAGTCATCGATTGCCGTGTGGCTTTCAACGTCTCGCTGTACTAGGATTTGTTGCCGCGGAGGCTGACATGTTCAAAAGAATTCGACCATTCATTCCAGCGATAGTGGTTCTCTACATCTTCGGCTATAGCGCAGCCGGCCAGACGCGCCTGCCGAAGACACACCGGCTTGAAGCGACGCCGACAACCGTTGCCTATGGCTATTACTGGTCGGACGCTAAGCCGGCCCTTCGCATCGCTTCCGGCGACATCATTGATGTCGACACGCTATTGACGAACTCCCCGGCAGGCCTCGCACGGTCCGGTGTGCCCGACGCGAAGATCCAGGCGTCGTTGAAATCGGTCGTGGCGGAAGTCACGGGCGACAAGCGCGGGCCCGGCGGTCATATCCTGACGGGTCCTGTTTACGTCGAAGGCGCCGAACCCGGCGATGCTCTGGAAGTAAAGATCCTCTCGATCGACCTTGCGATGGACTACGGCTACAACGGCTGCAGCGGCTTCCTGCCCGAGAACTGCGACAGGACTGTTGGACAAAGGATCATTACGCTCAACAAGAAAACGATGACGGCCGAAATCTTTCCGGGCATCGTCGTCCCGTTGCGCCCGTTTTTCGGAAGCATGGGCGTCGCGCCCGCGCCGGAGCTCGGCCGCCTGAGCAGCAACCCGCCAGGAAAGCACGCTGGGAATATGGACAACAAGGAACTGGTCGCCGGCTCGAAGCTTTACATTCCGGTTTTCGCGCCGGGCGCGCTGTTTGAAATCGGTGATGGCCACGTTGCTCAGGGTGACGGCGAAGTGGATCAAACCGCGATTGAGACGTCGCTCCGCGGACGGCTGCAGCTCACCGTTCGCAAGGGAATGAAGCTGTCGTGGCCACGCGCCGAAACCGCGACCGATTACATTTCCATGGGTACGGATCCGGACCTGACGAACGCGACGAAGATCGCGATCCAGGAGATGGTTGACTTCCTGGCCGAGGCGAAAGGGCTCACGAAGCACCAGGCCTATCAGGTCGTCAGCATGGCTGGGAATGTCGCCATCACTCAGCTCGTTGACAAACCGAACGTCGGCGTCCACGTTCGGATGCCGAAAAGCATTTTCAGGGCTATTAATAAGGTAGGGGCGACATCGGGATTTTGATACTTGATTAAATTGATTGACAATGTTTAAGTCAATTAATTATAGTCACTTCCATGAAGCAGGTGATCCGAACAACGACTGTAATCAGCGGGTCTTGTTGTCGGACATCCGCTTCCCATTGCCTTTAGCCACGCGCTGACGGCGATCGGAGAAGCCCACCATTCCGGTGGGCTTTTTTATTTGGAAGGAAATACGAATGATCGCTCTTGCACCTGAGATCGAATGCGAGCTTCAGCGGTTTGAGGATGAGATTCGTGCCCTCGAAAGCGGCGCCACCGATCCCAACGATTTCCGGCGTTTTCGACTCGAAAACGGCGTCTACGGCATCCGCAATTCGGCCGACCGGCACATGATCCGCGTGAAGATTCCGTTCGGGCGGATTACTCCGGATCAACTGGACGCGATGGCCGACCTCGCGGAGTTCTTCACACCGACGGGGCTTTCTCACCTGACCACCCGTCAAGACATTCAGTTTCACAACGTGCTGCGACGCGATGTGCCGCGTGTGTTGAGACGAATCGCCGAAGCCGGACTCACGACACGAGAAGCGTGCGGGAACACGGTTCGTAACGTGACGGCGTGTCCCTACGCCGGAGTTGCTCCGGACGAACCGTTCGACGTCACGCCGTATGCCCAGGCGGTTGCCGACTATTTCCTCCGAAATCCGATCAACCAGAACCTCCCGCGCAAATTCAAGATTGCCTTTGAAGGATGCCACGAAGATCACGCTCGAATTCCGATTCACGACATCGGGGCCGTCGCGAAAATTCGCAGCGGCGCCGGCGGCGTCGAGGAACGCGGTTTCCACATTTATTTTGCCGGCGGACTGGGAGCACAGCCGCGGTCGGCGGACCGCCTGGAAGACTTCACGCCTGCCGACCTTTTGATTCCGACCATCGAAGCGGCCATCCGCGTGTTCGATCGACACGGCGAACGTCGCCCCGAACGGGTTCACCGGATGCGGGCTCGCATGAAGTTCCTCGCAAGAGAATGGGGTCAGCAGAGGCTTCAGAAGGCGATCATCGAGGAAAGAAAACAAATCCTCCTGACGCGTTCGGGGAAAATGCCGCTTCGAGTGGACGAGAAATTCGAGGTCTGCGTTCTCTGCGCCTCTGCGGTGAATTCTTACCGCAGAGGCGCAGAGAACGCAGACCTCGAGTTTCTCAACTGGCGGACCGCCAATGTGCGGGAGCAGAAGCAGGCGGGGTGGCACATGGTTGCGATTGGTGTGCCGCTCGGTGATGCCGCTCCTGCGACTTTGCGCGCGATCGCGCAGATCGCCAGAAAACACTCCGGCGGTCAAATACGAATCTCCATCGGTCAGAACTTCATTCTGCGCTGGGTTGCAGTCGAAGCGTTGCCGCAGGTGTTTGCGGAGCTGCGAAAGATCGGTTTGATTGAAACCCACGTCGGCCGGATTACGGACATCACGCGCTGCCCGGGTGCGGACACGTGTCAGCTTGCGCTGACCCATTCGCGCGCTCTCGCCGTCGCGCTGGACAGCGCGTTGAAGGATCGGTACACGTCCGTGCCCGAAGTATCGAAGTTGTCGATCAAGATCTCGGGTTGCATGAATTCGTGTGGACAACATCACATCGCCGATATCGGGCTCTTCGGCTCCAGCGTCGATTTCGAGGGCAAGGTGCTTCCCGTGTATTCCCTCCTGCTCGGCGGCAGTACAGCGGAGGGCCGCGCAACGTTCGGCAAGTTTACGGCAAAGGTTCCCGCAAAAGCCGCGCCTGACGCAGTGCGGGCCGTGCTGGATTTTTACGTCGAGAATCGTCAGCTGGAAGAGGCATTCGCAGCGTTTCTAAACCGTGCCGGCATCGAGCGATTCCGTCGTCTGCTCGTGGACTTCGCGGATCTCAGTCGTTATGAGAATCGTGACGCTTTGCAGTACGACCTCGGCGAGATGGAAGCGTTCACCGGCGAAGTTGGAGTGGGCGAATGCGCTTCGTGATCGGTATTCCTGAAGCACGATACAGTGAAGAGTTTGCCTTGCTCTTCGAACGAGCCGGCGCCCGGGTAAGGCGATGCCCGCTGCAAAAGGAAATGCTGCTCGAAGATCAGTCGAGTATTTTGTCGTTCGTTGATCGAACCATCTCGGACGGGTTCGACGTCTGCGTCTTCATGACCGGAATCGGCGTGAACCTCATCCTTCAGCAGGCGGATCGGGCGGCGAAACGGAACGAATTGTTGAAGGCTCTCGATCGGCTGACGGTCGTATCGCGCGGCTCGAAATCGACGGCGGCGTTACGAAAAGCGAATGTGCGTATCGACGTCATTCCGGCAGCCGCCACCTCAGAAGGCGTCATCGAAAGCCTTCTCACGCACGACCTCCGCGGCAAAAGCGTAGCTGTGCAACTTTACGGCACGCCCAATCCCGTGTTGTGTTCAGCGCTGGAATCTTTCGGCGCGTCCGTATTTCCGATTTCCGTGTACTCCTATGAGGCGGCTTCCGACGCTCGCGAAGTCGAGTCTTTCGTGCGCGACATCATTGGCGGCGGCATTCATATCGTCGTCTTCACGAGCGCTCCACAAGTGCACGCCCTGTTCGATGCGGCGACTTCTCTTCAGCTCGATGAAGCGTTACGCGAGAGGTTTGCCCGCAGCGTGCGAGTGGCGTCGATCGGCGAAGTGACCACACGCGCCCTGACAACGTATGACGTGCGGCCGCACATCGTTCCCGATCAGCCCAAAATGGGCGCCATGGTAAAGGCAATATGTACTACCCCGTCGCTCTGAAAATCGACGGCAAATCTGTCGTCGTGGTCGGCGGTGGAGAGGTTGCGGAAGGCAAAGTCCAAGGCTTGCTGGACGCCCGCGCCCGCGTGACGGTCGTCAGTCCGGAAGCAACGCCTCGGCTGCGGGCGCTTGCGGAATCAAACGACATCGCACTGATTGACCGGGCCTACGACTCGTCGGACATCGCCGGCGCCATGTTCGTGATCGCAGCGACGGATGATGCGTCGGTTCAAGACCGCGTCTGGCGCGACGCGCGTGAAAAGCGTGTGATGGTGAACTCGGTCGATGATCCCGAGCATTGCGACTTCATCGTGCCGAGCATTCTCCGGCGCGACGATCTGATCGTCGCCGTGTCGACGTCCGGCAAGAGCCCGGCATTTGCCGCATGGCTTCGCCGACGGCTCTCCGAAATTGTCACGTCCGAATTCGGACGCGTCGTCACGCTGCTCGGTAGTATGCGAGCCGAACTGCAGGAGCGATTCAAAACTCTGGAAGAACGAAGGCGCGCGTATCAATCGATCTTTGCGACCAATATCGTCACCTCGATCCGTGACTGCGACGACGACACAGCCAAAGCTCGCGTTCAGGAAATCGTGAAGAACCTATGAAAGACTCCGGCATTGTTTACATTGTCGGCGCCGGCCCCGGCGATCCCGACCTCATTACGGTAAAAGGCCTGCGATGCCTGCGCCAGGCCGACGTCGTGCTGCACGATCGATTGGTCGACCGGCGGTTGCTCGAGGAGGTACGGCCGGATGCACGCGTCATCGATGTCGGAAAGCGGAAGGGGTCCGAAGATGCGATCCAGTCACACATCAATCAACTGATGGTTAGACAGGCGCTCGCCGGCAACATTGTTTGCAGATTGAAGGGTGGCGATCCATTCATCTTCGGCCGCGCGGCGGAGGAGATTGAAGCTTTGGTCAATGCCGGCGTCAGTTATGAGGTGATCCCCGGTTTGAGCAGCGTGACCGCGGTCCCGGCCATAGCGGAAATCGGATTGACGCAGCGAGGCACATCACACGGATTCATGGTGATTGCCGGTTCGCGGTCGCTCGATCTCGATTCGGACGAATGGCGCGCTGCGCTGACGCTGATGGATGCGGGCGGGTCCGTCGTTGTCATGATGGGCCTTGCCCGAACCGGCGCGATCACCCAATTCCTCCTGTCGCTCGGCTGCCGCGCCGATTTGCCGGCCGCCATCATCTCGCGCGGCACATGGCCGGATCAGCAGGCGCGTTTCGGAACGCTCGAAACGATCTCCAGCGAGAAGGAAGGTCTGGTCTCCCCGTCCATTCTGCTCCTGGGAACATCGATTGTTGGTTCCCACCGAAGCGTCGCGTCACGAAGCCCGTCGCTGTGCTCCGAATTCTGACCGTCTTCGACGTAGCGTACGGAACCCGGAGCACAGCGACGGGCTTCGTGACGCCACCTAACCTTTCAGCACGTCCGTGGGTTCGTAATCTCGAATGGCGACGACCAAATGACCGAGCGGTGGTTTCCGAAGGTAGTAAATGAAGGGGCGCGGCGCCGGTCCGGCTTCCTCCTTGAACATCTGGTAGAACTCGTCGCGATAGCGGATCGTGATGTTGCGATGCCAATCGGGTCTCGCGCGGCAACTCAGGATCCGGAGTTCGTGCGTTGTTCCGTCGCCCGGCTGCACTTCATCGAGTATCCGCGGGCCGGCGCGACGTTCCTGCCATTTGGGCTCCAGCCAATTGTGAATAGCGGAAACGATATAAAGAGGGAGCGTTCCCACCGTTTGCTCGGAGATCGCCGCGGAGAACATACGCACAATGCCCTCCAGCATCAGGTAAGTCGCAAACACGTGAATGGGCTGCAGGAAGAAATTTGCCAAAGCAAATACGCCGGAGCCGGGGATGCTGGCACCTCCGAACTTGCGGTCAAACGCGGCCTTCACGATGTCCACGTCCGGTGGAATGGCGAAAAACGAAATAGCTCTCGCGACCAAAAAGAAGATCGAGGCGACCAGCTGAACGAACCCCGACACGAAGGCGGCTTTGTGATTCTCGCCGGATACATCCCGATAGAAACGACGCCGATAACGCGGCGGTAAAAACGCGACCAGAACGGCTCCCACAAAGGCGATCGGGCCCCAGAGCATGGCCAAGTATAGTGCTACAATTCATTTCTTATGAAGGCGATCGAACCGGAGACTGCGGAGCGCGAAAATTTCTTCACCACGACTGCGAATTCGCTCATCAACTGGGCGCGGAAGGGATCGCTTTGGCCGTATCCGTTCGGAACGGCGTGTTGCGCGATCGAGTTCATGGCGACCGTCTCGTCGCATTACGATCTGGCGCGTTTCGGGGCGGAGGTTGTAAGGTTTGCGCCGAAACAATCGGACTTGCTGATGGTTCTGGGCACGATCAACGACAAGATGGCCCCGGTCCTGAAGCAGATCTACGATCAGATGGCCGAACCTCGTTGGGTTATCTCGATGGGCGCGTGCGCGACGTGCGGCGGGTTCTATCGTGCGTACCACGTGATGCAAGGTATCGACGAGATCGTGCCGGTCGATGTCTACATTCCAGGCTGTCCGCCCACTCCCGAAGCCGTTCTCGACGCCGTCATCAAACTTCAAAAGCAAATCGAAGCGGACACCCGGCTTTCGTACGAACGGCATCCACGTCAGACAAAACTGAAGACACCGGAAGTGGATGCCACGGTCCATGGTCTTGGCCCGCCCCCGCGGGCGCTGGTTCGATTTCTGGAGGAAAACCAGGACGTCAAGGGACCGATCGCGGAGGCATTCCAGCGGAAATTTCCGGCTGACGTTATCAGCATGCGCGAGTTCCGCGGCGATCTGTCGATCACCGTCAAACGCGATAGCGTCAAGAAAGTCTTGAAGGCTTTGAAAACGGATCCGGAATTCGATTTCAAGATGCTGCTCGATGTGACGGCGGTGGACTATTTATCGGAGCGGGAGTCGCGTTACGACGTCGTTTATCACATGCTGTCGCTGTCGAATAAGCATCGGCTGCGATTGAAAGCTACCGTTCCGGCTGCCGATCCGACGATCGATAGCGCCACCGACATCTGGAAGGGCGCCGATTGGCCGGAACGCGAAGTGTTCGACATGTTCGGCATCAGGTTCAACGGTCATCCGGATCTTCGCCGCATCCTCACACATTCCCAATTCGAAGGTCATCCGCTTCGAAAGGATTTTCCACCGGGCCAGCGCACGATGTGCACGGAGACCATCGATCTGCCCGTCGTCGAACGCGCGAAGAAGTACGCCGAAACGATGGGACTATCCCATCCGCAGATCCTCAACGTCGGCCCGCAGCACCCGGCCATGCACGGAACGTTTCGCCTGCAGGTCGCCGCGGACGGCGAGAAGATTCTCGATGCCGACAGCGAGATCGGTTATCTGCACCGATGCTTTGAAAAGATGTCGGAAACGCACATGTATTGGCAGGTGATCCCTTTTACGGATCGGCTGAATTACATGTCCGGGATGATGAACGGCGTGGCTTACACCATGAGCGTGGAGAAGATGTTCGGCGTCGAGATTCCGAAGCGCGCGCAGTACATCCGCGTGATCCTTTCGGAGTTCAGCCGGATCGCGGATCACCTCGTGTGCATCGGAACGAATCTCGTGGACCTCGGCGCGCTCACTAACTTCTGGTACAGCTTCCGGCCGCGCGAAGAAATCTACGATCTGCTCGAATCCTGCTGCGGCGGACGACTCACGGTCAGCTACGTTCGAATCGGCGGCGTGTCCCATGACATTCC
>CAZPBY010000063.1:0-41677 GCA_964584785.1 uncultured Solibacteraceae bacterium
TTCGGCAGATCGCGGTGCATAAGGGGCAACTTCAGCTTGTTCAACGACGATCCCGACAACATCCGGAACACGCCCGGCATCGGCGGCCGCGCGTTGATGGATGTCGCTTGCTACCTCATCAACACGTCGCGGCTGGTGTTTGGCGAAGAACCGAAACGCGTGATGGGATTGAGCGACTTCGACCCGTCATTCAAAGTCGATCGGCTGACATCGATGATTCTCGACTACCCGTCCGGACATGTGATCGGGACGTGCAGTACGCAGATGAGCGCCTATCAACGCGTTCACGTGTTCGGAACACGCGGCCACATCGAAATCGAGATTCCCTTCAATGCTCCAAACGACAGACCCTGCCGCGTTTTGGTGAATAACGATCCGCAGGAGTTTTCCATTTGTGATCAGTACCGGATTCAGGGCGAACTGTTTTCAAAAGCCATCCGGCTCAACACCGAAGTTCCGATCCCTCTCGAAGATGCGGTGCGCAACATGAGAGCGATCGAAGCCGTCTTTCGATCGGCGGCATCCGGCGCGTGGGAACGGCCTTGAATCCGCGCGTGTCGTGAAATATCTCGATATGGTGACGACGATTCATGTCTGATCTGTTCATCGGAATCGACAGCGGTACCCAGGGGACCAAGATCGTCATTCTCGACGCCGGCAAAGAGGTGGTTGTGTCCGAAGCGCACGCATCGCATGAAATCATCGAACACGATGACGGAACGCGCGAGCAGGATCCGGCCTGGTGGGTCGAAGCGATTGAACGAGCGATGAGGTCCGCGCTGTCGCGTCCCGGTGTGACGGCAGCCAACGTTCGGGCGATCGGCGTGTCCGGCCAGCAGCATGGAATGGTGGCGCTTGACAGGAACGGAAGCGTCCTCCGTCCGGCGAAGCTGTGGTGCGACACTTCAACGGCGCGTGAAGCGGAAGCCCTGACGGAAAGGCTCGGCGGCAACGGGGCTGTTCTCGAATTGATCGGCAATTCGATAGCCGTCGGTTTCACGGCATCGAAAGTCCTGTGGCTGAAGGAGCATGAGCCCGAGCGATACGCGCGGCTCCGCACGATGCTCTTGCCGCACGACTACATCAATTATTGGTTGACCGGCGAAAAAACCGCGGAATTCGGAGACGCGTCAGGCACGGCTTACTTCGATGTCCGAAGCAGAGAGTGGTCGAAGCGGGTTCTTGATGCGATCGATGCCACCGGAAAGGTTCGGGACTGCCTTCCGCGACTCATCGAGTCGGATCAGCCGGCGGGAACGGTGCGCCGGACGATTGCGGCGCAGCTCGGTCTTCCGCCGAACGTCCTTGTGTCCTGCGGCGGCGGCGACAACATGATGGCGGCCATCGGCACAGGGAACGTCCGGCCTGGTGTGGTCACGACGTCGCTGGGGACGTCCGGGACGATTTACGCGTTCTCCGAGCGACCCGTTGTGGACGCGCAGGGTGAACTCGCGTCATTCTGCTCCAGCGATGGACACTGGCTTCCCCTTGTCTGCACGATGAATGTGACAGTGTCGACCGAGGCGACTCGAGATCTATTGGGCCTCGATCTGGCCGAATTCAACGCCAAGGCCGCCTCCGCGCCTCCGGGGTCCGGCGGCGTGACCCTGCTTCCCTACTTTAACGGCGAGAGAACACCGCCGCTTCCTCACGCTCGCGCGTCGCTCCACGGTTTGACAAGTTCCAATATGACGTCCGCCAATCTTTGCCGGGCTTCGATGGAGGGTGCAACTTTCGGATTGCGATACGCTCTGGACGTGCTGACGAGAAACGGTATCGTTCCCAGCGAAATCCGGCTTGTCGGCGGAGGGGCGCAAAGCGCGTTGTGGCGGCAGATCGTCGCGAACGTTTTCGGATTCCCCGTCGTGTGCCCGGAAATCACCGAGGCCGGCGCTCTTGGCGCTGCGATTCAGGCCAGGTGGTGTTTCATGAGACAGCAGGGAAGCGAGCTGACGTTGAGGACGCTGACGGACAGATTTGTTCGGCTGGACGATTCGTCGCGCGTCGAACCGGATGACGCGCTGGTGGGCCGGTACTCTGAGATCTACGATAGATTTCAAGGCTTGACGAGGTGGCCATGAACAAATACTTTTCGCGCATTCCGAAGATCGAATACGAAGGGCCGGACTCGAAGAATCCTTTCACATTCAGGCACTACAATCCAGCCGCTCGAGTCGGTGACAAGACGATGGCCGAGCATCTGCGTTTCTCGGTCGCGTCGTGGCATACATTTTGTGGAACCGGGTCCGACCCGTTCGGCGTGGGAACTGCAGTGCGTCCATGGAAAACCGCCGAGGAGCGCGTCGACGCAGCGTTCGAGTTTTTTTCGAAACTCGGAACGCCGTACTACTGTTTTCACGACCGTGATCTTGCTCCCGAAAGCGATAGTCTTTCCGAGACGCACCGCATCCTGGAAAGAATGTGCCGCCATGCGCTCGATCTCCAGAAAGAGACGGGAGTGAAACTCCTCTGGGGGACCGCGAACCTTTTCACGCATCCGCGCTACATGTGCGGCGCAGCCACGAACCCCGATCCTCTGGTGTTTGCGCACGCTGCGTCGCAGGTGAAGCGGATGCTCGATATGACCCGGATGCTCGGCGGTGAGAACTACGTGTTCTGGGGCGGCCGTGAGGGCTACGACACGCTGCTGAACACCGATCTGAAGCGTGAACAGGAACATCTTGCCGCGTTCCTTCACATGGCGGCGGAGTACGCCAGCGAAATCGGCTTCACTGGCCAGCTCCTGATCGAGCCGAAGCCGAAGGAGCCGACGAAGCATCAGTACGACTTCGACGTAGCCACCGTGATCGCCTTTCTGAGGACATACGGCCTTTCCGAGCGATTCAAACTCAACGTCGAGGCGAATCACGCGAATCTTGCCGGCCACAGCTTTCATCACGAAGTTGCCATAGCTGCAGCGCACGGACTGTTGGGCAGCATCGATGCGAACCGCGGCGACACGCTGTTGGGGTGGGACACGGATCAGTTTCCGACCGACGTTGCGGAAGTTGTCGGCGTTATGCTCGTGATCCTCGATCAGGGCGGTCTCGCGCCGGGCGGTCTGAACTTCGACGCGAAGGTGCGCCGGGCCAGTCCCGACCTCGAAGATCTTTTTCACGCGCACATCGGGGGAATGGACACGTTTGCGCTGGCACTGAAGATCGCGCACCAGATGAAGCAGGACGGCATTCTCTCGGGATTCATCAGCGAGCGTTACCGTGGCTATGATTCCGGCATCGGCAAACAAATCGAGAACCGTCAGATTAACCTTGTGCAGCTCGAACAGCATGCGCTCGATGCCGGGGAGCCTTCGTTGCGGTCGGGCCGCCAGGAGAGACTGGAAAACATCGTGAATCAATATCTCTTCGGACGGAAATGGTGAAGCCAGTGAAACCGGATGCGAAACTTTTGCTTTTACTTTCGTTCATCGTGCAGTTCGGTTGCGCGACCACGTCCAATGCGCCAAATGCGCACAGGGAGGCAACCGTGAGCCGCGCGGCGTTCGCAAAGACTCCGGACGGCGAAGACGTCGATGTGTTCACTCTCACCAATGCCCCGGGCCTGGAGGCGCGGATCATCTCGTATGGTGGGATCGTCATTTCGCTGCGAGTTCCGGATCGCGACGGCAAATTTGACGACATCGCGCTGGGCTACAACAATCTGGATGGCTATTTGAAAAGCACGCCGTATTTCGGCGCCATCATCGGTCGTTATGGCAATCGCATCGCGAAAGGACAGTTCACTCTGGACGGGAGTCTTTACAAACTGGCGACGAACAACGGACCGAACCATCTGCACGGTGGTGTCAAAGGTTTCGACAAGGTTGTTTGGAAGGGTGAGCCGTTCAAGAATGCGGAAGGTGTCGGAGTGGTCTTAACACGCGACAGCCCTGACGGCGAAGAGGGTTATCCCGGCACGTTGAAATCACGAGTCACATACACCCTGAACGACAAGAATGAACTTGCCGTGGACTACCTCGCCTCGACGGACAAGCCGACGGTGATCAATCTGACCCACCACACTTACTTCAATCTCGCCGGAGAAGGAAAGCGTGACGTGCTGGATCATCAAATGATGATCAACGCGGATCGCTACACACCGATCGACGCGACAAGCATTCCCACAGGAACGCTGGAATCCGTCGAAGGAACGCCGTTCGATTTTCGAAATCCCACCGCGATTGGGTCGCGGATCAATCAGAACGATCCGCAGCTGGTCAATGGCAAGGGCTACGATCACAACTTTGTGATCAATCGTCAGGGCAACGGGCTTGTGCGCGCCGCCCGTGTCGTCGAGCCATCGACGGGACGGGTGTTGGAGGTTTCAACCACCGAGCCGGGAATTCAGTTTTACAGCGGCAACTTTCTGGATGGCACGATCACCGGAAAGTCCGGTAAACCTTATCTGCAGCGTTTTGGTTTTTGTCTCGAGCCGCAGCATTTTCCGGATTCGCCGAACCATTCTACTTTTCCGTCGGCGATATTAAGGCCGGGTGAGGAGTACCGCTCCAGGACCGTTTTTGCATTCGGCGTGGCAAAGTAGCGCCGAACATTGCTGTGCACGCCGGAGGCCTTCGTCGCACCCCTGCCGGAGTGCGTCTTTAGCGGCCCTATTGTTAACCCGGCGTTGCGCGCTTCGCGCTTGACTCCGGGCTAATCTCCTTTCACGCCTGCGTGCTTCTTGTTTCTCGTCGACTCGGGTGCAACACGTTGTATACGATAGGCACAATTGCGCCGGAGGCCCTTTAAATAATGAGAAAGGCTCTCTTCTCAGTGGTTCTGACCTTCGCAGCAGTGCTGGCGATGGCGCAGGCACAGTTCGCTCAAAGCGATGCCGCGCAACAGGCATACGAGATCCTGAAGAAAAACTGTTTTGTGTGTCATGGCGCCGCCAGGACGTCGGGGCTGGACCTCCGGACCGCGGAATCCCTCAGGGCCGGCGGTGAGCACGGAAAGGTCGTCGTACCGCACGATCCGGGCGCCAGCAAGCTTTTCCTCGCAATCTCTCATCAAGGCGAACTGACGATGCCGCCCGGCAAGAAGCTGGCCGCGGAGGACATCGATAAGATCCGCGATTGGATCGAGGATGGCGGCTCGCTGGACGATGTTGAGGAAGCCAGGAACGATACGGCGAACACGAAACCCGACGTCAAGATTCCCGAACGGCCGATCACGGCGGAAGAGAGGGCTTATTGGGCATTTCAGCCTGCCGGGCGTCCGGCGGTTCCTCAAGCCCAGCTTCGGCCGGGCGACAAGAATCCGATCGACTCATTCATCGCGGCGGGTCTGCGAAGCAAAGGTCTGAAGCCGGCGCCCAGGGCGGACCGGCGGACATTGATCCGGCGTGCCTATCTCGACCTGTTGGGAATTCCGCCGTCTCCCGAAGAAGTCGAAGCGTTCGTCGCGGATAAATCGCCGAACGCCTGGGGACAGCTCGTGGACAAGCTGCTCGCGTCGCCGCATTACGGCGAGCGTTGGGCTACCCACTGGCTGGACCTGGTACGGTATGCCGACTCGGCCGGATTCGAGTTCGACACGGATCGTCCTGACGGATGGCGCTATCGCGACTACGTCGTGCAATCGTTCAACAATGACAAGCCATACGATCGGTTCATACGCGAGCAGATCGCCGGCGATGAATACGATCCGAAATCCGACGAAGCCATGATTGCCACCGGATTCCTGCGGCTCGGCCCCGAAAGCGCCGACGGAGGAGAGCGCGGCCGCCAGGACGCTCTCGACGACATCGTCGCGACCACGGCGTTGACCTTCATGGGGCTGACCGTCCAGTGCGCCCGTTGTCACGATCACAAGTTCGATCCGATTCTGCAGAAGGACTACTATCAGATGCAGGCCATCTTCTTCTCCACGCGGCCTGCGAGCCACCCTTTGATCAGCGCCGAGGCCGTTGCGGCTCATAAGGCGGAGACGGACCGCATCGACGGATTGCTGAAGCCGTTGCGAAAGTCGAAGTCGGATCTCGAGGCGCCGTATCTGAAACGGATTGTTGACGCCACGATCGCCCAGCTACCGGAATACATGCAGATCGCCTGGAACACACCGGCGGACAAACGGACCGAGGGTCAGAAGCTCAACGCCGCGCAAATTCAGAAGACGCTCGAAGATGATTCGCTGCGAAACAAGATCACGGAAAACGACATCGTGGCGCTCATGCCGCCCGACGTTCGACGGAAGCACCAGGAACTCAGGAGCCAGATCGCAGACCTCGAAAAGCAGCGCCCGCGGCCTTATCCCACGGCCCGAGCGATTGGCGAAGGCGGACGCGAGCCGCGCCCGTCCTATTTTTTGATGCGTGGCGCGGTGGACGCTAAAGGGCCCACGGTATCGGCCGGGGCTTTGACCATCATCGCTGCCGACTACAAATTCCCCTCACCGCCCGACGACGCCAAATCTAGCTGGAGACGGCGCGGTTTTGCCGAATGGTTGACTTCACCGCAGAATCCGCTCACCGCTCGCGTGATGGTGAATCGAATCTGGCAGCATCACTTCGGCGAAGGTATCGTGCGGACGCCAAGCAATTTCGGGAAAATGGGCGAACGGCCGTCACATCCGGAACTGTTGGACTGGCTGGCTGTGGAATTCGTCGAGCGCGGATGGAGCGTCAAGCAGATGCAGCGGATGATGATGATGACCGAGGCATATAAGATGTCGTCGAACGACATCGCCGAGGATGTCTCGATCGATCCTGAAAACCGCTTCTTCTGGCGAATGCCGCGGCAACGACTCGAGGCTGAGGCGATTCGCGATGCGATTCTCGCGGCTTCGGGGAAGCTGGATCTGACGGTCGGCGGTCCGACCGTGTTTCCGTACATCAACCCGGATCTCTTCGAGTCGAGTTCGAAGCGCAACTGGCCCGGCAAGCCCGATGACGATCCGTCCACGTGGCGACGCAGCATCTACGTTCACTCGAAACGCAGCATCCGCTATCCGATGTTTGAAACGTTCGATCAGCCGAACCTGATCAACTCCGTCGACCGGCGGAATCGCTCGACTGTTGCGCCACAGGCGTTGTTGCTCATGAACAATGCCATGGTGATCCTGCAGTCGAAATATTTTGCGGAACGCGTGAAAAACGAGGCGGGTACCGACACACACGCACAGATCGATCGCGCGTACCGGATCGCGCTGGCGAGAACTCCATCGGAGTTCGAGCGCAACAAAGCCATCGAATACATCCGAGGTAGCGCGGACGGCCTGGCCGAGTTTTGCCAGGCGTTGTTCAATCTCAATGAGTTTGTGTACCGGCAATAAACCCCATGAATCATCTTTTTTATTGCTCACGACGAGAACTGCTGTGGAGACTGGGTGGCGGTATCGCCAGCGTCGCCTTCGCCGATTTGCTCCAGGCCCAGACGATGCCGAAATCGCCGCTTGCGCCGAAGCCGCAGCACTTTCCGGCGAAGGCCAAAGCCGTCATTTCTGTCTTTTGTTATGGCGGCGTCAGCCAGGTCGACACATTCGATCCGAAACCCGAACTTCTCAAGCGCGCAGGTGAGACGATTCCCGGTGAAGGGAAGATCCCGACCATTATGGGAACGCCGGGCGGTTTGATGCCGTCGCCCTGGAAGTTCAAGAAGTATGGCCAAAGCGGCATGGACATTTCGGAATTGTTTCCGCACGTTGCGGAGCATGCGGATGACCTTGCCTTGATCCGATCGATGTACGGGTTAAGCCCGGCGCACGGTCCTGCGTTGTTTCAGATGAACACGGGAAGCATCCTGGCGGGATATCCGAGCATCGGAAGCTGGATCACTTATGGTCTCGGCAGCGAAAACGAAAACCTTCCCGGCTTTATCGTTTTCACGGATTATCGCGGCGGTCCAATCAATGGAGCGCCCAACTGGGGCAACGGCTTCATGCCCGCTGCGTATCAGGGCACGCAATTCCGCGACACGGGCGATCCTATCGTCGATCTCCGTCCACCCGCGAATCGCGAGACCGAGCAACAGCGCAAGTGGCTCGGACTGCTTCACGATCTGAACGAGAAGCACTGGCAGCAGAATCCCGCCGACAGCGAACTCTCGTCGCGCATCTATTCCTACGAACTCGCATTTCGCATGCAGTCGCACGCTCCCGATGTGATCGACCTCAGCGGCGAGACGGAAGCGACGAAGAAGCTCTACGGACTCGACGACAAACGAACCGAATACTTCGGACGTCAGGCCCTCCTGGCGCGGCGTCTCGTTGAACGCGGCGTGCGGTACGTGCAGATCTTTTCGGGAGGCGGGAACTTCGAACCAAGCTGGGATGCGCATTGGGAGCTGAAGACCAATCACGAGACGCACTGCGGAGAGACGGACAAGCCGATCGCGGGCCTGATCAAGGATCTGAAGAGCCGCGGATTGTTCGACTCCACGTTGATCATCTGGCACGGCGAGTTCGGACGTCTGCCGATTTCAGAACGGCTGGACGGCCGCGATCACAACAACCTCGGATTCAGCGTGTGGTTGGCGGGAGCCGGCGTGAAGGGTGGAACGATCGTCGGCGCGACGGACGATTTCGGTTATCGCGCGATCGAAAACAAGAAATCAATTTACGAATTGCACGCCACGATCCTGCACCTGATGGGCCTCGACTACGACAAGCTCACCTACCGCTTCAACGGCCGCGACATGAAGCTGACCGACGTGCATGGCCAGGTGATCAAGGAGATCCTCGCCTAAGCCAGACCACACGCTTAGTGGGTGAACACGCTATCTTTGCTTGGGCGGATCGGGCAGCATGTTGACGGCTTTACGGATCAGGCTCGCGTGAATGACGGACGCCAGCGAAAGACGTTCCTTGCTCGACGTGAGATTTTCGGACAACTGTTGTGTGATGAGTCCGACGATGAAGTGAACGGTCTCGCCGGTGTGCATCCTCCCAGCGTACGTCCGATTATCTGCGGATAAATATACCGGCCCGCCGCTATTGCCGGGGAATATTTCAAAATCGAAGAGGAACGTTTGAGTTTTTTCCGTGGGCAGCAGTGGAAACGATGCGATCTTGCCGCTCCGCAAAATTGCGAAACCGGCGGAGTTGGATTCTGCACCGAACGGATATCCGAGGCACGTGAGTTCGTCGCCGGGATGCACTTCGAACTGCGAGAGCATGGCGTCGTCGGCGAGGATGTTCGTTGAGATGATCGGGATCTGGACGGATTCCGGCAATTGAACGTACATCACCGCGACATCGATATCGTCCGGTCCGACCCACACGGGCTGACCCGCATCGCGTATCTTGACCGGATACCGAACCCGTTGCCATCCGGCTGTAGTTCGCCGGCGCAGGTTCAGCATGGCAGTATCGCCGCGAATTCCTTCGAGCACGTGTTTAGCGGTAATGAGCACGGTCTGAAATTTACTGGATTCGGGAATGGGGCGGCTCATCAGGAATACGGTCCCAAGCGTGACCGTGCCGGATTCGAACCCTGGCCCTTCGATCTTGAAGGTCGTCTGAAAGAGCAGGGTATTGAACTCCGTATCCTGCATCGCCGCAGACACTCGCGTATTGGCGACGATGGTCAGGAGCAGCACGAATGCTGCGAGACATTTTCCACGTAGCGGCATTCTGTAATTCTATCTCTCGGTCTTTCCCCAATGACTTGTGCCGCGAAGGAACGAGCAGGTAGCGGCGAGTCCAATAAAGGTCCAATAGTAGGGAAGGAGCGCCAGGAAAGGAATGTGTTTTCTCATCCCGGTTTTCCAAAGCGTTCGGGCATAAGATGAGACGCACAGCGGGATTCCGACCGTGAAGAGCATCGTGGACCACACATAAACGATCCGCGAGTACACCGGATAATCCGGCAGCCACGACGTAAAACCCGGCAGAGAAGGGAACGCGGGGAAAGCCCAGTGAGCGGCGATGAGGACCCAGCCCCAGAAGGCCAGGGCGCAGCTCAGCGGTGCGATAAATGGAATGAGGAATACGGATTTTCTTCCGATCGGCATGGTTGAACGGAGGAGTCTCACCAAACACGTCAGGTAGCCTCTGTTCCACCTCAGCCGCTGCACGAAGTGCGACTTGATATTCCTGGGAGCCTTTTCGATGATCGTCGAAGCCACCAGGCCAAAGCTCTTGCCTTGTTCCGCGAGAATGATACCCAGGAAAGCGTCTTCGGTCAGCACTTCAGGAAATCCGCCAACTTCTTTCAGCGTTTTCGTTCGAACAAAGAGACCTTCGCCGCTCAGAGGAATTCCGTGGGCGCGGCCTAAAATGAACGGGAGGTATCGCGTGAACCAGAAGACCGTATCGATGAACAGAATCCGGCTCAAGACGGATCGGCCGCTTCTCAGTACCGTGCATTGCGCGGCATCGTAGTTTCGTTCCACCATCAGCGAAACGGCCTTTTCGATCTGAGCGTCCTCGATGGTGTCGCTCGCGTCGTAGAAAGCGCAGAACTCTCCGCGCGCTTCATCGATCGCGTGGTTGAGCGCGTAGGCCTTCAAGCGGCGCCGGCCGTC
The DNA here is from genome assembly GCA_964584785.1 of uncultured Solibacteraceae bacterium. GTDB lineage: Bacteria > Acidobacteriota > Terriglobia > 20CM-2-55-15 > 20CM-2-55-15 > JAHFTY01. The sequence goes on from CAZPBY010000063.1 coordinate 10,463, forward strand.
GCTGACCACGGTTTGAGCGGAGATGCCGGCCGCCTGCAGACGGTTCACGGCAATTGCGGCGAACGCGCGGACGTCGGAATCATCCGCCTCGACCACGAGCAGGACCTCATACTTGCTCTTGGGGTAGCTCTGATTCAAAAGCGAAAGCGTCGTCATTTCGACGTCTACCCACTTTTCCCGATGCAACGCGACGATCACGGAAACGTACGGAAAATCCGCCGGCGGTTGACTGGCTAATTCCCGTCTTGCAGCCGTCGTAGTTGCATGGGGCAGCAGTCCGGCGGAGAACAGCAGACTTGTGACAAACGGATCGATTCCCAATGACATGGTGATTTCCTACTGCACCGTCTTCAGCGTGTTTTCGTACGCCTGAACGGCTTCTTGAAAGGCCTGCCGCTTTTCGGCGGGCAGTTGATCGCCGTGCTCGCGGAGAACCTGTTGCACGACCGAAATCGGTGGAGCGGTTTGTCTGGCGATCTGAACAACAGGATTGATTTTGGAGCCGAGCAGTATGTTGTAAATCCACAACTCGCCCCAATAACTTTCGCGAAACGGCGTCGCTTCATTCACTCGGAGCAGCGGCAAGACTTTTCGATATTCGATCGCGACGTTAATGAAGTCGTCGCGGTCCCTTTGAGCTTCCTTGAGTACCGGAAGAAGATCCTGCCAGATGGCGATCTCGCGATCGCTCGGGTCGCGACTCCACTGGAGTTTTTGCAGACCTTCAAAGATTCGCGTGGAATAACGCTGAATGCGGTTCGCCGCTACCTGCGCCTGCGATTGACTCGCCTCCCATTGCTGCAGGCGCGCTGCGGTTTCGGCGGCGAACACGGGGTCGACTTGCTGTGCCAGCACGAGGGCCAGCGAACGGCTCTGCGGGCTTTCATTCGACAGAGCCGGCAGCAGCGCACCGATGCGTTGCGCACGCGCCAGTTCCCGCTGTGATTCGATGCCGGCCGGGTACGTCACCGTTACGAACCAGAACAGGCTGATCGCGACGATGGCGGCACTGGCTGCAGCCATCCCGAAGGCAACCATCTTGAAAAAGGTCCAGCCGCGCGACTCGTTGACGGCATAATCATGCACGGCGTCGCCGGGATGCTCACGCATGCGTTGCCGGAACCGCTCCACGTCCGGCGGTGACGAGTTGTCCGCGGAGTGACGCAGCATTTTTCGAAGTGAATCTTCAATCGGCATGTTGTTCGAGACCTCCAAAACGAGTGACCTGCTGCGCCCACTCTTCGAGTCTCCGTAATCCTTTGTCTCGCAGGTGGCGGGCGCTTCGCCGCGAGATAGCCATAACGCCGGCCGCTTCTTCGATCGTCAGGCCGGCCGCTCCATCCACCAGCGTGATCACTTCTCTCTCGCGATCCGGCAACCGTTCGAGCAGCTGGCCGAGCGCAAACACGTCTTCGGTGAGCGCAGCGTGGGAGGAAATGTCCGCATAGGACGCGAGTTCATCGAGCGAAATCGTCAAGTCCGAGTTGCGCTTTCCGCGACTGCTGTTCCGGCGATATTGAAAGCAGGTGTTGCGGGCGACGATGTAAACGTAACTGCGAGGGATCGGACCCGAATCCAGTCTGGCGGATTGCCAGAGCCGAACGAACACTTCGAGCGTTAAGTCATCGACAACGGATCGTTCGAATCCAAACGCCCGAACGATGTATTGGTAAACCTCTCGATGGTGACGCTCATACAAAGTCTCGGCCTTGAGATTCCGGCTCTCTGCTTCCACTCGATTGCCCCCAAACTATAGAGACGCCTTTTCTCGACGTGTTGGACAACACTACCGAAAGATTGTGCCGGTTAAGTCCTTGTACTCAGGTCGACGGTGGGCAGGAATCGCGGCGGCCGCCGATGTTTGGTGGCCTGCTCGTATGCGAAAGCGAGCTTGATGAGGGTGGCCTCGCTCCACGCGCGGCCGAAAAACGCCAGACCGACGGGCAATTCATGAATGAACCCCATCGGAACGCTCATGATCGGATAGCCGGCCATGGCCGCGGGCGTTGAACAACCACCGCCACCTCCGCGAGAGCCTGCAACAGGATCCTGCAAAGCGGCAACTCCTCCGGTGGGCGCGATGATTGCATCCAGACGCTGCTGTTGCATGATGCGATCGATACCTTCATCGCGCGAATAGCGGTGACTGTTCTGCAACGCTGCCGTGTATTTTGCAGACGTCAGAGGTCCACGTTCCTCGGAGCGAATAAGCAGTTCCTGGCCGAAGAGTGAAAGCTCGAGCTGTGCGTTCTTTTCGTTGTAATCGATGAGTTCCTTCAGGGATTTGATCGGCGCACTGGCACCCAGCGACGCAAGGTAGGCATTCAGATCCGCTTTGAATTCGTGATACAGGACCTCCATCTCATCGTCGTTGGCAAACCGCAGCTGTTGCGGCAAAGCGATCGGATCCACAACCGTGGCGCCGAGCTTTGTCAACGTGTCCAGGGCATCTTGCAGGAGCTTGTCCACGCGGTCGTCGAATCCGGCATATCCGCGAGCCACACCGATGCGGGCGCCTTGGAGGCCGTTGGGATCGAGAGCAGTTGTGTAGTCGGCGAGGAATTTGCCGGCGCCCGCCGTTGTGGCAGGGTCGCGTGAATCGAGGCCCGTCAGAACGCCAAGAATGATGGCCGCATCGGTAACCGTGCGAACGATCGGTCCGGCGCTGTCCTGACTGTGCGCGATCGGAATAACGCCGCCGCGGCTGATGAGTCCGATCGTGGGCTTGATGCCGACGACACCGTTAACCGATGATGGCCCGACGATGGAGCCGTCCGTCTCCGTCCCGATCGTCGCGGCGGCAAGATTCGCTGACGCGGAGACCCCCGAACCGGAACTCGAGCCCGCGGGGATGCGGTCCAGCGCGTATGGATTCTTGCAGAGTCCGCCGCGTCCTCCGTCCCATCCGCGTCCACTCCAGCCGGCCGCGCCGCGCTGGAAGGACTTCCATCCGGCCCACTCACTCATATTGGCTTTGCCCAACAGAATTGCGCCTGCGGCTCGCAGCTTCCCGGCAACATGGGAATCGCGCGGGGCAATGGATCCTCTTAGCGCTGTTGATCCCGCCGTGGTGGTCATTTTGTCGGCGGTATCGATATTGTCTTTCAGCAAAAACGGAATGCCGTGAAGCGGGCCGCGCGGTCCTTTTTCTTTGCGCTCGCGGTCGAGGTCGTCGGCAATCTGAAGCGCTTCCGGGTTGGTCTCGAGAACCGAAAACAAGCGCGGCCCTTTCGTGTTCAAGGCGTCGATGCGCTGAAGGTACATTTCGGTGATCGATCGGGCGGTGTGCTTGCCGCTCTTCATGGCGTCCTGCAAATCGCGGATCGTGATCTCGTCGAGCTCGAAGCGGGGCACGTTGGGAACAGCGCTTGACGCAACCTGGGCCGGCGAAGCCGCGTTCGGCGGATTGCTTTGACTGCAACCCGCAAAAGTAGTGGCGCTTGCTGCAAGGCCCAAACGAATGAAGTCTCTTCGATCGATCATAGCCATACACACCTCGTCGATTTCTGGATAGCCGGAATGCTAACGCGGAACATTCTCAAAACCAAGATTCTGATGGTGCCTTCGGAATGCTGAAAGGCTTATGATCATTGGCAAGTTAACGGTTGGAGTTTCATGCGTTTTGTTGTTTATAGCCTGCTGCTCCTCACCTTGCAGTCGAGCCAGACCGAACTGGATCAGGTCGTCACCAGGGCTTCGGCTTACGCAGACGCTTACCTGAAACGGTTGGGTTCGATTACCGGCGAAGAACATTATCTGCAGGAAGCGGCGTGGGAAGATCTCAGTACCAAGGGACGGCCCATTCGTTCGCACCGCCAGCGCGAGATGGTATCGGACTTCCTCACGGTGCCTGTCGGCTCGACCTGGATCGGGATTCGTCATGTGCGTGAAGTTGACGGCATCACGCTCGACCCACTGCATCGCGACGTTTGGCGCGAGGCGTTTGACGAATCGACATCCAACGGACGGCAACAACTGCAGCAGGCCTTCACTTTCGAAAGCGCGCGCTACAACATCGGCGACTTCAGCCGCTCCTCCAACCTGCCCACATTTCCTCTGGAGCTCCTCGACGAGAGCAATCTCCCACTCGTTGCGTTTTCGAAAGAGGGCGAAGAAAAGCTCGATCTGATCGACACGTGGAAGATCCGGTTCAGGATGCGGAACAATTCCACGTTCGTGATGGGTTCAGGGATCGGCCCCAATCGGCGAGTTTATCTTTCGGGTGATTTCTGGATCGAACCGGCGACGGGCCGGATTCTTCGTGCGGACGTCGTGTTCGGCGATCCACAGCGCAGCTCCGCCGAAATGCAAATGAACGTCCGATTTCGCTTCGACCCGGCGGTGGGCGAACTCGTTCCCGTCGCGATGGAGGAGCATTACAGCGACTGGCTCTTGCGTCACGAGATCGCGTGCCACGCGGACTATGCCAATTACCGGCGGTTTGAGAGCGAAGTGAAGCTGTACGACTCCAGGCCCGAGTCGAGCAACGGCACCGAGGAATCGGATCTGAAACGCGAGACGGACGAAAGCTACGCGATGAAAGTCGATGTTCGCGTGGTGAACGTCGAAGCCTGGGTCACGGGAAGCAGCGGCCTCGCGGTGACGGACTTGAAATCGGACGACTTCAGTATCCAGGAAAACAAAATCGCCCAGACCATCACCAATTTCAGCCCCGTGAACACGCCCTATGACGTTCTGTTGCTGTTCGACCGCAGCGGCAGTACGGAGAGCGACTGGGGGTTGATGCGGAAGGCGACCGAGGGATTCATACAACGGCTTCGCCCACAGGATCGCGCCGGCATTGCCAATTTCGATACCAGCCTGCGTGTGCCGACACGATGGACGGATACCCGTCAACAGCTGGCAAATGTCGTTGAACATTTGACCGAAGGCAAACGGCCCGGCGGCACGGCGTTCTACAAAGCGGTCGAGCAGTCACTGGCTGCCGAGCTTCTCCCCGTCGCCGGGCGGCGGCGCGCGCTGGTGGTCCTCACGGACGGTCGCGACAATGGGTTTTTCAATACGTTGATTCGCGAAGGATACATGCCGGAGATGCAACAAGAGCCGGCGTTCCGTCAGATGTTGGATATCGTGAAGAAGGAGCGCGTTCCTATTTACGTGGTGGCGATCAGCAATTCCAGCAATGAAGTCGACCGTCTGAAACGCCGCTTCTCGCAGGTCGAAGCGACAAGCTATCTCCAGGCGGTGGAACTACGGCTGGAATCGATCGCCGAGTCATCCGGCGGGCGCGTCCTGTTTGCGAAGCGGCTTCAGGACATCATCCCTCTTTATACTCAGATTGGAAGGGAATTGGGTTCGGCCTACAGTCTCGGCTACATCTCCAGTCTGCCTCAAACCGAGCGCGGCTTTCGTGAAATCCAGGTTGGTGTCCGCGACCGCCATCTTCACGTGGTGCAGTCCAGAGCCGGCTACGCTCAACAGTAGGGGGAGATTCGGGGACGCACACCCGAATTGCGGTGTGCGTCCCCGGATGTCTTACTACTGAACGACCGTCACCTTTACCGGCGCAACGCTGCTGTCGAACTGTAAGGCCAGAAGCGAAAGCAGTCCCGCGCCGCTCGATGTTCGGCTTTCGATTGTGACGACGCCGGTGAACTGAGTCGCTTTAACGTCCGGCAGGAATTGAGTCACAAACACGGCGACCTGCTGCCCCTGCGTGACGTCAATGGTCCGGCTGCTGCCTGGCGTTGGAAAGAAGGAACCCGGTTCGCGTAACGTTACGATCCACTGCCCGCTGCTCAACGCCAGCAGCGCAATTCCGGTGTTCCTGCTGGCGTCGACTGTCACCGGGATCTGAACCAGCGACCCCGTGGCCGGAACGGCTACCGCAGTGGCCGGAAACGCCGGATAGTTGTATGCCACGCTCAAAGTGACCGCCGCACTCGAATAGACTCGAGCGAACCCGGAAGCGAGGTTGCCTTTATTGTGCAGGTTGATCACGGTCGAGCCACCCGGAGGAATCAGAAAGGAAATATTCGGGTCGACAATCGCCACGGGCATGGCGGCTCCGCCGCTCTGATACGTGTCGATGATCCCATGAACCGAGCTCGTGGCCGATGGATTCGTAATCGTTATGGATGAAATCCAATCGCCTCCGCCGGCGGTTTGAGGAATGTAATTCAACACGGGCAGCATCTGCGACCGCTCTAGTCCGTTGGTGTTCGCCGTTGTGTGGATGTTGACGTAGGCCTGATCCGGATTGTTGATGAGGGTTGCCAGCATGGCCAGCTGAGTCGCATTCGCGGGATCGATATTGGCAACGCGAGTGATGTTCACTGAACCGGTGTCGCTGACCACGGAGTCGGATCCGCCCAGTCCTGAGCTGATCACAACCGGACCGGCAACCGTGGAATTGCCGCTGTGAATGTGGAGTCCTGTGTAAGTCGCCGGAGATCCGGTTCCGACGGCGTCCACATCGAATGTGACCTGGCCTCCGTTGATCACACCGGCACTGTCGCGGCTGACCTTCACGGTAATCCAGCCGGTCGCAGAAGTCGCGGAGTTGACCACCGGCACTTCGTTCGCCGGGCTCATGTTCGCTTTGAAGTGATACGTCTCGCGGCCGAGCTGGGCTCGAATGGCGCCGCCGCCGAAGACGGTGGTGTGAATATTCACATAGTACTGCTCAGGATTCGCGAGGACCCCTCGTAGAGCGCTGAGTGTTGTGGCGTTCGTGCCATCCACCGCGACATCGCGGTTCACCGACCCGGTACCCGTTTGCGTGATGACGGCGTTCGCCGTTCCATTGAGTCCCGTGGGCAGCACGACACCGGCATTCACGCCGATCGGTCCGTTATGAATGTGAAGTCCCGTGAAAGTCGTCGGCGCGTCGAAACCGGAGTAGGCGACGTTGAAGTGGACGATTCCCGATGTGATGTTACCCGTCGCATCGCGCGAAACTTCGATGACCGTCATGCTGTTGGCAACCCCTTTGACTCCTGTTGGCGGGTTCTCTTCGAACTGCGTCATTTGACCGTAGAACGCGTATGTGTCCGTCACGAATTGGCCGCGCATCAGCCCGTCGGGAAAGTCCGTGGTATGCAGATTCACGTAAAACGGTGTGGGGTCTTTCATCAAATTGGTGAGCACCGCGATGCCGGCGGTGTTCGTGCTGTCGATGTCCGCGATTCGGAAGATATTGCCGCGTCCCGGCGTCGTGATCGCTCGAGTGGTGGAGTTCACGCCGCTGTCGATGACGACCGGACCGTTGGTTCCGGCGGCTGCGTTGTGAATGTGTAACCCGGTGATCACCGAATTCGCGGGAATTCGATAATCCACGTCAAACGTCACGCTGCCCGACGTGATCGCGCCCGCATTGTTCCGATTCACCAGGATCTGAATTGTCGCGGCGCCTTCGGCGTCACTGGTATTCGCGGGGACTTCCTTCGACGGACTCATCTGCGGCCGCAGCGTCAGCGACGTTCGAAGCAGAGGAGCACGCATCAGGCCCGAAGCGTTGGTTGTCGTGTGAATATTGACGTAGTAGTTCTCGGGCAGTTCCAGCAGGCCTGTCACGTATTTCAAGCCGTCCTTATCGGTGTTCGCGTAATTGACGACCTTGGTTATGTGTCCGCTTCCAGCGGCATTGACGGGGATATTTGCGGAAATCCCGGTGTCGATCACCACGCCCCCGCTGGTTCCCGGCAATGCGTTGTGAATGTGAAGGCCGATGAATGTCGTCGCCGCCGAAACCGTATAGTCGATGTCGAAGACGACGGTGGCCGCGTTGATATTACCCGCCACGTCACGTGTAACCCGGACGGTGATTGTCGCGAATCCGGTATTACCGGGCGCGGTTATCGGGGGCACCTCGTTCTCGGGCGCCATCGCCGCTTTGAACACCACAGTGTCCTGGGTATCCGCCAACCCGGGAACTGCGATGAGCAGGAACAGGATCAGAGCACACAGCTTCTTCATAGATTTCCTCACTGGACAGACTTCGTGTTTGTATTTTTTTACTTTGGGGAAGTGGAGGGTGTACTTAGTCTATCCGGAACAGAGCCCGATGCAACTGCTTTTTGGGTAACTGGACTTTGAGCGCACTCTAACAGTGACCTGGTAGCGCCGGCTGTAGGCGCCGGCTTCAGCCGGCGCGTGCGCGAGCGCAGGGTATTTGACGGATTCCTGAGGTAGATTCGATAACAACTGTCGTGTCGAGGTGGCATCAAACACCCTGCGCCTATCGGCGCACGCGTCGGCTGAAGCCGGCGCCTACAACGCTACCTCAGGAATTCAGACGGGCTGCGCCGTGTCCTTGTGATGAGCATACGCGATTTCGTAAAACCGGATGAGCGCTGCGAGCAAAGCGAGGACGAGAGGACCGACCAGCATGCCGATAAAGCCGAAGATCTCTAAACCACCCATGACTCCAATCAGTATCAGTACCGGATGAACCTTGGTTCGGCCGCTGACCAGGCGCGGGCGCAGGAAGTTGTCGATGTTCATGACGAGAGTCCCGCTGTAAATCAACAGGCCGACGCCGCGACCTGTTTCACCACCCATAATGAGACTGACTCCGGCGGGCACCCAGATGATCGGCGTGCCGAGCACCGGCAGGAACGCCGTGATCGTCATGATCGCTCCCCAGAAGAGCCATCCCTGAATTCCAAACACCAGTAGCCCGATGGCGCCAAGAGTGCCCTGGATGAGCGCAGTCATGACCTGTCCATACAGCACTGCCTGCGTAATCGTCAGCATTTCGTAAAAGAGCGCTTCCTTCAGAATGGCATCCAGCGGGAGCAGTTCCTTTATTCGCGCGATAAAGACCTCACCCTCGCTGAAGCAGTAGAACATCACAAAAAACATGATGAACAGCCCCAGCGCGAGCTCCGTGATCGAGCCAAGGAGGTTGGGAGCCAGACCGACGATCGACCGCCGGATCTGTTCCATGCTCGACATGGCCAGTTCGCGGAAGTCGACCCGGTTGCCCGTCAGTCCGCTGAGGTAGTCCGTGAGCCGCTGGATGTTGTCCATCTCGAAACTGGTGTAGGCACCCGACACCTGCCGAACCAGTTCGAAGCCGAGAAAGAACGTCGGAAGGACCATCAGAATCACCGCGATGACAATAGCAACCGCCGAACTGACCGGCGCATTCTTCAGCCGGCGCTGTATGAGGTTGTATACGGGAAACAGCGCATAACTCAGAATCGCGGCCAGCACGATATAGGAAAGAAAGGGCTTCATGATGACGATCGCCAGAATCGCGATCGTCGAGAACAGGACCACAAAGAAGACACGCTCCTGCCGCATCTATTTCAGCGATCCATACGCCGCTCGAGCTCCGTAAACGGCCTGAACGTATCTTTTTGTTTCGAAGAAACCGATGTCGGCGACGAAGAGATCCTTTTCGGCCGGCGGCGACTTGCTGATCCATCGACGGACATTGGTCGGCCCACCGTTATACGCGGCCAACGCAAGAACCGGATCGTTGAATTCCTTCATCAGCGACGCCCAATAATGCGCGCCCATCGGAATATTCACGTTGGGATCGTACAGCTTATCGAGTGAGAATTCCGTCAGGCCGATCGCCGCGCCGACGGCATTTGCCGTTTCGGGAATGAACTGCATGAGTCCTCGCGCCGACGCACCGGATCTCGCGAACGGGTTGTACTTGCTTTCCTGCCAGATGATCGCGTGCAGCCACAGCGGGTCGACATTTTGCTTTGCCGCCTCACGACAGATGAGCTCGTGAAAGCCGGCAGGATACAGCAGTCCGGCCGCTGCAGCCTCCGACCTTGGCAAATGATCCGCATAAGCGATCGCGCGGTGATATCGGCCCGCGGCATATGCCAGTTCGGCGGCCATTCGATAATCCGGCCGCCCCGGCGATCGTTCATTCCACGCCGACGCTTCGTCCCAGAGTTCCAGAAACATCAACTCGGAAACCGCGCTCGCGGACGCAGCGCCGGAGCGGGTCCGCAACGAACGGCGAGCCGACAGCAAATCGCTCTGGACCCCCGGCAAAACCTTGTCCGGGCCAGCCTCGCAACGTTGCGACGTCAACGCCGCGCCATCATTCCGGCCAAGCTTTTCCGCAGCCTTCACGCCGTAGTATGAAAACGGGTCCGCGGCCAGACTCTGCCAGATCGCGCTTGCAGCCGTCTTATTGCCGGCTTTGGACAGCGCGAGCGCCTCAAAAAATCGCGCTTCGTCTTTTGACGTCGCACCCGGAGCCGTCCGGATGTTTGTATGGCCGAGTTGCCGGAACAGCAATGCGGAAGCGGCGTAGCGTTTCTGCAGATAAAGGATCTTCGCCTTCGTGAACTGCAATACCTGACGGCTGGATAAGGGAAGACGCCCGGCAAGCGCCTTGTCGATCCACGCCACGGCTTTGGCGTTTTCGTCAAGAGCGCGATAAACATCCACCAGATTACGGATCGCTCCCTCCTCGGACTTTCCGTACCTGGCGATGTACTTCGAATACGCCTCTTCCGAGGACTTGTAATCGCCCAAACGCCAGTAGCAGCTCGCAATCTGATATTCCGCGTCCTTTTCCCAATGCGTTCCGGCGAAGTCCTTAGCGATGGATCCGAAGCTCTCCAACGCCTTCGGGTAGTCTTCACGGAGAAACTCAATCCGTGCGATCTGGTATCGGCTCTCAGCCGCAACCGCAGCGTCGCGGGATGCTTCCTGATAGAGCGGAAGGGCGTAATCGAACTGTCGATGCGCCGCGAAGGTATCTGCGATTTCGAGTGTCTCCCGCCGAGAAGCCGTGCCTGCCATTCCCGGCAAAAGGATATGAGCGGACTGCAGACCCACGTCATCATCTTTACGTTCGTGAACCAGCGACCAAAGCGCCGGTTTATCGTCCTGGATTCGGGCTCGCTCCAGTCGCGCCTCCCGAGTCGACATGGTGGCGTAGACCTTGAGAGCCGAATCCTGCGGCAAAAGGCGGGCCAACTCCACCTTCAGATCGGCGGGGAAATCCTTGGGCAATTCCGCGACTAACGACACGGCGTCGGCATTGTCCTGGAGACGAACGGCGGCCATCGCGGCGTGCCACACCGCGAGAGGCCGAAGCGCAGTATCCGCCGAAATTTTCAGGAACTCTGTTTTCGCGACGGACCAGTCTTTGAGGTTTTCAGCAACGCGACCGCGCAGATACGGAAAGTTGTTCAGCTCGTAGAGCGCCGGGTCCTCCATACTCGCCTGATCCAGTGCGGCTGCAGCGGCGGCCCAGTCACGGTTTTCTAAAAGCGTAAAGGCGCGTTCGATGGTGGATGGAAACAGAGCGGATAGCAGCAGCGTGATGATGACGGCCATCGAGCTCATGATCCTCAGTGTATGATGATTCCCTAATGCCAGCGACATTTATCAACGGTTCCGCCATCGCTGAGGACATCAAGAATGAGGCGGCCGAGGAAGTTATCGCCTTGAAGGACGCCGGCATCGAACCCGGATTGACGGTGATCCTGGTGGGCGAAGACGCGGCGTCGTCTTCCTACGTGAACATGAAGGCTCGCACCTGTCAGAAGCTCGGGATCCGCAGCCGGAAAATCACATTGCCGGGGTCCGTTACGACCGAAGAACTTCTTTCGCAAGTGCGCGCGCTCAACGCCGACGATCGAGTCGACGGCATACTGATTCAGCTGCCTCTCCCAAAGCACGTCAGCAAGCACATTGTTCTGGAATCCGTCAGCCCGTCGAAAGATGTAGACGGGTTTCATTCGAGCAACCTCGGGTCGCTGCTGCTCGGCCACGAAACACTTGTGGCGTGCACGCCTCTCGGCGTCATGGAACTCCTGCGGCGCTCGAACGTCCGAATCGAAGGTGCGAACGCCGTCGTTCTGGGCCGGAGCGACGATGTCGGCAAGCCGCTAGCCATCCTGCTCATGCACGCCAACGCAACTGTGACGGTCGGTCATTCGAAGTCGCGGAATCTGGCCGAGATCACTCGCCGGGCGGACATTCTTGTTGCGGCCATCGGACGCACCGCGATGGTCACGGCCGATCACGTCAAACCTGGCGCTGTAGTGATCGATGTTGGAACGAACCAGGTGTCCGATCGCGCCGAATTCGACAGATTGTTTGGCGACGATCCTTCACGGTTGGAGGACTTCAACAAACGCGGCTACGTCTGGGCCGGCGACGTCGACGAGCGTCACGTCAAAAACGTCGCATCCATGATCACTCCGGTCCCCGGCGGCGTCGGGCCCATGACGATTGCCATGCTCATGAAGAACACCATCAAAGCCGCGCGAATGCGCCGCGGAATGTGATGCTGCGTGTCGGTCTAACCGGAGGAATCGGAGCAGGGAAGACCACCGTCGGGCGTATGTTTGTCGAGCTGGGCTGCCATCTCATCGATGCCGACGCGATCACGCACGAACTGCTCCGCGCCGGCGATCCCGTTCAACGCGCGGTGGCCGGCGCCTTTGGCAGCCGCGTGGTTGCTCCCGACGGTTCCATCAACCGGAGCGTTCTTGGCGAAATTGTCTTCAATGATCCTGCCGCTCGAGAGCGGCTGAATTCGATTGTCCATCCCGCAGTGATTGAACGCCAGAAGCGATGGCTCGAGGATTTGCAGTCGCGCGACCCGCACGCCATCGGTATGGTCGATGCCGCGTTGATGATTGAGGTCGGAACGTATAAGAACTACGACAAGGTGATCGTGGTGGTCTGCCCACCGGAAGAACAACGCCGTCGGTTACGCGAACGGCCGGGTTTGACGGACGAACAAATCAACGCACGAATCGTTTCGCAGATGCCGACGGAAGAAAAGGCAAAGTTCGCCGACTACGTCATCGACACCTCCGGGACGCTCGACGACACGCGAAGGCAAGTCGAAACCGTCTGGAGAAAACTCGCCGCCGCCTAAAATCAGGGTAGACCTGGAATCATCATGATTCTCAAATACCCGAAAAAAGGTTGTTCGCGACTTTGTGCGATGGTAAACAGCGCTTATGAAACGTCGCGAATTTTTTGAAAGCTCTCTAGGACTCGCTGCCATGGCGCGCTTGCCGCAGGCGGAGGCGGCTCAGGAATTTCCCAGCGCCCCGGGCTTGACCCGATACGTATCCGAATTCATTGTCAATACCAGGTACGAAGACATTCCCCAGGAAGTGCTGGCGCTCGGAAGAAAATCCATACTCGATGGGTTTGGTTTATGCCTCTCCGGGTCCACGTCCGAGATGGGACCTCTCGTGCGCCAGTATCTTGGATCCTTTTCCGCTCCAACCGCCAAAGCGAGCATCGTCGGCAGCCGCATGAAGCTTCCGGTTCGCTTCGCCGCGTTGGCAAACGGCATCTTCATTCATGCCGACGATTATGACGACACTCAATTGTCCGTTGCAGCGGACCGGGTTTATGGGCTGCTGACTCACCCGACGGTTCCCGTCCTGCCCGCGGTGTTTGCGCTGGCCGAAGCCAATCGAATCAGCGGAAGGGAGCTCACCCTCGCGTACCACATTGGCGTCGAAGTGGAGTGCAAGATCGCCGAAGCGATCTCGCCCCGGCATTACGGAAGCGGCTTTCACACAACCGGCACCATCGGTTCGTTCGGGAGCGCAGCCGCGTGCGCCAGGTTGATGAAACTCGATACCGGCCGCGTAGCGAAGAGCCTGGGAATTGCTGCCGCCGAAGCAGGCGGGTTGCGAAACAACTTTGGATCCATGACGAAACCGTTTCACGCGGGACGCGCTGCGGAAAGCGGCGTTGTTGCCGCGGATCTGGCTTCAATCGGATGGACGGCGTCCGAGGAGATTCTCGAAGCCCGCAACGGATTCTTTGATGCCGCCGGCGGCGGGTTCGATCCGGGGGCGATTGTCAACCGGCTTGGTAAACCCTGGACGTTTGCCAATCCCGGTGTTTCGATCAAGCCGTTCCCATCCGGTTCTTTGACGCATCCGGCGATGGGCGAGATGCAGCGCCTGGTCCGCGAACACAACATCAAAGCAGCCGACGTCGAAAAAGTCGACATGGGCGGCAACAGCGGAATGATGGGCGCGCTTCTGCATCACCGTCCGGTGAATGCGCTGCAGGCGAAATTCAGCATGGAATTCTGCATGGCGATCCTTCTGGTCGAGCGGAAAGCGGGACTGAACGAATTCACGGATGCCGTCGTCCAGCGGCCGGATCTGCAGGAAATGATCCGGCGCGTGAATTTCTATGTCGACTCGGAAGCGGAAAAGGCTGGACTGAACAGGATGACGAGCATCCTGAAGGTTCATTTGAAGAGTGGCCAGGTGATTACCGGGCGCGCGGAGTTCGCCAAAGGACATCCGGCGAACCCGATGACCTACGACGAGGAAGCCGACAAATTCCGGGGCTGCGCGGAATTCGCGAAGTGGCCTTCGGCGAAGGCGGAGGCCGTCATCCAGGTTGTGAAGAATCTCGACAATGAACCCGACGTGAGGAAACTGTCTGACGCGCTGACCATGTGAGGTGAAGGCATGAAACGATGGGGATGCATAGCGTTCCTGCTGGTGATCACGGCTTCGATGCGTGCCTCGCAATCCGACGTCTTGTATGACGTCGTGCTGTCCGGTAAGAATACGATGATTTCGATGCGTGACGGCACGCGGCTCGCAACAGACATCTATCGTCCGGCTCGCGATGGCTCGCCCGTTTCGGAGCGATTCCCCGTTCTGCTGCAGCGGACTCCATACAACAAGGAAGGTCAGGGCCTGGTCGAGAACGCCAGGTTCTTCGCGCGCCACGGCTACGTCGTCGCGCTGCAGGACATTCGTGGACGCTACAAATCCGAAGGATCGTTCGGTAAGTACGATGAGTCCAGCGCGAATGATGGATACGACACCATCGAATGGCTCGCCAAACAACCTTACGCGGACGGCCAGGTCGGGATGTGGGGCACGTCATACGCTGCGCACACGCAAGCCGACGCATCGAAGGTCCATCCGCCCAGCCTCAAAACTCTGCTCCTGAACTTCGGAGGTCTGTCGAATGGCTGGAACGTGAAGATCCGCAATCATGGGGCGTTCGAACTCGGCCAGCAGCTGGGCTGGGCTTTCCAGGAAGCTGGGGCCGATGACCCGCTCGTGAAAGCGTCTTTGGCCGCGGAACCTATCGAGAAGTGGTTTGCGGCGATGCCGCTGCGAAAGGGTTTGAATCCGCTGTCGGTCTCGCCGGAATTTGAAAGTTATCTGCTCGAAGAAATGACGCATTCCGATTATGACGAATACTGGAAAGGTCTCGGCAACAACTGGAGCCAGTACTACGGCGCTACTTCCGACGTTCCGATGCTGCACATCGGCGGCTGGTACGACAGTTACACGGCAAGCACGTTTGAGAATTACCTTGGCCTTTCGAAAACCAAACGCTCGCCGCAGCGTTTGCTGGTCGGTCCGTGGATCCACGGCGGGAACGGCAGTTCCAGCGCCGGCGACGTCGAATTCGGACCGGACGCGGCGATCGCGAAATTCGCCACCGAATTTCATCTCGACTGGTTCGATCATTACCTGAAGAAGAAACCGGCCAGGACATCGACGACGGCTCCCATTCGACTGTTCGTCATGGGTACGGGCGACGGACACAAAGACGCAAAAGGCAAGCTCTACCACGGCGGCTACTGGCGTGAGTCGACCGAGTGGCCGCTTCCGGGAACAAAGTTTGTGCCGTACTACTTCCAATCCGATGGAAGCTTGACCACAACTGCACCGGCTGCCAACACTTCGCCGACGACGTATCGCTACGACCCGCAGAATCCCGTACCGACGATCGGAGGCGCCTTCTCGGGCGCGTTGAAGCGCGGGCCGTTCGATCAGCGCGAGCGCGAATTCAAGAACTTGAACGGAGGCTCGGAGAATGGATTTTACGGTTCGAAGCCGCCTTATCTCCCGCTGAGAAGCCGCTCGGATGTCGTGGTGTTTCAGACGGAGCCGCTCAAGCAGGATGTCGAGGTAATCGGTCCGATCGTCGTGAATCTGTTTGCGTCATCGAGCGCTGTCGACACGGACTTCACCGCGAAGCTTCTCGACGTGTATCCGGCGAATGCCGAATACCCAACGGGTTTCGATATGAACCTCACGGATGGCATCATTCGCGCCCGCTATCGCAACTCTCCCTCGAAGCAGGACATGATGCAGCCGGGTCAGATCTACAAGTTCGTCATTGAGCCATTTCCGACGGCTAACGTATTCAAGAAAGGCCACCGCATACGGATCGACATTTCGAGCAGCAATTTCCCGAGATTCGACGTGAATCCGAACACCGGTGAGCCGCTGGGCCAGAACCGGCGGATGATTGCTGCCGATAACTCGATCTATCACGACGCCGCGCACTCATCCCACGTTGTGCTCCCAATTGCACCGAACCGTCCTCAATAGTGCTCCGCACGCCGGAGGCGCATGACACGCCTCCCGGCGTGCAACTCGACCGCAACAGGCTTCTTAGAAATTCAGCTTCATCCCGAGCTGGATTTGCCGGCTCGTCGTGTTCGTGGACGTGATTTTGCCGACCGACGCGCCGTTGATGGTCACATCCGGCAAGGCGAAGTTCGGATGGTTCATGATGTTGAAGACTTCCGCCCGGAACTGGAGTTTCTTCATTTCGCTGAACGGGAAGTTCTTGTACAGGCTGAAATCGAGTTGCGTGACGCGGGGACCTTCAATCGTGTTGCGTCCCGCGTTGCCCCAGAAGTTCGCCGGCTGCAGGACGAACGCACCTGTGTTGAACCAGCGATCGGGAGTTCTATCGCTGGACGACAGATTCGGGCTGACGCCGGATACGGCGTTGGGCCGGTCCGATCCGCCAACGTTGCTTCGGGAGCCGGAGACGGCTGCGGTCAACGGATTCCCGCTCTGCAGTGTGAATATGCCCGTCATCTGCCAGTTTCCGATAATTGCGTTTGCAACGCGCCCCGCGGATCCCGCGAAGGTCTTTCCGTTTCCGATAGGCAGGTCGTAGACGTAATTAGCAACGAACCGGTGCCGGATGTCGAAATCCGAACTTCCCCGTTCCGAGCGAAGATCGTACGCATTCTGAATCGAGCCGTCGTTATCGATGGAGTGCGAGAACGTATACGCAACGGTGGATTGCAGGCCATGCGAGAATCGCTTCTCGAATTTCGTCTGCAGCGAGTGCAGATTGCCGGCAACCGACGCATCCATGACCGTCACGTTTCCGAATTTCGGGTAAGGCCTGCGGCTGGCAATCGAATCCGAAGTGCCGTCCGTCAGGGGCTGATTGATGTTCCGCGTCCGGTTGAGCTTCGCCGACATGTTTCCGACGTAATTCACTTCCAACAACATGTCGTTCGCGATCGTTCGCTGAATACCGAGCGTCCAGTTTTGAACGTAACCCGTTCGCATGTCCAGAAACACTCCGACCGGCGACACGGTACCGCCCGCTGCAGTAGCCAGGGGATCATCCTTGAAGAACAAAGATGGAGTGGTTGCATTTCCATTAGCGGACTGAGTGACGGAGAAAGGAAAACTCGTTCCGAGGCCGTTAATGCCGAGATTCGGATACGGCATGTCGTAGAACACGGCGTAGCCGCCGCGAACGACATTGCCCTTTCCCACGCGGTACGCGAATCCGATTCGCGGCGCAAAATTATTCCTGTCGGTGTTCCAGACATCGCCGCGGTTGAAGTAACGCCGGGGAATCGCCGCCGCAACGCTGGCAATGCCGGGGAATCGTGTCTCTGGCAGGGCGTAATTCTGACGCGGATTCTTGCCGTCGCCCACGATCACGATTTCCCCCGAGACCGGATCGAAGCTGACCCACTTGTTGGCCACAGGATCGGAAACGGGTGTGAACAGGTCGTATCGCACACCGAGGTTCAACGTGAGATTCGAACCCACCTTCCAATCGTCCTGCAGGAAGCCGGAGACGGCGTCCCAGCGTTGGAACGAGTGCGTGTCGCCGACGCGGCGCGATTCGCTTTCGGGCCACCCGAGCAGGAAATTCGCAAATGCGAAGCCGGTATATCTCGTGCCGAAGGTGAAGCTGCCGCGCGCCGTCGAGTTGTTGAAGCGATTCACCTGGTAGCGGATGATGTCGCCGCCGATCTTGACGTTATGTGAACCCTTCCGGATGGAAAGGCTGTCGCTGGCTTCGTAATTATTGTCGCCGCGTCCATTGGGCAGATTGTTTTTCCCGATGACGAAGCCACCGGTGCTGGATCCGATTAACAGAGCGGGGTAGCCCTTGTTTTGCGGCGTGGGGTCGGTGTCGAATCCTTTTAACCCGGCCTGCGTGTGAAAATCGGTCTGATTTTCATTGGTTCGATCCTGCCAGAACCGCGAGAAGCCCAGTCGCGCTTCGTTGACGATCGCAGGCGTCAGCGTCCAGGTGTCGGAAATCGTCGTGGCCTGGCTGTGCGTAATGTCGATTCGCGCAAAGTAAGGAAGGTCGGATATTCCGGAGAACGAATCGAACGGATCGAGTATGTTTTCACGGCTGAATGAAAGCCGGCCGAAAATATTGTTGTTGGAGGAAATTTGATGATCGATTCGTCCGGTCATCAAATACGACGTGGTCTTCAACGTTGGCGATGATACAGACTGATCGCCGAGCGACCCCGTCACGCCGGTGTTCGGTGCCGGATAAATCTTCGCGGCCAGCAGCGAAGCGGTATTTAGCATATTGGGGGGAATGATGTTGCCG
Organism: uncultured Solibacteraceae bacterium; assembly: GCA_964584785.1. Taxonomy (GTDB): domain Bacteria; phylum Acidobacteriota; class Terriglobia; order 20CM-2-55-15; family 20CM-2-55-15; genus JAHFTY01. Next base: position 29,051 of record CAZPBY010000063.1, read on the forward strand.
GCAAAATCCTGCCCGGTGAGTGGATTCTTCAGCTGCACGCGCTTCGAGCCGAGCGAAGGGTCCAGCAGAGAAGAGAAATCACCCGCCAGCCACGCCTGCTTCGGCACCGTCGCTATTCGAGTTTGCGCGGCGCGCTCGATAAGTTCTTCGTAGTTGCCGAAGAAAAACGTCCGCTCTTTAACGATCGGACCGCCAATGGTTCCGCCGAACTGATTGCGGCGGAGCGGTGGCGTGGGCTGGTTCGGCGCGTCGAAGAAGTTCTTCGCGTCGAATATATTGTTGCGCACGAATTCGTAGACTGTACCGTGGAGATCGTTGGTGCCGGACTTCGTCGTGACGTTGATCATGCCGCCGGCCTGCCGTCCGTACTCCGCGGAGAACGTGGAATTCTGAACCTTGAATTCCTGAATCGCATCCACCGAGGGCCGGATCGAAGGTTGACGAACGTCGTTATCGGTAATGTCGATACCATCGAGAATAAACATGTTCGACGTTTCCCGCATGCCGGTGAACTGAACGCCACCGCGAAATCCAATACTCGATCCGGGTCGCGGCAGCGTGGCTCCCGGCGACAGGAAAACCAGCGTCTCGAACTTTCGGCCGTTCAACGGAAGTTCGACCACGGTTTTGTTATTGATCACGTTGCCCACCGCGGAGGTTTCCGATTCAAGCAGCGGCGCGTCGGCGCTGACGACGATTTTCTCGCTCACCGCTCCGACGACCATCGTGATGTCGACACGCGCCGTTATATCCGTTCTTACGGTCAAGCCCGTTCTCTGTTCCGATTTGAAGCCGGGCAGCTCCGCTTCAAGCTGATATGTGCCGACGGGCAGTTGCACGAAAGTGAAATCGCCGCGCTCATTGGTCGCCGTCTCACGAGTTTGCCCCGTGTCCACTCGTGTGAGTTTCAAACCAACGCCGGGCAAAACCGCACCGGTGGGGTCTTTAACGGTTCCCACCAGGGTCCCCGTAAACGACTGCCCCATCGCCGCTGCGGCCGCCGTCAGAAGGATCGCTATCGTAAAGAAGATGTAGCTTCGCTTCATTGAATTCCTCTCATTTCCATCCAGACATAAGTGGTTAGTCGAAGGACTGAGTTTTGGATGCAATCTATTATGAAACAGTTGGCGGATTTGCGCGGCGGCCAGTTGAAAAGATCCCACCGCGGCCTATCGAATGGAGTTCGTGATAACCTAACGCCACTTTCAAATGACAACTCGGAGGGGAAGACTATGAAAAACATGGCGCGCATGGCGCTCGCCCTCGTCCTGGCGCTTGCAGCTCCGGCGCTGGCAGCGGAGCCGGACTTTGCCGGGACCTGGAAACTCAACCTTACTAAAAGCCAGCTGGGTGGGACCGTGTACACCTTCGAAAAGAAGGCGTCCGGATGGCATTACAGCGGCGGAGGGTTCGATACGGATTTCGATCTGACCGGTAAGGAATACACCATGCCTAGCGGAGCATCCGTCGCCGTGAAAGAGCTAAACCCGACGTCCTGGGAATTGATCTTTCGGATGAACGGAAAAACCTTTTCGAAATCCAAGGCCACGCTCAACGGCAACTCGCTGATGTGGGTCTCGGATGTGACGAGCCCCGATGGCAAAGCGGTCCAGCAAACGAACACCGATACGCGCGTGTCGGGCGGACCGGGTTTTGCCGGTAAATGGAAGTCCGGCGATGTGAAAGGGACCTCCACCACGTTGAAGATCACGACTGCAGGCGCCAACGGCATAACCGTCGAAGCACCGGAATATCAGTCCGTCTGCAAGGCGAGCCTTGACGGCAAGGACTACCCCGTCATGCAAAGCGGGCAGCCATCGAAGATGACCAATTCATTCTCAAAACCGGCTCCAAACACACTGAAGGTCATCACAAAGATGAACGGGAAGGAGTTTGCCGTCGATATCTACACGCTTTCGGCAGACGGCAAGACGCTGACGGATGATTCGACGGCAACAGCCACCAACGAAAAAACGAAATCCGTTTTCGATCGGCAATAGTATGTCGTCCGCCCAAAGACGTGCCCTTTCTGGATGACGGCGAGGGTGTTGTTTTCAACGGGACAAGGCATTGCAACTGCCGAACGGATCTTTTCAGAGGTGACGGCTGTTCTTGTCCCGTCGAAATGAGTTTTTGACCCGGTCACCGGTGATTCACAAAGTGATGCGCCGGTCGGAGATACTTCGCGCGCTCGGCGAGATCGTTGGCCAACTCACCCAATGATGCGTCGAACAATTGCTTGCGATTCATCGTATAGGATCACTGAGGTGCAGTGATGATTCAGGATTTTAAGTTTGCGGTACGCCGGCTCTTCAAGACGCCAGGATTCACAATCTCCGCTGTTGTCGTGCTGGCGCTCGGCATCGGCGTGAACACGGCCGTCTTCGATGTCGTTCACGCTCTGCTCATCGCTCCGCCGCCGTTTTCAAGACCTTCAGAGCTCGTTCAGGTCTTCTCGCAGGATAAGAAAAATCCGAAGAACTACCGCGGGTTTTCCTACCCGGCATATCGCGATATTCGAGACCGCAACGGCATATTCAGCGACGCCATGAGCTTCGATTTGGCGATTGTCGGGCTTGGTCAAAAAGGCGCCACGCGCCGGACTTTCGCGTCGATGGTCAGTTCCAGCTACTTCTCGGTACTGGGCGTTCAACTGGCGCAGGGACGCGCATTCATGCCCGAAGAGGAGGCTCCGGGCCATCCCAATAACGTCGCGGTGGTCAGTTATGGGTATTGGCAGAAGCACAACCTCGATCCTGCCACGCTCGGTTCAACCGTCCTTATTAACAGCCGCCCTTTCACGATTGTCGGTATTGCTCCCCGAGGATTTACAGGGACGATGCAGGTTTTCTCGATCGAGGTATGGACGCCTCTGAGCACCTACGATCTGCTCACCAACGACTTCCAACGCGAGAACAGGCTGCCGTTCGGCGACAGGGCCGCGCACGAACTGATGATCGTCGCCCGCCTGAAGCCCGGTCTGACTGCGATCCAGGCGCAACCGGAGCTTGAAGGGGTTGCAGCAAATCTCGAGAAAGCCTTTCCGGTCGAGCAGAAGGACCAGACATTCACGACGACACCGATTCCGCGTTTTTCCGTGAGTACCTCGCCATCGAGTGAGAACGGACTGGCGGCGCTGGTGCCGATGCTGCTCGGCATGTCGGCGGTTGTGTTGCTTGTGGCCTGTTTGAATCTGGCCAACATGCTGCTCGCGCGAGGCATGGGACGCCGCAAGGAAATCGCAATCCGGCTCGCGGTGGGTGGAAGCCGGCTTCAAATCGTGCGACAGCTTTTGATGGAGGGTTTTGCGCTCGCGCTGGCCGGCGGCGCCGCGGGGCTTGTTCTTGGGTTGTGGTCCTCCGGTCTGCTTGCCGCTTCGATGAACCGGCTGCTTCCTTTCGATATCGTCTGGCTGGGAGGTCCGAGCGGTCCTGTGCTGTTGGCCACGCTTGGATTCTGTATGGCTGCGACGCTTGCCTTTGCACTGGGCCCGGCGTTGACGATCTCTCGGCCTGCAGTGGCTTCCGACCTGAAGGAGCAGATGAGCGAAGACGCGTTGCTGCGCCGGCGACGACTCATTCCCGGTCATCCGTTGGTTGTCGTTCAGATTGCGTTTTCGCTGGCTTTGTTGACCGCAACCGCCCTGTTCGTACGCGCCGCGGTCAAGGCTGCCTCCGTGGACACCGGACTACAACCCGGTGCGAGCTTCATTGTCGAAACCGATGCCAGCCTCGCCGGTTACGATCGCTCGCGCGCGGAAGAGCTTTACGAAAGGCTGCTGTCGCAACTCGCGGCGCTGCCCGGAGTGGAACATGCGGCGATTACGGCTACGGTTCCGTTCGGCATGATTTCCTTGTCGCGAAATGTTCAGCGGGCGGGAATTCAGCTTCCGCGCGCCGCGAAGCCGGCGACCGCGGCTGAAGGACTTGCTTTTTCGGCGTCGTGGAATAGCGTCAGTGCCGAATACTTCGAAACCGTCGGATTGCAGATCCTGCGTGGACGCGAATTCAGCGCCGGCGAAGCGGCGCGGGCAGACAGCACTCCGGTCGCGATTGTGGATGACGTTCTCGCGAGAAAGCTTTGGCCGGATGGGGACGCCATCGGTCAGTACGTCCAGTACGCGAGCGACAATGCTGCTGTGGCCCAGGGCGACAACAGCGGCTTCGGAATGAGCGCGTCCGCCGCCGGCGACACGAAGCCCATACAGGGCATCCAGATCGTCGGCATTGTTCCGCCGGCGCGCCGCAACCTGTTCGAAAAGTCTCCCGCCGGCGAAATCTACCTGCCGTTCTCACAGGGATTTCAGAGCAACATTTCCTATTTCGTTCGGTTTCGCTCGCTCACACCTGCCGCTGAAGCCGCCGCCGCAGAGGCGATCCGCCGCGCGGTTCGCGAGAGTGATCCCACGCTTCCCATACTGTCGCTTCGAACCTTTGATCAGCATCTCGATGCCAATCTTGAGCTCTGGCTTGTTCGCGTCAGCGCCGCGTTGTTTACGGTCTTTGGTGGATTGGCGCTGGGCCTCGCTGTTGTGGGACTGTATGGAGTTAAAGCCTACTCGGTGGCTCGGCGGACACGCGAGATCGGCATCCGGATGGCGCTCGGCGCCCAACAAGGAGAGGTCCTGAGAATGTTTTTACGCGAAGGCTCGACGACGCTATTCACCGGAGTCGGACTTGGATTCCTGCTGGCCGCCGCAACGGGGCGGATCGTCAGCGGACTGCTTTACCAGGTCAGCCCGCTGGACCCGATCGCTTTTGCCGTGGCGCCACTCGTGTTATCGATCGCGTCATTCGCCGCCACGTGGATCCCCGCGCGTCGCGCAACTCGGGTGAGCCCGCTGACCGCCCTGCGTCATTAGTGTGTTCGGATACGCGATGGATGGCGGCACGAAGCCCGTCGCTGCGCTCCGGGTTCCGCACGTCGCCAGCAAAACTGTCAGAACCCGGAGCGAAGCGACGGGCTTCGTGCCGCCACGTTGAACCAGGTGCTCTACCGGACCGCACGCAGTTTGTCGGTTCCCGCCTTGAGTGCGGTGACAACTTTTTTCGCTTCGGCATCGAACATCGCGGCATCTTTCTTTTCCAAAGCTTCTCGCAACCCGGGAAACGGCCATGGCGCGTAGCCGGTCGTCAGGCCGGGAGCGATCAGTTGATGCCGGAACCATGGCCGGTTGGGCAAACCTTCCTTATTTAGGAATGCCCGCTCCACCTGCATCAGCGCGTCGTTGAGCCGCGCGATCGCCGCATTGTCGCTGGAAGATGCCAGCCGGTCGGATGCCTTGTCCGCTTCGTGCGCGGCGGTATCAAAGTCGCGAATGGCGGTGACGATCGCCGTAAATTCCGGCTTGAACGGCTGACCTTCCGCGACTCGAGCGCGGCGGACAACGTCGGTGCGAATCTCGTTCAGGTCGCTCATCAATGCCGTACCGTAGTTGGAAAACCGCAACGGCACGATCTTCTCGGAAGCCAGTCTCATTCCCAGCAGGCCGTAAAATCGCGCTGCGGCTTGATGGTATAGAAATTCCGGATCGCCGAAATGCGACATCCAGAAGAAATTGTCGTAAACCGAGTGATACACACCGTAACCGCCACTGAAGCTGAAGTCGACAGACGGGACTCCCAGGTTGTCCAGAAAAACCGTGTAATCCGAGCCCGACCCCAGACGACTGAGCTGCAATTCAAACGTGCTCTCACTTCCATCAAAGCTGACCGGCGCGGACGATGCCCATGATTCCTTCAAGCGCTTTTCCCAATACGTGCCGACGCTGCCGCCGCGCCTCGGTTCGGGAACTTCGGAGATCGCGCGGCGAACGGCGTCGCGGAGGGATGGCGATCCGGAGGCGCCGAAGTCCGGACCGGTTACGGCCGTATCGACATTCACATAAGCGACGGCCTTCGCCTGGATTTCGTCGGCGTGTTCCTCGCCCCACTCGGTCGAGCCGACGAGTCCATATTCCTCCGCATCCCAACTGCATAACAGGATTGTGCGTCGGGGCTTCCAGCCGGATTTCAACGCCGCGCTCAAGCCGCGAGCGGCCTCCAGCATGGCGGCAGTGCCCGAGTTGGGATCCACGGCGCCCGGCGTCCAGGCATCACGGTGATTGCCGAGAATGACCCAGCGATCCGGTTCGATGGTGCCCGGTATTTTCGCGATGACGTTGTAAATGGGTTTGAGCCCCTCGTCCATCTCGACTTCCATCTCGATCGCAGCGGGGCCGGGACCGACGTGATAGGCGAACGGCAGGCCGCCCTGCCAAGCGTCCGGTACACGCGTTCCACCCAGCTCGCGCAACAACTTCTCGGCTTCGCCGTATGAAATCGGCAGCGAGGGAATCTTCGGAACGTTCTGCATCTCGGCCCTGGTGAGCCTGCGGGCGTTGGCAGTGGACGGATAACCCGGCGTGCTCGGATCACCCGGCACATGCGAAAGAAACAAGACGGAGCCGCGTTGAATCGCCGAAGCCGGGCGCATCGGCCCGTCCGGATAAATGTCGCCTTTGGCGTAGCCGTCATCGGCGGGGTCCGAGTAAATCAGTACGCCGGCGGCGCCGCGGTCCTGAGCTTCTTTGACTTTGAGGCCGCGGAACGGGCCGCCGTACCGAACGAGCACGATCTTGCCGGCGACGGATGTGCCCAGCTGTGCCAGTCGTTCGAAATCCGCGGGCGCGCCGTAGTTCACATACACAATCTGGCCGGATGCCTTGCCGGATGCGCCATAACCGTGAAAGGCAGGGAATTGCCCCATGGCGCTGGAGTCTTTATCTCGAGAATAAACTTCCTCGACAAGCGAAAGGCTTTCTTCGTGAGGAATGGTCATGCGAAGGGCGACGTGTTTGGGATGATTGATAAAGACGTCGTACTTGACGGTTTCGGTCTCGAGCCCGAACTCCTTGAAACGATCGGCGACCCACTGCGCCACCTTTCGTTCGGCCTCCGTTCCCGCAACGTGCGGTTCTTCGGTCAACGCGAAAAGCCACTGACGTGCTTTTTCCGGCGACGGCGTATCCATGAGCACTTTTTCGGCCTGAGCGAAGGCGAGAGTCGTCAAAGCGAGGCAGAGCACAAATGAGATGAGGATTCGTTTCATGGCCGGTATCGTGGAATTTTGCGTCCCGATGGTCAAGCGCATTGTTTGACGCCTGGATCTCGCTGCAAAGATCCTCCAGTCTGCAAGAATTCCCGCGAGAATCAGGGTCACCAGCTACACTTGGGGTGCGAATCGTTTACCTGCAAAACCTGCTGCGAAATGTCCGGCAAACACGATTTCGATACTTTACGATATTCGTTCGATCAGGCCAGGCAAGTCGAACAGCGTCTCAATTATGAAAGTTGGCTTCGCTGCTGCGGAAGCGTTTTCATCGACGCTTCTGTAACAGCTGTCCCCGAGATAAACGCAACGAATACCAGCTTGATTTGCCCCTGCAATATCACTATCCAATTGGTTTCCGACAAAGAGGACATCTGCTGCCTGCAGGCCGCATGCGGCTATTGCGAGACGAAAGAACTCCGGTTCCGGTTTGCGAACTCCGAGCTCATATGAAGCAACGACCCACGATATTTGATGATCCAGTCCCGCACGCACAAGCCAACTCCTGATATGGTTGGCGGTCGCTACCCGTGTGTTTGCCCAAATACCTTTCGGCAGCCTGATTCGTTCGATCGCTTCGCGCGCTCCGGGCATCAGTTCTACTGGACCGTCGGGCAGCTCCAGATCCATACACGAACCTTCGCGGATGATCGTATGTCCAAAATCAAAGATGATCCCCTTGATCACGTTCGGATCTTATGACAAACGTTGAACCAACAACCATGTTTGGAGTGTCTCTGTGTGGAAGAGGCAATATGAATAACGGCGCTATAGAGTCGATGACGTGCGGCTTGCAGGGAATTGCGGTTCTGGCGACTGCAGCCAATGAGAGTGCGCAGCCAAAGCCTTCGCCGGCATTCGCTGCGTCGTCCATCAAACGGAATGACTCCGTGAGCTCCGACTCCTCGACATCGTTCCTGCCCGGCGGCCGATTTGTTTCGAGATTTCAGACGCTCCACCGGCTCATCATTAACATTCGGCTTATGATACAGAATCGAAACGCGTCGGCCTCCCTCACTTGCAGGGAGGCCCTTCACGTTAGAAGCTGAACTTCCAGTCAAAACCACGACACGGCCAGAGACGATGGCGCCCTGCCCCGAGCCGTAGATGCTGACAGGCTGGCTCACTGTTCCGGTAATCGTGCCGACTGCCGCGGGCTTCAGCCCATGGCGCATTTGAAGCTCACGACATTTTGAGGCAAAGCCGTGTTCCAGCCTGTATCGAAGGTGCAACTGAAGACGTACTGACTGCTGGAGGCCTCATCGCGATTACGGGATTCTTTCGGGTTGCTTGGGATTTTCCTTACAGGTTGGATTCTGCAGTCGACGACGTTCGAAGTAGCCTCGATCAAATCTGTTGGTCCGGTCATTCCGGGTGATGGGCGGAGAATTACATTTGCCTGCCGGGGAACCGATGGGCCGGAGACGGCAACGGTGCCGGTTGGACGTTGCGGGGGGACCAGCGTCGAACTGGCGCGCCTGATCAGTTACGCGTTCGACGTGCCTTCATATATGCCGGGATATCTTATCGGCACGCCCGATTGGGGATCCGCGGATCGCTATTCAGGCCAAATCCGAGCAGCCCGCGACTCAGGAGCAACTCAAGAAGATGCTGCAGGTGCTTCTGGCGGACCGCTTCAAACTGCAATCCCATCGCGAGCAGCGCGACCTGGATGGATACAGCCTGATCGTCTCAAACTCCGGCGCGAAACTGAAGACCTCGCAGCCGAATGAAAAATATCAGATGGGAGCCCGCATGCAGCCGAACCCTGCGGGCGGCGGAGTTCTGCAGACGATCGTTGGCGCGAATGCATCGATGGACGATCTCGCCAACATGCTTTCCGGAGCTTTGATGCAACCCGTTACTAACAAAACCGGCCTGACCTCGAAATATACGTTCTCCCTGCCGCTGCCTCCGCTGACCCGCGACGTTTCAAGAGAAGCCGGAATATTCACGGCGGTACAGGAAAGCCTTGGCCTGCGCCTGACCGCTGAAAAGATCCCCGTCAACGCTTTCATTATCGATCACGTGGAAAAACCGAAGGAGCCGTAGAGTGTGCGCCAGCCTTACCCTAAAGCGGGCTTGCTTTAAAGAATCGGTGCGGAAAACCTTTTAGCTTTTTTTCAGCACCGTATCCGTATGCCAAAGCTCGATCCTGTGGAGTTGAGCGGTTGCGGTGATGAGTCTGTCGGCTGCGTCTTTATGTTCCCATTTCCAATTTGCTGCCGCCCGGGCTATCGATTCAGAGTCTTCGCAACAATTAATGCTTATTCATAAGCCGGACTAAGGTCCCCAAAATTCTCCTCCGTCCCCCATGTCTGTCAAAAGAATGGGGAGTACCTCAGTTCCAATGCTCTACCCACGATCATCGCTCCGTGATATGAGGAATCCATAGCCACCGTCCAAAGTCAAAATAATGCGTTCGAGGCGGCAGTTTGCGCGTGTTGCCTAACTCGTCCCAGAATTCAAGCTCCAGAAACATAGTCAGTTGATGTCCACTATTGGCCGCAGTTGTTTCGTTAATCATCGCGGCAACACTCTTCCCTGCATTTAAAGAATTTGTTCAATATCGAACCATCCCTGAGTGGTCTGTTGTGGAAAGAGAAGCCAAACTTCTTCTCCATCATATGCGGGCAACGGACTTGGTGGGTGTTCCGTAGACTCGGAAGTTGCATGTCACGCGCGCTCGGACGATAAGCGTTGATGGGTTATGAATTCGAAACAACGTCCGTCCAGCATCGCCTCTGGCCCCGATGAGATCCATGCTATAGGTCGTACTCAACACTCCGTCACGCATCCACCTTTCCCGTGTAACCCGCGCCATTGAGTTGGTGTCATACGCATACCAAACAAGAACGATTAGAGTGAGAGTCAAGATTATGAACGTACCAAGAGCCAGCGGCTCTTTTGGGGGCCAAGAACTATACACAACGAGGATCCCCACGGCTACGACGAATAATCCAAAGATAGTGACTGCCAGCTTCATACTCGTGTTTTTCGGCATCAGTGGTGTGAACCTTCCGTCTTGGATGATTTTGCTTCGACAAGCATCCGCTATGGTTGTCCCCGAAAAGGTCCATGACACATAACAATTGTTGCAGCGGATTTATTCACGAACTCCTAACGTTGATTGTGAAGAGTGGAATCCTGAGGGTTGATCCTGAACCGTTTCTAAAGTGGCTACGGGAAGGAAATCGCAAATTATTGTTTGTTGTCGAGCACGCCCAATATCTTGTAAGTCTCTGACTCGATCTTCTTCCCGTCAAGACTTATCGGCCATTTGAGCTTCGCATTGTCGCCAGAAAATTCTACTTGGATAACATCCGTTACTGGCATCCGGCAGCTTCGACGATTACCCGCCCTTCCCGCGAACCGCTCTTTAAACTTACTCTCACAGTTCACGACTGCCACCCGACCATCCGGCAATTGAAGGGCGAATGTCGCTCCCTGAACCGTGAATGAACTCGTTCGAGCGGGAACCTTCATTCCGGTTGTGGTAGTCGTGCTTGAACAATTCAGAGTTGTTGTTCCGTAACAGTTCAGATTCGCAGTGGAGTTCGATGTGGAATAGCCGGGAATTGTATATGTGGCGCGAGTTTCATTATTTTGCCGGTCAATTATTTTCACTGTCATTTCCTTCTTCTCGGCCTGAATTCGTGCGATAGGTAAAACGAGGAGGAAAGTGAATCCGACAACTGCAATTTGAAGGAGTGGTTTCATGACGAGAGATTCTAGTATTGCGTTCACGCTCTGGCAATCGAATCTCAAGCAGAAGAGGTAGGCGAACAGCACCCTTTGATGGGACACACCGACTGAATTTCGGGGACGCCCACCGAAATTATCCAAATCCTGGATTGTCTCGGCGTTCCCTCAAACCCCCCACGCGTCAAGCCGGCCATTTTCCTCCGCACCGACTATCCGGATTTCGGCTAAATCTCCGCCAGCCGAGCATTTTGAATTCTCCGGCTGCCGCGGGTCTCGCACCGCCGCGCCGTAACGCCCCGTATCGGCGCCAAAACTCGCTTGAATCCGCCGTGCTCGCGGGATTTTTTTCAATCCGCGGTGTCCTGGATCGCATAAACGCCCCGTGTGCGACATCCCAGCCCCCGGATTCACCTGAACTCGTGGCCGCTATTCTGACGCAGCTCTTCTTGAATTTGCTATCCTCGCTACGCTACGGCGTAATTGTGGCGCGAATCGCCATCGCCGGCTCAACGGGGTTCTCGCTGTTCCAGATCGCTCGCGCAAGCTTCCAGGAATTGTCGGACTGACGCCGCCACAACCAGAAGCAGATGCCGCTGTCCTCAATAGTAGCGCCGCCACTTCTCGGCGTCAGACCGATCGTAAAAGAGAACCGTTCAAATGCCATATCGCCGGCAGTGACCAATTCTTCGGGCGTGATCGTCAGCCGCGTCTTGAATTGGGCGATCCGGGCCTCATGCCACGCACGAGATCCGGCGATTCCGGCCACGGGTGGTTCGTGCGGTGGATAGACCAAAATGTCGTCTGGTGCCGACGACAGTATTCCCTCAATGTCATCGGTATTGAGTGCGACGAGCCAGTCTTCCCGCAGTTTTGTAATCGTTTCGACATCCGACGACCTTACCGGACTTGGGCTTGCCATGAATACTCCTTTTAAGAGCTTCGCTGTTGCAACACACTGACGCCGCCGTTAGCTGCTCTGATTTTTGTGTACCCGATTTGCTGTGGCGCGATCTTGAATCAGCTGCCCGTCGAAGTCAACGAATGGATGAGGCGTCCGATCTCAAAAGGCGCTCCGTCAACAGCTGTTTGAGGTCTCGGCGGCCATCCAGTACAGCAATTACAAAGACCTTCCGGCCATCGATGCGATAGATGATGCGATACGGTGGAACAGCCAACTCACGATAGGAAATGACATCGAATTCGAGCAACTCTGGAACAACGTGTCCTCGGCCAGGAAGCGCCGTTAGCGTTTTGACGCGAGCGCGAATTCGCCGATAGATCTTCCTTGCATGGAGAGGAGAATCTTTCGCGATGTACTCGAGAATGTCAGCGAGATCGGCGAAGGCGCTGTTTGTCCACTCGACGCGAAATCGCGTTTTCGATGACGTCCTCAATCCGTTTAAACACTACTTCCTGCGTCATGGTTCTATCTTTTGTCACGTCAGCTTCGGACCGTTGAATGATTTTTAGCAATGCGAGCGCTGACTGCATGCGGTCATACTCCTCCACACCCATAACCACCAGCTTCGCCTCGCCATTTTGCGTAATGATCATCGTCCGGCCGGCGGACACCTGCTGCACAACATCTGTCGTCTTACTTTTGAGATAGGTGATCGGCTTGATATCCCGTCCAAGGTTCATTAAGCCTTTTATAACACGTCCACCGGTCCGTTAACAGACCGAATTCGGATCGGTAGTGGCCGGCGTCGGCCTGCCGCTGTCATTTGTTGGTCGGAACACAGTAGTGTCCGGTTTATTTTTTAAAACCATGAGATAAGACTCGTCTGATCAGTGTGTCTGGGTCAGAACGGAATTTCCGCGATTTGAAATTTC
>CAZPBY010000064.1:0-23739 GCA_964584785.1 uncultured Solibacteraceae bacterium
GGCAACTTCTACATCAACGACAAACCAACCGGAGCGGTTGTGGGTCAACAGCCGTTCGGCGGAGCTCGCGCGAGCGGCACGAACGACAAAGCCGGTTCGATGTTCAATCTGATGCGTTGGGTTTCGATGCGAACGATCAAAGAAACATTTGTCCCGCCGGCGGACTATCGCTATCCCTTCCTGGCCGAAGAGTAGCCGCTCCGAGTCAGGCATTTGTCAACCCAATCAGTAACGTTTCGAAACCTGTTTTTTCGAAGCGTTTTGGACTCGGAGTTGTCAAGTGCCGTGTCACGAATAATTTAACTTCTGGTATCCCACCTGCATTTCCTCCGTGTGACAGGAGGAGATCGAATGAAAGCCACCCCAACTTTTGCACCGAAAAAAATGTTTTTGGATATCCCGAACGCTGCTCAGATGGCAGGGTTCTCCGTGCGGCATTTCCGCAGAATCATTGAGGAAGAGCGCATCCGAATCGTTCAAATCGGCCGAAAGTTCTTCATCCTCGGTGCAGATTTCGAGCGTTGGCAGTCGAGCAATCGTCGCAAACCTGCTTTACAGCAAACCAGCAACTAGATTGAACAGCTATCAGCCGTCCGCTATCGACAATCGTCGTTAGCTGGCCGCTGATAGCTGACTGCCCCCCGCCAGATGGCTTAAACTCTTCTGTTGGTCCGAAGCCAACATTTGCGACAGGAGAGCGGCCATGAGCACCGAGACATTCCAGTTTCAAGCTGAAGCTCGTCAGGTCCTGGACCTGATGATCCATTCCCTCTACACCAACAAAGAAATCTTCCTTCGAGAATTGATCTCCAACGCGTCCGACGCTCTGGACCGCCTGCGCTTCGAATCGCTAAGCGCGCCGGAGTTGATCGACCGCGACGACCGGCTGGAGATCGTCGTGGAGACCGACTCCAAAGGCAGGACGATCACGATTCAGGACAACGGCATCGGCATGAATCGTGATGAAGTGGTCTCCAACATCGGAACGATCGCCAAATCCGGCACCCGCGAACTGATCGCGAGTTTGAAGGAGAAGCAGTCCTCGGAGGCGCTCAATTCACTGATCGGTCAATTCGGCGTCGGATTCTATTCTGCATTCATGGTCGCCGAACGGGTCTCGTTGCTCACGCGTCGGGCCGGAGAAGACAAGGCAACACAATGGGAGTCCACCGGCGACGGAAGCTACACGATCGCCGACTCGCGAAAGCTCACCCGCGGCACTTCGATCACTCTCCATTTGAAGAAATTCGAAGAAGAAGACGACGTCGAGGACTTCACCGACAAATACGTCGTTTCGAAGATCGTCCGCCAGTATTCCGACTTCGTGGCATACCCGATTTATTACAAGGAAAAAGACGGGAAGCAGGAGGACCGGGCGCTGAATTCGATGAAGCCGATCTGGACGCGGCCCAGATCCGAAGTCAGCGACGATGAGTACAAGGAATTCTACAAACACATCTCGCACGACTGGAGCGAACCCATGAAGATCTGGTCGTTCCGTGCGGAAGGCCGCACCGAATACCAGGCGCTGCTTTTCATTCCATCGCAGGCTCCTTTCGATCTTTTTTATCAGACCGCGAAATTTGGGCTTCATCTGTACGTTCGACGAGTCTTGATCATGGAACACTGCGAGGAACTGCTGCCGGCGTATCTGCGGTTCGTTCGAGGTGTGGTCGATTCATCCGACCTCCCGCTGAACGTATCGAGGCAAAGATTGCAGGAGGACCGGCACATTGCGCAGATCCGCAAATGGATCACAAAGAAGGTCCTCGATTCGCTCGAGGAAATGCAGAAGAACGAATTCGAAAAATATGGGCAGTTCTGGTCGCAGTTCGGCCGGGTTTTGAAGGAAGGCGCGAGCTTCGACTTCGACAATAAAGACAAACTTCTTTCGTTGGCGCTGTTCGAATCGTCGGCGGACCCGAAGAAACTCACAACGCTCCAGGAATATGTTGCTCGAATGAAGGAAGGGCAGAGTGCGATTTACTTCATCACCGGCCCCTCGCGCCGCGCGGTTGAGAATTCACCCCATTTGGAAGCGTTCAGGAGCAAGGGTTACGAGGTCCTGTATCTGGTCGATCCGGTGGATGAGATCCTTGTTCAATGGGTGACCGAGTATCAGGAGAAAAAACTGAAGTCCGTCGCAAAAGGCGCCGTCGATCTGGGCGACGATACGGACCTTCGACAAAAGCTCAACGACTTCTCTAAATTTCTCGATGCGCTCCAGTTCAAATTAGACGATCGCGTCAAACAGGTGAGACTGACCAGCCGATTGACGTCGTCGCCGGTTTGCCTCGTGGTCGGCGAGCACGACGCGAGTCCGAATCTCGAGAAGATCCTGAGGCAAATGAAGACCGATCAGGAAAAACAGAAACGCATCATGGAAATCAATCCGGACCATGAGTTGGTCGTGAAGATGCGCGACCGTTTTGCAGCGAACGCCGAGGACCCGGCGTTGGACGACTTTGCGCAAGTCCTTTACGGCTACGCACTGCTCGCCGAAGGTTCCGAACTTGACGACGCCCCGCGCTTCAACGAGGTCCTGATGCGCGTCCTCTCAAAGTCCGTGTAGGTTTGATCACGAAGCCCGTCGCTGTGCTCCGGGTCCTGAACATTGCGACGTCGCGGGACGATGTGCAGAACCCGGAGCGCAGCGACGGGCTTCGTGGTATCACGCTAAATCAAAGAACTATAGTTCGGCATTTTCGTTACCAGCGATCTCAATAGAGCGTTCCTCTCGCTTCTCATTGTGATAAAACCCACGCCGTGACACACCTCCGAAAAGCGATGGGTTTCTGGGATCTCGTGCTTTTCTACATCGTCACGAGCTTCAGCATACGCTGGGTCGCGACGGCGGCCGCAACGGGGCCGAGCGCTCTGGCGGTTTGGGCGATCGCGTGCGTCGCGTTCTTTATTCCGCTGGCGTACTGTGTTCTTCGATTGTCAGCTCTCCATCCCGATGAAGGCGGACTGTACGTCTGGACCAAAAAAGCCTTCGGTAATTTCGCCGGTTTCATGACGGGCTGGAATTACTGGGGATCGAACCTGCCGTATTTCCCTAGTCTGCTTTATTTCGCCGCCGGCAATTTGTTATTCATCGGCGGCGGTTCGTGGCTGGCTCTATCCACGAACAGTACCTATTTCATCATCGTTTCCGTGATCGGCCTTGGCCTGGGTGTGATTCTCAACCTCATTGGCCTGAACGTCGGCAAGTGGCTCCATAACATCGGTGCGTTTGGCGCGTGGATTCCCGCGATTGTGCTCGTCGTGATGGCGCCGGTGGCGTTGTCGCGTTTCGGTTCGGCGACCGAGTTTCATTTGGCGACGATAATGCCTGTTCTCGATTTCAAAAACGTGGTGTTCTGGTCGACAATCGCTTTCGCGTTCTCAGGTGTCGAAGGCGCTTCGGTTATGGGCGACGAAGTGAAGGATGCCGGGCGCAATATTCCGCGCGCCGTACCTCTTGCCGGTGTGATTACGACGACTTTCTACATCGCGGCCACGGCATCGGTTCTGATCGCGGTTCCTCAGAATGAAGTGACGGGGTTGCAGGGCGTCACTCAGGCGATCGACGCCGTAGCAACCCGGGTTGGAATGAAATCCATTGTGCCGCTCATGGCAGCGCTGGTTTCGATCAGCGCGTTTGGTGGTGTTGCCGCATGGTTTGCTGCCGCGGCGCGGCTGCCGTTTGTTGCAGGTGTCGACCGGTTCCTGCCGCCCGTGTTCGGCCGCGTTCATCCAAAGTGGGGCACGCCGTACGTGGCTCTATTGATTCAGGCGGCTATCGCATTTGTTGTTGTGCTTCTAGGCCAGGCGGGCACCACCGTAAAAGGAGCTTATGACGTCCTGGTGAGCATGAGCGTGATTACCTATTTCCTGCCTTATCTTCTGATGTTTGCGGCCCTCATGAAACTCGATGGCAGGCCGTTGGCGGTCGTCCTTGGCGGCCTGGGCTTCATCACGACAACCGCTTCCATAATCCTGGCGGTTATCCCGGCCGCGGACGACCCGAACAAGGCTTTTTTCGTCACCAAAACGATCGGATTGACCCTCCTGATGACCGGCGCCGGCGCGGCGATTTATTGGCGCGGCAGGCCATAAAAACTAGCCGAGAGTACTATTGACACGGTGGACTTAGGTCCTGTTTTTTCTTTTGCTTTTGGTTTGGCCCGTTGTTACTCTCGCCTAACAAAACCGGTAAGAGACCGGCCAGAACAAAGAGAAAACGCGGCTGCAGCAGGGAAAATCGCGGAAAAAGCTGGAGTTCAAGGGTACGAAACGGCCCGGAATAACGGCAAGAACAGGCGGAAAATGGAACGACTAAAGGAAGTAATGACCCTCCGCGAAGCGTCCCAGTATCTCGGTATCTCTCCCGACACACTCTATAAATATATCAGGGACGAAAAGAACTTTCCGGCTTTCAAACTGGGAAATCGCTGGCGTTTTAAGAAGGATCTGCTCGACCGCTGGATCGAGCGAAAAAGTGAAAGATCGGATTCGAGGCCGAAGCGACTGGCTAAGGCGCTGAAGAACTAAACAGATGAGCGGAGCGAATGTGGGTCCGCCAGGACGAAACCAGTAATCAAAGGAAACGGTCGGAAAATGTTGCTCAAGAAAAACAAGCCGTTGGTTGGAGTCGACATCGGGTCGAGTGCCATCAAAGCCGTCGAACTGGTCAAATCAAAGAAAGGTTTCGAATTGACAGGTTTCGCGACCGAGTCGCTCGGTCCCGACTCTGTTGTCGATGGCGCCATCATGGATTCGCAAATGAATTCGGTCGCTGAATCCCTGAAACGAATCATGATGGTCGGAAAGTTCAAACCCAAGTCCGTCGCGACAGGAATCTCGGGCCACTCGGTCATCGTCAAGCGAGTTGTCCTGCCTGCTGCGACCAAAGAAGAAGTGGCGTCCTCCATCCAGTTCGATGCGGAGCAATACATTCCTTTCGAGATCTCCGAAGTCAACCTCGATTACCAGATCGTCGGTCCCACGAACACCACGAGTGACGACCCGGCGATGGAAGTCCTGCTCGTCGTGGCCAAGAAGGACAAAATCCAGAATTACACGAACGTCATCAGCCTTGCCGGCCGCCAACCGGAAGTCGTCGACATCGATGCGTTCGCTCTGCAGAACACGTTCGAAGCGAATTACCGCGTGAATCCGAATGAAACGGTCGCCCTGCTGAACATCGGGGCGTCGCTCATGAACATCAACATCACGAAGGGCGGTATGCCTCTTTTCATACGTGATGTGTCGGTCGGCGGCAATCAGTACACCGACGTTCTTCAAAAGGAGCTTCAGATCAATTTTCAGGAAGCTGAAGACCTGAAACTGGGCAGAACGGCTTCGGATGCGGATATGGTGAATCCGCTGCTCGAATCGATAACGGAAATGTTGATCATGGAAGTCCAGAAGACGTTCGACTTTTTCCGTGAGACCTATCCCAGCGAAACGATCAGCCGCGTCCTCGTCAGCGGCGGAACGTCGCGGATAGCGGGTCTGCCTGAAAAAATTCAGGAAGTCTTCGGATATTCGACCGAGGTGATGGATCCATTCCGAACCATCACCATTGGCCCCGCGGTCGACAGAAACAAGGTCAAGTCTTACGGGCCGGCTCTTGCCGTCGCCGTTGGTTTGGCGTTAAGAGGGGTGGAACAATGATCAAGGTTAATCTGATCGGAGAAAGCCGAAAGAAACCCGTAAAAACCGGAACAAAGATCAAGATTCCGGTCCCAACCAATGCGATGCCGTTGATATTGGCTCTTATTGTCGGCGGCGCCGCGGTGGGCGGATATCTCTGGTACTCGAGCCTCAGCGGCCGGATTGCGGAGTTGGATAAATCGATTTCGGCGGCGCAGGCTCAGAAGGCATCGCTCGATGCGATCATCAAAGCGGATCAGGTTTACGAGGTCCGTAAGAAGACGCTGGAAAACCGAATCAAGGTCGTCGAAGGATTACAGCGGAACCAGGTGAGCCCCGTCTTTGCGATGGACGAACTCAGCGACGCCATTGAAAAAACCAAGTTCGTCTGGATATCGACCCTCGACCAGAACAATGCCACTCTAAGCATGAGCGGAACGGGAACTTCGCTCAACGCCATCGCCGATTTCGTCGCCAATCTCTCGAGCACCGGACACTTTCGCAATCCTGATCTGGCCAACGCCATCGATTCCGCAGGCAATTTCGTGTTTTCGCTGAAATGCGAGTTCTCGCCGTCCAAACCGGCGCCTCCTGCAGCGATAGGGGGAGGTAACTAATGGCGCGTTCAGGTGGATTTTCGAAAATGAAGTGGTACTACCAGATCGCTCTGGTAGCGGGCATCAGCGGTGTTCTGCTTGCGCTGGTGTGGTCGCAGTACCTGTCGCCGATGCAGGATCTGATCACGGCCAAGCAGCAGCAGCTCAACACGCTGCAGGCCGCGGTGGCCAAAGCGCTCGAGCAAAAGCAGTACTACGAAAAAATGAAAACGGAGTCTCTCGCTCTCGAGGCGCAGCTCGTCAAGTTGAAGACCATCCTGCCGCTCGAAAAGGAAACGCCGGAGATTGTGCGTTCGTTTTATGCGGAAGCTCAGGGATCGGGAGTGCGTATCATGCGGCTGACTCTTCGTCCGACGGTCGAGCACGATGTCTACACCGAGTGGCCATGGGATATGGAAGTAACCGGCACCTACAACACGGTGGCGACTTTCCTGGACAAAATCCGAAGGCTTTCGCGAATCGTCAATGTGGCCGGGATGAAACTCGTCTTGAGAAACGCTGAAGGTGACAAGGCCGCTACAGAAAGCATCGGCGCCACGTACACGGCGACAACCTTCATTTATCACGAGGATACCGGTGGGGTCGAACCTCAGCCGAATCCGGCGAAGTAACGAGATGCTCAGAACACTGATTTTTTCAATTTCGTCGTTCGCAGTGCTTGGGCTGGATGTGGCAGCCCAGACCAAAGCGCCGCCCACGCCGGCGGAACCGCCCAAGCAGGAAGAGGAAGCTCCAGCCATGGCCATTCGCCCCCCGAATTATGTGTTCCAAAGCCGCGGCCGGCGCGATCCCTTCATTAATCCTGTTCCAAAGCCAGTGAGAACCGTCGAGCAGACAATTGCCGAACGTCCGAAGGGGCTTCGCGGAGTAATGCTCAGCGAAGCCCGGATCGCGGCGATCGTCGTATCGAAAGATGCGCCCGAGTTGACGCGAGCATTAATTCGGACGTCCTCAGGTCGAGCTTATGCCGCGCGTACAGGCGATGCGCTCTATGACGCAGTTATCAAAGACATCCGGAGAGACGGGGTTGTGTTCGCGCCCACGAGCAAGGAAAGCGGGACCGGCACAGCGCGTGATGTTGTTCTTAAGGTCAGTCCCTAGCTCTAGGAGAAACGCCAATGAGAGTGTTCGATTCCCGAAGATCCGCTACGATCGGCGCCTTTTTGCTGATAACGACGCTGATCGTCAACGGGGCTCCCTCCAAGGAAACGGCCGTCGTCAAAGATTTGTCGTTTAAAAACGACAGCGGCTCCCTCGAGGTCAAGATCGCCACGACCGAGCATGCGCAATACACATATTTCGAGTTGAAGGATCCTCACCGACTCGTCGTGGATTTTCACGGAATTCAAAACGGCATCGGATTCAAGGAGAAGCCGATCGCTATCGCCGGTGTCGAACGCGTCCGCGCATCGAACTTCACCGATAAAAACCGTAACGCGACTCGGATCGTTTTTGATCTGAGCAAGGACGTTTCCTATAAGGTCGACGAAGCCGGTGAAACCAGTGTGCGAATCGTCTTTGGCGGCGAAGGGAAGCCTTCCGCTCCGCCTGCGGCTCCTGTTGCTCCCGCTGCGCCCAAACCAGCCGAACCGCTTCGAGTGCCGCTGGCTTTGACCGCGGGCCCACCGGTCCTGCCGGCAGCAGCCGCGCCGGAACCCAGGACTGTTGCGACCATGCTGCGTGCGCCGATCACGCCGGTGTTGACTCCACCTCAACCGGTACAGGCTACTCCCGCTCCTGCCGCGCCAGGGCAGACGCAGTACACCGGCGAACTGGTGAGCATCGAGATCAAGGACCTGGACGTCAAGGATTTCTTCATCTTCCTCGCGGACTTCACGGGCTTGAACATCGTGTTGGATCCGTCTGTCAGCGGGTCCGTCACTCTATCGATTAAAGACGTTCCCTGGGACCAGGCTCTCGATATCGTTCTAAAGAACCTTCAGCTCGGCGCACAGCTTCAGGGAAATGTTCTTCGCATCGCCAAGAACGACACGCTGCAGTCCGAAGAGAAGGCTCGAATCGATTTGCGCCAGCAGCAGGAACTGGCTGTCGACCTGATCGCGAAGACCTACATCCTGAACTATTCCAAGGCGGATCAGGTCACCACGACTCTTTCAAAAGTCCTGTCGCCTCGGGGGCAGATCATGCAGGACTCGCGGCGAAACGCGCTGATTGTCACCGACATTCCAAACCAGTTCGGCAAAATCGATCAGACCGTCAAGTTCCTCGATGCGCCGGCGCAACAGGTGTTGATCGAAGGACGACTGTTGTCGGCAAACAAATCCTTCTCGCGGGAACTCGGCAGCCAGCTCGGTTTCGTGATCGGCAACAACAGTCAGAATTCCATCGCCGGCGCACCGTTGGCGGGAGCGAGCCCGTTCCGAAGGACGCCTCCTCCAAGCGTGACTGCTGGAGGGTCCGGCGCCATTCCGCTCAACGTGAATTTACCGGCTGCCGGAACCTCGGGTGTGTCATTCCTCCTTGGGGCCGGGACCGACGTGCTGCTTGACGAAATCATTACGGCTGCGGAGGCACGCGGCACTGCGAAACTGTTATCGCGCCCGAAGGTGTTCACTCAAAACAATCAGCAGGCGTCGATTTCGCAGGGTACGCAGATTCCGGTTCAGACCAACCAGAACAACACGATATCCACGCAGTTTTTGACTTTTGCTCTGAGTCTGCGCGTGACGCCGCAAATCACCGATGTCGGTACGATCCTGATGAACGTTCAGATCGAAAACAGCACGCCGGATTTTGCGCGTGCCGTGAACGGGATTCCCTCGGTTGCGACGCAGAACGTGGTCACCAACATTCTGGTCGGTGACGGCGAAACCGCCGTGCTCGGAGGAGTACTGATCGATACCGATTCGTTCAACCTCCGCCAGGTGCCCGGATTGGGCAGCATTCCGCTGATCGGGCATCTGTTCAAGAACAGTCAAACGATCAAGAGCACCGCCGAACTGCTCTTCTTCATCACGCCGCGTATTCAAGCCGCTGGGAACGTGAACGCGACGCCGGGAGACCGGCCGCCGGGACAGCGATAGTGTCTGTAGACCATGATAAGGACAGCGCCCGTATTATCGGAGACCACCTTCCGGGGAGTCGTCGATAGACTCCGGAAAGCGGTATCCGGCATACGGGCCGTTGTCCTCCTTGCACCCGACGGTTCCGTGCCGGCTTACTTTTCCGACCACCCTAATTTTCAGGTTGATGTTTTTGCCTCGGAGTACTCGACGGCGCTGCGAATCGCCGGCAGCACGACAAACGACGTCGGGTCCGGAGAACTGATTGAATACATTACCGTTTCCGGGCCTACGATCACCGTTGTGCGGCGCCTCCAGTCGGGATCCTTCCTGATCCTCACTTCCGAAAACCAGGGTCAAATCGGCCGGGCTCGTTACGAAATCAAACGCGCCGCTTTGTTCCTGGATCAGCATTTGGCCTGACTGCGGTATACTGCTCGTTTGCCTCCTATGAATCTGAAGGAACTGAAGGAAATCATCGATCTCGTCACGGAGAAGGAGTCGATCGAGGAGTTAGAGATCGAGAAGTCGGGTGTTCGATTACGGATCAAGCGCTCGTTTAATCACTCGACGTCCATAACTACCGCACCCATCGCGTCCGCAAGCGTGTCTCCGGCGCTGTCTCCCGCTACGGCTGCACCGGCATTGCAGGAAGAAGGTCTTTCTTACATTAAATCTCCGATTGTGGGTACGTTCTATCGGGCGCCTAGCCCGGACTCGGATCCGTTTGTCTCCGTCGGCGATTTCGTAGGCAAGGGGACGCCCGTTTGTATTATCGAAGCAATGAAATTGATGAACGAAATCCAGTCAGAGGTTGCCGGAGAAATAGTGGCCATTCTGGTCGAAAACGGTCAACCCGTGGAGTATGGTGAGAATCTGTACGCCGTAAGGCCGCGCTAGGGACTGGAGCACACACGACATGTTCAAAAAAATCCTGGTAGCGAACCGGGGAGAGATTGCCCTTCGAATTATTTGCGCGTGCAAGGAACTCGGTATTCGGACGGTGGCCGTTTTTTCCGAAGCGGATCGCTACGCGCTCCACGTCCGCTTTGCGGACGACGCCATCTGTATCGGTCCGCCGAAAAGCGCCGACAGTTACCTGAACATCCCGAGCGTCATCGCCGCTGCCGAAGTCTCCAACGTCGACGCCATTCATCCCGGATACGGATTCCTGTCGGAGAGCGCCTATTTCGCCGAAGTTTGCGAAGCCAGCCGCATTCGATTCATTGGTCCATCGTCTGAAGCCATTCGTCTGATGGGCGATAAGGCTAGAGCCCGAAGCGAAATGAAACGCTTTGGCCTGCCGGTTCTTCCCGGCAGCTCAGACTCCGTGCAGTCGGAGAAAGAGGCCCTGTCCACGGCGGATGCCATCGGTTATCCGGTGATCATCAAGGCGGTGGCGGGCGGCGGCGGAAGGGGAATGCGCGTTGTCCACGACCGGACCGAATTGATCAACGCGCTGAAAACCGCTCAAGCCGAAGCGGCGGGCGCTTTTGGGGTGCCCCACTGCTATATCGAGAAATACATCGAGCATGCGCGGCACATCGAGTTTCAAGTCCTCGCCGACGAATACGGCAACGTCATCCATCTTGGCGAGCGTGAATGTTCTATCCAACGCCGGCATCAAAAACTCATCGAGGAATCGCCGTCGGTCATCATGACCGAGGAACTCCGCAACCGGGTTGGGAGTCGAGTCGTGCGGGCAATGCAGGAAGTGGGCTATTCGAGCGTCGGAACCATCGAGTTTCTCGTCGACGAGAAGCACCAGTTCTATTTCATGGAAATGAATACGCGCATTCAGGTTGAACATCCGGTCACGGAACTGGTCACCGGAATTGACCTGATTCGCGATCAGATTCTGATGGCGGCGGGCGACCGTTTGCCTTACCGCCAGGACGATATTCGATTCCGCGGACACGCGATTGAATGCCGCATCAATGCGGAAGACCCCGTAACCTGCCGTCCTTCGCCGGGAAAAATCACGACGTGGCATGCCCCAGGCGGTCCCGGCGTTCGGATCGACACCGCCGCGTATGCCGAATACATTATTCCGCCCTACTACGATTCATTGATTGCGAAACTCGTTGTTCAGGGAGCCGATCGAACTGAAGCGATTCATCGGATGGAACGCGCGTTGGATATGTTTGTCATTGAAGGCGTGCGTACCTCGATTCCGCTTCACCGGCAGATTCTCGCTCAGCCCGACTTCAGGCGCGGCGAGATCTACACGAGGTTCCTGGAAGACCTGTCCAATCCGCAGCCGCGGGCGATTCAAGTCGCGGGATGAACCTTCCGCGATTGTATGCGATCGCGGATGCGTCCTTCGGAGATTCTATCGAGCTTGCTCGCAATCTCTTCGACGGTGGAGCCCGCCTCGTCCAAATCCGAAATAAGCGTGCCGGTGCCCGGGAGTTGCTGATGCAAACCTCGGCGATTCTGCGCATTGCTCCGCCGGATGCCCTCGTGCTCGTTAACGATCGAGTCGACGTCGCGTTGCTTGCGGCAGCACACGGAGTTCATCTCGGTCAGGACGACTTGCCTGTCGAGCGGGCGCGATCCATTCTTGGGCCGAACGCCGTGATCGGCTTTTCAACACACAATCTGGCGCAAGCGCTGAGCGCGGATAAAATGCCGATCGACTACGTTGCGGTCGGTCCGATTTTCGAAACCACGACGAAGCAGAATCCCGATCCGGTTGTGGGAGTGTCTGCTCTTCGAGAGATCTGCCGCCGGATACGCATGCCCGTCGTTGCCATCGGAGGAATCACACTGGACCGCGCATCGGAAGTCTACACGGCAGGAGCTCGGAGCATCGCGGTGATCAGCGACCTGTTGCGAGCAGTCGATATCGTTGCTCGCACAGAACAATGGTGTAGGACACCCGAGAAAGAAATTTGACGCGTCTATAATTTTCTAAAATGCAAGTACTCGATCTGTACCTCATTGCGACACGCGGAGACCGCTACGTTTTATTCTGTCCAACCGACATTGTGGAGCAGTGCGAGATCCAATCCGGTGATCGAATCCGGCGGTTCGTGACCTGGGTCGTCAACCGTCCGAATAGACTCATCGCCTGGGTCGGACGCGTTCTCAAGGCCGGTCACGACTATTACATCCGTCTTGAGGATCGCATCGATCCGGTTGAACGCGTCCTTAAAGCAATCCGTTGCTCGTCGGAATTGAACATCTACTACGCGCCATCCGCCAATGTCCGGTCGCGATTGACATCCATGCTGAAGAGACAACGCCTCAAACACATCTTCTGGCTATCGATCGACTCCGTCGTCACACTGGTGGTCCTTGCCCTGACGCCCATTCTGGCTCCAATTCCGGGCCCTAACGTGTTCTTCTACTATCCTGCTCTGAGACTTCTGAGTCATTACCGCGCGCTGCGCGGAGCCACGCAGGCTCTGACTACCATGCCGATCCAGCTCAAAACACTCGACGACTTATCCGGGCTTGAAGAGAATCTTCGAACTCCGCGGTTCGATCATGCGACAATTCGAGCTTTCGCGGAAAGAATGCAGATCCGCGGACTCGACCGTTTTTTGGAGAGGATGGTTTAGAGATGTTGGATCTTAAAGGTATCGTTCCACCCCTCGTCACACCGTTTGATGAAACAGGGGCGGTTCGGTACGATTCATTCGAACGAAATTTTGATAAGTATTTCGATGCTGGAATTCGCAGCTTTCTCGTGCTCGGGTCGAACGGGGAGTCGGTCTATCTCGAGCATTCCGAGAAACTGAAGCTGATTGAATCCGCTCGAAAGCGAGTGCCCTCATACATGACGCTGCTCGCCGGGACAGGCGTCGAGACGACACAAGCGACCATCCAGCTGACCAGGGAAGCGGCCGAGCGCGGTGTAGACGCTGTCCTCGTGAAGAATCCTTTCTATTACAAAAGTCAAATGACCTTCGACGTTTACCACGCGCATTACACGGCTGTTGCGGATGCGTCGCCGGTTCCTGTCATTATTTATAATGTTCCGGTTTTCACCGGCATCTCGCTGGAAGCCCGGCTCATTATTGAACTGGCCAAACATCCGAACATCGTCGGGCTTAAAGAGAGTTCGGGCGATGTCCGTTTGATTTCGGAAGTGGTTTGGAACACGCCGAAAGAAAAGTTTGCGGTTCTGGCCGGCGCCGCGCCGGTTCTGTATCCGAACATGATGGCCGGTGCCAGAGGCGGCATTGTCGCACTTGCGTGCGCGGCGCCGCGCGCGGTGGCGACTCTGTACGAAGCCGTTGCACATTCGAATTACACCAAGGCCTCGGACGTTCAGCGGATCATCGCTCCGGCCGCTGCGGCGGTGACGGCAAAGTACGGAATTGCCGGACTGAAGGGTGCGATGTCTTTGGAAGGATTCGACTCCGGGGTTCCACGCCGGCCGTTGTTACCGCTGAAACAGCCTCAGATCGAGGATCTTCAGACCATCTTCCGCCGCATGAACAGCGAGTTGGCCGAGCTTTCATGATGGGAATGCCGTTCGGAAAACTGCCTGGCCAGTCGGCTCTTTTCCTGGATTACACGGCGAATGATTCCCGTATTCGAAGATTTTACCCCCACGACTGCAGCTTCGAATCGATCAAAGACTTCGCCAGAAAGCGCCGGGACGCGAGTTTGCCTCACCGCGACTCGCTCTGCCTCGCGCTCGCCGACCAGCACCGGTCGCGCGGCGGCAATACCCAATCCATCGACCGCCTGGCGCGAGGCGCCGTGGCTGTGGTTACCGGGCAGCAGCCGGGGCTGTTTACGGGTCCGCTTTACACCATCCTGAAGGCAATCACGATCATCAAGCTCGTCCGACAACTCGATGATGCGGGCATCGAAGCCGTCCCGATCTTTTGGGCTGCCGCCGAAGATCATGATTACGAAGAAATTCAGTGGGCGGCGATTCTCGATCGCGACGCGAACGTCCGCCGGTTTCAAGTCGATCTCGCCAACAACGAGGCTTCGCCGTCCGGTTGGCTTCGACTTAAAGGCGACCTTTCGTCTGTGATTCAGGATTGTTTGTCGAGCTTGCCGGCTTCCGAATTCCAGGCGGAACTTCGCGACCTTCTCGAGAGTAGTTACCAAACCGATCGTTCACCCGTCGATTCGTTCGCGAGGATGATGACGCGACTCTTCGGTTCTTCCGGTTTGGTTGTGGCCGACCCCCTGGATCCGCGACTGAAGCAGATCGCCGCCCCGGTCCTTTCGCGCGTCGCGCATCAGAATGAACGGATTCGGCGTGCTGTGCTCGAACGGAGCCGCGCGATTTCCGCAGCGGGTTATCACGAGCAGGTGAAAGTCGATCAGAATTTCACAGGATTATTCGCGCTGCGTGGGAATTCCCGGCAGAGCTTGCGACCGGATCAATTAGCCTCGTTCGACAGCACACTAAGTCCCAACGTTCTTGTCCGTCCGGCGATTCAGGACACGATTTTTCCGACGGCCGCGTTCGTGGCCGGTCCTTCCGAGATCGCGTACCTTGCGCAAGCGGCGCCGGTCTATCAGGAACTCGGAATGGAACTGCCGCCGGTCTTCCCACGAATCAGCGCCACGTTGCTCGAAACACGAGTCGCGAAATCGCTCAGGAAGTATGAACTTCAAATCACGGATGTGTTCGAAGGAAAGGACTTCATGAAACGACGCGCCGTCCGGAACGTTCAGGGAACGGACCTGTTCGGGCGTGCCCGAAACCAACTCGAGGGACTGCTCGAATCGCTTCGTCCTGCATTGGATGCCGTTGATCCCACGTTACGCGGTGCACTGGACAACGCGAAGCAGAAAATGATTTACCAGATCGAAGGTTTAGAGACCAGGTTCATCAATGCCGAAGCCCGCCGGAACGAACTCCTGGAAAAACACCTGGACACCGTCGCGAATTCCTTGTTTCCGGAAAAGAAACTTCAGGAACGTCAGTTGAATATCGTGTCTTTTATTGCCCGGTACGGGCTGGGTTTCATGAAACGTCTCGAAGAAGCCCTCGCACTCGATTCCACCGCCCACCAGGTTGTTGAAATTTGATTCCGTAGATTTTCAAACCACACCACCACGCGTGTTCCCCGGCGGCATTGGGCCCCTGGCGGGCGTGATATCATCAGCTTCTTTGCTTTATGAAGATTGGTATTACGTGTTATCCGACTTACGGTGGCAGCGGCGTCGTCGCAACTGAACTTGGCAAGGAACTCGCGTCGCGTGATCACGAAGTTCATTTCATCAGTTATGCGCTTCCCATTCGACTCACACCGAACGATCGGATCTACTTTCACGAAGTGGAAGTCCTGACGTATCCGCTGTTCGAGTACCCGCCATACGATCTCGTGCTTGCGACCAAGATGGCCGAGGTCATGACGCGCTGCAACCTGGATATTCTCCACGTCCATTACGCGATCCCGCATTCGATCAGCGCCTACCTCGCGAAAATGATGCTCAACGAGCACGGCACGCCATTCGTCACGACATTGCACGGTACGGACATCACATTGGTCGGCAACGATCGTTCGTACCTGCCGATCACCCGATTCGGTATTCAGCAAAGCGACGCCGTGACTGCGGTATCGCAGTATCTCCGATACCGCACCGTGGATGAATTTCACATCACCCGGCCGATCGACGTGATTCCGAATTTTGTCGATTGTGACGTGTACGATCGGGCAGATGACCCACGATTGCGCGAGCGTTTTGCCAAACCCAATGAAGGCATTCTGATTCACATCTCCAATTTTCGTCCGGTGAAGAGAGTGGAAGATGTCATTGCTGTTTTCTCGGCGGTCCGAAAAACGCGTCCAGCGAGGCTTTTGATGGTGGGCGATGGTCCGGAGCGTCCAAAAGCAGAGTGGCTGGCAAATACCCACGGAGTAGCCAATGACGTGCTCTTCCTTGGCAAACAGAACGACATGGCACGCTTACTCTCCATCGCGGATATCTTGCTGCTTCCGAGTGAGCTCGAGTCGTTCGGACTGGTCGCGCTCGAGGCCATGGCATGTGAAGTCCCCGTCGTGGCCACAAACGTTGGCGGCCTGCCCGAGGTCGTTCGAAATGGTACGGATGGTTTCTTATGTGAGCTCGGCGATGTGAAATCCATGGCTGACGTCTGTCTGCGTGTACTCGAAAATCCTACGTTTCGCCTTGAAATGGGGAAAGCGGCACGCGCACGCGCTCGCGAAGAATTCTGCGCCAGCAAGATCGTTCTGCGGTACGAAGACTTATATCGGCGTACGATACAGAATCCCCACTCCCGGTAAACGGACCAAAACAGTACCCGAGCGAACCGAGCGGACATCCTGGTAAGTGCCCCACTCGCTTCGCTCGGATAGTGTTGGCGTCCGAACGGGCAGTTTTCGCCAAGACCGATGACTGTGCGGCTGCCAGCGAGAAACTTGCTTAAAACAAAATAACGCAATCAGCCGACGACCGATTGCGTTTCGAAGCCGGCGAGCGGACTTGAACCGCTGACCTGCTGATTACGAATCAGCTGCTCTACCAACTGAGCTACGCCGGCAAAAAAATGCTCACCCTGTTCGGGTGAGCAATAGTTGTAAAGAGAAAAAGGATCGAAGCCTCGCCCGCAAAGCGAGGCCAAAGCTCCAATGCCACTTAATTTAAATTTGGGGGTAGGGGTTGTCAACGAATTATTTCGGACGTCTTTCAAACCATTTGAACGACTAACTTTAACTCCGCGTATCAAAAACTCACCGATTTATCTCGGTAATTCCTTCCTCGTAAGCCCTTGATCCAGCTTGAGTTGGATAATTTCCATGTCCGACGACCGATCAAAAACCCGATCCGGGTATCTCGCTTTCACAAATATTCGCAAGCCGCCGAAACTGAGCCCGGCGACGAACGTGAACAGCAAGGCAATCCCTATAAAAGTGAAAATGGTGAGGATGACGGTGCGTATCGAAAGGTCAGGGCGTTGCTGATTCCAGGTGACGCTCGACTCGTAACCCACTGACTTTAAGATGCGGTCCGCGACACTGGCATCGTTCGTTCCCCGAACCCAGGCCACCAGAGGCCCAACCCGCTTTCGAAAAGCTTTGCTGTCCGGATTGGCAGTGTCCCACGCTTCTTCATACTTCTTTGCGACGTGCTGCGTCGGGTACAGCAGAAGAACCAGGGTCGCCGTATGGTTGTCGATGCGATAACGAGCGGTTGCAATCTCGAGATCGTCCTCAAAACCCAGTTTCGATGCCTCGAGAGCCAGCGCGGGATCGAGTCCCGCAGCATCCACAATGTATTTTTCCGAGTCCTGAACAATGTCGTTCAACGGCAAATGTTCCGAGACGGTCGGCTTGCGCGACCTGCCAAAAATATTCTGGGACGCCAGCCGGCCGAAACTCTCTGCCGGCTGTAGATTTCCTTCGAGTTTAACCACGTATTTCGATTGCCAGAAATACGTTTTCGAATTCGTTCGAAATCCTTCCGTTCCCAGCGGCACGCTGGAAAACCCTGGTTGATCGGGGTTTCTTTCAAACGTGAACAGTCCGTACGCCGCACTCGGATCCACCATTTCGTATAGTGTGACGTGGACTCGGCCCTCTTTACTGTTCCAATCCTGAACGGTGATGCCGGTCACGCCGTAGCGCTTGATGGTGGGCGCTGCTTTTTCGTTAAGACCTTGAAGGTTATTCGCGTCGTATTGCGTGGCGCTGCCGGAGGGCGTCCAATCGGGGCTTTCCGCGACGTACTTCAGTAAAGTCTCTCGCGATTGGGCTTGCAGGTTTGATGAAAACAGCAGAATGGGCAGGGCAATCCCCAGCCACGCTTTGAAATTCATGACTTAGCGTTAGACGCTAGTGCTCCTGACTCTTATCCTGGCTTTTTGACGCGGTTTTCAGTCCGCTCAACGATTCCGAATAGGATCTTATACCGTCGAAAAGCGATTCGGCAATCTTCTGGCGGTACGCTTCGGTTTTGAGGAGCTTTTCTTCCTGTGGGTTGCTGATGAATGAAATCTCCGCAAGGATGGAAGGCATACTGGCGCCAATCAACACAATGAACGGCGCCTGTTTGACGCCTCGGTCCGTACCGGAATTGGGCCGGGCAGCCATGGCTTTCTGAATGACGCGTGCCAGTTCACGCGATTCCTCCACCTTGTCTCGCAGCATGATGTTCTTGATCAGACTCTGCTGCTCGTGGATCGATCTTTCGGACGCCGCGTTTTCACGCATTGCAACGTCCAATGCCTCGCGCGACGTGGTGATGTTCAGGTAATACGTTTCGATGCCCCGCACCGTGCGAACGCGACTTGAATTGGCATGAATCGAGATGAAGAGATCTCCCTCACTTTGATTCGCCATCGCGGTTCTCGCTTCCAGCGGAACGAACGTATCGTCCTCTCGGGTCAAAACAGTCTGCGTGCCAAGCCGCGCTTCGACCAACTCCTTAAGACGCTTTGCCACATCGAGAACCAGATCCTTTTCGGTATAACCTGATGGACCGATCGTTCCCGTGTCGTGTCCACCGTGTCCGGCATCAATGACCACGCGTTGCAGTTTCAAACCCAGACTTCGCAACAAGGATCGGTCGCCCGCGCCTGTCGGCTTTGCAGGAACAATCCTGGGCTGATCGTCAACAGGTTTGGCAGCGGTTTTCGCCGCCGTTTTCGTCGTTGTTTTGGCCGTTGCGCGCTTGGAAGCCGGCGGAGTAACAGGCTTCGCCGGCGGTGGAGTCGCAGTTGCCGCCGGAGCTGGTGGGACAACCGGTGGCGGAGGAGCGACGTCGGCCGATTCCGTAACGGCAGGAAGCGAAGTCACTGGAGCGGGAAGAGGTGCCGGAGCCGTCTTCGTCGATTCGGTTTTGGCGGTTTCGGTCTTAACCGGTTCGGACTTGATGGTCTCGGACTTGACGGTTTCGGCTTTGGCGGTCTCCGTTGCGGGCTTTTCGACGCCGAACACGTCAATGATCAGACGATCCGGATCCTTCAGGGCGTAAGACGTCACTTTGCCCACGGCTCCGACGTCCAGAACCACCCGAACCGTCGACTGATCAAATTGTGCGGCGCGGATCTGTTGCAACAGGCTCGAACCCACCGCCATCGGTTTGCTGACGAGCAGTGAATTGAGCCTCGATTTGGCGATGTCGACGAACACCCGATCGGGAGATTTCGCCTGCCCCTGTTTGAACTCGACTTCCGTGCTCAAGTCGACAACAACGCGGACGGAATTAGCCGCTTCCCAAAAGCGAATGTTGTCTACCGATGCGGAATTGAGTTTCTTTTCGGGAACGCCTTGCAAGCGGGCAACGTCACGCTCCGCGGCACTGCGGAATGGCGTTTGCGGGTATTCGCGGATCAGAAACCCGAGGGTCTTGATGGCGGCTTTCTGATCTTTGATCTCTTCGTACAGCCGCGCCATCGTCATCAGAGCATTGTCCGCGTAACCGGTCCGAGGCGTGATCAGATAAACGCGCTGGTACGCGTTGATCACCCGGATGTATTCACTGCGGTTGCGCTCTTCGGCGGGCTTATCGTTCAGCGCCGACTCCAGTTGCTGTGCATGATTGAATTGCTCGCGGGCTTGTTGAAGCAGGGCATTCTGTGAGGGGGCAGCCGAAACAACAGAGGAGAACAGCAGACAAGCGACTAGAAAAACGGAACCCGATCCACAAACGGAAGTTTTATTTCGGTGGTGCAACGTTTGAAAAATGTACAATCCCACGCTCGTCGACTATTCGGAAAATCTCCTGCCGTGGCTGTACCGGCCCAACGATCGCCGCCCCATTTTGCTCCGCTGTGGCGACAGGTACCGGCGCTGTTTGTTTTCCGTACTTCGCACGAACTTTTCTAACGTAATCCCTTGTCTCCGGAATGGACGGAACCCGCCCTAATCTCTCCACCAGGTTCTCGCCGGCATTATACGCCGCCAGCGAGAGTTCCACATTACCGTTAAACTTCTGGAGCAGAAACTTCATGTAGCGAACCCCGCCTTCGATGTTCTGCTTCGGATCGAAAAAGTCGCGAACTCCGTAGCGAGCACCGGTCGTCGGGATCAACTGCATCAATCCCAATGCACCTTTTGACGATACAGCCCATCGGTTGTTACCCGATTCGGCCTGAATCATCGCCTGGACCAGCGCCGGATCGACTCCATGATTTCCGGCAATGGCCTCAACCAAAGAATGAATCGGATCGTTCGTAACCGCATCGGCCGCGACCGGTGCTGCAACTGAAACCGCGGGGGTGTTGTCGATGTTATTCGTAAACATCACCTTCCCGCTTGCGTCCATCACGGCGACGATCTTGCTTTGCGCCGTTAAGGGAGCTGCGCCGATCACCAGGACGAATAGCCCCTTTGTGAAACCTGTGAAAATTCCGTTTTTCATCTCACCCACAATCGAAAGTGGCTACGTCAGGAAATCTGCCACGATATTGTACACTGCCTGTAAAGCGTCATCCAACTTTTGAGCGTCTTTTCCGCCCGCCTGCGCAAAATCCGGTCTGCCGCCGCCGCTGCCGCCGACCATTTCGGCGACTTTTTTGATGATTTGTCCGGCATGCAGACGTTTGCGCAGATCTTCCGAAACCACACCGACCAGCGATGCTTTGCCGTTCGATGCTAAACCGAGGACAACCACTCCTGAGCGAATTTTTGCCCCTGCAGATTCAGCAAGTTCCCGCAACATGGAGGCGTCTACGCCCTCCACTTTCCGTGAAATGACGTTCACTCCCTTCACCGATTCCGGCGACTCCACCAGACTGTCCAGACGCGATCGCGCGGACTGCCGCTTCAGAACCTCGAGCTCGCCTTCAAGGCTCCGCTGATTTTCAATGAGCCTCTGGATCGCCCGCGTGATCTCTCCCCGAGGCGCGCGGAGAGTTTGCGAGATGTCGCCCAACAGGTCTTCGTCCTCTTCGAGACGCAGGTAAGTTCCGAAACCCGTCAACGCTTCGATCCGGCGAACACCGGATGCGATGCTCGACTCCGAGATAATCTTGAAAAGGCCGACATCCCCGGTCATCTTCGTATGCGTTCCACCACAAAGCTCGACGCTGACATCCGGTACGGACACGACGCGGACCTGCTGGGCGTACTTTTCACCGAAAAACGCCATCGCCCCTGTCGCCAGAGCGTCGTTCAATTCCATCACTTTGGTTTGCACGGGAAGGTTCTTGAACACGACCTGATTGATCTTTTCCTCGATCTCCTGAATCTCACGATCGGTCAGCGGTGCAAAATGGGTGTAGTCGAAGCGCAGCCGATCGGGTGCCACAAGCGATCCGGCCTGTTTCACGTGAGTTCCGAGGGTTTCGCGGAGAACGGCGTGGAGAATGTGCGTGCCCGTATGGTTGGCGGCGATTCGCCTTCGCCGTTCTTCGTCGACGCGTGCTTCGACTTCATCGCCGACGGTCAGTTTGCCGAAATCGAGTTCGACTTTATGGACCGTGACGCCTCGAAGAGGCGAGTAGGTGTCCGTCACGCGGACTGCGGCACCCGTTGACGTCAAGGTACCGGTGTCACCGATCTGACCGCCGGATTCCGCATAGAACGGCGTCTGATCCAGCACCAGCTCGGCCCGGGTTCCGTGCCCTTCGATCGCGTTCACTTCCAACCCATCCTTGACGATACCGGCGACACGGCTGATCGAATGGACGGCTTGATATCCCAGAAACGTCGTCCCGCCGGCTTGAACGAATTTCTGGAAGATCGGATGAAGGGCAGCACTCTCGTCACCCTTCCAACTCTGGCGCGCGCGTTCCCGCTGCTTCTCGAGTTCGGCGTCGAAACCTTCCATGTCGAGGGTCATCGCTTTTTCGTCCGCAATTTCCTTCGTGAAATCGAGCGGGAAACCAAAGGTGTCGTACAGCTTGAAGATTTCCGCGCCGGGTATCACGTTCTTACCGGTCTTGCTCAGCTGCCCGATCGTCTCTTCCAACCGCTGCAGCCCGACGGAAACCATCGCCGCAAAGCGTTCCTCTTCGGTCTTGATCACGCGGGCGACGTACTCCCGAGTGTTCAAAAGGTCCGGATACGCCTCTTTCATGAGATCCACGACATAGCCGGAAAGCGAATACATAAAAGGTTGCTTGTACCCGAGCAACGTTCCCTGGCGAATTCCGCGCCGCATGATTTTGCGTAGAACGTAGCCCCGGCCTTCGTTGGACGGGATGATGCCGTCGCTGATCAGGAAAGTCGCAGCTCTCACGTGATCGGCAATGATGCGAAGCGAAATGTCGGCGTCTGCAGAGGCTCCGTATTCCGCGTTGAAGACTTCGCAAGCCCGTCCGATGATCGGGCGCAGCAGATCGGTTTCGAAATTACTCAGCTTTCCCTGAAGCACTGTGGAGATGCGTTCAAGACCCATGCCCGTGTCGATCGACGGCTTGGGAAGCGGCGAGAGATGGCCGTTTTGATCGCGGTTGAACTGCATGAACACGAGATTCCAGATCTCGACGTAGCGTCCGCACTCGCAGGGAAAGGCGCAGTTCGTATGACCCCACTCGCTGGCATCCGCACCGAAGTCGTAATGAATCTCGGAGCACGGACCGCACGGTCCGGTATCGCCCATCTGCCAGAAGTTGTCCTTCTCATCCAGCCGGACGATTCGATCTCGCGAAACCCCGATGTTTTCGGCCCAGATGCCGGCTGCTTCATGGTCTTCGCGAAACACCGTAACCCAGAGCCGATCGACGGGCAGCTTGAATTCTTTCGTCAGAAGCGTCCATGCATAGTCGATCGCGTCGGTCTTGAAGTAATCGCCGAACGAGAAGTTGCCGAGCATCTCGAAAAACGTCTGATGGCGTCGAGTATGTCCGACATTATCCAGATCGTTATGCTTGCCGCCGGCGCGGACGCATTTCTGACAGGTCGCGGCTCTCGAGTAGGAACGCTGTTCGCGCCCAAGAAAAACGTCCTTGAATTGATTCATGCCGGCATTGACGAACAAGAGCGTCGGATCCTCGGCCGGGACAAGCGAAGAGCTTTTGACCACAGTGTGGCCGCGATCTTCGAAGAATTTGAGGAAGCGGCGGCGAATCTCGTTACTGTTCAAGTTGTATTTCCTCTCGTATCGCGTCCTCTTCATATCCAAGACGAGCCAGAGCCCTGAAAAGACGAGCGGCATCATGGGATTGGAGCGGGGCGCGCAAATTCCAATCGGACATTTTAGCTTTCAACGCTTCTCGAATCGAGGGCCACTCGACGGTCGAAAGGACGGCGTCTATGACTTCGCTGTCCACTCCGCGAGCCGCGAGTTCCAGACGAAGCCGATCCCGTCCCTTTGTCTTCCGTCGCGACACGAAGTTTTCGGCGAACCGCCGATCGTTGAGGAATTTTTTTGCAAGGAGAGTTTCGATGACATCCTGCGGCGCAGCACCGAACCGCTTGGCAAGCTTTTCCCGGAGTTCCGCGACACTCAGGTCACGCCTGGCCAGCAGTTTCACCGCGTACAGGAATTCCGCAGTTCCATCGACGCCCATCTACCGCATGCTATCCTACGAACTTCATGAAACAGAACTGTTGCCCGGACTCCCCTCC
>CAZPBY010000064.1:23839-41451 GCA_964584785.1 uncultured Solibacteraceae bacterium
GACTCCCCTCCTGACTCAGCTGACTCAGGAGGGGAGTTGTCGTATCGGAGGGTGTTTCGTGCTCCTGAGCGCGCTGCTCTTGACGTCCTGCGGATACCATGTCGCGAACAAACGCATGGACGCGGGACGAGGAGCGACGATGGCGGTTCCGACGTTTGTCAATCGGACGACGGGTTACGCGATCGAACAGCATCTCAGTGAGGCGGTGCGGCAGGAACTCGTTCGACGAACGCGCTTCTCCGTGAACTCCCGGGACAACGGCGATGTCGTCATGACCGGCGAGGTCCTTGCGATCGCATTGTCGCCGATCATCGTCAATCAACAAGGACGCGCTTCGTCCTACAGTTTCATCGTCGACGTTCGAGTGAAAGTCCTGGATACCCGTACAAACAAGATCCTGTTCAGTAACGAACGATGGACTTTCCGCGAACCGTTCGACTTGGCGCAAACCTCGGCCGAATATGTGCCGGAAGACCCGGTCGCGATGGATCGCCTGTCGCGGCGTTTCGCGTCTTCGCTGGTTGCCGCGATCCTTCACGCCAAACAACCATGAGATTTTCGGACTTCCAACAGTTCAAGCCGAAAGCGGATCAAAACGTCTTTCTCTTCGTCTGTGACGACGATCTGCTGCTCGAAGAATCGCGCGACGTCTGGCGCCAGGGATTCGGTGGCGACTGGCTGTTCGAGAAATTCGCCGTCAAGGAATTCGAAGAGATTCCCGCGGCACGGCTGATGGATATTGCACTGACGCCTTCGCTCTTCTCGCAAAGCCGAGCCTTCATTGTCGCCAATGCCGAAAAACTGACGAAGTCTCGAATCGAAACGCTGGGCGATATTAATAAGGTTGCCCACTCCTCGCTGAAGATCGTACTGGCGTCGCTGGGACGAAAAGGAATCGACAGCCTGCTGCCGCTGTTTCCGGCTGTCGAAATCGACTCCGTAAAGCCGGCGGATGCGATTCGTTGGCTTATCGATCGTTACAAATTTTCACCCGACGTCGCTCGATACCTCGTGGACGCGCTCGGCAACGATTTGCGGCAACTTCAGACCGAAGCCGAGAAACTTCAAACCTATGCCGGAGGAAATCGGACCGTCGAAATTCGCGACGTGGACGTGCTCACGCTCCGATCCATACAGTTCAGTGCTTTCGAGCTCGACGATGCGATTCTCGCGGGCAACTATCGGAAGGCCGTGCATGTTCTCGGAGCAATGCTGGAAGACGGCGCCGAGCCGCTGTTGGTTCTGGGAAAGATTGTTCGCGTATGGCGTCAGCTATTCGTCGGCAAAGCGCTCGCCGGAAAGAAGAGCGCCAAAGACCTCGCGGTAGCGGCCGGAGTCCCCTACTTCAAGGCCAACGAATTCGCCGACGCCTGCCGCAAACATCAATGGAAGCGTCTCGCGTCGGGATTCCGGGAACTTCTCGAAGCCGACAAGGCTTTCAAGTCCTCCGCGGACCCCGACGTCTATTTCGACGTGCTCTTGTGGAAGTTGATCGGGTGACTGTTACGCTGCTGCGATGCCGTTCACAGCAACGGCAAGACGGGATTTGTACCGGCGAGCCGTGTTTTCCTTGATCACGCCGTTCTGAACGGATTTATCGATCAGGCCGAAGGTTACAGGCAGTAGCGCTTTCGCATCGTCTTTCTTGCCGCCCTCAATTGCAACCTTGAGCTTCTTTATTTGTGTTCTCAACTTATGCCGGTTCTGCGAATTAACCGCACGTTTCTTCAGACTCTGTCGGTGCCGCTTCAACGCGGACGCATGGTTTGCCATCCATATCTCCTGAAACTGAAAAGGGTTATCATAGCAACCGGCTTGGATCTCCGTCAACGTGCTATACTTCGATCAGGTTTATAGCTACGGATGAGAAAGAGTATTCGGATAGGCGACGGAGTCGCCGATTTTTTCGGCACGCACGACGGAAACATCAAATATCTCGAATCCCTCCTCAAAGTTCAGGTTCATCTCGATCACGACCACATCACCCTTGACGGCGAAGACGACCACGTTCAACTCGTCGAAAAGCTGATTGAAGACTACGCGCAACTGCGTTCGGAAGGCGTAAAGTTCTCCAACGGCGACTTGAAATCCGTGATCCGAATCATTTCCGAGGATACCTCGCAAAGCTTGCGCGGCGTCGTGACGTCGACAAAGCAGCTTCAGGTCGGCAAACGCAATGTCACGCCGAAAACGCTGAATCAGAAGTTATACGTGGAAGCCATCGAACGGCACGACATGGTGTTCGGCATCGGTCCTGCGGGTACAGGCAAGACCTACCTTGCGGTGAGCATGGCCGTTCGCGCGCTGTTGGAGAAACGGATCAATCGGATTGTGCTGACTCGTCCCGCAGTCGAAGCCGGCGAGCGATTGGGTTTTCTTCCGGGGACGCTGCAGGAGAAGATCGATCCTTATCTGAAACCGTTGTACGACGCCCTTTACGACATGCTCGATGCCGAGCGCGTCGATCGCAGCCTTGAGCGGGGTTCGATCGAAATCGCGCCGATCGCGTTCATGCGCGGTCGAACGTTGAACGATTCTTTTGTGATCCTCGACGAAGCTCAGAATACGACACCGGAACAAATGAAGATGTTCCTGACTCGTATCGGATACAACAGCAAGGCCGTCATCACGGGTGACATCACTCAGATCGACCTTCCGTTTGGAAAGCTGTCCGGTCTGGTGGAAGCCGAAAAAATCATTTCGGGTGTCGAAGGCATTTCGTTCGTCCACTTCAATGAGCGCGACGTTGTGCGCCACCCGTTGGTCCAGCGGATCGTCCGAGCCTATGAAGCTTATTCCAATCAACCCGCCCAACAGACGCTCCGCTTCGGCGATACCGGCGGTCCCTCGTCCGCCGGATGACGGCACGCCGCAACCCCGGGTAGACCTCACCACAAATACTTGTCATCAAACTCCACACCGCTCAATCGCAGCAACTCCACATACTCCTCTTCGAATGTCTTCTTCCGATGATGTTCCACTTGATTGGCGACGTACTGCTCGACCTTGCTCAACTGCGAGGGGCTCACCGTGAAGGCGCCGTACCCTTCCTGCCATGCGAACTTCCGCACACCGTGCTCGTGTATCCAGGCAGAGGATCCTCGCTTAATTTCCCGCACTACGTCGGCGAGTGTATGTGTTGCCTTCATCCGGGCGAGGATATGCACATGATCGCCAGTCCCGCCGATGCATCGAGCAACCGCACCGAGTTCGCGGAGGATTCCGCCGATATACGCGTGCAACATCTCACGCCACGTATCGGCGATGACGCGACGCCGTTCTTTTGTCGAAAATACGATATGGTAATGAAGACTCAAGTGAGTGGATGGCATTGCGCATCCTCGCACCCCATCAGGGTGCGTTACAAGATCGGCCCGTTTCACCCGCGGCACGCCGGAGGCGTGAAAGGACTTTAGCCGGTGGTACGCGCGCGTTTTTCCAGCGCGTACCACCGGACTACGGAGCCACTGAAATTCGCACCCTGGAAGGGTGCTGGGATTCCTCGCACCCCGCTGGGGTGCGGATCCCTCTTGGCAGCGTCATCCCGGTGGTTACGCTCGCTGCGCTCGCTAACCACCGGCTAGTCTCCGGCTACGCCTCCGGCGTGCGGAAAAGCGACAAACTTCAGAC
This sequence comes from uncultured Solibacteraceae bacterium, assembly GCA_964584785.1. Classification (GTDB taxonomy): domain Bacteria; phylum Acidobacteriota; class Terriglobia; order 20CM-2-55-15; family 20CM-2-55-15; genus JAHFTY01. Next base: position 27,470 of record CAZPBY010000064.1, read on the forward strand.
ATGCCTCCGGCGCGTCCGGTTTGCTCAAAAATGGTTAAACTTGAGCGTGCTCATCCTTAACCGGCAGCAAAAACATGCGATTTCAAAAACGCACATCCGGCGGTTTTTGAAGGGTCTGACGACCGCGCTCAACCTCGCGGATCGCGAGTTTTCCGTTGTGTTCGTGACGGACGATTTCATTCGGTCCTTTAACCGCGTCTACCGTGGGTTCGACAAGCCCACAGACGTCCTATCCTTTTGTGGCGACGACCCTTACCTCGGCGACATTTTGATCTCCGCAGAAACCGCATATAATCAGGCACGCCGATCCCGTACACTCGATTTTGAAAGGACTTTGCGTCGATTGATGTTGCACGGGCTTTTGCACCTGATGGGTCACGATCACGAGACCGATAACGGCGAAATGCGGGCCATTGAACGCCGCCTTCGCCGCCAATTCCAATGCTGAACGGATCCGAATTCCTTATCGGTTCGCTGTTTGTTGTCGCGCTGCTCCTGATTTCGATAGTGGACATTGCACTCAGCGGCGTGAACAAAATTTCCGTTCGCCGCTTCCTCGATAATCCGAAAGTCCGTTCCGCGCCGAAGCTCGTTGAACTTGTCGAAAACAGAGCCGAGGTGCTGCTCTCCGTTCACATCCTGGTTCAACTTCTGTTGATCGCGGGCGCGGTCTTCCTGATCGGCGTCTTCAGCCGCCGCCAGGTGGCTTCCACGCTGACGATAGCGGGCACCGTCGGCGTGATGTTTCTTCTGACCCTGGTTTTCCGGCAACTGGTGCCCCGCATCATCGCGACACGAAATCCGGAGCTCGTTCTGCTGCACCTTCTGCCGCTGCTGCGGGTGGCGCACATCCTTATGTTTCCGTTTTCTCGCGTGTTGATGCGTGTGATGAACTACTTCCAGCGATGGGAAGAGCAGGTTGTACCGAATAAGGAAGAAGAGGCTTCCGAAGAAGAGATCCAGGCGTTCATCGACGCCGGCCAGGAGGAAGGAATTCTCGAAAGCAAGGAAGGCGCGATGATTCAATCCATCGTGCACTTCGGCGACAAAGTCGCTCGCGAGGTCATGACGCCGCGCACGCAGATCATTGCCGTCGATATCAATTCGAATGTCGACAAATTGCTGCAGCTGATTCTCACGAAGCGCCATACGCGCATTCCCGTTTTTCGCGACGATCTCGACAACATCGAAGGCATCGTCCACGAGCGGGACATCCTGCGGACGCTGTACCGCGGCGAAAAGCCGGACAACCTGAGGTCACTGGTCAAACCCGTCAAATTCGTGCCCGAAACGAAGCCTGTCGACGATCTGCTTCAGGAGATGAAAGACAAAGGCGATCAGTTCGTCCTCGTGGTCGACGAATACGGAGGCGTTTCCGGTCTGATTACGATGAAGGACCTGATCGAAGAGATTGTCGGCAATATCCGCGACGAATCCGAAAGCGATGGAGAAAAAATCATCGAAGAGGGAAGCGGAGTCTTCGTTGTGCCGGGCCGTCTCGAACTCAGCGCTCTGGAAGAAAAACTGGGAACGCCGCTGGTGGAGGATACGGAATGCACGACAGTCGCCGGTGCCGTCGTCGAATTGTTCGGAAGACTGCCGTCTACCGGTGAGAAGATCGAGCACCAGGGCATCCACATCGAGGTTCTCGACGCCGATCGACGACGCGTGCACCGGTTGCGGCTGAGAGTCCCGGTCCCGCACCGCATGACCGGGTAGTGCCCGTCATGAAATCGGGTTTCGTCTCTATCATCGGCCGTCCCAATTCCGGAAAGTCCACACTCCTCAATCGGCTTATCGGCGAAAAGATCTCCATCGTTACCGACAAACCTCAGACGACACGAAACGTCATTCGCGGCATTCTCACAAAGGACGACAATCAAATCGTTTTCCTCGATACTCCCGGCATTCACAAGCCGATTCACAAAATGAACGAGCGGATGATGAAATTCGTCCGCGACTCCATGGCTGAAGTCGACCTGGTCTTGTTGATGGTGGATTGCACAGCTTCATTCGGAGGAGGCGACGAGTTCACACTCGAGCTCATCAAGCCGGTATCCACGCCGAGATTTCTCCTGCTCAATAAAATCGACCGGATTAAGAAACAAGAACTGTTGCCGATCATCGATCGGTACACGAAAAAGGCGGAGTTCCGGGAGATCATTCCGATTTCGGCGTTGACCGGCGACAACACCGATGACCTCGCCGTGACCATCTTGAAATACCTGGATGAAGGACCCATGTTTTTCCCGGCCGATCAGATCAGTGACCAGCCCGCACGAGCCATCTCCGCGGAAGTCGTTCGCGAAAAACTGATCGTCGCGACTCGGGACGAGTTGCCGTACTCCACCGCCGTCGTCATCGATCGATTCGTTGAAGAGACAAACATCTACCGCATCTTCGCCACCGTCTTTGTCGAGCGCGAGTCGCAAAAGGGAATCATTATCGGAAAGGCCGGTCAACTCCTGAAGCAGATCGGAACCGAAGCCCGGAAGGAGCTCGAAGCATTCTTCGAGCAGAAGATCTACCTCGAACTTCACGTCAAAGTAAAACGCAACTGGCGCGACGACGAAAATACGTTACGAAACATCGGTCTGTAAGCGATGCGGCTTTGGGCATGTGCGTATTTGCCGGACCACGAAGCGACAGGAGTGCCGCAGCCCAATTCCCGGCGTATACTCACGAAATTCTGAAGAGGAGAATGGGTATGAAGTCGTTTCGCATTCTTGTCGCACTGCTGGTCCTGCCGCTGATGCGGCACACCGCCGTATCGGCGCAGGAGAAAACCAAAGTGAGCAACGGCGATCTTGCCGTGCGCGGATTGAAGGTCAGCGATTTTCCTCGTTGGAAAAAACTGGCGCCGGACGTCTATTCGTATGAAGGAACCCACGCGCCAGACCCCGACGGTCACGTCATCAACACCGTCAGCCTGATCGTCGTCACCAGTGACGGTGTTCTTGTAGCGGATGGACAGGGCAACCCGGCGCAAGGTCAGGCCATGGTGGACAACATCCGGAAACTGACCCCGCAGCCGGTCAAGTACATGGTCATCGCTTCGGACCACGGCGACCATACCGGAGGCAATTCGGCCTTCAAGGCGGCCTTCCCGAACATTGTGTTTACGTCATCGCCGGCATCGCAGAAGACTCTGGCGAAGGATGCGAATCCGCCTACCGAAACGGTCGCCGATAAACGGACGATCAAAATGGGCGGCACCGAGATCCAGATCCTGAATCTCGGCCGTGCCCACACCGGAGGCGATCTGGTGGTCTACCTGCCACAGACCAAAATCCTTTTCATGAGTGAAGTGTATTTGCGCGGAGTGTTTCCCGCCATGCGTTCCGCCTACCCAGGCGAATGGCTGGAGACGATCCGGAAGGCCCAGGCCATGGACGTGTCGATGTACGTGCCCGGTCACGGTTTCATCGACGACCCGGCAACCATGAAGAAGGACCTCGAAGAATCGCGCAAAGCGTTGGCGGCGGTGATTGCGGAAGCGAAGCGTCTGCATGCAGCCAACGTGCCGTGCACCGTCACGCCCGCGGCCGCCGGCAGCCGGCCGGCACCGTGCGAGGCCGCGCAGAAGGCCAACTGGGGCCCTTACGCAGACTGGGCATTGAGCGGTTCCCAGGGACAGACAGCAATTCTCAAGGTCTACCAGGAAATCGAAGGCAAGCTGCCGAATTAGCAAACGGTTCGCCGGATCAGTTCAACAACACGTCAACCGCGGTTTCCATCCCTGCCCACTGCCGACGGGCAGGGGAGAATTGACGGAGGCCCCCCGAGCATGGAGTTTGGCCCTCAAAAGACCTTCCTGGTGAAAGGAACGGTTTTCGATGACATCGGGAAAGTCTTCGAGCTCACGCCAACGGGTTTCTTTGTCAGCGAAAAGATCAACGGGGTCTCAAAGAACACCTGCAAAGGATCGCCGGCAGTTTTTTCAATGGCGCCGACGGTTTTCTGCGGCTTTTCGTCACTTGACAACAGCACGTTTTCCGTCCGTTGGGTTCAGCCGGTTGCCGGGATATCCGATTTCGTAAACTGACAACGTCGCGCAAAAAATTTTGTGAGCGATGGAAAGGGTCTTCTTCAAGGCGTCGACGGTTTTGAAACGCGCTGTGCGTATCTTACTTATGACAGACTAAGCCATCGTCGTTACGCCGAAGATGGATAACGCCGTCCCCCCGACTTTCAAAGTGCTGCCGTCGAATTCATCTTCGTCGGCGAAACTTTCATGAGAAGCGAAATCAGTCTTCCGAGACTCGGAGAAAACCTTTGTTGTCTGGTTGCTTCTGGATGGTGTGTGGATGACACCCGGTTCCGCGGCACTGACGCGTGGTAGAATCCTCCAGGCCGGTCGAAGGCGGCCCATGGTCCGCGTAAAGGGTTGAACCCACCTTGAATTCAGAATCAACGTCAGAGACCCTGACTTCCAGCCCGAGAGATGCGGACGCCGGGCAAGAACGGAAGGAAGGCGTCGATGTCATCGTCAAAGCTCCCCGAACGTCCATCACTCGAATATCTCAAGAAACTCGCGAAGGATCGCTTAAAGCAGCTCAGGCAATCCAATCCCAGCGTTAAGCTTGCCGCCGCACAACTTTCGGTCGCCCGGGAACACGGGTTTGCGAACTGGCAAGCCTTGAAGGCGGCAGTCGCGCAACGGCAAGCCACCGGCTCGACTCTTTACTTCGAAGCCTGCCGCAAAGGCGATGGCGCTGAAGTACGGCGTTTGCTCGCTGTCGATCCCGGTTTGGTTCGTGCGACACTTGCGGCGGCGCCCCATGCCGGCTGGACCGCCTTGCACGAAGCCGCCAGGTTGGGTCATGTCGAAGTGGTTCGTGAGCTGCTTCGATATGGTGCCGATCCGAATGCCCGAGAGACGGGAGACAACACTTGCCCGCTGCATTGGGCTGCGGCTCACAGGCATCTGGGGATTGTCCGTATGCTCCTGGATGCCGGCGGCGACGTCCATGGTTTCGACGACGTCCACGAGCTCGATACCATCGGTTGGGCGACGTTCTTTCATCCCAACGAAGGAACATACGGCGACAAGCCGGAAGTCGCGACACTACTTGTGGAACGGGGCGCGAGGCACCACATCTTTTCTGCAATGTCCATCGGCGATCTGAACCTGGTCGCGCGTGTCGTGGAGCAAAATCCGAACGCGCTGGATCGACGGCTATCCCGCTTCGAACATGGATGGACGCCCTTGCATTTCGCTCTGGCCCTGAAGCGGTACGACATGCTGGATCTCTTGATTGAACTGCGCGCGGATCTCGAAGCACCAGACCACGACAACCACGCTGCGCTGGAGATGGCCATGCTCAGCAGTAACCGGCAAGCTGCGACGCGCCTTATCGCCGCGGGCGCCCGGCAGCCCAAAAGAGTCCGCGTGTCCAGCATTCGTTCCAGGTTCGGCAAACTGGCGGCTTCGATCCAGAACGTTGTCCCCATGATCTATGTTCCCGATGTGGCTGCGGCTCTCGACTGGTACACGTCGATTGGATTCAAAGAAGTCGCCCGGTACGGTGATGATGGGTTGATCAACTTCGGCGTCCTGTCGTTTGGCAACGCCCAAATCCTGGTCAACATGAACGGGAAGCGTGGCGAACATGATGTCAGCCTGTGGTTTTACACCACCCACGTCAACGATCTGTACCAGCTTCTCAAATCCAGACAAATGGAGGCCATGCTGGCCGGCTCGATCGGCGAGCAGATGAAGATCGATTTCGTGGAACACCTTAACGACACTTTCTATCAAGCACGGCAGTTCGCCATTCGCGACCCGAATGGATATACCCTGTTCTTTATTCAACCGTTGAAACGTTAGTCGGCGGCGGCCCGAAGCTGATCTAAAATTCGCTCGAGCCGGAGGAACCCATGGTCTCGTTCTTTCGCAGTTGGAGTTGGCCGTCGGTTGTTCTTGAACAGGTCACGCAGGATCTGCGGTACGGCGCCCGGGGTTTGTGGCGGGCGCGGGGATTCACCGCTGGCGCGGTGGCCGTGCTGGCGTTGGGCGTAGGTGCGAATCTCGCGCTGTTTCAAGTCTTCGATGCGGCGATTGTCCACCGCTACTCGTTTCCGGTCGCCGAGGCTTTTGTTCGAATATCGCGAACTTCCCGAGACGGAACAAAGCGCACCTTTCCATCGGTGGCGGTCGACTTCTATCGCTCCACCAGTAGTTCGTTCGCCTCGTTGATCTCGGAAGATGCCAGTCTGTCTCTGTCGATTGACGGAAACCCGCGCCGGTCCACGTTCGTATCCGACAACTACTTCAGCAACGTTACTATCCTTCCTGCGATAGGCCGCGTCTTCGATTCGCAGGATGTACAACTGGATGCACCGGCGGTTGTTCTCCTTGGCCATCAGTATTGGCGCACGCAGTTCGCAGCCGATCCTCAGGTTCCGGGGCGAACGATTCACGTCAATGGTGTTGCGGTGGAGATCGTTGGCGTCCTGCCCGAGAATTTCTACGGTTTTTCACTGCAACAGACCGATCTATGGTTTCCGCTGAACCACCGCCGGCTGCTGATTCCCGGCAGTCCCGCCGGGCAGTCAGAATTCTTCGGCCGGTTGAAACCTGGTGTAGAGGCCGTCGCGAGCGCGGCCGAACTAACTGCCCTCACGCGGGAATTGGCTCATCGAGAGCCGCGTTATTTCGGTGAAGACGATCGTATTCAGCTGGAACCGGTTCAAGAGTCCCTGGTTCAGTTTTTCCTGACGCGTTCGGCGTTGATCGTGATTTTTGTCGGCATGGTTTTCCTGGTGCTGCTGTCAGCGTGTGCCCATCTCGGAAACATGCTGTTGGTGCGCGGTCTGGCTCGGCAGCACGAATTGGCGATCCGCGCATCGATCGGCGCGAGCCGGGGCCGCCTCATTCGACAACTGCTCACGGAAAACGCACTGCTGGCAGTTCTGGGCTCTGCTGCGGGTCTTGCTGTCGGAGTCATTACGGCGCGTCTCTTCGTTATCTCCGCTCCGGTCGCCTTCCAGGTGTCGATTCATTGGCAGACTCTCGTTGCCTGCGTCGTGATGACTTTCATATCGGTCCTCGCTTTCGCTTTACCGTCGGCCAGAGAAACCACGCGCCCCGGCTTTCAGACGAGCAGCCTGCGATCACGATTCGTAGCCAATCAGGTTTCCGTCAGCTGCGTTCTTTTGATTGTCACCGGAGTGTTCGCGGCCAGGCACATCCTGGCGCCGTCGTTGGACCTGAAGTTCGACTATCGAAATCTCGTTGTGGTGGACCCACACATGGATTTAAGTGAGGGGCCACTTGATGGTTTGCAGCGGAGACTCGACGCGCTGTCCGCGCGGTACAGCGAACTGCCGGGAGTGGACAGTATTACCGTTGCGACGGCCGTTCCGCTGAGCGGTCGCGTCGTCGACAATTTTCCGTTCTATCCGCGTATTGTGCGGACTGCGGTGGCGCCGTCATTTTTCGACGTCATGCATTTGTCGGTGATGCGCGGCCGTACTTTCCTGCCGGGCGAATCGAACGCTGTGATTGCGAGCGAATCCGCCGCGCGATCGTTGTGGCCGAATCAGGATCCGCTGGGACAGATGTGGAGTGTGGCCGGCGCGAAACGCCGCGTTGTGGGAGTTGTTGAGAATAGCGGGGCGGATGATGATCCAGCGAATACTGTCGAAGCCTATCTGCCCATTTCGGCCAGCGACGTCGACCGTTGCGTTCTGATTCTCCACACTCGCGGCGATCCGTCCCGGGTCGTGGGGATGATTCCTCGCGTCACTTCGGAGTTTGCCGGGAATGTCACGGTCACTCCGCTTGGTGCGATGCTCGAGAGCCGTCAGCGGATCGACGCACGAGTCGCAATTTTCGGTTCGATCGGTTTCATTGCGACGGTTCTTGCGGCAGCCGGCATCTTTGCGCTGATGTCATTCAGTGTCGTGCAGAGAACGCGTGAGATCGGCATTCGCATTGCGATCGGAGCCACACGGCAGGATCTTGTTTGGGGTCTCCTCTCACTTCACACCAAACCGCTGGCCGGCGGTGTGGGCACAGGCGCGGTGGTTGCCGTGATGCTATTGCTCTTTATTCGCGCTGTGGTATATCCGGAACGCGCCGTCGTGTTTTTCGGGGGCCTCGTCCTGGGTCTCCTGTCGATCCTGGCGGTCGGCGCGTTGGCGACGGTCATCCCGGCCTTGCGCGCGCTCCGGATCGATCCTTCGAAGGCCCTCCGAGCGGATTAAGCACGCTGCTATGCCTCCGGTCGCTTACAACCAAACCAGACGCGCACCTCGCGGGGTGCGGATTTCCGGGCACGCCGGCGTGCGGAAAAGCCGATAGATCATGTGTCCATCATGGTTTAATAGTCATACTGGCCATTGCTTTCCCTGGCGACGGCCGGTGCTGTAGGGAGCAGCTCAAAATCAGGCGTGAATTTGAAGTTTCATGGACGAATGGAAGGCTATTCGGCCGAGCGTTTCCGCAAGGATCTGATGGCGGGAATGATTGTGGGGGTTGTCGCGCTACCGCTGGCGATGGCATTTGCGATCGCGAGCGGTGTTTCACCGGATCGCGGGTTGTATACAGCGATCGTCGCAGGAACTGCCGTTTCCGCTTTCGGTGGATCTCGAGTTCAGATCGGCGGGCCGACCGGAGCGATGGTCGCGATTCTGTCCGTCATCCTCATTCAATATGGACTAAACAACTTGTTGCTTGCCGGCCTCGTCGCCGGCGTCATGCTGATTCTGATGGGTGTGTTCAAGGCAGGCGCTCTCATCCGATTCATTCCGTATCCGGTGACGACGGGATTCACATGCGGCATTGCCGTAATCATCTTCACCGGACAGATCAACAATTTTTTAGGACTGACCGGCCTTCCGGCGCATGAACAGTTCCACCTGAACCTGCTCGAATCGCTGCGGCATCTTCCGAATCTGAATGTGTATGCCGTCGCGGTTGCGTTCATTTCTCTGACGGGAATCTTTCTGACATCGAGGATCACGAGAGTCATCCCGGGTTCTCTGGTCGGGTTGATCGCCGCCACAATTGTGGTGAGCCTGACGGGCTGGCCAGTCGAAACGATCGGCAGCAAGTTCGGCGGCATTCCGCGCACGCTGCCGCTGCCGGCACTTCCCAGCATCAGCTTTTCGAGTTTGATGTATGTGCTACGTCCGGCTTTTACGATCGCGATTCTGGGCGCCGTCGAGAGCCTGCTGTCGTGCGTCGTGGCGGACGCGAAAACAGGCGACCGGCACGATTCCAACAAGGAACTCGTCGGGCAAGGCATCGCCAATTGTCTGGCGTCCCTGTTCGGCGGAATCCCGGCCACCGGCGCGATTGCCCGCACCGCGACTAACGTGCGCAGTGGTGGAAACAGCCCGGTGGCCGGCGTCGTTCACGCGTTGACGCTGCTGATGATCATGGCCGTCTTCGCGCCTTCCGCCAGCCGCGTCCCGCTGGCGTGCCTGGCGCCGGTGTTGATGGTGGTCGCTTACAACATGTCGGAGGTGCACCAGATTCGGCACATCCTCAAAGGAACGAAAGGCGACGTGATCGTTCTTGCCAGCACGTTTTTCCTGACGGTGTTCGCCGATCTCACCGTCGCTGTGGAGTTCGGACTTTTGATGGCTGCCGTTCTCTTTATTAAAAGGATGAGCGACATTCATCGCATCGAGAAAGTCTTGCCCGACACCTCCGATCCGAAACACAAGGTTCGCGCTGTTCACGACGAGCACAACGACTGTCCGCAAATGACCATGCTCACCGTGGATGGCGCATTGTTCTTCGGCGCGGCAACAAAGTTCGAGAAGGAGGTTTTGGAGCACGTACCGTTGATTCGGACGTTGATCATTCGTTTGGGACGGGTTCCCGTCATCGATGCGACCGGTGAGCGTGCGCTGCTGACGATCGCCGAAAGGTGCCGCAAACACAAAGTCCACCTGATGATCAGCGGACTTCAACAGCAGCCCGCGGAAATGCTGGAATCCACGGGTTTCGTGAATTTTGTGGGCGTCCCGAATGTCTTCGAGCACACCGGGCCCGCTATCGACAGGGGTTTGAAGGAAATGGACCTGGGGATCTGTGCCACCTGCCCGTACACGGCGTTCCGGGAGTGCCCGGACTTGAAACGCCGCGGAGCCCTCGAAGTTGCCGAAGCCCGCGTGGTCACACCTTACGAGTGACTGGGGGAACCGGATTAACATTTTTCGTGTCTAATAGAGTCCAATGGCAGACACATCGCTCTGGGAGACACTGAAACAGGACGCCATCCATGGCGGCCGGCTGGCTCGGAAGAGCCCCGCGTTTACAGCGGCCGTCGTGTTGTCGCTCGCGTTAGGCATCGGCGCGAATACGGCAATCTTTACCCTGATGGATGCGGTGATGTGGCGGGCGCTGCCGGTGAAAGACCCCGAACATCTCCTCGTCATCGAACGGCAGGTCGGTCCAAACAGCACGACGGGTTTCGACTACAGCCGCTTCAAAGACCTGCGCGCCAACGATCGCGTTGCCGATGTCGCCGGGTTCGCGACCGCTACCGTGAATGCGGTGGTCGATGGCGGCATCGAGCCTGCCCTGCAAGGTCAGCTTGTGTCCGGCCGATATTTTCAGGTGCTCGGTGTCGGTGCCCGGATAGGCCGCACCATCGGTCCGGAAGACGACCAGTTGCCGAACGGCCATCCAGTCGTGATGCTCAGTTACGGCTACTGGCAACGGCGTTTCGCCCTCGATCCTTCGATACTCGGCAAGACTGTTCGAATATCCGACCTGCCATTCACGGTGATTGGCGTGACGCCTCCGGGTTTCTTCGGAGTCGAACTGGGGATCGCACCGGACGTCTTTCTGCCGATTATGATGCAGCCGACGGTGATGTCGTCGTTCGAGAATCTCCTGGATAATCCGATCGTCAACCGGGGTTGGGTGCAAGTCGTGGGCCGCGTGCAGCCCGGCGTCACGATCGCGGAGGCGGAAGGTGTTTTGCGTTCGGGGATGACGCCCGATCCGGTTCCACCGGGTGTGAAGGCCACTCCTCCGAAAGTGGTTTTGTCTTCACCGTCGGCGACTTCGAGGTTGGGCCGCCAATTCTCGCAGCCGCTCATGATTTTGATGGTGATGGTGGGTGTGGTCCTGTTGATTGCGTGTGCCAATACCGCAAACATGCTGCTGGCGCGATCGGCGTCGCGCGGTTCGGAGTTTGCGATGCGTCTGGCGTTGGGAGCCGGCCGTGGACGGTTGATCCGTCAGCTGCTCGTGGAAAGCACAGAGCTGGCTGTTCTCGGCGGAATCCTCGGAATGGCCGTCGCGTTCTGGGCCACGCGTCTTCTGGTCGTTTTCATGTCGTCCGGCCAAACTCCAATTTATCTGGACCTCAGCCCGAACGCGCGCGTTTTCGCATTCACTGCCGCTGTCTCGGTATTCACGGGTCTATTGTTCGGCCTTGCGCCGGCGATCCGGTCCACGCGCATGGATCTGACTCCGGCGCTGAAAAATCTTGGCCGGTCCACAGGCGATCCGTTTCGTTCCGGCAAAGTGCTCGCCATTGTTCAGATGGTCCTGTCGCTGCAGCTTCTGGTGAGCGCGGGCCTGTTTGCGAGGAGCTTGCAGAATCTGACAGGCACGTCGGATGTGCCGCGCGACAGCGTCATCATTGTGCGCGTCGAGCCGAAGGGAAGCGATCAAAGGAATATTCCGGGCACAACGGCCCGGCTGGATCGGACCTACCGCAACCTGCTCGACACGATTCGCCATATCCCCGGGATACGGTCGGCAAGCCTCGCTCAATCCACACCGACCGGCGGCGCCAACACCGCTGGAACGAACGTGAAGTTTCCATCGGGCGAGAATTCACGCGTGCCTTTGCTGATGGTCTACTCGAACTACTTCAGCACGATGGGAATCCCGATCGTGGCGGGGCGGGATTTCAACGAATCCGACATGCGCGAAGATGCTCCGACGGTCTGTCTCGTGAGTGAAGCGTTCGCGTTGAAAGTGTTTCCCGGCGAGAACCCGATCGGTAAATCCTGCTTCACAGGCCGCCGGCCGCGAGTCGCGGACGTCGGGCAGTCGCGCTATGGCACGGAAACCGAGGCGTACGAGATTATCGGCGTCGCGAGGGATTCGCGCTTCACGAATCCCCGAGGAGATCCCGACCCGGTGATCTACACCACATTTCTACAGACCGGCACGGGCCGCGGGCAGATGGTTCTGCATGCGCGTGTCAGCGGTCACGTCGAGACGATCATTCCGAGAATCCGTCAGGAAGTTGCGAAGCTGGATCCCACGCTTCCATTATTCGAGGTCCATACGCTCGAGCAGGAGATGAACGCCGCGCTCGTGCAGCAGCGCCTGATCGCTTTGCTCTCGACGCTGTTTGCCGGACTTGCGCTGACTTTGGCTTGTGTCGGCCTGTATGGTCTGCTTGCGTTCGCCGTCATACAGCGCGTTCGGGAGATGGGGGTTCGCATGGCGCTCGGCGCCGGCCGGACGAGCGTTTTGTGGCTGGTGATGCGCGAGGCGCTTTTGCTGGTCGCGATTGGAATCGCCGTCGGAATACCCGGCGCGTTCGGTGTCGCTCGATTTGCGTCATCACGAATAGCTGGTCTGCTGTATCACCTGAAGCCGACGGATACACTCACCATTGCCGGTGCGGCGATCGTCCTTGTTGTCGTCGCCGCAACGGCTGCCTACCTTCCCGCCCGCCGCGCCTCCCGCGTCGACCCGCTGATCGCGCTGAGGTCGGAATAACCGAGGGGCTTATCCCAGCCTTTAGTTTAGCGGCCAGGTGCATTTAACGTTGGACGCCGGACATCCCAACGTTTGAGATATCCCGGATGCCGCTTCTGAATATCTCAAATGTTGGAATGTCCAGCGTCCAACGTTAAATGCACCTGACCGGATTCTGAGGAACCCAAACGGTACCCGAGCGAAGCGAGCGGGCATCCTGGTAAGTGCCCCACTCGCTTCGCACGGGTACTATTGGCGTCCGAACGGGCAGTTTCGCTAAGACCGATGACTTTTGAGGCAAAGCCGGTCCTCGCAGTTCCTCAGTCGATGTAGTAGAGTGACTCGCCGAAAGGAACGCTGATCATGCCAAAATCGAAAACAGTCATTCTCGGACTCGCAGCCATTACGATTGGTATCGCTCTCGCGACCGTATTCGTTGCTCAGCAGCCTCCCGCTCCTCCACCGATTACCATGAAACAGCTGAAACCCGACGTGTGGGCGGCTCTCGGCGGCGCCGGCGGCAACAGCACGATCATTATCGGCAAGACGGGAGTCATCGTGGTCGACGCTAAACAAACGGAGCCTGGAGCCAAGGCTTTGCTTGCGGAGATCGCGAAGGTCACGCCGAAGCCGGTGACCACCGCCATCATCACCCACAGCGACGGCGATCATGTCAACGGACTGGTCGCTTTCCCGGCCGGCATCAAAATCATCGCGCACGAAAACAACAAGAAGGAACAGCAGGCCGCGCTGACGGCCGGAGGCAGAGGAGCACCGCCGGCGGACCGGCTTCCGAATCAAGTCACGACCAAGACCAAGGAAGCGATGACGATCGATGGTGTGAAAATCGAGTTGTACCACTTCGCTCCCGCGCACACGAGCGGCGATCTCATTGTTTATCTGCCGGCCCAGAAGATTGTGTCGACGGGTGATCTCATCGTGACCAACCGCGCGGACGACAATCCGAACGTCCATTTCGAGAAGAATGGATCGACGGAAGGTTGGCTGAAGAACGTCAAGGGAATGATCGGTCTCAACGCGGATTCTTACATCACCGGACACGGAGACATTGTCACGAAAGCCGATCTCCAGCGGAAGTTTAACGCAACCACCGAGCGTCGAAATAAGATCGTCGCGATGGTGAAGCAGGGCAAGACGCTTGAAGAAATCAAAGCGGCGTTGCCCGATGCTCCCGCACCCGGCGCTCCTCCGCGCGGAGCGGCTCCCGCTCCCGCGGCGGCGGCAGCCAACGCCGGCCGTGGCGGCGCAGGTGGAGGCGGCGCAGGTGGAGGCG
>CAZPBY010000065.1:0-40455 GCA_964584785.1 uncultured Solibacteraceae bacterium
CGAAGATCTTTACTACTGGATTGTTTCAATTACGGAACTTTGACGGGGCCCTGCATCCCAGATCTTGCGGACTGCTCCGACTTCGCCGGCTGTCAGACAGTTGCCGTCGGAGGCGGCGCCGGCCGGACATTGCAACGCCACGGGATCAAACTTACAGCTGCGCGGATTTTCCAGTACACCATCCATCACGCCATCAAAGCTGTCGCACGCGGCAATGGCAGCATTCGTCGCCGCGTTCAGCTTCGATGCGGCGATGGGACCACCGGCTTCCTGTTTCATCGCGATCTGCGGCCAGAGTTCAGCGGGTACGAAGCGATCCCAATTGATGGCGGGTGCTCCGGCCAAAATCCCGTCGTAGGCAGCGGGCATATGCTGCGCCAGCATCAAGCCCTGCCGGCCGCCAGTCGAGCAACCGTTCCAGTAGGAATACTTCGACGGCACGCCATAAAACGTCTTGATCAATTCCTGTGACTTGCTCGTCATCTCGTCAAGCGAACGCGACGCGAAGTCTTCGATTAATTGCGTGTTCAACGTTCCGTCGGCATTCAGCGCGAAACTCCCGCCCTGTTGCGTCGCCGCGTTGTGACCCGTATCTGTCGAAGCTGTTGTGTATCCATTGCGCAACGCATTCGCAAGAGCAGGCCACGAAATCGCTCCCGCGTAGCCACCACCACCGACCGCTTCAAAGCGCTCGTTCCACGTCGCCGGAAGCCACACTTCGACGACGATCTGGGGCTTGATCACCAGCGACACACGGCAAAACTCGGGCAGATTGGCGATCGGTTGACTCTGCGGCGGCGTGAACGTCCCGGTCGTTACCGGTTGCGCCGTTATGGAAGTGACGTCCTTCAGTTTGAGACTCCCCAACTGCTCGCAAGCGATCGTCCCCTTTCGCCCGTTACCCTGCGCGCTTGCAGAATCCGTCTGGATCGAACTGATAACGATTGCGGCCAATCCGATCAGCGCAACGATTCGGACCATCCTCAATAGTGCTTTCATGAACCTCCTCCGATCAGAAACGGGATTTCGCACAGGGTTTACCCCACGTTGTGTCAAAACTCGAAAAGCATGCCGACGGAAGGGAGAATCGGAAACATGCTGAAGAAATTTGGAAAGGTGCGGCCCGACCGGGAGTCGTAAGGACCGGGCGAGTCGAAATCGCGATTTTTGTGATTCGTGATGTTGACCACCTCGCCGAATAATGTTGTCTTGAATCTCTGTCGAATGTAGGCCTTATTCAAACGGAGGTCGAACCTTTCATAGATCGGAGCTCTCAGTGAATTGCGGCTTGCCGACAGTTCATAACCGTCCGTTGTCCGGCGGTAAAACCCGGGCAGCGGCATGCCACTGCCCAGAACGAACCGCCCGCTGACGTTGACCGTTGGACGAACGCGACGGCTTGCGTATGCATTGAACGTGTGGCGTTGATCGTAATCCGACGGGAATTTCAAACCCAGCGCACCGTCGCGCACGATCGCTCGGCCGTACGCGTAGGAAAGCCATCCGGTCAATCCGTTTTCCGTCCTCCGCTGAATGAAAACTTCAACACCTCGCGCATAGCCTCGTTCGGAGTTCAGCCATTCCGCGTTGGGATCCGCATCGACGACGCTTCCTGTGCCGATCAGGCGTGGATCCAGTGCCGGACGCGCCAGCAAATCTCGATCCTGCCGGTCATAAAACTCCAGACGAAGCCGCGTGCGTTCATTCAACCTTTCTTCGAGGGCGGCGTCGTAGTGAATGGCTCGTTCGGGCAGCAGACGGTGACGAGCAAACACGGATGACAGCTGGCTCAACTCCGGAAACTGTCCGTACTCGCCCCAATCGACCTGCACTCGGGTTCGGGCGAACGGTTCGAACGATGCACTCGCATAAGGTGATGTGATTTGAATTTGCGTGCCGCTATGCGCGTCAGACCGAACACCGAATGACAGATGACCTCGCGCACCTGCGAACCCCAGGGACTGCTGGATGTATGCGCCGCCTTCATTGGCGACCCGGCGAAATGTATCGAGCGCAGGTGTCAACTGCGGCGAATAAACAAACTGACGCTGGATACCGCTTTGATGCGGGCGCCGGAACTGGCCTCCGAATTCGAGCGTGCTGTTTGGACGCCACGAAAAATTGAAATCTCCTCGCCAAGTCCACTGGCCGTAGTTTTGATCCGACAAGGCGGCATCGTCGCGATTGAAACTCCCGCCCGTTTCGCCCGACCATGCGACGTGATTGGTGACCAGCCAATGCGGACCAGGGGTGTAGCGCGAACCCAGATTAACGTGCGTAAAGCGGAATCCGCTCTTCATCACCGAGTTGACCCCGAGTTCGTTTCGAAACCGGACACGATCGATACCTGAAGTACCGTCGAGGTAATTGAGACTGACTGCGTGACGCGCCGTAAGATCGTAATCAATCCGGGCCTGACCGTCCGTAAAGCCGAACGCGACTGGCGGCTGATCACCAAAATCGATCCGGTTCAAGATGTATTGAAGATAGCTTTTTCGGAAGTTGGCGAACCACGATCCACGTTTCTGTTTGTCGAGCGGACCCTCCAGCAACAAGCCCAGATTGGATGCGCTCGCGCTCAATTCGCCTTGAAGGGTCTGACGGTTTCCCTGCCTGGTATCGACTGCGAGAACACCGGCGGTGCGATCCGCGTAACGGACAGGCCACGCGCCCTCGTACAGCGTCATTGCATCGGTAAGATCGCCGTTGAAAATCGTCAGAGATCCGTTGTCGGCCTGACCGTCCGTCGTATGAAACGGCGCATGGAGGAGCACGCCATCGAGGTAGAGACCCACACGCGAAAACGGTGCGCCGCGGACAGAGAATTCCGATGAAAAATCGTTGTTCGAAGATACGCCGGGGAGACTTTGAACGGCCCGCAACGGGTCATCGGCAAGGACGCTCGCGAGGTTCTTTCGCTCTTCGCCTTCGAGTGTAAAACCGGAGGCGCTCCTTTCGACGTCCTCGTCAAAAACATCCGCCACGACTTCGACAGTGTCCGTGCGTTTCGCCGTGGAAGATGTCATCGCGATCTCGACGATCTTCGTTTCTGCGGCACCTAAAGCAAACTCCACCTTGTTCGAGTAGTAGCCAACCGTGTTTGCCTGCAGGATGTAGTTGCCGGGCGCAAGTCCCTGGAAGTGAAACGTCCCATCGGCAGCGGAGACGGTACGAAGCGATGTACCTGCGAGTTCAACCTGAACAAGCGCCAACGGCTCGCTGTCGCGTGAGTTCACAACGCGGCCGCTGATTTCTGCCGTCGTCTGTTGCGCGAAACTCGATATGCCGGAAATCAAAGTGAATGTGAATATCCATGCGACACGACGAAAACTCATACCGTCTCATTATTCATCATTCACCAGGCGCCTTGGAATCCGGTCTAATGCGCCCGGAGTTCATTTGCTTTCTCAGCCAATGCCACGGCCGCTATAGCGAAAATGTAGGCGGCAATGTGGTATCGGTTTGGAACTTCTCTCGTCCAGAGATACTTGATCAGGGAGGCCGCCGCGGGAAACATCAGAACAATAGATGAGACAGTGAACGCGTCGGCATCATTAGTATACGCGCTGAAGAAGCAGGTATCCGCGATGAAGAAAACCAGAGCAATCGTGGCGGCAACATACAACGCGTTGCCTTCTGGAAACGCAACAGGCTGTTTCCGCAGTTTCAGGAAAGTCAATGCGGCAGCGGTCAGAGCCACCATGGGAACGTAGCAGTAAATCATGATGCCGAACTGGGTATAAGGTTTCAGCTTCTGTTCCGTGATCACGTTTCCGAGCGCGTAAAAAAGAACCGCTACACACGAATACAAGACTGGCTTCATTCTTCAGACTCCTCGGCCGTTTGCGACTTGTCTTACGGATTGACGGCCATTTCACATGGATCGAATGCATCCAGAAACCCCGCCACACGCTGCACGTAATCGTGCGCCGGCTCCGGCATGCTGATGGCAGTGTCGGACAAAAGCCGCTGATTATCAAATCGCTGGTCTAAATCGATGAACCGCCAGTAGGCTTCAAGGCCCGCTAACAGAAGTCTCGCCTTTTTCTTTCCGATGTGATGAGTGATGTAATTCAGATTCTCCGAATAACGGACCAGTGACGGATCGGGCTTAACCTGTCCATTGCGCAACCAGTCCTTCAGCAGGTCCAGTTCGGAGGCCGAACACAAAGCCAGAGGCGGGTCCTGCCCGATGCCGATTCCGAGGGCGTGAATCAGTTTGCGTGAAGTGGTCGCAGCCGCGCCGGCGCTGATGTGGTACGTATCGTGTCGACGGCGCCGGCACATCAACAGTTTGAGAATCGCTTCCGCCGCATAATCCACCGGCACGATGTCGCACGCCGCATCCGGATTGCTGAAGAACATCCGCAGCTGTTGCACCGCGACAATGATCCAGGCAATGTCGAAAGAGCGAGGAACTATCGGACGCGTGTCGCCCAGAATGATCGACGGGCGAATCACAAGCAATTGGCCGCCATCAAATGCCTCGCGCAGTTTCAACTCCGCCAGCAGCTTGGATTCGGTATAGCCGACAATGTGGGTCGCCGATGGATCCGGGGACTCGTGCTCGAAAATCATCCGTCCGGTGACGCGTTCCGAGGAACCGGCTATGGTCGCGGTACCGATGTAGCCGAATGTTTCGAGCGATCGCAGCGTCCTGGCCCATTCGATAAGTTTGGAGGTTCCGCCAAGATTCGCGTCGAGAACAGCCGAATACTTTTGAGGCAGAAATGATGTGTTGGCGCCGGCATGAATCACAACGTCGACGTTGTGAAGCGCATCATTCCGCTTCAGTTTTTCGGCGAGCAGCGGATCGCTCAAATCGCCTGCGACCGGACGAACTCGATCGGGGTTATAGTCATCTCCGTGAAGCCTGAAAACCGACTCGAGCCGGTCCCCGGCACGATCGCCCGCCTTGTCACGCACAAGGCAATAAACCCGTTCTACAGAATCACTCTCCGAGAGTGCGACCGCCAGTTCCCCACCGAGGAAACCTGTCGCGCCCGTCAGGAACACACGACGCATTAAAACTCCTTTCGAGCAAAGTCAATCAGTCGAATATCGACTTCTACGAAAGGGGCGGTGACCGGCCGGCGATGCGAACAATGCTTGATTGCGAACCGCCCAAGTCGTAACGAACGATTGCCGCGCCAGTAGGAATAACGAACGGCAACATGACAACCGCGACGATTTGGAAAGAGTCGAGTTGCCGGAGCATTGTCGCGACGACCAGGGAATCATCGTCCGAGTGCTTCAGCCGATGAGGCGCCTTGGAAATGCCGTCGTCCAGAGGATCCGCATTGAACCATCCGTCCTGGAGGGCAATCGCGTCATCCGTAGAGGACACAACGGGTAAGAGCAGAGTGACGACGGCAAAAAAGACGGAGAACTTTTTCATCGCAGATAACTTACCGTGGGATGCCACTTATAGCATGAGACCATTCGCATGCGCCACGGGGTTTTGACGGTTCCCCAGGCTTTCAGTGTGCAATGCACGGTTTCACGTCACGGTAATTGCTGAGAACTCCGAAGTCCGCAAATCATGCATTGTAACGTTCGACTTCGACTGAAGTATTACGCGCTTATGGATAACACCTCATTCATCGACGCTCTTTCCCGCGACATCCGTTACACACTGCGCACAATCCGTCACCAGCCTGGTTTTGCATTCATGGCGATACTCACGGTTGCGATCGGGATTGGTGCGAATACGGCGATATTCAGCGTCGTGAATGGAGTGTTGATCAAGCCATTGCCGTATCCGAATCCGGACGCGGTGGTGGGAGTCTGGCACCGAGCGCCCGGACTGGGAACCGCGGGCGATGTGAATTGCTCGCCCACGATGTTTTTCACGTACCGGGATGAGAACCGAACCTTGGAAAGTGTCGGTCTATGGACAACCGGCAGTACAAGCGTGACCGGCGGCGCCGCTGAACCCGAACAGGTACGGACCCTGTGGGTGACCTACGGCACGTTGCAAGCGCTTGGCGTGCAGCCGACCCTTGGACGCTGGTTCACTTCATTGGACGATACACCAGGCACGGCCGAGAATCCGGTCATCCTGACCTACGGTTATTGGCAACGGCATTTCGGCGGAGACCGGTCTGTAATCGGACGCGACGTTACCATCGATTCGCGATTGCGCCAGATTATCGGGGTTATGCCGCGAGAGTTCCGATTCCTGAACGCCGATCCCGAACTGATCCTCACGCTGCGTTTCGATCGCAATCGTGTCTTCCTCGGCAACTTCAGTTACCAAGGCATCGCCCGGCTGAAACCCGGGGTCACGATCGCGGATGCCAACAAGGATATTGAGCGAATCCTTCCGATCTGGCTTCAGGCGTGGCCGCCGGCGCCGGGAGCAGACCGCCAGGGATTTGTGAACTGGAGCGTGCAACCGGCCCTGCGACCGTTGAAACAGGACGTGGTGGGCAATGCTGGAAATACGCTGTGGGTGTTGATGGCAACCGTCGGGTTAGTGCTTCTCATCGCGTGTGCAAATGTAGCGAACCTGTTGTTCGTCCGAACGGAAGGACGCCAACAGGAACTCATGATTCGCACGGCGCTCGGCGCGAGCCGCCGTCGCATTGCCAGCGTGTTGCTGCTGGAGAGTCTGATGATCGGACTTGCCGGGGGTGTCCTGGGTGTCGCTCTTGCTTATGCGGGACTTCGGTTACTCGTATCGATTGGTCCGGCCAATCTTCCGCGTCTCGGTGAAATTACCATGGATGCGCAGGTTCTCGCTTTCGCCTTCGTGGTCTCGCTGTTATCGAGCCTTCTATTCGGATTCATGCCGGTTCTGAAATACACAGGGTCCGTCATCGGTGTCGGGTTGCGCGGCGGATCGAGGACTTCGAGTCCGAGCCGCGAGCGGCGTCGCACACGCGACGTTCTCGTCATCACGCAAGTTGCCCTCGCCCTCGTTCTGCTCGTCAGTGCCGGTTTGATGATTCGAACGTTCCAGGCGTTACGAGCCGTCCGGCCGGGATTTGTCCAGGCGGATCAGATTCAAACGATGCGGATCACCATTCCCACGCTTCAAGTACAGGAACCCGAGCGCGTCACGCGAACCCAACAGGCCATCGCCGACAGGATCGCCGCGATCCCGGGCATTTCTTCCGTGGCGTTCGCAAACGGGGTACCCATGGAAGGTGTCATGAACACCGATCCCATTTTCGTTGAAGACAAAACGTACACGCCCGGACAAACACCCCCAATGCGGCGATTCAAGTATGTATCGCCCGGATTCTTTCAGACGATCGGCACGCGGTTGGTTGCCGGTCGCGATATCACCTGGACCGACATCTACGATCATCACGCGGTTGCGCTTCTATCGGAGAATCTGGCGCGCGAACTGTGGGGCAATCCGTCGGCTGCCATCGGTAAGCGCCTGCGCGGCCCGGGTCTTCCCGTAGTGTGGCGAGAAGTTATCGGCGTCACCGAAGATGTCCGCGAGAACGGTGTCCAGGAGGCAGCGCCCAGGATCGTGTTCTGGCCGGTCCTGATGGAAAACTTTTACGGTAATCCCATCAACGTCACCCGCTCGATCGTGTTTGTCATGCATAGCGGTCGCGCGGGCAGCGAGAGTTTTCTGAATGAAGTTCGGAGCGCGGTGTGGTCGGTGAACCGCAATTTGCCGCTCGCATCCGTACGCACACTCGACGACATCTATAGACGCTCGATGGCGAGCACTTCATTCACGTTGGTCATGCTGGCTATTGCGGGCACAATGGCGCTGTTGCTGGGAATCGTCGGAATCTACGGCGTCATCTCTTATACCGTCTCCCAGAGAACTCGCGAGATCGGGATTCGAATCGCACTCGGCGCCGAACAACGAGCTGTGCAACGCATGTTCGTGCTGCACGGTTTGGCATTGGCCGCTATTGGTGCGGCAATCGGTCTCGGCGCCGCTGCGGCATCGACGCGGTTTATGAGATCACTGCTGTTCGGCATCAGCCCTCTCGATCCCTGGACGTATGTCGCCGTCCCATTCATTCTCATCGCCGCCGCAGTGCTCGCCGCATACTTGCCCGCGCGCCGTGCGTCATCGGTCGATCCAATGGAAGCGCTCAGGGCCGAATAGTCCTGATTGCGTTTCTCAATCAAAAGGCCGGTGGTCAGCCGGCCCTTTTTCGTTTTGAATTCGACGCTGCTTAACTGTTCGCGGTCACTTCTTGGCGAGTTGATGCATGGAGAAGGCCGCGCCTTGAGGGTCGATCATCTGGACGATGTGGCCACCCGGAACTTCCATGGGTCCGTTTATGACCTTGGCGCCACTCTTCGTTGCGCGGCCGGTGGCGGCGTCGAGGTTGGCGGTCTCGATGTAGAACATCCACATGGGCGGCATCGGTGATCCTTTTGGTGCGGTCATCATTCCACCGAACTGTTTGTCGCCGATTCCGTAGATGCGGTAAGTTCCCATCGGGCCCATATCCATGTCTTGCATGACCTTCCATCCGAAAATCTCCGAGTAGAACTTGAATGCGGCCATGTTGTCGCTGGTGATGAGCTCGTTCCAGCAGAACTCTTCCGGCTTCGTCGTGTCGTGAAGCGTCATCGCCGACAGAGGTTTGAAAATTGCGATTACCGCGCCTTGAGGATCCGCGATGACGGCGAACCGACCGACGGTCGGAATATCGTCGGGTTCCTTTAAGACTTTGCCTCCGAGTTTCTTCGCCAGTCCGGCTGTTGCATCGACGTCCTGAACCTGGATGTAACCCGTCCAGTTCGGCGGCACGCCCATCTTTGCAGCTTCGTCGGGAATGGTCATCACACCGCCGAGCGGTCCCTGACTGCCGACCCACATCGTGTATTGGTCGCCAAACGGCTCGGTCTTCCAGCCGATGACATCTTTGTAGAACGCGATAGCAGCCTTGGTGTCCCTGGCCAGGAACTCGTGCCAAACGAAATGCCCGTTGTTGGTGTCCGTCATTTGCTCGTCTCCTTTGATTGGTCGCTCCGTCGCTCTCTGCGCCTTCAAAAAGCTTAGCCGTTTACGCCGACGGACGCCAGCACCTGCTCGAGACGGTTATAGCCCGCGATCATGCCGCGCTCCATGCCGGAGCGGCTTGCGGTGTCGCGAGCTTCTTTCGACTGATACAGAACGGTGAGTTTGACTTTCGTGACACCTCGCACTTCCTCGAACACCGTCGTGTCCACGGCTTCGCCGGCATACCACGATTCGTCGAACTTCTCCGTCGCGACGATTTTTTCCGGCCGAGCCACCTCGCGAAACACGCCACCCATGCCCATTTCCATTCCCGTGGACTCCTTCCGCCAGACATAGCGGTACGCGCCTCCCACTCGGAGGTCGATTTCGCAGACGGGCATGGTCCAACCGTCGGGACCGAGAAGCCACCGCCGCACCAACTCCGGTTTCGTGAACGCATCAAACACCAACTGCCGTGGAGCATTGAAGTCGCGCTCGACGACGATTTCGAGGTCGCTGGGCGTGGACAGTTTGAAGCTATCGGGATAGAACAACATGATGGATTCCCCTCCTTTTTGACGTTAGCGGGAAGATTGACTGCGCTTCTTTTTCCTTGGTTTCAGCTCTTCGAGCACATGGTCCAGCCGGGCGAACGACGCCTCCCAGAATTGACGGTATTGGTCCAGCCACGCGCTGGCCTCTGCCAGCCGCCGGGATTCAAGGCGGCTTGGCCGGCGCTGCGCGTCGCGATCTCTCGAAATGAGCCCGGCGGCCTCGAGCACTTTCAGGTGCTTTGAGATCGCCGGCTGCGTCATATCGAACGGCTCGGCGAGTTCGTTGACTGTAGCTTCGCCCGTCGCGAGACGGGCCAGGATGGAGCGTCGCGTCGGGTCCGCGAGCGCTGCGAAAGTCAAATTGAGACGAGCGTCTGCCGTTTGCATAACTGCTATGTTGTATAACCTAATGGTAATATAATTGACGTTGAAGCGCCCGTCAAGCACTTCATGGATTGTTTTAGGCGATCTTCAGTTCGAAGCCGACCGCGGCGCGTAATAGCCGTTGCGCGCGCGAACCACCTGACGTTTGTCCGAGGTCTCGATTCGAATGCGCCGGAACCCGCCGTCTCGCAAACCGTTGGTCGACTGATAAGCCAGGGCGTACTGAACGCGAAGTTCCTCGGAAATATTCTGGAAGTTCGAATTCAAGTCCTCGAGTTTCGACGGAGAAAACATCCTTCCACCGGTGTCGGTCGCAAATCGCTTCAGGATTCTGTCGCCGAGCCGATTGCCCTCGCCGCCAAGCCCGGCGGAATTTGTACTGATGGTGTAGATCACTACATCGGTCCGCTGAACCGTTTCAAGCACGGAGGTAATTGCCGAGTGGCTCGAGGTGTCGTCACCGTCGCTGATGATGACCATGATTCGCCGGCCGTCTTGTTTCGCGAGTTTCTCGGACGCCGCCAGAAAAACAGCGTCGTACAACGATGTCCCCCCGCCGGATCGTAAAGTGTGGATCGATTTCGCCAGCGCGCCAGGATCGTCGGTGTAGTCCTGAATGAGGTCGATTCCGGAATCGAACCCGATAACGACGGCTTTGTCCTTTCCGCGAATCAACGTGGACCGGAAGAACTCAATCGCCGCTTCCTGCTCGAAGTGCAGCCGATCGTGAACGCTGCCGCTGGTGTCAATCAGCAGCGCAATGGTCAACGGCAGGTTGGTGTCTGCGCTGAAGTTGGTGATGGATTGCGGTTTTCCATCCTCAAGGACTTTGAATGACTCCTGTTTGAGACCCGACACGAATTTGCCGCTCTTGTTGGCGACCGTGAACAACACGTTGACCAGGTCGACGTTGACGGATATGGTCTGCTCGTCGTTCTTTGGAGTTGAGGGATTCTGGCGCGCCGGTGCGCCGGCAACGAACAGGAAAACGGCAAGAACCGCGATCACACATTTACTCTTCATCCCCACGGATTGTCTCAGAACGTCATGTTGAAACCGAGCGTTTCATTGGCAAACGAATCTCCACCATGAGTCCACCGTCCACCATGTTGACCGCATGGATCGTTCCACCGTGGACCGCGACGGCACGTTGCGCTATAGCGAGACCCAGGCCGGCGCCGTTGGAATCACGGCCGTTGGCGGATGCGCGAGTGAATGGCTGGAAAATCTCGGGCAGCATGGATTCGGGAACACCTGGACCGTGATCGCGTACACGCAGGACGGCGCGAGGCGGGTCCTCACTCGGTTCGGAGCGAAGCGACACCTCGACCCGCGCCCCCTCCGGCGTGAACCGCACAGCGTTTCGGATGACGTTCTCGAGAGCGCTGCGGATCAATTCCTCATCGCCATCGACAACGCACCGATCGTGTACATCCGCTTCGACGCAGCGGGACGTTGCCCGAGCTTCGAAGTTCGCATCACCTGCGACCTCATGAGCGAGGTTCGTCAAATCGACCGGCGAGCGATCGCGGGCAACGAGCTTGCTGTCGAGCCTCGATAGCAACAGCAATTGACCGATCAACTGATCGAGCCGCTGCGCTTCGAGGGCAATGCGTTTGACATTCCCGGAATCGTTGACCGCTCCCTCCCGTTGAAGCAGTTCCAGCGCCACGTTCATGCGCGCCAGCGGAGACCGCAACTCATGCGAGATGTTGGCGAGCAGTTCCTGTTGTTCCTTCACGAGAGCTTCGATTCGATCCGCCATTCGATCGAAGGCGCGCCCCAGACCGCCGATCTCGTCGTGCCGCTTTTGAAGATCCGTTCCAGCACGCGTGTCCAGACGGCCCCCGGCGATGCCTTCGGAAGCAGCGCTCAGTTTCATCAAAGGCGCCGTCACATGGCGGGCGATCAGGAAACAGAACACGCCGCCGGCGACCAGGGTGATCACAGGCACGACAAGAATCAAAAGCTCGCTCTTCGTCACGCTTGCAGAGGCGGACGTTGCGATCACGAGAGCGTAAAGCTCGCCTCCCGGTCCCGTGATGCGTTGGCTCGCGAACGGTCCGGCGACATGCAGTCCGTCTTCACGAATCGCGAACACCGCCATCTTTTGTATCTGCGGCGGCAGCTTCCCCGCGTCGAACATGGCAAGATCGTTGCCGCGCAAAAAGTACGCGCGGACCGGATACTTCTGTTCGAGCCGGCTGATGAATCTGTCCACGGGCTTGCCTTCGGCGATCGTCGCGGAAAGATTTCGAGCTTCGGTTCTGAAGATCGCCGATATCATTTCCGTGTTTCGGGCTTCGACCATCTGCGAGGAATACCAAACCGAAACGGCTATCGCGATTCCGACCACGATCACCGTGAACCAGAACCACATAAAAATCTTGAAGAAGAGGCTGCGCATACGCTTACCGTTCGCGGCCGGTGGATTTGCCGTTAACGTAAAGATATCCGGTCCCGCGAATGCCCTTGATGCGCTCGGTACCGTCCTTAAAAGAACCTAGTTTCTTGCGCAGATTGTAGACATGGGTGTCGATGCTGCGATCGAAGGGCGAAAAGTCTCGGCCAAGGACCATGCGGACCAGCGACTCACGGCTCACCGTCGTGCCGGCGGCTCGAATCAATACGGACAGCAGATCGAACTCGACGGTCGTCAGACTTATCGGTTTACCGTCTCGCCGCGCCTCTCGCGACCCGGGGTCCACCTCGATCTCATCGACCACGATGATGGACCGATCGATCACCGTATGCACGCGCCGCAGAATCGCGCGCACTCGTGCTGCCAGCTCGGATGGATCGAATGGTTTTGGCAGATAATCGTCCGCACCCATTTCCAGGCCCAGGATGCGGTCTTGTGTATCGCCTCTCGCGGTCAACATCAGCACAGGTGTCGTGATGCCGGAAGAGCGCAGACGGCCGAGAACGTCGAATCCGGTCATGTCGGGCAACATGACATCGAGTATCAGCATCGAGTACGCATCCATCTGCGCTTTATCGATTCCGCCCCGGCCAGTCGCAGACGAGTGGAGATCGAAGCCCTCGGCATTCAGAAACCGTTCGAGCAAATCGAACAGTTCAACGTCATCGTCAATAATCAGGATCCGCTCGCGTGGACCTTTCCGAATCTCCGGCATATCAGGCGATTTTAGACGTCGACCGCATGAACCGGCGTCAAGAAGTGTCAAGAACGGGAGGAGGAAATGGTTGCCATCCGGCCAAGGCCATAGCAGAATCTGCGGCCACGCGAATACTCGCCCACAAAATTAGGAGCACACCATGACCACGAACAGGCTCTGGGTGTCTTTGATTCTCATTCTTGCCGGCGTTCAAGCCACGCCGGCGCAGCAACCAACACCCGCGTTTCGCATCGAAGAAGCGAGCATCGATGACATCCACAACGCCATTCGAGCAAACCAGATCACGTGCGCGGACGTGGTTCGGTCGTATATCAATCGAGCTAAGGCCTACAACGGCGCGTGCGTCGAACTTGTCACGAAGGACGGATCTTCGATACCCGCAACCAAAGGCTATGTTCGTGCGGGTTCCCCGATCACCTTCCCGACCCAAACCGTTCCGGTTTCGAGCGTCCTGCCGAATTTCGATCAATACACCGGACCGCCAATCGATTTTGGAAAGATGGAAGCGACGGCGTCCGATCCGAGCGTGCAGCAGCAGTACGGCATGGTTGCGGGCCTTCCCAATGCACATCAACTGAACGCGCTCGAGACTCTCAACATTCGTGGAGAGCGGTCAGTAACTTGCAAGGCGACGTGTGACGCTCCTCCGTCGTCGGGACCGCTGCCGGCCTCGTGCCCGGCCTCGTGTGATGAATTTCGAAAGCAGCCTGACGCGGTGGAACGGGCAGCCCAGCTGGACCAACAGTTCGGACGAAATCCGGATCTGCAAAGGCTGCCGATGTATTGCATACCGTTATCATTCAAGGATTCCTTCGACACGAAAGACATGCGCACGACCGCGAGCGCCGACGTCAATTACGCGATGGATGCGCCTCCGAAAGACTCCACCATCGTGTCCGAACTCCGAAATAAAGGCGCCATCATTTACGCGAAGGCCGAATCCAGCGAGTACAACGCAGGCAGCGGGAATCCCGGCGGTCCCGCATCGGCGTCCAGGAATTTCCTCGGAGCCGCGTCGCGCGGTTCGTGGGGAGGCACAACCTGCAATCCGTATGACACCGAACGCGAGACCACAGGCTCGAGCGGAGGCTCGGCCGCATCCGTCGCCGCCAATCTGGTGGTCTGCTCGATCTGCGAACAGACGGGAGGGTCCTGCCATAATCCGGCGTCCAGAACCGGCATCGTCAGTTTGCTCACGACCAAAGCACTCCTGCCCTACGGCGGCGGCATCGGCGCGGATCCTTTTTTGGATCGAGCCGGCATTCACTGCCGCAGTGTGAAGGACGCGGCGCTCACACTCGACGCGCTCAAGGATCCGCAGCAGAGTTATTTCGATCCCCGCGATATCTACAGTGCCGTGCCGAAGGGACTCGTTTCGAAGGATCCGTACGCGAGTTTTGTCGTTCCGGCAAACCGCAGCAAACCACTTGCAGGAGTGCGCATCGGGATTGTCCGCGAGCACATGGTCAAACACGTTCAAAACGACGCGGCGATCAGCGATCAGATCAATGAAGAAATCAAAACAGTCCTTCGCGACAAGCTCGGAGCAGAGCTCGTGGAGTCGTTCGATCCCATGTATCCCGACGATCCAGGCATTCCCAACATGAAGTACACCTTCCAGGACGCGCTCGCGGAGATCCTGCCATTCCACATGCCGGAGTACCTTTCAAAGAAGACGCCCTCGGGCGCGCTCGAGTTTGTGGTCCCGGGCTTCGACGTGACGAGCCGCGATTACATGGCAAGACTGGCTGAAGGTCTGGCGCCCCTTTCCGATAAGTTGAACCTTCGCCGCGTTCAAAATTTCCCTTCGACGTTCAGCTTCAGTTTTCACCTCGCGCAGTATCTGCTTCGACGAGGTGACAAAAGGGTCAAGGATTGGGCCGCGCTCAACGACAACGCCAAGTACTTTTCCGATGAGAGACGGGCGGCGATGGAAAACTGGGAATACAAAATTGATATTCGATCGGATGGCATCACCGAGCGAATGAAGATGCGCGAGGTGATGCAGTTGGTCGTGTTGAAGGTGATGCGTCAAAACAATATCGACGTGCTGGTCAATCCCGTCAACACGAGCCCGATCGGAAAGATCGGCGGACCCGGCGAACCGACAATCAACGATCGTCCATCCGGCCGTTTTCCTTACAGCGCCGATTGGGGAATTCCCGAGATCGCGGTCCCGGCCGGCTTCAACCAGGTGGACTATGAGCCGCAGTTTGCCCTGAACACAAACAAGACGAATTACAACTCTGTGACCGGCACCGTCCGCTCGACGCTTCCTCATCCACTTCCGATCAGCATCGCTTTTTGGGCGGGGCCCGGCGACGAACCGTCGCTGATCAAGGTCGCATCGGCGTATGAAGCGGCCACGAAACATCGCAAGCCACCGGCGGACTTCGGGCCGCTGCCAGTCAAGCCGTGACGGCTTCGTGATGCCGCTTGACACTTCTTGACGTCACCGCTCTTGCAGATGCGGTACAGTGACCGCTCATGAGAGCAACGACTTTAATCGCACTGTGGATGATCGCGCAGCAATCGGCGTTTGAAGTGGCTTCCATCAAAGTGAGCGATGGCGGCATCAAGATGCCGATGACGATGAGCGTGAATCCCGGCGGGATCACGTTCACCAACGTCACGACGATGGACTGCATCGCCGCCGCGTTCGGAATGAAGGACTACCAGGTGAGCGGACCCGACTGGCTCAAATCCGACCGTTACGTGATCGCGGCACGGACATCCGCGCCGGCAAACGACGATCAACTTAAAGCCATGCTGCGGACATTGCTCGCCGATCGATTCAAACTCACCGTCCATCGCGAAACGAAAGATCTCGCTGTTTACGCCATCACACCGTCGAAAGGCGGCGCCCGTCTTCGCGCGACTCAGGGTGGACCCGAAAACAACTTGAGCTTTCAGGCCGGGAAACTGGCGTTTCGAAACTATTCGATGGCCGGTCTGGCTAAATTCCTTTCGTCACTGCCGTCGCTCGATCGTCCGATAGTGGACGCAACGGAACTTCAGGGCGGTTACGATTTTGATGTCGGCGTCGACGCTGAATCGAGCGATCCGGTAGCCATCAAGCGAGCCATGCTGGACTGGTCGTCAATGTTCGTGAGCCTGGAACGGCAAGTTGGGTTGAAGGTCGAAGCGCGAAAGGGACCGGCCGATTTCATCATCGTCGATCACATCGAGAAACCTGCACCCAACTAAAGGAACTTATGAAGAAACAAAGATCTTTCATTATCGTCATCGCGCTCCTCACCATTGCCCTGCCCGCGCTGGGAGCGGACGCCGCCGGAAATTGGCGTGGGACAGTTTCAACGTCCAAAGGCGAGTTTCCGATTGCTTTCTCGTTCAAGGTCAATGGAAACAGTCTCGAAGGGACGATGCTCGGGACGGATGGAACGCCGTTCAAGATCGAAGCAGGTAAGGTCGATGGCAACAACCTCACTTTTTCCGTGACGCTCAACTATCCCGGCAAGTCGCTGCAGCGCACCTACAAGGGCGTCATCAATGGAGACGAAATCCGTTTCACGGTCGACTCCAGCGACGGTTCCACGTTCGTCGTCAAAAGAGAAAAGTAGTTTCTGATTGCCCTCTTACTTGCGGCGGTTCAAAGCCGGCGCCGTCGTGGCGGCGACGTGGCCGTGGCCGGCGGCTTCGGCGAAGTGTTCGAATGCGTAAGCCATGCCGACGAGTTTGGCATCGTCCCAGGCGCGTCCGAGCAGTTGGATGTTGATCGGTTGCCTGTGGTCGTCGTAGCCGACAGGAAAAACGACCGTCGGAACGCCGTTTGCCGCGCCTGGAGTGTCGCGGCGGCCGAAGCTTGCTCTTCCGCCACCGCCATCATTCACGCTGACCTCGCTCAACAATCCGGGATACACGATGGCGTCAACGCCCTGATGGTCTGCGCCCGCGCTGTCCATCCAGGTCTTCACCACATTCTGGCGGGACACACGGTAGTCGCGCTTGGCCTGGATTTCGGCGGATGTCATGCGCGGCGCGGGGGTCGCTGAACAGCTCGCGGCATCGGCCCGAACGTAGGCGACTTTCTTCTGCGAGCAATTCACGTCGACGGCGGTTTTGATTTTGAAACCCTGCTGAGCGAGCTCGGGATGACGGTCGATGTATTGCATCCATCCTTCGGACCGGAGATCGCCGGGAGAGTTGTCCGGCGTCTGCGGCGGTGTGTCGGTTCCCCCGACCGTTGCGCCCAATTCGACGATCGTGGCGCCCGCATCCGTGAAGTAACGCAAAGCGGTTTTCTCGGCGGCGATGGTTCCCGCGGTGCCCAATGGATCGATCCATGTCGAAGGAATGAACCCGATGCGTTTGCCCTTCAGCGCAGCGATGTCGAGAACCGATCGCCAATCCTTCGGAATTCGGTCGTTTGCCGGCGCGGTGGCGGGATCGTCAGGATCGGTGCCCGCGACGACGTTGAGCATATCGGCGAGGTCGGAAACCGAACGTGTCATGGCCCCGCCGAAATCCGTCAACCACACCAGCGGCATGACGCCGCTCCCGCTCTCGAGGCCGTCCGTGCCTCGAAGTGTGACCAGACTCGCCGCGCTTGCAGGTCCGTAAAGCGAATCGCCGGTTTGCGATCCCAGCGCGGCCGCCGCAAGATTGGCGGCGACGGCACTTGCGGAGCCGCCGCTTGATGCGATCGCGGATCTCGATGGACTGAACACGTTCCACACCTGGCCCCACGCATCATTCGAGTAGTTGCCGCTTGTCGCGTACTCTTCCAACGCAGCCTTGCCGATAATCACCGCGCCGGCGGCGCGCAGCCTGGCAACCTGGAAGGCGTCATGGGCTGGACGGAATGCCTCGAATGTCAGGCTTCCGTTGGTCGTCGGCATATCGTAGGTGTCGTACAGATTCTTAATCGCGATGGGAATGCCCAGCACTGGACTCTTTTTGCCCGCCTTACGCGCCTCGTCTGCCGTTTTCGCCTGCTTCATGGCATCTGCCGAAACGATCTCGTACGCATGAAACCCGAATTGGCCCTTGTCGTAAAACCCGATTCGATCGAGATAAGCCCGCGTAATTTCCTGCGACGTCGTCACGCCGGCCTCCATGTCTGCGCGCAGCTGGCCGACCGTCTTTTCGACGACGTCATACTTCGAACTCGTTGGCGCGATCTTTGCCCGCGGTACTGGAGGCTGCGCGACGGTACCGGCTTTCTTATCCGCGCAAGCCGAATAGTTGAAACCCTTGATCGACATCGATGCGATATCGAAGTTGGCGATCGAGCAAACCTCGGCAGTCGTCAGGTCGCTGATTTCCGGCGTCGTGACGAGCTGGTTTGCGGTGGCCTCGACTTCGGCGCGCACGCCATCCGACGCAGCGGCCGTGACTCGCGAACCAAGGACAACAAAATGAAGGAGCGATTTGCTCTTGCCCGGCGGCAGCGTGAGCGTGTGGACGTACGCCTGAAAATTTCCTTCATGACCGGAGTAGGACAACGGATTGTTAAAGGTGTCGTCGAGCCAGTTGCCCGCGAAAGTGATCGCGCCGTCGAACAGCTTTCCTGTCGATGCCGGCGTTCCGAGCACCGTCACCTGTGGTCCGCCGACCATGGTGGTCCCTTCAGCCGGCGTGGCGACTTCAACCCACGAGTCGGCCGGACTGACAAAAGCGTCACCGCTCGACGTGGTGACGATCCTGCTGGAATTCGCGCCGGTCGCACCGATTCCCGACTGCCCTCCAAACGCGACTTTGACGGTCAGCGGTGCCCTCGTGGTGTTCGTCAAAGTGTCGAGCCACCGGCCCCAGTTGGCGCTCCGGTTGATGTAAACCGAACGCGATACGGTGACACCCCCCATATCCACGGACTGAGTCGTCGAGAACCGATCCGCTCCGTCAAAGCGCAAGCCGAAACCTCGCATCACTTCTCCGTTGAATCGTGGCGACGGTGTCGTCTGCACGAAAACCCGGATGCCGGCGAATCCATTGATCGCTGTGCTGACCGGAGGATTCTGGCCTGGTCCTGTCTGAGTGCCGCGGATACTGCCGGTATCCACACCCGGAGGAGCAGCGTCCTGGATACCCCAGTAGGTACCGTTCGCGGCGGCGACGTAGTTGAAAGCGGTGGCCGACCGGTTAATCAGGACACCAAGCAGCGCAGCGACAAAACAGAAAGCACCGACTCGAGTTTTCGTGTGTGATCTCATCGTTCCGGAATTATAAGCCTGGTCATAAGTGCTCAACCGCTTTCGCAGCACGATGGAGCCATTGACGTGTTATGTATTTGTGCCAACCTCATCGACGTCGTTGAAGAAAGGAATCGAATGAACAACAGAATAAGAATCCTGTTTGGTTTTGCCCTGTTCGTGAGCATCATCGCGATGACCGGTGCGAGCCCCTCGCTTCAGCATTCGGTGACATTGCCCGGGAGTATTCCGGCCTGGGCAAACGCGAAAAACTACTCGATTAAAGCGGACACGTCGCAAGCCGTGGCTTTCCGCGTATATTTGCCGTGGGATAACGCGGATGCCGCCGTCGCGCTCGCGAAAGCCGTCTCAGACCCTGACAGCGCATCATACGGTCACTATCTGACACCATCTCAATTCCGCAGACAGTTTGCTCCGTCGCAGGCGCGTTTGGGCGCTGTGCAGGGATGGCTGAGAGGCCAGGGATTCACCGTGACCTACACTCCCATGAATAACCACTACGTCGCCGCCGAAGGTACAATCGCGCAGGCTGAAGCCGCTTTCTCGACTCCATTCGGCGTGTATAACGTTAACGGCGCGTCCGTTGTCTCACCGTCGCGCCAGCTTTCGATTCCGGATTCGTTGGCCGACATCGTCCAGGCCGTGGTCGGACTCGACGACAGTGAGTTGTTCGTCGAGACCTACCATGTCGTGGACAAGGATGCGCCGCCCGCCGATGGTTTCAGAAACTCACCGCCGCTATCGGCATACTGGGCGCAGCTGGTGTCGCCTTATGCATACCCGTCGGGCTTCACGGATTTGACGAATCCGCCTACGGCTCCATGGACCGTGAAAGGCTATACGCCAAACCAGATCAAGAGCGCGTACGGGATCCCATCGACATACGATGGGGCAGGCCAAACGGTCGCCGTCATCGATGCATTCGCGTCACCGACCATTTTGCAGGACGTCAATCAGTGGTCGATTAATCGCGGTTTACCGACAATGAATCGCTCGCAGCTGATCGAAGTCGTGCCGCCGGGCATCTACAACAAGCCGGAGAATCCGCGATTCGATCCGCAGGGCTGGTACGGTGAAGAGACGCTTGACATCGAAGCGGTACATGGTATGGCGCCGGCCGCAAAGATTGTGTACGTCGGCGCTCCGAACAATCGGCGTGATCTCGACGGGGCGCTGAACCATGTGGTCGATCGCGGGCTGGCGCAGATCGTCACGAATTCCTACGGCTTCCGCACAGAACTGCTTCCGCCGGGCTTCATCCTGCCGTTCGAGCACACGCTGATCCAGGCCGCGATCGAAGGCATCGGCGTGTACTTTGCCTCCGGCGATGATGGCGACGAATCGTCCGTCTTCGGCTTTGCAACAGTAAACTGGCCTCCCGCGAGTCCGTGGGTGACGGCTGTTGGCGGGACCAGCCTCGGCATCGGTGCAAACAATGATCGCGTGCTGGAGACCGGTTGGGGGACGAGCACTTACAATTGCGACAAAACGAGCCTGGCTTGCGCTCGCGCCGGTTGGCTCTACGGTTCCGGCGGAGGAGTGAGTCGAATTTTCGCGGAGCCGTCATATCAAGCGAAAGCGGGATTGAACCTCAGCGGACGCGGTGTGCCCGACGTCGGTGCGCTCGGCGATCCTCAGACAGGATTGATCATCGGCCAAACACAACGATTCCCGGAAGGCTCTCACTATGACGAGTACCGTATCGGCGGAACGAGCCTGTCCAGTCCGATTTTCGCGGGAATCATGGCGCTCGTCGATCAAGCGGCCGGACATCCGCACGGTTTTGCAAATCCCCTGTTCTACAAAAATGCGGCGGTCTTTTACGATGTTCTCTCCGTGAAAACGGCAGTGGCCCGAAGGAACTTCGTAAACGACGTCGACGCGACTAACGGAACAGTCGATCGACTTCGAACATTCGACGATTACTCGGGTTCGGCGACCCAACAAACGCGCCCGGGTTGGGACAACGTCACGGGGCTCGGCACTCCGACCCGATTGTTCTTTTCTACGCTTCCTTGACGCTGCGAAGCCCTGCGCTGCGTCGGGCAGCGCAGGGTATGGGTCCAGTGCTGGTCTTAGCCCTCTCGTCCTCTTGCTGTTTCACATTCTCTTTACTATTTTGTGACTCCCGATCCATTCCGAACCCCAACCGTCACTGAGAGAGGACACGATGGAATTGCAGAAGATATGTCGTCAGCTGTTCCGCGTTGCCGGCGTCGTTTGTATCCTTTTCGGATTAACCGCGAGCGGAAGATTCTCGCGGCCGGCCAAAGCGGCGCCGGCGTTCAGGGCTGGCAGCCTTGTGGTCTACCGCGTTGGCGACGGGAGCGGATCGCTTGTGAACACCGGGAGTGCGGTGTTTCTCGACGAGTACGCGCCGGACGGCACACTGGTTCAATCGATCGCCGTTCCGACGGTTACT
Source organism: uncultured Solibacteraceae bacterium (assembly GCA_964584785.1). GTDB lineage: Bacteria > Acidobacteriota > Terriglobia > 20CM-2-55-15 > 20CM-2-55-15 > JAHFTY01. The sequence continues at coordinate 21,603 of CAZPBY010000065.1, forward strand.
ACCGGGGCCAACCGCAGGCTGATTGCGAGTGGAACGGCAACGTCTGAAGGTTTGTTGACGCGTTCAGACGACGGCCAGTATCTCATCATTACTGGTTACGATGCGCCGATTCCAACCACGGGTCTTACGACGACGGCGGCTACGAGTGTTCCGCGCGTCGTTGGACGCATCGACGCGGGCGGCAACATCGATACATCCACTGCCCTGACGGACTTCGCAAGCGGCGGCAATCCTCGCGGCGCGACAAGCACGAACGGCACCGATCTGTGGATGACGGGTTCTGCCGGCGGCGTGAGATACGCGTCTCTTGGCGCATCGTCTTCAACACAGCTCAGCACAGCAGTCACCAACCTGCGCGACGTTCGAATCTTCGGCGGCCAACTTTATATCTCGACAAGCTCGGGCACTACGGTGCGAGTGGGAACCGTAGGGACCGGAACTCCGACAACAAGTGGCCAGACCATTTCAAATCTCCCAGGCTTTCCCACCGCCGGAAGCCCATATGGATTCTTCCTGGCAGACCTTGATGGCGTACCCGGTGTCGACACGTTGTACGTCGCAGACGATACGACGAGCGGCATTCCCGGCGGCATCACGAAATACTCGCTAATATCCGGAGCCTGGATAAGCAACGGCGCCGCCGGATTGGCAGCAGATTCTTATCGGGGCCTGGCCGGCATCGTCAACGGAACATCGGTCACGCTTTACGCAACACGTCGTGGCGGCAGCGGCGCAACCGGCGGTGGGCAACTCGTCAGTTTCGTGGATAGCAGCGGTTTCAACGGTGCATTCGCAGGTACGCCCGCACTGCTGGCCACTGCCGCGAACAACACCGCGTTTCGCGGCGTTGCGCCGGCACCCGCCGTCACGACGGTCATAAAACCCACCATCACCACGCAGCCGGTCAGCAAAACGATAAATAGCGGACAGAGCGCCACTCTGAGCGTTGTCGCCGGCGGTACGGCTCCGCTCAGCTTCCAATGGTATGTGGGCGATTCCGGTGCAACGACGAATCCCATTGCCAATGCGACAAGCACGACTTTCACAACGCCGGTTTTGTCGACAACGACAAAATACTGGGTACGCGTCACGAACACAGGCGGAAGCGCCGACAGCAACACGGCCACGATCACTGTCGTCACGCCGCCCCCGCCATGCTCAACGGCATTCATTCCGATTCACGACGTTCAAGGCTCCGGTGAAACGAGTCCGCTGGCCGGACAGACAGTGTCCGTGCGAGGCGTCGTGATCGGCGACTACGAAGGACCACCGCCTGCACTCCGCGGTTTCTATCTTCAGGACCGCAGTCCCGATGCGGATCCCGCCACTTCGGAAGGCATTTTCATTTTTGAAGCCACCAACGCGGACACCTTGTCGCTCGGTAAGGTGGTGCAGGTCACGGGAGGAGTCGAGGAATTCCAGGGCCAAACGGAAATCAACGCCGCCACCGTCGAGGACTGCGGAACGACAGCGGCCGTCACGCCAATCGATGTGACGCTTCCGGTGCCGCCCGACGTGAACGGTGTGTCTTATCTCGAGCGGTTCGAAGGCATGCTCGTTCGGTTTCATCAAACACTTTATGTTACCGAGCATTTTCAGCTTGATCGTTTCGGTCAGATCGTCATGTCGTCGAATGCGCGTTTGCCTCAGCCCACCAGCATCGTGTCGCCCGGCGCGGCCGCAATCGCCCAGCAGACTGCGAATGACCTGAACCGCATCATCGTGGACGACGATTCGCAAAGCCAGAATCCGGATCCGATCAGATTCGGTCGCGGCGGCAATCCTCTCAGCGCTTCAAACACATTACGAGGCGGCGACAGCGCGACCGATATTACCGGCGTCATGACCTTCGGCTGGGCCGGCAATTCCGCCGGCGGCAACGCGTACCGGCTTCGACCCATCAATGCGATGGGCGGCGGTGTTCCGAACTTCCAGCCCACAAACCCGCGTCCGCCAGGGCCTCCCGCAATCGGCGGCCGATTGAAGGTTGCGGGCATGAACGTTCTGAATTACTTCCTGACGCTCGATAACGGCCAATCCATTTGCGGCCCGATCGGATCGAAGCAACAGTGTCGCGGCGCAAACACGGCGACGGAATTGTCACGGCAACAGCAAAAGTTGAATCAGGCGCTGTTGAAAATTGACGCCGACATCATCGGCATGTCCGAACTCGAAAACAGCCAGGACGCGCAAGGGAACGACGTCAATCCATTGGCGGACATTGTGACTCGATTGAATGCGTCCGCCGGCACTGGTCTCTACACCTACGTCAATACCGGAATTGTCGGCACCGATACCGTTCGAGTCGGCATCATCTATAAGCCGGCGAAAGTGACGCCTGCGGGCACATGGCTGGTCGACAACAATCCGGTGCACAATCGTCCGCCTGTCGCCCAGCTGTTTTTGGAAAACAGCAGCGGTGAGCGATTCAGTGTGGTCGTCAATCACTTCAGGTCCAAAGGCTGCTCGAGTTCCGCAGGTCCCGGCGATCTCGACTCAGGCGACGGGCAGGGTTGCTTCAATGCGCGACGCGTTCAACAGGCCACCGCACTCGTTTCATTCGTGAACTCCACAGTGATTCCGGCGACCGGAGATCCGGACGTGCTGCTGATCGGCGACTTCAACTCGTACGCGAAGGAAGACCCGATTCGAACGATCGAGCAAGCCGGATTCACCAATATCATTCCGCGTTTTGCTGGAGTGAATGCGTATTCGTACGTGTTCGATGGAGAGTGGGGCTATATCGATCACGGGCTCGGCAGCAGCAGCCTGCTCACTCAGGTCGCCGGCGCCGGCGACTACCATATCAATGCCGATGAACCTGCCGCGCTCGATTACAACACCGACTTTAAGAGCGCCGGTCAAGTCGTCAGCCTGTTCAATGTCGATGAATTTCGAATCGCCGATCACGATCCAGTGATCATCGGCCTCAACCTGCGTCCACCGCCGAAAGCCAACGCCGATACCTATCACGCTGAGGCGGGTACAGTTCTCGATGTGGGCACCGCGCAGGGCGTCCTCAACAACGACAGCGGGGGCGCGTTGTCCATCTTGAGCTACACAAAACCGAACCACGGAACGCTCACCGTCAACGGCGACGGTTCGTTCAAGTACACGGCAGCTCCGGGCTACTTCGGGCCCGATAGCTTCAACTACACCGTCACGAGTGGTTCCGTTCTGCAGGTGTACAGCTCGAACGTCTCACCCCTCGCGACAATCGGTGGAGTGAACATTGGATCGTCCGGTTACGGTTCGGCACTAACGCCGGTGCCGGGTTCACCCGGTGAGTTCTACGGGCTAACGGATCGGGGACCTAACGTCGATGGGCCCAATGGAACCAAGGTCGAACCCATTCCTGCGTTTGTTCCTTCTATCGGAAGGTTCAAGCTTTCGGACAACACAGCAGCACTTCAGCAGATGATCCCGCTGAAGGCAGCCGACGGCACTCCGTATTCCGGACGCGCCAACACGCTGGCGAACAGTGGCGAGACGATAACGGATCTCACCGGCAAAGATCTTCCGCCCGATCCGAACGGCTACGATCCGGAAGGACTCGTGGCGCTGCCGGATGGTTCATTTTGGGTATCCGACGAATACGGACCTTTCATTACTCACTTCGATGCGGCGGGGAAAGAGCTGTTTCGGCTGTCGCCGTTTGACGGCTCGCTTCCAGGGGAACTCTCAAAGCGACTGGTGAATCGCGGAATGGAAGGCCTCACCGTGACGCCGGACGGAACGACACTGGTCGGTGCGATGCAGTCCGCATTGAATCAGACCGACCTGGCCGGTTTCGATCCTAGGAAACTGGCACCTGTTCGAATCGTAACGTATCGGATCGGCGACGGTGTGACACACGAATATCTCTATCTGCTCGACAATCCGGATACGACAAAAACGGCCATCAGCGAGATCACTGCTCTGTCGAACACAACGTATCTGATCGATGAAAGCGACGGCAACTTCCCGCCTGCCGCTTACAAAAAGCTGTTCAGGATCGACATCAGCGGCGCAACCGACGTGGGGCCTCTCAGCAATGTTCCAGGGACGACGTACGAAGCAGCCAACGGCGGTTTACTTATCGGCGGAAAGACCCTGGAACTTCTGGTCAAGAACCTGAACACGAGCGCCTCGGCTACAACGCTGGCGGGCTACGGCATCGCGCCGGTATCGAAGGCGCTGTTTGCGGATGTTACTGCGCTGCTGACCGGTGTCGATCTGCAAGGCAAATTCTTCTCGCACGACAAGCTCGAAGGCTTAGCCGCGCTCAACGACGGCGCAACGCTGGTCATCAGCAACGACAGCGATTTTGGTATTGATGGCGTAAGCAACAGCACCCCACCGTTTCAGCTGCACGCCAAGGTCAGTCCGGCGACGGGACAGCAGGATGAAGGTGAGTTCCTGGTGATCGACGCCATTCGTTCGACGGCTGCGGTTACTCTCAACATCATCGACACGATCGCTCCTGAAACGACACTGTTCAGTACGCCGCCGAATCCCGCCGCCAGCGCCGCCGCGACATTTACTTTTGGGGCGACCGATGGCGGATCGGGCGTCGCTCGATTCGAATGTGCCCTGGATAACGGAACGTTTCTTCGTTGCGCCAGTGGTGTGAACTACAACGGGCTTGCCGATGGCGCGCATATATTCTTCGTTCGCGCGATCGACGTCGCCGGCAACGTGGACACCACACCGGCGACCTACAGCTGGTTCATTCAACTCGACCCGCAGGCGCTGGCGAATCGTGCGATTCGCAGGCTCCAGCCGGACGCACTGGAGAACAAGAAGGTTGCGGACGCGATCACGGCGATTCAGGACAGCCTGAGTCCGGAGTTGTGGCTTGACACCTATCATCTCGATCCGAAGAAAGGCGATCGCGTATTCAGCGACGATAAGTATGCGGTCGAGAAACTGAAGGGAATCGGCGGCGCAGCTCAAGCCGCGATCCTTGATCTGCTGCAGGCGGACGGATTACTGGCTTCACGAGCGATTGCAGACGCCCGAACCGCGTCGGTCACAGATTCGAAGAAGGTCCCGGAGGTAAGACGCAAGATCGACGATGCGCAGTCGAACCTTGATGAGGCGGTGAAGGAAACTGCGAGAGGCAACGAAGCCCAAGCCGTCGACAGATACCGCCGGGCGTGGAATGACGCTCAACTGGCCCTGACGAAAGCGGCGGGAAAGTGACCTAGCCGCTCCGGCGTCGAAGCGCGTCTTTCATCCTTTCCAGCGCGTCTGCCAGAATCTTACGCGGACATCCGAAATTGAGCCGGAGGAATCCGGCGCCGCCGGTGCCGAATGTGGGACCATCGTTCAGTGCGACGCGGGCATTCTTCAGGAAGAACTCGTAAGGATTCGGCAAACCTGACGCCGAGCAGTCCAGCCAGGCGAGGTAGGTGCCATCCGGTTTCACCATGCGCGTCCCAGGGAGTTCCCTTGCGACGAATTCCGCAAGGAAATCGCGGTTCCCTTCCAGGTACGGCAGCAGACGGTCCAGCCACGGCTGACCCTCTTGATAGGCAGCCCGTGCCCCGATCACGCCCATCGCATTCACCCATGGCACAAGACCCTCGCGTGCAGCCTGATACCGGCGTCTCAATTCGTCATTCGTAATAATCGCAAAACCGCATTGCAGGCCGGCAAGATTGAATGTCTTGCTCGGCGCGATCAACGTGATCGTGTGTTGGGCGATTTCGGGGTCGAGAGACGCGATGGGGATATGCTCCCGGCCTGAAAAAAGAAGGTCACTGTGGATCTCATCAGCGCAGATCGTGACGTTCCGAGAAAGACAGATCTCCGCCATTCCCGCCAGTTCATCTCGTCGAAAAACGCGTCCGACGGGATTGTGAGGATTGCATAGCACGAACAGGCGAGTCTCGTGCGAGATGGCGGACGTGAACGCGTCGAAATCCACAAAGTAGACTCCGTCCGAGCTACGCCCGAGCGACGCGTCCTGGCGCAGAAGATGCGCATTCCGAGGACACGCCTGGATGGGCGGATAGACGGGCGGTTGAATCAGAACCGAGCCGCCGGCCGAACCTAACGTGTGGCATGCCAGATTCAATCCCGGAACGACACCTGGGATAAGAACGACGTCGTCAGGACGAACGCGCCAGCCGTATCGTCGAGCCATTCGCTCCGCAACGATTTCCGGAACGTCGGGCAGTTCGCGTAGATCGAAGGTGTGCAGGCCGCGTGGATATCCAAACACGCCGCCTTCGACGTATGCCTGCAACGCCTGCGCCACGGGTTGTGGCGACCGGAAATCCATGTCGGCGACGAACAGAGGCAGCACGTCTTCGGGAAATTCGCGCCACTTGAAACTTTCCGTATCGCGGCGGCTCAGTATTTCGTCGAAGTTGGGCTCGGACGGCATTCGCTATTCTGGCTTCTTACCGACGCGCTCGACGAGAATCGTACACTCGGACGCGAGTGCTGCGATGGCTCCGATCGCGGCCAGCATAGGCGCGAGGACTGCTCCGACGAGGCCGATGGTCAGCGGAAACTCCGCAACCGTATGGTCACCTTGCTTGATGATCACGCGACGGACGTTTCCTTCCTCGATCAGCCTTCTCATCTGATCCAACAACTGGCCGCCCTGGACCTTGATCGTTTCCCACCAGGTGTTTTCCGTCATCGATCCTCCTGCAGGCTGCAATCATACCGCTAATCGCGGAAGGCCGTCCTTTTCCGATATAATCCGGCCATGTATGTGGTCCTGCTGAGGTTGGCGCTGGGCCTGTATTCGGTTGGCCTTCTCCACTCCGTGCTCACGGTCCTCAAAAAAAAGCATACGATTTTCAAACCGGCGCTGATTGCGGTGATCACCGGGTTCGGCTGTCATGCCGCGTCGATTGTCCTGCGAGGGATGGAGGTTCACTACCTTCCGATCACTCAAACCTACGAAGCGTTCTCTTTCTATGGTGCGTTGACTGCTCTTGGCTTTATTGTCGCGTACGCCAAGTACCGCATTGCGCCGCTCAGCGTGTTTGTGTTTCCGCTGATATTCATCATGACGTTCGTGGCGAATCTCTACTACGACCCGTCTTCTGCGATTCCGGTGATGTTGCGCAGCAACTGGATTTATATTCACATCCCTTTGGTCTTTCTGGGATTCACCGCGCTTTTTCTGGCGTTCGCGGCAGCCGTGATGTACCTGCTGCAGGAGCGCGAATTGAAGTCGAAACACGCGACGATGTTTCACAACCGTCTTCCCTCGCTCGAAGTCTGCGACGATCTGGCCTACAAGTCGCTGGCGATCGGCTTCCCGCTGATCACGCTGGGCATCGTTTCGGGAGCGCTTTGGGCGCAGGCCGTTTGGGGAAGCACCTGGGCGAAGGACATCAAGGTGATGCTTTCGTTCGTCACCTGGTTCGTGTATTTGCTGTTGATCCATTACCGGCTGATCGCCGGCTGGCGCGGAAAGAAAGCGGCCTATCTGGCGATCGTCGGATTTATCGGCGTTGTCTTGACGTTTTTGGCAGCCAACCCATTTGGGGGTGGGTTGCATAAGTTTTATCAGTGATGCAGCTTGCAATCGTCGGCCTCAGTCACAAAACGGCTCCTGTTGAAGTTCGCGAGCGTCTCGCCTTCGACGGCCATGCGCTTCGGACAGCGTTGAGTTCGCTTGTCCAAAAGGAGAGCATTTCGGAGGCAATGATTCTCTCGACCTGCAATCGAGTTGAAGTCGTGGCCGAAGGTCCTGACGATCGCCTCATTCGCGATTTTCTTTGCGAGTACCACAAGGTCCAGTCGGACGCGGTCGCGAAGCATCTGTACAGCTTCAAAAACACCGACGCCATTCGCCATGTATTTCGAGTGGCATCGAGTCTGGATTCGATGATGGTCGGTGAGCCTCAGATACTGGGCCAGGTCAAGGAAGCGTATCGCGTCGCAACGGATGCGGGTACGATCGGAATGCATCTCAGCGCGCTGATGAACCGCGCGTTTGCCGTCGCCAAAAAGATTCGATCGGAAACCGGGATCTCGCAATCCGCCGTCTCGATCAGTTATGCCGCGGTCGAACTGGCCAGGAAAATCTTCGGAACGTTGAGCGGCAAGACCGTCATGATCATCGGCGCCAGCAAGATGGGTGAACTCGCGGCAAGACATCTCAAACGCGCCGGAGTTTCATCGGTTCTCGTGACGAATCGGACGTTTGAGCGAGCCGTCGAATTGGCGAAGGTATTCGAAGGCGCGGCGGTGCCCTTCGATCATTTCACCGACCACATCGATCGAGCCGACATCGTGATCAGTTCCACGGGCGCTCCTCACTTCATCATCACGAAGCCGGTGGCCGAGCAGGTTATTTATCGACGGAAGAACAAGCCGGTCTTCTTCATCGATATCGCGGTGCCGCGCGACATCGATCCAACAGTGAACGAGATCGACAACGCGTTTCTCTATGACATCGATGATCTTCAGCAGGTTGTCGATTCCAACGTCAAGGACCGCATCAAGGAAGCGAATCGCGCTGAAGAAATCATCGATTTCGAAGTCCAGGCGTTCTGCACAAGAATGCAGTCGCGCGAAGTCGTGCCGACGATTGTGCAGTTGCGAGAATCGCTCGATCGGCTTCGTCGCGATGAGATCGAACGGAATCGCAAACTTTTGAAAGACCTCACGCCGGATCAACAGGCTGCCGTGGATCAGATTACGACCTCGCTGGTGAACAAGATCCTTCATCAGCCCATTTCGGAGTTGAAGGAAGCGGCACACGATCCGAATGGACCTGAGGTCATCGAAATCATTCGCAAGATCTTCAACGTGAAGCCGTAAGAGATGAGCGGAGCGAATGCAAGCCCGGCAGGGCGCAGCCATAGAGAGATGAGCGGAGCGAATGCAAGCCCGGCAGGGCGCAGCCATATAGAAATGAAACTCGGCACTCGAGGAAGCGCGCTCGCTCTGTGGCAGGCAAACTGGGTGAAGTCCGAGCTCGAACGGCTCCACTCCGGCCTGCGTGTGGAACTGGTTCGGATCAAAACCACGGGCGACAGGATTCTTGATGTGCCACTTGCGAACATTGGCGGGAAGGGGCTGTTCACAAAGGAGATCGACGAAGCGTTGCTCGATGAAAGCATCGACGTCGCCGTCCACAGCCTCAAGGATGTTCCCTTCCAGCTTCCATCGGGCATCGATCTGGCGGCGCTGCCCGAACGTGAAGATCCTCGGGACGCCTTCCTCTCGAATGGGCCTCGGCTTAACGAACTGAACGCGGACGCGACAATTGGCACGAGCAGTCTGCGCCGTCAGGCGCAGTTGCGTCATCGATATCCTTCACTGAATCTCGTCATGCTGCGTGGGAACGTCGACACCCGATTGCGAAAACTTTCCGAACATGAATTCGACGCGATTATTCTCGCTGCTGCTGGTCTGAAGCGGCTCGGCTACGCGTCGCGAATCACCGAGTATCTCGAAGACGACGTTATGTTGTCTGCAGTCGGACAAGGAATCCTTGGCATCGTGTGCCGATCGGCCGATTCCCAAACAGGCTCGCTGCTTTCGACGATGGATCACCGTCCGACTCGCCTGTGCGCGACTGCGGAGCGCGCGCTTCTTCGCGCGCTTGGCGGAAGTTGTCAGATCCCGGTTGCCGGCCGTGCGCGCTTCGATAATGAACACGTTCGGTTGAAGGGTTTGATCGCAAGCCTGGATGGGAAACGCGTGCTGCAGGCCGAACTGTCCGCATCCGCCGCGGAGGCCGAACAGCTTGGCTTCGACGTCGGACAAGAGCTCATCGCCGCGGGCGCCTCAGAGATACTCGCCGAGATATCGAAACATGAATCTGAGCGGTAAGACCATCCTCACGACGCGAGCCGCATCTCAGTCCGGCGAGCTTCGCTCGAAACTCGAAGCGCTCGGCGCGCGGGTTATTGAATGTCCCGCGATTGAAATCGTTCCAATCGAGGATTGGTCGGCTGTTGATGCCGCCATTCAAAAGCTGAATTCGTATCAGTGGATCATCTTCACGAGCGCGAATGCGGTGGAACATTTCATGACGCGGGTCCAAGCGGCCAACGTCACCTGTTCTGTTCCCGTGGCCGTGGTGGGCAGCGCCACGGCCCGACGGTTGCGCGAATGGGGAATTGAACCATCGGTCGTTCCCAAAGACTTTCGGGCGGAGGGCCTGATCGAAGCGATGCCGGTCAGCCTGTTCCACACATCGATTCTTTTTCCGCGAGCCGAAGTCGCGCGTGACATTCTCCCCACCGAACTTCGGCGTCGAGGAGCGCGGGTGGATATCCTGACGGTTTACCGAACGCTTCGGCCCGACCCCGGCGCCCGCAACATTTCGGAGATCCTCGTTGGTGAGTCGATCGATTGCATTGTGTTCACCAGCCCATCGACAATCCGATACGTCGCCGAATCCGCCGGCGAACTTTTTCTTCGCGTTTTAAAGGATGTGCCGGTCGCCGTGATCGGCCCGGTGACGCGCGACACGGCCCTGGAGTTCGGTCTCCACTCGCCGATTGTACCGGACGAATCCACAATCGACGGCCTCGTCTCCGTGATCGCGTCCTCACTGCAGGCCGCAAAGTAACGCGGTGTCACGTAACCCGTCCGCTTCAGAGTTGCACCAATCCACCCAGAAGCAGCGCCATCAGAAAGCCCATCAAGCCGACTACCAGCGCTCCAATCAAACCCACCACGAATGGTTTGGTGCCAATGCCTTTGAATGAAGCAAAGCTCGCGCCCAGGCCGACTGCGGCCATCGCCGTTCCCAGAAGATAACGAGAGCCCCAGACGTCGCCAATTTGATTGGTGAGGTTCTTCCAGCCGGCCGAGTTCCACGCGGCATCGCCGATCGACCGCAGAACAGCCATCGCAACGAAGCCCAGTACGAAAGCCGGAAACACTTTACCCAGGCGTACCGGCGTGGCGGCAGGCGCCCCGTCTCGTCGACGAACGTGGAAGTAGGACAGCATGGGTACGACGATCGCCAGGAAAAGATTTCGCGTGAGCTTTGTGACGGTTGCAGCCTGCAGCACGCGCTCGTCCCGAAAAATCTCCTTGTACGCGATCGCCGCACCGACGACCTGTGAGGTGTCGTGCACTGCGGTTCCGAGAAAAAGACCGATCTGCTCCGACTTCGTGAACAGCGCCCTGGCAAGGTAGGGATAGATCAGCATTCCCATCATGCCGAAAATCGCGATGATCGAAACCGCGTAGGCCACTTCCCTTTCGTCCGCTTCGATTGCGGGCGCCGTCGACACGATGGCCGTCACTCCGCAGATGCTCGTTCCTGCGGCGATCAAGGTGGCCAAACGCGGTGGCAGCCGCATCCGCCGTCCAAACCATGAAATGAAAAGCAAACCCGTTGCAATACACACCATAACGACGGGAATACCGGTAGCGCCCAGTTTCATCACATCGACGATGCTGAGTTTGATGCCGACGAGAATGATTCCGAGGCGAAGTATCTTTGTAACGGTGAAACCGATTCCAGGGGAACACGCCGCCGGAAGCCCGACAGTGTTGCGGACCGCAATGCCGAGGAGAATCGCAACCAGGACGCTCGAGATGGGACTGGCTTTCCCCGCCGGATCGATCCCAACAAGCGAAAGGATGGCGTGACCCGCGATGTCGGCAATCCAGACTCCAGCCAGCATCAGCGCAGCGGCAAGCGCAACGCCGGGTATAAGTTTTTTCATCGTCCTTTGTACTCGGCTTTACGCTTTTCGAAAAAGGCGCGGACACCTTCGGCCTTGTCTTCGCTGGAAAACGTGAGGCAGAAAAGGTCGGTTTCGCGATCGAGACCTTCGCGCAGATTCGTTCTCGATGCACACTTCACGGCCTCTTTTGCCATGCGCAGGGCAATGGGGCTCTTCTCCGCAATCTTTCCAGCCAGCGTCATGACGCGATCGCGAAGTTGAGACGAAGGCACGACATCATTCACAAGTCCGAGAGCGCGAGCTTCGCCGGCATCGATGAGGTCGCCGGTGAGAATCAGTTCCATGGCCTTACCCTCGCCAACGAGTCGAGTGAGGCGCTGGGTTCCGCCGCCCCCGGGGATGATGCCGAGATTGATCTCCGGTTGGCCGAGTTTCGCGCTATCCGCGGCAATTCGAATATCGCACGCCAGGGCGAACTCCATACCGCCGCCGAGGCAGAAGCCGTTGATCATCGCGATGACGGGTTTGGGGAACTCTTCCACGGCGTCGAAAATGCGGCGCAGTTTCATCACGTCGCGTTGCGTCAGCGCCGTTCGTCCCTCGAACTCACCGATGTCGGCTCCGGCGATGAACGCTTTGTCGCCGGCGCCGGTGACCACCAGCACGCGTGTGTCGGACTGCTGCAGCAGGTCAAGCACCTGCAGGATCTCGTCTCGAGTGGCCTGGTTCAACGCATTTCGTTTGTCGGGTCGATTAATCGTGAGGGTTGCTATGCGATTCTCTGTTTCGATCAGAATGTTTTGATATCCCATTAATGATTCTCTGCGGATGACTGTAAATATTCACGGAACGATTGCGGACGAAACCCACGGCCGTCATGCCGATTTCCTGCGCCAGATCAATCGCCAGACTGGAAGGCGCCGAAACGGAAGCAACCACCGGAACACCGGCCACGGCGGCTTTTTGAGCGATCTCGAAGCCGAGCCGTCCGCTCACCAGGAGCACGAGATCACCGATCGGCACGTTCGCACGCAAGGCCGCTCCCAGAACCTTGTCTACGGCATTGTGCCTGCCAAGATCCTCGCGGAGCAAAAGCAATTTTCCGCTCATGTCGAATAGCCCGGCGGCGTGAATGCCGCCGGTTCGATTGAAGTTCACCTGATGGGCACGCATGCGATCGGGCAATTCTATAAGCGTGTCGTACTCGATCGCGACTGCACTCCGGATGCGCCGCGATTTCTGTCGAATCGCATCGATCGTCGATTTACCGCACAGGCCGCAGCTTGAACTTGCCCAAGCGGTACGGTTGGATGTGATTCGCACTTCCTTGTCGACCAGGGTCGCGTTGAGAACGTTTTTCAGTCCCGGATCATGTTCGTCAGGGCAGTACGCGATGGTGCCGACGTCCTGGGCCGAGTGAATCAACCCTTCGGTCCATAGAAGTCCGAAGGCGAGGTCAAAGTCGTCGCCCGGAGTTCGCATCGTCACCCCCAGGCTGGAATTGTTGACCCGAATCTCCAGCGGCTCTTCGACAACGACCGTGTCCTCGATGCGTGACGCTGTTGCAGAATCGACGCGAACGATCGTGAAGCTTTGCGTATCCGGCATTGAATGGAATTCTATCTCGATTCCTTCCGATACCGTTTCACGCCGGATTCGGGTAACCTTTCAGCTTCACGACGACGTCGATCAAGGAGAAGCATGGCGGAATTGAAAGTTGGTCAGAAAGCACCCGATTTCACGCTGATGAACGATGCCGGACAGAAGGTGAAACTGTCCGATTACAAAGGGAAAAAAGTCGTTCTCTACTTCTATCCGAAAGACGACACGCCCGGCTGTACGACCGAAGCCTGCAACTTCCGCGACGGACTCGACGAGATCAAGGATCATGGAGCTGTTGTCCTTGGTGTAAGCGCGGATTCAGTCGAGTCGCATAAAAAATTCAAAACCAAGTTCGAATTGAACTTTCCGCTGTTGGCCGACCCTGAAAAGAAGATGATCGAAAGTTACGGCGTGTGGAAAGAAAAGTCGATGTACGGCAAGAAGTACATGGGCATTGAGCGCACGACCTTCATCATCGGCGAGGACGGCAAGATCTCGCACATCTTTCCCAAAGTCAAAGTGACCGACCACTACGACGAGGTACTCGAAGCCCTGGAAGCTTAACTCGATCACCCTTACCGGTTTTTCCAGTTCGGCGGGCGTTTCTCGAGAAAGGCTCGGATTCCTTCGCGCATATCCTCGGTGCGCGAGAGCTCATTCACGTAGATGCTTTCGGAGTGTCTCAGCGCGGTTTCAAATCGATGCTCGAGACCTTCGCGAAGGGCTTTCTTGGTCAGTGCGACAGCTGCTGAGCTCTTTGTAAGAAGCCGATCGATGTAGTCGTCGATGACGGCGTTGACTTCCGATCCGGGAACAACGCGGCTCACGATCCCGATGTGCTCGGCTTCATGCGCGGAAATAGGTTCGCCCAGCAGGACCAGCTGAGTCGCGCGATGAAAGCCGATCGCGCGCGGCAGATAGGCCGCCGCGACGGGAGGGAAGCACGCCAGCGAAATCTCCGGCTGGCCGATGCGCGTGTCGTCCGCGGCAATGACGAAATCACAGACCATCGCCAGTTCCGCCCCGCCGCCGAGAGTGTGGCCATGCACCGCTGCGATGGTGATTCGATCGGATTCAAAAATCCGGCGGATCAGGCGATGAAATTTCGAGAGCATGGCTTCGATTCGATCCGGCGCGTGATCGGCCACATCAACGCCCGCGGAGAACGCGCGGTCGCCGGCGCCCGAGATCACGACCACGTGTGATCCCATCGCATCGAGATCATCCCACGCGGCATTCAACTCATCCATCATTTCGAGATTGATGATGTTCAATGGCGGACGATTCAAGACGACGGACGCGACCCGCGGTCCGGGATGAAATTCAATCGTCCGGTAGGACATTTCAATCCGGCCGTCGGTTGGGTGGTTGTTGCTGAGGCTGCTGTGGCTGTGGCGGCTGCGTCGGGCCAAAACCAAAAGGCGAGCGCGGATTCTGGCCCGGTTGATTGAAGCCCGGTTGATTAAACCCCGGTTGATTGAACCCGGGCTGAGGGATGGCAGAAGGTCCAAAACCCGGCGTCATGGATGTTCCCGTCTGCGGACCGGGGCGCGGTCCGATATTCTGCTGGTTCGGCTGATTGAATGGGTTTTGTTGATTCGCCGGATTCTGTTGCTGGTTTTGCTGGTTCTGTTGAACCTGTTGAACGAGAGCGATGAACTCCCATTCGTTGTACTTTTGACGGCCGTTGTAAACCTTGATCGACTCGTTTTCGTTTTCCGAAGCGACTCCGATTATTCCCGCGGCGCCGACGGTTTGCGGATTAAAGGCGCCGGGCTGGCTTTGCCTTGAGCCCGAATTCGTTTGAAGGTTGACGGATTGCGGCGTCGAGCCGCCCCTGCTCTGCGGCTGGCTGTTTTGCGGCTGATTCCCCCGCTGGGTCTGATTCTGCTGCATCGCCTGCCCGAAATTCTGCGACTGCGTCATCTGCGCCAGCGTCAGGTTTTGCTGGGCCTGCGACTGCTGGCCGAAAGGCCCGCGGTTATTCGCGGTCGGATTGAAGAGCGTTGAACCTATCACGCTGCCGTCGGGATTGATGGAGATCACACGAAACGGCTTTCCGTTTGTGGGATCGGTGTAAGCCTTACGGACGAACCGGATTCCGTTCGTTTCAACGAGCGCGTCCAGTGACGGCGGCCACGCGTTGAACTTCCGTTGAAATTTTTGGATCGCCCGCATGTATTCCTCGCCGCGAAAAATCAGTTCTTCCTCCTGCGCACGCTTGGCCTGCATCTTGTACATGGGGACGGCGGAGGCGAGAAGGATGGTGGCGGCGGTCAGGAAAAAGATCAGAGCGGGCAATGCGAACCCGCGTTGAGCGCGGACAGACGGGGTAATCACTGCTTCACCAGCGGCAGCATCTGACGGCGCGGAACCTCCAGGTCCTCGACTTCAACGGAAGTGTCCGTAATCTTCAGGATCCGGTATCTGCCCTGGTATACGTCGCCCTCAACGAAATTGAAATGGCGCTGTGCATCGTCGCTTAGCGTGGCAATCAGGGCTTTCGAGTTGGGTTCAACGAACGCAAATCCGATGAACTTCAAAGGAATCGGTGGCGGCGGCGGTGGTCCCGGCGGCACGACAGGTCTTGCCGTGACCGCACCCGGCAGCGTTTGAGGAGGCGGAGGAGTTGAAGTTTCCGTGCCTGGCGGCGGAGCTGGAGGCGCGGGAGGCGGGCCATATTGAAAAAGGTTCTTCTTACCAAGCTCTCGATTCGCTGACTCTTTGTCCAGAAGATCCAGGCGAATTCGAGCTTCCGCCTGAACCGGGGCGACCGGTGCGGCCTTCTGGTTTTCCGCCTGAACGACGGCCGGATTAGGACGCCGGCTTAGACGGGAACTGATGAAGACAGTCAGACCCAGCGCAATCAATAAGAGGATCAGGATTCGTAGTCTGCTTTGATCGGACTTGGTCATTGGTAAAAGTATGTCTCTAATTCTAACGCCAACGACACCGTTCCGGGAACCTGCGTGCCTTCTCCACCGCTTCGGACGTCCACGGAATTAATGATGTAGAACGTTTCGGAGCTTTCAATGTCCTTGATGAAGCTCACGACGTTCGGATAAAGCCCTTGAACCGTCGTCTTCATCTTAACCGAGTACAAGCCGAATGTCGGAGAAGCATCACGCCCGGATTCGACTCGACTCCATTTCACATTCGTTTGACGAGCAAATTTGTCGAACTCGGGATAACTCTGGGCGAAGCCCGCGTCCATCGGCACGAAGTGTTTCGTCAGGAGCACCTGCCGGGCCTCGTTCGACGTCTCGAGTTGCGAAATGATTCTCTGCTTCTGGCCGATCTGGCTTGTCCGGTTTTGCGTGTCCTTATGGAGCCGTGAAATGGAGTCGCGAAGCTCGAAGTATTCCGTCCGAGCCGGCTGAAACAGGATGAATAGGAACAGTACATTGATGATTGCGATTGTCGCCACCACACCCGCGAAAATGTAGAGCCGGCGCTGGCGCCGATACATACGTTTCATTGCTCTTCCCTTTCCGGATGATACCGGACGGTCAACGACAGCTTGATGTCCGTTCCGCTCGCCACCGGCGTGTTGACGCCAGCCTGTTCTTTTTCGCCGGTGTGCGCAATCACCTCATCGAATAACGGCGAGGACTGAAGAGCCTCGAGCAATTCCTTGACGTCCGTCATGGAATGCGCCTGCGCTTCGATGGTCATCGAAACCGAGCCATCCGATTGAAAGGCCGGACGAAGGCTGTTCAAGTGCGCACCTGGAGGCATGAGCTCTTCGAACGCCGCAAACACGCGTGTCCAGGAAAATGTCTTTCGAACGATGATGCCGTTGAGGAAGTCGATCTCGGTGAGTTTGTTCTTGGCTTCAGGCTGACTGAGCCTCGCATCCAAATCCGCCACCTGCTTCATGAGCGATCGCGATTCGACTCCGGCATTCTGGGCCTCACTCTTAATCTGCGATGCGAGCGTGCTGTACTGCATGAATCCGTAAGCCTGCCAAATGGAGACCGCAATGAGCGCGATCAACGCCACAGCGAGGGAAATCGTCTTCAGTTGATACGCGGGAAACGGCCGCGTTGAAAGATTCAGATTAAGTTCGCCCATGAGAAATGAACCGCTCCTAGCGTGGGTTTGTAAATATCGTCGACCTTCCGCGGCTCCAGCTGCCGCGACGGGATACCGGTTTTGTCCTGCAGATCCGCGACGATCGAGGGTGTTCCCGAACCGAAACCACACACCACGATCTCGCGAAACGCCGAACCGCCCAGCTTGTCCTGGTAATAAAGGATCGTCGGGTACACCGATTCGTAGACGGCCAACCCGGCAACCCGCCGGTAAAAGCTGATCCTGCCTTGTTGGAATATCGTTGTCGTCACGCAGTCCGGAGCGACCTTAACGAACAATGTGTCGTCTTTCGGCGGCGGCATCAGGTTCATCGCCGCGAGAGTGGAAGGTGTGACGAAGCCGGCGTGAATATCGAGGCCCTCCATCAGATTCTCATATTCCTCGATGATGTTCCGCGGCGACAGCGCGACGACGACGTCGTAGCCGCCGCCATTCGTGCCGCGTGTTCCGACCACACGGAAAGCGATCTGCGCGGAATCCGCGTCGAAAGGCACGGTCTTTTTCAGTTTCCATCTCAGAAACGTTTGCTTCTCCTCGATGGTTTTGGGCAGCGTCTCGGCGTTAACGAGCGAGATGCGGGCCGCTTCGTCCGGAAGCACCAGCGCGATTTCAGACCCCTTAAAGGATGCCGCCTTCAGCGTCTCGCGCACGGATGCGCGCAGGCGATCGGCATTCTGGATGTTGACGTCGGTCAAACCAGGCGACAACACGCCGTCAGTCAACTCCGAACTGGCTCCTCCGACGACGCGACGGCGCTTGCCGTCGACACCGCCGACAATGACGTGGCGCGCAGTGAATTCACATGCCCAGACGGGCTGCTGCGCCTTGAAAAGATGATGAGTGCTTTCTGCTGCGGCCTTATTCAATGAACGTCACCTTATTGATTTCCTTCAGCGTGGTTGTCCCGCTGAATACTTTCGCCAATGCCGACTCGCGAAGGAACGTCATTCCTTCTTCATGAGCCGTCTTCTTGATTTCAGATGTGGCGCGGCGATCGATGATCATTTCGCGAATCCGGTCGGACAGATCCAGAAGTTCGTGAATCGCGGTACGGCCGCGATATCCCGTCCCATTGCATTCCAGACAGCCTTCGCCTTCATAGAAAACGATGTCGCGGCTGGCTTGCAGATTGATGCCGGACTCGACAATCAACGCGTCGGGATACTTCACCGGACGGCGGCAGTTCGAGCAAATCATTCGCACGAGGCGTTGGGCCAGAATGCAGTTCATGGCAGAGACGAAGTTGTACGGATCGACACCCATGTTGAGGAACCGGCCCAGCACGTCGACAACGTTGTTGGCGTGAACCGTGGTGAACACGAGGTGGCCGGTCAAGGCGGACTGAATCGCGATCTGGGCGGTCTCGACGTCGCGGATCTCTCCGACCATGATCTTGTCCGGGTCATGGCGCAGGATCGAGCGCAGCCCGCGCGCGAAGGTCAGCCCCTTTTTCTCGTTCACGGGAATCTGCAGGACGCCCGGCAGCTGGTACTCGACCGGGTCCTCGATGGTGATGATCTTGTCACGGCCGGTCTGCGTCTCGGAGA
>CAZPBY010000066.1:0-7006 GCA_964584785.1 uncultured Solibacteraceae bacterium
ACGTCGGAGCACGCCACAGACGTGTGCCATCCCAAAATGGCGTCTTCACACTTTTAGAACTCGGATGTAGTGGTAAGCCGGATCAAGAACCTGTGCGTTCGGAAAGAGCAGCGGCAGATCGCCGAAGCCTGCCGTTTTGTAATTGGCGAGCGGACTCTGCGCTATCGAATTGGTACAAAACGCCGGACCGAGATTGCCCGTAGTACTGGTGAATGCGCATCCTTCCTGCTGTTCGGATGAATGCCCCACCGTAGCTTCGATGACGGTACGCGGATTCAGAACGTAGCTTCCCGTGGCCTGATAAGTCGGTGTGATCATATGGCTCGGCTTGGCGTCCGTAAACCCAGGCAGGTTACCGAGGAATGTCTGGTCGCGTTGGCCATATGCTGCATACTTTCCACTGAATCGCAGCTTGGGTGAAGGCTGATAGTCGATCTTGATCACCGGTTGATAGCCGAGTGCGTTTTCGATCGGGCGGGTCAGTTCGAAGTTATATCCAAGACCGGCGGCAGCCGCGTTGCTCAATGTCGGAGTCGGCCACCACTTCAGAATCGCCAGTCCCGGTGCATAGAGTTGATCCGCGGGAATTCTACCGACGACTCCCCCATCGGCGAAGCAAGCGACCTGACTTGCAGCCGAGCATGTGCCGGATTTGCGCGGATCCTTAATATAAGGATAGAGCGCACCGTTCTGATCCAGAGTCTGCGAAAAGTCTCCGGCTCGTTCGAGCGCGGTGGGCATACGATAGCGCACCACGTTGCCGCCCTGTTTGCGCGGGTTCCATTCCTGCGCGTAAAAGAAAAATAATTTGTTGTTGCCCCCTGGCCTTCCGATCGGACCGCCAACGGAGAATCCAAAGTCCCGTTGTTGCGACACCGGCTTCGGGTCGCCGTTGAGTATGTCCACCTGACTTTTGTTATTCCATTTCGAGTTCCGCTCGACGTCGTAAGCCGATCCATGGAACTGATTGGTGCCGCTTTTGGTGACTGCGGTTATCTGGATGCCCGCGGCGCGGCCATATTCGGCCTGATAGCCCGAGGTCAGTACCTTCACCTCCTGAATCGACTCGGTATTGACTTGCAACGCCGGTCCGCCGTTTCCCGGATCCATGACGACAACGCCATCCATCATGAAGTTGTTGCCGCCGCCACCGCCGGTGCGGTTGGTCCCATCGACGCCGGGCGTCAACCCCGCAAAACCCTGAAAGGTCCGGTTGGCTACGGGCAGATTCTCAACCTGCGCTGGAGTGACGGTGAATGACCGTTCACCGCTCGACGTCTGAAGTTCCGGAGCTTCGCTCGTCACTGTGACGACATCGTTGAGCCCTCCGATTTCGAGCGCAAAGCCTCCAACGCTGACTCTGCTGCCAGGACTGACCTCGATGCCGGAACGCCTGAAGGTTTTGAAAGATGGTAACTCGACCTGCACGGTGTACACGTCGGGTGGAACGGCCGTGAATATAAAATCGCCCGTTTCATTCGAGATAACAGGGCTGAACCTCGTCTGCTTGGTCTCACTGATCAGAGTGACGGTAGCGCCGGGGATCACCGCTCCATCGGAATCCTTGACTGTGCCCGCGACCGTGCCGGATGTGACCTGCGCGTCCACGATGCGGCTTCCGACGCCAAGAAATACGGCGAGGAATAGAGCCATTCCCAGTGTGTTTTTCTTACACGTAGATATCATCGAACAACCTCCATCAGTTCCCGCGGATCTCGGCTTCACTAACCGCAGGGCGGGCACCCACGGGCCGCTACTCCGATGGCCGTTAGGGGGTGTGGCGTCCACTCGAAGTTAGAATGTAAACGATTACATTGTGAAATCGTTTGCATACTAGCCCAGAACAAATCTTGCTGTCGAAGGGTTTTTGCGCCAACTGCGGATGTATGCCTTTGGGATTCGTACCAGCACTGAAAGCATCGTATTTATCCAGAGCGATACTCCTCAACACAGCTTCCGCTATTTGGCTGCGGGGTGTTTCCCGTGCACAAAAACAAAACTCGCTTTCTCATTTGAAGGTCCTTAGGAGTTCCTGGCGCTTGCACCAGCCCATCGAAAGAATGCGAGTCCTGCGGCTGCGCCGATAAGCTGTGCGGTGATGAATCCGGGAACGTCGATCGGCCGTATACCGGCGAATGTGTTCGTTCCTGCCCGAGCCAGAGTGACCGCAGGATTCGCAAATGATGTCGAGGATGTGAACCAGTACGCCGACGTGATATACGCGGCAACTGCATATGGAATAGCCGACATCCGGAACTGCACGCAAAACGAGATGATCACGATCAACCCGAAAGTCGCAACAAACTCGCCCAATAACTGACCGCGACCGTGACGAGCGTGCGTCGAAGTAAAAAATGGGAAGGCTAAACATCAGGTTCGCCGCTGCAACACCAGCGAACGCCCCTGAGACCTGAGCTGCAATGTACGCAGGTACATCGCGCCACGCGATCGCGGTTTGCATCGCCGCAGTCAGAGTCACGGCTGGATTAAGATGTGCACCGGAGATCGGCCCGAACGTCAAAATGAGAACAGTCAGCGCCGCTCCGGTTGCGATACTATTCGCCAAAAGGGCGACGGCGGCGTTTCCACTCGACAAACGTTCGCCCATGATTCCAGACCCCACGACCGCCGCCAGCAAGAAACCGGTACCTAAGAATTCAGCCGCAGCCCGGCGTTGCAGGTCCATTCTGTTTCGCGCCTTGTCGGATAACACCCGGCTCCGTTTGTTGAATCTAATGGGCCAAGATGAAGTGTGCGTTTGTTACTCGTCGAAGTGCTGCGGACGTCGCAACCGAAGATATCCAGACACCTGGGATACCTGCGAAAGGCGGGAGTCGTCGGTGCGCGGCGGGAAGGAAAATGGATGCACTACCGAATCATTGAACCCAGCGACGGTCCAGCAGGACGATTGCTCAACGACGTGCGAGATTGGCTGCCGAAAGACTCCAAAATGCAACGAGAACGCGGCCGCCTCGTTCACATGTGCTGCACCAAGTCGCCGGCGCATCTGGAAGGAGCCCCCAGGCCGATAATCGGAGCCGCCTCACAAGCCTGTCAGTCATAATCCGCGACCTTCGTCCCTATCCAAATTGTAACGCGAACAGCACCTGAACTAAGTGAATGGCAACCTGAGTTGGCTTGATTCTGGAGTTGGGTCCAGAATGTAAAGTGATAAGGCGAGAGTGAATTCATGTCGCACACTCTGAAGATCGGCGCTGTTGCAGAGCAAACAGGATTGAGCATTGACACGATCCGTTTTTACGAACGCGAAGGACTGCTGAAGGCTCCGCTCCGGTCCGAAGGCGGTTTCCGACTCTTTCAGGCGAAGGATATCGAGGACCTGCGGCTCATCCGGACCGGACAAAGTCTCGGACTCTCGCTCCAAGAGATTCGGGAATTGTTGTTTATTCGCAGTGGAGTGTCGGCCTCCTGCGCGGATGTAAAAAGACTTCTTGAACGGAAGCTGATGGCGGTGCAGCAGAAAATCTCTGAGATGGTCCAAATGGAGAAGCAGATCGCAATCGCATTGAAGGATTGCAAACGGGCCCTGCGCGCATCGCGCCGGAATACCACCGCCTGTTGTCCCGTTCTCGACATGAAACGACAGCGCATTATGAGGAAGAAGTGAGAATTGAATTGCTATACATCCGAGACTGTCCGAACCACCTGCCGACACTTGAAGTCGTCGAAGACGTACTGCGCGAGAATGCTTTGCCGACCGACATCTCTCAGATCGAGATCAACAGTGCAGAGCAGGCTTCGAGGCTCTCCTTTCCTGGTTCGCCAACTGTCCGTGTAGAAGGCAAGGACATAGAGCCCGGAACAACTCAGACGCTGCAATTCGGGGTGAGTTGCCGGTCGTATATGGTGAACGGCAAGAGGCAAGGCGTCCCCGACCGCGAATGGATTCGGCAGGCGGTTCGCAACGGCCGGAACGATCGATGAAACCATCCACCAAAGTGATGCCCGCCGCCGCGGCCTTTGCAGCCTTGTCGACGCTGGCGTGCTGTTTGCCTCTCAGCTTCACCGCTGCCGTCGGTATGGCTAGTCTCGGGATTGCCTTGCAACCTTACAGGCGTTGGCTGATCGCTGTTTCGCTCATACTTCTCGGAATTAGTATTCTTCAACTGTATCGGTTCAAACGAGTGTGCCGAAAGAATAGTATCAGCGGCATTGTTGTTCTAGTTCTTGCCGGGATCATCGTGGCCGGTGTGTCCCTCTTCCCGCAAGCGATTGCCGTTGTTCTCGCGGATCTGTTTCCCTAGGAGATGCGGATGGGCTTACGGAGAGGCCTCGTCATCGTTTTGAGTGTCGCCGGAACCATGGCGTTCGCTTTCGGATTTTACGTTTTGCGAAACCACGAGTCACCGCGTGGCCAGGAGCCCCTTACCGAATTGAACGCGCAAACACTCCATTCGTTTAAGGACCGATTCAATCACGCTTCCAGCCAGCAGCGAATCATCCTTCTATTGTCGCCAACATGACCGACCTGTCTGCAGGGGGCCTCTGCAGTTGAAAAGATCTTGAGCGATAAACCTGACCTCAAGGTCCGTGTGTTTGCGGTTTGGGAACCGATACTGGCGACGGACGTCTCGAAGCCAATCGGGATGGTTCTCAGTCGCATAACCGATCCTCGCGTGGAACAATTCTGGGACCCGGATCACGTGCTTGCGACTCGGATGGCGCACGACGCGCGGTCGCCCCAGCCCACGCAGAAGTGCTGTGTTCAAGACGGTCATTTATGGGATCTTGTCGCTGTCTATAGCGCGGGCGTAACGTGGGACGCACAAATACCAATTGCAACGGTCTTTGACGGTCCTGTTCTTTATGTCGACGAACAGATTCGGCAAGCCGTCACCTCAAATGAGTAGCCGTCGTGCATCGACAACCCGGGAGTAACGCGGGCGGCTAACGGTTTGTACCAATTTTGTACCAATTCGGCTCGGGGCTGACCTCACCTGAATAAGGAGACCCTCTAAAGCCGAAGCCCGTACGAAGGGCATGGGCACCTTTCACAGTTTGACATCAGACGACGGGTTCAAGTACCGTCACGAGCGTATCCCTACAAGTTAAGTTAAAACACGGATGTTTGTGCTTCAGCACTTTCTGACGCTGGCGCGCGATCTTTGGGCAAAGGGACGCCGCCGTAAACAACTTCAGCAGGTTAGCCGTCGCGGAACTTCACGGTTCCTGATGGAATCGTTGGAGCCGCGCGTGCTGTTGAGCACCGATGCTTTGCTGCAGGCCGGCGCTGGCGCTTTCCTTCAGGACCAAACAGTTCCAGTCGTTGTGGCACCGTTGCTGGCCGAAGCCGCTCAGCGGCTCTCCTCTATTGAGATTCGCCAAGACCAGGCCGAGAGACTGGCGCGTGTTGAACTGAAAGTCGTGGACCTTCCCGCCTGGACGCTGGCAAGGGTTACCGACTCCGGGGTCATTGAAATTGATACAGATGCTGCCGGCCACGGATGGTTTGTCGATCAAACACCCACAGATGACTCTGAGTTCTCGCCACAGAACGGAGAACTCGCCGCCGGGAACGATAGCCCGGCACACGACCGCATCGATCTTCTTACCGTCATCACTCACGAACTCGGTCACTATTTGGGACTCGAACACAGCGACGATGGCGGCAGAACCGCCTTCATGGAAGCCGGCATTCGACCCGGAATTCGACGGCTACCGCTGAATGAACCTGCGGCCGCGAATGGACAGGTACAAACGCGATCGGACAATCCAAGCGGTATTCTGGGTCAACTGACTCAAACGCTGAAGGTCGCCAACGGCCCGCCGATTACCGAAGCTTTAACGATCACACCCACAATTTCATGGATTTCGGACTCCAACGGTTTTTGGGACGTCGCCGCCAATTGGCGTGACACGAGTGGTGTGTCTCGCGTTCCAACCGCTACCGATGACGTGCTGATCGACCGCGGCACGGCAAATCCCATCATCACAGTTCGCGTCAGCGGGCAGGCCGCTCACAGCCTGCTGAGCACGGAGTCGCTCGTCATTTCCGCAGGTTCGCTGACGCTCGGCAGCGATTCGGAAATCGATGCGACGCTCACCGTGAACAACAACGCGACTTTAAGCCTCACCGAAACGCTGCAGGTATCCAACAACATCACGCTTTCCGGCGGAACACTTCAAGGCGGAACCATCCTGTTCACGAACGGAGCGAAGCTGATCGGGACGACATCGAATGGTGTGTTGAATGGCGTCGCTCTGAAGGGCGATCCGGCGCAGACGCTGCCCGTCGTGATGGAAATCTTTGCCGGGGCAGTCGTGAGTGTCGAAGGCGATCAGACATTAGCCAACGCGACGATTAACATGCAGAGCAGCGGCCACCTCGATTTTAAGAGCCAAACAGCGACTCTGGCAGGCAATGGCAGTGTCGTGTTTCTGAACGACGACAGCCGGACAGTCGTGAGATCGGTCGCAAACGGCGGACAGTTGACCATCGGTTCCGGCATCACCATCAAAGGTTCCGGCGGAACCGTTGGCTACAGCTTCAACTGGTTTGTCGGCCCATCGGATATCACGATCCTCAACCAGGGAACGATCGGACCGACGCAGGGCGGTACTTTCTACATTACAGGCGCCAGCACGACAAACACGGGAACATTCCAGGCGACCGGCGGCGGCACCCTCAACATACAGCCGGCAAGCTGGTCGAATGCCGGCACGATCAGCGTCACGAACTCGACCGTGAACCTCGGCGGTACGTTCACTACCAGTCAATTGGGAACGTTTAACCGCACCGGCGGCACGGTGTCCCTCACGGGCACCCTGAACAACACAGGTGCGACGCTCGTACTCGACAGTGGGACGGGATCATGGAACATCAACGGCGGGAAGATTCAGGGTGGAACGGTTCTTTTCACAAACGGCGCCAAGCTGATCGGTACCACTTCCGGTGGTGAACTAAGCAATGTCACGCTGAAAGGTGATCCGGCGCAGACGCAGCCCGTCGTGATGGAAATCTTTGGCGGCCCACTGGTGAGTGTCG
>CAZPBY010000066.1:7106-40342 GCA_964584785.1 uncultured Solibacteraceae bacterium
GACAGCGTGACGGGATCCTGGAACATCAACGGCAAGATTCAAGGCGGCACGGTCACCTTTGCCGGCGGCGCGAAGTTGATCGCCAGTGGAAGCGGTGTTCTGGCGGATGTGACTCTCAAGGGCGATCCGGCACAGACGCAGCCCGTCGTGATGGAAATCTTTGGCGGCCCGCAGGTGAGTGTCGAAGGCGATCTGACGTTAGCCAATGCGACGATCAACATGCAGAGCAGCGGCCGGCTCGATTTCAAGAACGCAACCGCGACACTAGCCGGTAACGGCAGTGTCGTGTTTCTGAACGACGACAGCCGGACGATTGTGAGATCGGTCGCCAATGGCGGTCAGTTGACCATCGGTTCCGGTATCACCATCAAAGGTTCCGGCGGAACGGTCGGCTATAGCTTCAACTGGTTTGGCGGCCCGACGGATATCACCGTCATCAACCAGGGAACGATCGGACCGACCCAGGGCGGCACTTTCTACATTACTGGCATCAGCACCACAAACACCGGAACATTCCAGGCTTCGGGAGGCGGCAGCCTCAATATCACGGCGGCCACGATTACCAATTTCAATAACGGAATATTGACAGGTGGAACCTGGAGTGTCGTGCCCGGCAGTACGTTGCGGGCGATACTACCGTCCGCAGTCGTCACCAATGCGGCAACGATCATCCTTGATGGTTTAAACGCGAACTTCTACCGAGACTCGGGGACAACGAGTGCTACCGCACAGCTCACGACGAACGCCGCAACGGGTACATTCACGATTCAGAATGGCTACAACTTCACAACCATCGATGACTTTACCAACGCCGGCACCCTCAACATCGGCAGCGGAAGTTTGTTCGGCTTGTCTGGCGTGCTCACGCAAACCGGCGGCAGCATGAATCTGCAAGGTGGCGTTATCGGCGATCATCAGCCGCCGGGCGGCAATGCGCTGGACCTGGACGGAGCCAACGACTTCGTGGAGTTTGACGACAGCCCCACACTTCATTCGGCAGGCGAGTTGACGATCAGTGGCTGGTTTAAGAGCGATGGTTTCCTGCGCCAGTGGCAAAACATTTTTTTCAAAGGCGATGCACCCGATAACGGAACCGGCGGCTACTCCAATCGCGAATATGCTTTGTGGCTCAACTGGGGTGGGTATCTGCACTTCAGCTCCACACCTGCGAATCGAGTCGGCTTCGGAGAATACACCGTTGCTACACCCGGCGGCACCATCCAGCCGGGAAAGTGGTATCACTTCGCCGCAGTTGTCAGTACTTCCGGCAATTACATGCGAATCTACGTCAATGGGCAACTCCAGGCCGAGCGTACGTACGATGCAAGCGGTATCCGCGATACTACAGGCCCACTCCACATTGGAATAGGTCCGACCTCCGGTGATTACTTTAACGGCATGATCGATGACGTCGCCGTTTGGGGTGTCGCCCGTTCTCAAGTTGCGATCCGTTCCGACATGTACCTGACGCTGACAGGTACAGAGCCCGGACTGGCCGCATACTGGCGTTTCGAACAAGGTAGCTCCACAATTCAGGATCTGACCGGACACGGCAACACCGGCTACCTCGGCTACTCTGGCTACCTCGACACCAACACGGGCCTTCGCCCAACATGGACCGCAGACTCCGCACTTCTCTTCGATGGGATCTACGATAACGTTCAGATTGCCGATACGCCGGCGCTGCGGCTGAGCGATGCGTTAACGATCGAGGCCTGGGTCAATCCCGGTGTGAACTTCACGACAAACTCCACGCGAGTGATTTTCGGGAAGACTGTCGGCACCGGTTTCCGTGATTCGTTTGGGCTCTGGTATGAAAACGGTCAACTCCGCGGCGTGGTTGAAAATGTGTCGGCCGCCGCCGCTCAGGTTGTGTTCAATTGGAATCCGACACCGGGCACCTGGTATCACGTGGCGTACACCTACAACGGCAGCAGCGGTCAGAAGTTGTACATCAACGGTGCGCTTGTCGCTTCCAACAGTTCCACCATCAGCATCGGATACGACACCCATCCCGTAATCATCGGCAACGATTTCAACAATGAACAACTCGGCCAGGCATGGACCGGCAAGGTGCGTGATGTCCGTTTGTGGAGTGTGGCTCTCGCCGGCGCAGAAATTCTTGCCAATATGAATCAGGTTCTGACGGGAAGCGAGCCTGGCCTGGTTGGTTACTGGCCGCTCAATGACGGTTCGGGGCTTATCGCCGCCGATCACAGCCTCAATGGCAACAATGGTGAACTAGGCGCACCTGTAACATATCGTCCAAGCTGGGCGAGCGGTCCTTCACTTTCGTTTGACGGACTGAATGATTTCGTCGACATGGGCGACCCGGTCGGCAATCAACTCGACCTCACGACGAATGCAACTATCGAAGCATGGGTCCGGTTCGATGCTCTTCCGGTGAATAACATCTTCACGATCGCCAGCAAGGACCTCGGTGCGGGCAACCAGAACAAGTACATCTTCGGCTACGCCAATAATTTCGCCGGCGTCGCGAATGCCACGATCCTTCATATCAACAATCCCAGCGGCGGCGGTTCAGTTTTTTTAGCGTCCGATCCGTGGACACCTAGTGTTGGAGCCTGGTATCACCTGGCGGTAACCAAAACAGGCAATACTTATCAGTTCTATCGCGACGGCGTGCTGCAAGGTACTGCAAATAGCGCTGTCTTGATGCCGGATGTCGCAGCCTCCTTCACAGTCGGACGAGCCGAAAATAACTTCTACTGGAAAGGCCAGATCCGCGACGTCCGCCTCTGGTCATTGGCCCGAAGCCAGGCGGAAATCCAGGCGGCAATGAATACCACGCTTGCCGGTAACGAGCCCGGACTCTCGGCGAATTGGCGCTTCGATGAAGGGGCCGGTTCAATTGCGCACGACGCAACGGCGAACCACAACGACGGCTTGCTCGGCGACACGCCCCTCTACCGTCCGGCGATTGTTCCGAATTACGTTGCACCGCCCGTCACCACATCGCTGTCGTTCGATGGCGTCAATGATTACGTTCGAGTCGGCAGCCTGGGTGCGCGACCGGCACAGGGAACGATTGCATTCTGGATGAACCCGGCTTCGGTCGAGAGCAATCGAAATGCCCTGACTACCGGACCGTTCCCACAGTTCGGCAGCGACGGCAACCGCTCGATCCGATTCGAAGAAAACACGGCCGGTAGTTTTTTTGCGGTCATTGGAAACGATGCGGCCGGATCGTCCGGCTTTGCCGTGCACAGTTTCACCGCGAACCTTCGTACCACCGAATGGGTGCATGTGGCGTTGACATGGGATTCCTCATCGAATCGCGTTTGGGGTTACATCAACGGCCATCTGGTATTTGACGAAAGCAACACCACCTGGCCAACGAACTTTACCGACGTTTATTTCGGTGCCGGCTATACCAGTCAGAGCCCCAACGACCGTTACTTCAGCGGCAGGCTTTCCGGAGTGGAGTTCTGGAATGTCGGCCTGACCGAGGCGCAGGTGCAGTCGGCGATGCAGCCGTTGACAGGAACGGAACCGGGGTTGATTGGTTATTGGCGGCTCGACGAAGGTTCCGGAACTACGGTCACCGACCGGTCATCCGGTGGACACAACGGCACGCTCGGCTCGGGCGCGGCATTGCCGGCATGGTCGACCGTCAAGCCACGCACCGTGGACATTCAAGGCGGCAAACTGACCGGCAACGGCGTAATCACTGCCAGCGTAACGAACTCAGGTCTGATCGATGTCGGAACTTCCCCGGGTTCGATTCACATCACCGGGAGCTACGCGCAGACTGCAACCGGCTCGCTCAAAATTGAAATCGGCGGCTTGACTCCGGCAGCCCAATTCGATCAGTTGATCATTGGCGGCGCGGCGTCATTGAGCGGCACGCTCACCATCAGCCTGATCAACAATTTCACGCCGACCTCCGGGGACGCTTTCAAAATTGTCGCATTCGCCTCGCGCAGCGGCACGTTCGCGACGATCAACGGTTTGCTCGCCGGGCTGCGCGCCAATTACACGGCAACGGATGTGACGCTCGTCAGCGAGACTCCGGGAATCAAAGTCGATCCCACGTTCGGACTGGTAACGACAGAAGCCGGCGGCACAGCGACCTTCACTGTTGTACTCGACTCGCGTCCGGCTTCGAACGTGACGGTCAATCTCGCCAGTGACAATACCGTGGAGGGCACAGCCACACCCGCCACGCTGATTTTCACACCGCAGAACTGGAATGTTCCGCAAACCGTCACCGTCAAAGGTGTCGATGATAACGTCGATGACGGCGATACGGTCTATCACATCGTCGTGCAACCTGCATTGTCGAGCGATCCGAACTACAACGGGTTCGATCCCAGCGATGTTTCCGTCACCAATCTCAACAACGACGTCGCCGGGTTTGTCATCACGCCGACCACGGGCTTGATCACGAGTGAAGGCGGCGGCACTGCGACGTTCACGGTAGTGCTGGCGACTCAACCGACTGCGAACGTGACGCTCAGTCTCGTGTCCAGCAATCCCGCCGAAGGCCGGCCCTCGCCGACCATATTGCTTTTCACGCCGCTGAACTGGAATTCACCGCAGTCCGTAACGGTGACTGGAGTCGATGACTTCCTGGTCGATATCGACAAGGCGTACTTCATCATTACCAGTCCGGCCGTGAGCACGGACAGCAAGTACAACCAGCTCAATCCACCGGATGTCGCGTTAACCAACAAGAACGTCGATCTACTCGATCTTCAAGTCGTCAGTCTTGCGACGATACCTGCTACGGGATTGCAGTCGGGAATTGACGTGACGGTAACCTGGAGCATCCGCAACACCGGCACGCTGCCAACTCCAAACAGTTTCACAGATAACGTTCTCGTGAAGAATTTGCGGACGGATGTGACGTTCATCAATCAAGCCGTCTTGTACGATCCGGGGGCCAGCGGCCCAATTCAACCGGGTCAGTCGCAGAGCCGAAGCTATTCTTTCCGCATGCCGGACGGCCAGGCCGGAGTCGGCGACATTCAGTTCACGGTTATAACCGACAGCGGCAGCCAGGTTCTCGAAGCGAATTTGACGGGCAATGCCGAAACCAACAACAGTGCCTCGATCATCCGCACATCGACGTTGACCGCTGCGCCCGACCTGCAGGTGTTCAATCTCAGTACCCAGCCGGATTCGAATATTCAATCCGGTACAACTTTGTTGATTACCTGGCGCGATAACAACACCGGCACCGGAATCGTCGGCGGTTCTTTCAACGACCTGGTCACGATCAAGAACCTCACGACGGATAAGGTCCTGATATCGACGCTGGTGCCATACGATATCAACGCCTCCGGCAATGGCCCGATAGCTGCCAGCCAATATCGCAACCGCCAGTTTTCTTTCCGCCTGCCGGATGGTACCCCCGGCGTCGGCCAAATTCAGATCTCCGTCATGACGGACAGCACCGCCGCGATTTTCGAAGGTGAAACCGGTTCCGCGGAGGAAGGCAACAACAGCGCGAGCCTCACGGCGACATCGGTGATCGCGCAGTATCCCGATCTGCAGGTTGCAAACGTGCGAACGGAGCCGGGTAACGGTATTGTTTCGGGCATCATCGTCACTATTCGTTGGGACGACTACAATGGCGGAAATGCTCCAGCGTCCGGATCCTGGAGCGATTTCATCACGGTCAAAAACACCACTACCGATGAAACATTCGTAAACCAACCCGTACCTGTCGACACCGCGACGCTGGGAGCGATCGCAGCCGGCGGTAATGGCGCGCGTCAGTATTCGTTCCGCCTGCCTGAAGGAAACCGTGGTGCCGGGTCGCTGCAGATCACCATCACGACGGATGTCTACAGTGCCATCTTCGAGTACAGCGCATCAGGCAACGCGGAGACCAACAACACCACTACCTCAACCTTCACTTCGTCACTCGCCACCTATGCGGATCTGCAGGTCTTCAGCCTCGCCGTCACACCGGCTTCCGGTGTGGAATCGGGTTCGATCCTGCAAGTAACCTGGAACGACGCCAACACCGGTAGTTCACCCGCAAGCACGTCGTGGTACGACCGCATCACGGTCATCAACACGTCGACGGGCGATTCTCTGTTGAATGAGACGCTCGCTTATGATGTCACCTCGCCGGCGAACGGGGCGATTGGTCCCGGTGACTCACGAGCACGCAACTACTCCGTAACGCTACCGGATGGGTCGCGCGGCGCGGGCAACATTTCGATAACGGTCACTACCGACACGTTCAACCAGATCGCCGAGTTCAATAACGGCGGAACTGCCGAATCCAACAACAGCGCGGGCAAAGCAGTGACATCCACTCTTGCCGTATACCCGGATTTACAGGTGCTGAATCTGACGGTGAACGGGCCGTCGCCGTTGAAGTCCGGCGATACGGTGACGATTCGCTGGCAGGATGCGAACACCGGGACCCGCGCAACCCCGACGGGTTGGACCGATCGGATTACCGTCGTCAACCTGAGCACTAACTCGACGCTGACGCCCATACCGGTTCCTTATGATCCTGCCGCGAGCGGCAACGGCTCCATCAATCCGGCGGATTCGCGCCAGCGTGAGGCTACCTTCAACATTCCGGAAGGAAATGCAGGCGTCGGCGATCTTCGCTTCACGGTTAACGCCGATTCGGCCAATGCGTTTTTCGAATTCAATACCACAGGGAGCGGCGAGACCAACAACAGCGCAAGCGCGACCGTAACAGTCAACCTGGCGCCCTATCCGGATCTGGCCGTGTCCAACGTTACCGCTGCCGGCCTCACCATCGGCGACCCGGCAACACTTACCGTGACCTGGCATGTTCAGAATACCGGCATCAAAGCGACGGGCAACATCGAGTGGACCGACCGGATCGTCGTGTCGAAAGACGCCGTGGCCGGGAATTCCGATGACATCACCATTGCGAGTTTCACACACACCGGCGGTCTTGCCGTCAGTGCAGGATACGATGGCAACGAGACATTCCTGTTGCCGGCAGCGCTGCAGGGCCGCTTCCATCTCTTCGTGCGGACCAATCCCGACGGTGCCGTGTTTGAAAACGGCGTCGTCGCGAACAACGCGGCCGAACCTGATCATCTTGTCGATATCACGCCGATACCTTATGCCGACCTGATCGTCAATAGCGTCACCGTTCCTGCCGGAGCGTCCAGCGGTCAACCGATGTCGGTCAGCTGGAAAGTCACGAACAACGGCATTGGCACCACCGACCGCGGCCTGTGGGCGGACAGTCTTTCACTGGCACGCAATCCCGACGGCAGCGACGTCATCGCCGGCCTCGGTGGTTTCAGCCACGCTGGTTTTCTGGCTAACGGCTCCTCCTATGATCGGACCGCCGAAGTCACTCTGCCCAATGGCATCGCCGGAACGTTCTACATCGTGCTGCAAACCGGAGGACCTTACGAGTTCGTCTACACCGACAATAACAGGGCAGTATCGGGACCGGTAGCCGTGACTCTCACCCAGGCGCCGGACCTGCAACCGATCGCCTTGAGTGTTTCGACAACGACTGCGACCTCGGGCGACGTGATCTCATTCAGCTGGACGGTCAAGAATCTGGGGCCGGGCGATGCCAAGGGCAGTTGGTGGGATTACGTCGCTCTGACTCAGATCGGCGGAGACGGCGTGAAAGGACTGGTTGCACTCATCGACCAGGGCCTGGAGGCAGGCCAGACTTATACACGGACTGCCGAACTTACACTTCCCGACATTATTCAAGGCGTGTATCGCATCGAAGTCACGACGCACGCGAACCTGCTGTTTGCCCCGCGTATCTATGAGCCGAACGAGAGCAACAACACACGCACCTATGAACAAAGTCTGGTGATCAGTCAGCTGCCTTTCGCGGACCTGCAAGTTTCGACGGCAAGCGCGCCGGCATTGGTCAGCGCCAACGGCACCGCGACTATCAGCTTCACTGTCGTCAATCAAGGCACCGTCCGGACGCAGACGCCGCACTGGGTCGATAAGGTTTTTCTTTCGCTGAACAGCACCCTGAGCGCCGATGATCGGCTGGTAGCGACTGCCGAAAACGGTTCCGCGCTCACGGCCCATGGCGAACAGGGTGACAGCTATAAGACCGAGGCGCTACCGTTCGTCATACCGAAGGATTACCGGGGACCTGCGTTTCTCATTGTGGTTGCGGATGCTGACGGCAATGTGCAGGAATATCCCAACGAGAACAACAACACCTTCGTGGTGCCGATCGAGATCACGCCGCTGCCCCCTCCCGATCTGGTCACAAGCAACGTCATTGCGCCCACTCAGACAACCGATGGCAGTCAGGTTGTGGTCAGCTATACCGTAACGAATCGCGGCGCAGGGCCAACCGATTCGAACGTCTGGTTCGATACGATCTGGCTGGGAAAATCGCGGCAGCGGCCGGAACCGGGACGCGGCGACTATCTGCTCGCAACCGTGCGTCATGATGGCGCACTGGCGGTTGGTGAAAGCTACGATCAGACCGTTACTGTCCTGTTGCCAAAACATATCAGCGGTGAATTCTTCATTACGCCGTTTGCCAATGCCTACGGAACGATTCGCGAAGACACTTTCAACAACAACGTCAATCCGGACGACCCGACTCAATTGAACGGAAATAATTTCAAAGCGCGTCCGATCAGCGTGCTGCTGAACCCGCCGCCGGATTTGATCGTCAGTAACGTGACTGTACCGGTATCCGCTCGGGCCGGCGAGTCCTACACCGTCACCTGGACGGTCACCAACCAGGGTGGCAATCCCACGGAAGACGCCGTTTGGTTCGACCAAATCTACCTGTCCAGCGACGCCGACCCCACAGTACCGGGTTACCGTCGTGAGCACCTGGCATCAATCCAGCACAACGGTGTTCTTGCTCGCAACGCCAGCTACACAGCCAGCGCGACCTGGACGCTTTCGCCTGCCCTCAGCGGCAAGGTGATCACCGTCGAGACCAACGCCAGGTTTAGCTCTGATCCGCTACACGACCCCGGACGCCTGGGCTACTACACCTGGGAGGGCCAGTTCACCGACAACGATTTTCTTGAAGTGTTCACCGACATTACACGTGCCAATCCTGACCTTCAGGTGACCGCCGTTACGGTGCCGCCGTCGGCATTCTCCGGCGAAACGACAACGGTCTCCTGGACGGTAACCAACACCGGGAGTGATCCCGTATGGTCCGGTACTGGCTACTGGAATGATGCCGTGTACCTGTCGCGTGATCCGGTGTTCGATGTTCAACGTGCAACTGTCCTGGGCTCATTCGTCCACATTCATTCTCCGAAACTCAACCCAAGCGCGAGCTATACGAATACGCAGGAGGTTACTCTTCCGCCGGGGACATCGGGCAACTACTACATCTACGTCTTTACCGATTACAATAGCGACCCGCGAGGTTACATCACTCCTGCCGGCCGGCAAGGCGGCCCCTATGACGATGGCTCGCCTGCTTTCTACTACAGCAAACACGCCTGGGAGGGCGGTACAAGCGAAAAGGAAAACAACAACCTGGGCCAGGCCATGCTTCCGATCATTTATCGTGAGCCGGATCTGGTCGTCAGCGATTTGACGGTCCCCGCCGGCACAGTATATTCCGGCCAGACGATTCACCTCGAGTGGACAGTCACCAACCAGGGCACCCGCGCGACGCGAGTCAAAAACTGGTCAGACGCGGTTTATTTGTCACGCGATCCGTCTCTCGATTCCAAAGACATTTTTTTGGGGAGTTTCCAGAAACTTCCGGCCTACATCCTTGGACCGGGTCAGAACTATCATGTCGGGCTCGACAGCGCTGGAAGTCCGCTGACTGTCACGCTGCCGGACGGTATCGAAGGAACCTTCTACATCCTGGTTTATACCGACGGCCCCGATCCCACATCGACGGGTCAAGTGCTCGAATATGCGGATGAAGGGAACAACGTCACCGCCAGATTAATGCCGATCACACTGGCGAATCCGCCCGATTTGAAGGTGACGCAAATCGATATTCCGAACCACGTCACCGCCGGACAACTACTGAATACCACCTGGACGGTGACCAACAAGGGCTCCGGGGCAACGCCGCCGCGACAGAGTCGCTGGGACGATCTTGTCTATCTGTCTCTCGATACCGTGCTCGACCGCTTCAGCGACATTTATCTTGGCAACGTCTCGCATGGCGGAGTGCTGGCCGCGGGGGCATCCTACACCGTCAATCAGAGTTTCCGCCTCGGGGCAGGACTTGACGGGCTCTATTACGTTCTCGTCATCACCGACCCGCCGTTCGTCACCCTCGACCCGTTACATGGCGCGGTCTTCGAACTGAATAACGAAAACAACAATCTCACGGCCAGCTCACCGCTGCTGATCGACCGGCCGCCGCCGGCCGATCTGCGGATCGATAGTGTCAGTATTCCGGCCACTGCACAGACCGGCACGACCGTTCGAGTGACCTGGACTGCATCGAACCATGGCCAGTTCCAGGCGGTCGGTTCGTGGACAGACTCGGTCTATCTCTCGTTGGATGACACCTGGAGCCTGAACGACGCACTGCTCGGAAAGGTCACACACTCCGGCAGCTTATCCACCAATCAAGGTTATTCCGGCGTACTCGACGCCCTCCTGCCCACGGTTCGCGACGGAAACTATCGCGTCATTGTGCGTACCGATCTGTTCGACGAGATCTATGAAGGCACGACCGACGAGCAGAACAACACACGCGCGTCGCCTGGAGCGCTGGCGGTCAGCGTTCAGCCGCTGCGGCTGAATATTGTCGAAAACACGACGTTGAGCACTGAACAAGGAAAGCTCTATCGTCTGGACGTCAGCGCCAATCAAACCATTCGCCTGACCCTGACCACGGGGGCCGTGGACGCAGCCAACGAAATCTACGTGCGTTTCGGCGATGCCCCGAGTCCGCTGGTCCACGATTTCACTCAAAGCGGTCCGCTGCAGGCCAACCAGGAACTGATGATCCCCAGCACTCAGGCGGGCTCTTACTATGTCCTGATCCGCGGTCAGTCCGAACCCTCGGCCAACACTCCGGTTCAATTGCTGGCGGAGGCGCTGCCCTTCCAGATCACGAATGTCGTCCAGGACAAGGGCGGCGACAGTCGCTATGTCACGGTCACGATCTCGGGCGCTCAGTTCAGTCCGAGTGCGATCGTTAAACTGGTGCGTCCGGGCTTCGCTGAAATTGAACCTGTCCAATATGAGGTTGAGGATGGAACGAAGATTGTAGCCGTCTTCGATTTCCGTAGTGCGCCGCACGGACTGTACGACGTCACCGTGATCAATCCGAGCGGCGCGCAGGCTCACTTGCCGTACCGCTTCCTGGTCGAGCCCGCGATCGAACCGGATGTAGTCATTGGTCTGGGCGGAACTCGTGTGCTGTGGGCGGGTGCGAGTGGTTTCTACGGCCTGTCGCTGATCAACGCCACGAATGTCGATTTACCTTATGTCTACTTCCAGATCGGCATTCCCGAACTGGGCGAGAATCTTTACCTCAGTTCGCGCTACACGGAGTTCAGCACCAACCTGAGCGGCAGTCCTGATGTCGCGGATGTCCCATGGTCAAACTTGAACTCCGTAGCGAACACCGCGGGGTACACGCTCGCCTCAGGCTATGCCCTCGACCTCATCAATCGCGGCTATGCCGGATTGAATTTCTCAGTGCTGACCTACGAAGGCACCCAGAGCTTCCCCGAAGAATATCCGCCGGCGCGCCTGATCGGCTTCACGTATCAGATTCTGGCGGCGGCAACACCGCTCACGCCGGAAGAGTTCATCGCACGGCAGCGCAGCGAAGCCGAGAAACTACGGAAGGCCATTCTTGCCGACACGAACGCCAATTCCGCGTTGCGTATCCTTGCCGCGGATGCGGATTCCTGGGCCAATCTGTATCTCGAGGCCTTACGGCAGGCCGGCGTTCTGCGGCCGGAGGATACTCCGCCGGCAGCCCGTACAACTCCCGTGCTCGATAGTCTGATGTCGGTTCTCGCTGCAGGCATCCTGGCTGGGCCGACTGGCGGTGAGATCATTTCCGGCGGAAACCTGACAAGTTTCTTCGACAAGCTTCATCAATGGTACGGCGATAACCCGAAGCTGGTGGTGCCCAACGCCGATCCGCACGATCTCCAGGGACTCGCCCGCGTGGTTCCTAACGCGGCAGTGTTTGACCAGGGCACGGAGGCACAAACCCGCTTCCAGGCATTTACGGTTTTCGTTCGCTTCGCCAACAAAACGAGTCTCTATTTCCCGGATCAACCGGCTTTCCAACAAGCGACACCTCTGCAATTGCAGCAGTTCCTGCAGGCCCAGGGTGTGGAAGGCCAGGCCGCCCTGCAAGGACCGCTGGGTGTCGGCACCCAGCAGTTCGTGCCCGCCGGCCAGGCGCTGCCGTTCACGGTGCAGTTCGAAAATCCGGCAAACGCTTCGTCCTATGTGTCGGAATTGCGCGTGGTCACGCAATTCGATCCGAACGTGGATCTGTTCTCGTTCCGGGTGGGCGACATGCAAGTGGGCGACATCAGCGTGCACATCCCCGACTTACGCGGCTCATATCAGCACGAATTCGATTTGCGTCAGACAAAGGGAATCCTGGTGCGAGTTACCGCCGGCATCGACCTGCCGACACGAACAGCCACCTGGCTGTTCCAGGCCATCGACCCCAAAACCGGTGAGGTGAACCTCGATCCAAAGAAAGGGCTGCTGGCGCCGAACGTCAATGGAGTGGGAACCGGGTTTGTGAGCTGGACCGTAGAAGCGAGTTCGAAAGCCGCGACCGGCAGCATTCTCGCGGCTTCCGCTCGAGTTTTGTTCAACAACACACCGCCTCAGGACACCAATCAGCTGAGCTATGTCATCGACAGTAAGGCGCCGGCAACGACGCTGACGGTGACACTGTTGGAAGCGGGCTCCGCCAATTTCAACGTGCACTGGCAGGCAACGGATGAGACCGGCGGCTCCGGCGTCAAACATGTCACGGTTTACGTCAGCCAGGACAATGGCGATTACCGCATCTGGCTCAGGCAAACGACGGACACGCAGGGCGTGTATCGTGGCCAGGCCGGTCACAGCTATCGCTTCCTCGCCATCGCGACCGACAACGCCGGCAATCGTGAAGCAGCGCCGCTTGGCACATCGGTGCCGGATGACGGCTCTGCCGCAGGTCTCGGCGCTCCACCGGCTGTGACTTCAACCACTGCGGACGATGATCCGCCGCCGGCCGCGCCGCCGACGGTGCAGTTACCGGCCAATGATCTTTTCGTTCTGGCGAAGCAGGGCGTGCCCGCGGCTGCGCCGTCCAGCCGGGTGAGCGAATATCCAACGGTGTTGCGTCCGTTCGCAGCCAACTCATTTGCGACGGGCATTGCTGAAAGTCGAGCGGGCATCGGGCCGATGGCGATCGTCGAACTGACCGATGGCTCCATACTGGCCAGCGGCGGCGCCGGACGCAACCAACTCTTCCACCTTCCGCGAGAAGGCGGCACCGCCGGAACCCCGCTCGCGACGCTGAACTATCCAATCTTCGCTCTGGCACTCGACAGCGAAGGACGGCTGTGGGCGGCAACCGGCGGAGGACCGCTGCTGCGATTGGATCCCGTTTCCGGCGCGATCCTCGGACAGTTCGGCGATTCCATTACTCAGGCGGTGGCTGTCCATCCCGTCAATCACAAGATCTATGTCTCATCCGGCAACGGCATCGAGATTTTCGATCCGGCGACTCAGTCGTTCAGCCACTTCAGCGACGAGCGCGTGGGCAACCTGGCATTCGCTCCTGACGGCACGCTGTGGGGTGCGCGCTGGCCCAGTCGCGGCGCGGTTCTCCGTTTCGACTCACAAGGCAAGGCCGAGACCGTCGTGCGCTTCGAGCTGCCGGTCGATTCGCTCGCCTTCGGCAAGACCGGCACCAACCTCGCCGGTCTGCTGTTCATCACGACGAACAGCGGCGAGCTGATTATGTTCGACCTCAATACACGGCAATCGTTGATCGTTGCCCGCGGCGGCAGCCGCGGCGATATCGTGACCGCAACGAGCGACGGCCGTGTTCTCATCAGCCAGACACACGAGATCGATGTGTTCAAACCGCTGGTGGCGCCGCACGTGTTGACGGTCAACCCACCGGACGGCGTCACGGTGCCGCTGCCGCTCACGAGCATCCTGATCCGGTTCGACCAGGACATGCTGGTGGAAACCGCGAACCATCCGAATTCGGTTGTAAATCCGAAGAACTATCAGCTGCTCAGCGATGGCATTAGCGTTTCGCTTCAGACCCTCACGTATGACCGCGCCAGCCGCACGGCAGTCCTGACATTCAAGCCGCTGGCGCCAGGCAATTATCAGGTTCGTGTCTTTGGTGCGATACAGAGCGAGGCCGGCCTGGCTCTGGCGGAAGAGCGCACCACGACTTTCAAAGCCACTGCCGATCTCACCTCAATCCTGGATGTGCAGTTCACGAATTCGCGCAGCGATCGTGTGACGGGCACCGTTTCTTTCGACGTGACGATTGCGAACACCAGCACACATCAGTTGCTGTTGCCCCTGATCCTGCAGCTGGCGCCGTCACAAGGTTTCGACGGCGAACCCATGGGCGCCGCGGGTCGCGCGGCAGACGGTTCGTGGCTGATCGACTTGAGCGAGAATTTTCCGGCGAGCGGAATTTTGAATCCTGGCCAATCTACGACTGGACGCACGGTGACCGTCAGTGTGCCAGCACGCCAGCCCGTCGGCTTCGATCCCCGCGTGTCGGGTTTATTTGCCGCCAACGTTGCACCGGCGTTTCTGACCTCTCCGGTCACCACGGCCATCGCGGGTCAGACCTATAAATATCCCGCGGCCGCTTTCGATCAGAACGGCGATCCGTTGTCGTACCTGATGGTGCGCGGGCCTCCGGGAATGATGGTGGATGCGGTCCGCGGCCTCCTGACATGGACACCATCGCTGACGAGCGCAGAACGGGTCGATGTGATTCTGCAAGTCTACGACTCGGCCGGCGCCCATGATACGCAGGCTTTTGCAATCCAGGTGAGCGGCGTGAATCGTGCACCGGTGCTGACAACGTTACCTGCGGAGATTCAGGGTCACGAAGGAGAACGGCTGGAAATCCTCGTGCAGGCCAACGACCCGGATGATGACCCGCTGGTCTACTGGGGCGATTACCTGCCGCCCGGCGCGATCTTCGATGCCACGCAGCAGAAGCTGGTGTGGACGCCGACGTTCGCGGACGCCGGGACTTATCCGGGCGTCACCTTCGCGGTGAGCGACGGTTTGCACTCGGTGCTGCAGCGGACCGCCGTTGTTATCACACCGGCGGCGCCGCCGCTGGCCTTCCTGCAACCGCCTGACGTCGTCGTCCGTGAAGGGGATAATGTTTTCCTGCAACTCCAGGCCACCGGCACCAATGCTTTGCCGTTGACGTTCTCGAGTTTGCTGCTTCCTCCGGGCAGCTCGCTCGATCCGAAGACCGGCGTGTTCACCTGGACGCCCGACTTTACTCAGAATGGTCTCTACATCGTTCCCCTCAAAGTAAGCAACGGTGAAAGCGATGCAACACAGACCCTGGGTATCGCCGTCCTCAACGTGAATGCACCGCCGGTGTTCGCGAACCTCGACATGTACGAAGGAATCGAAGGTCAGGAACTACAAATTCGCGCTGACGCCCGCGATCCCGATAATCCACTGTTCGCTCCGCCGGACAAGACGACGGATGGGACGCTGGTGCGTGTGGAAACCAGCGTGTCCAGCATGACGGTGACCGCAAGCAATCTGCCGGCGGGCGCCACGTTCGATGCCGAAACGCTGCTGCTGCACTGGACACCGGGCTACGACACCGCCGGCACATTCAGCGTGACTTTTACTGCGACCGATGACGGGAATGGCACGGGCGTTCCGCAATCTGCGACGAAGACAATCACCATCCACATTGCCAACGTCAATCGCGCGCCGCAGATTCCCGACATCCCGAACCAGACGGTTCAGCGCGGCGCGACGCTGGAGTTGCCGGTTAGCATCAGCGAACCTGATGGTGACCCCGTCGCACTGGCGGTTACGGGCTTGCCGCGCTTCGCCACCTTTACCGATAACGGCAACGGCTCCGGATTGTTCCGCTTCACGCCGGATTTCGGGGATCGCGGCGACTACGCGATCACACTGCGCGCCACCGACAATGGCGACGGCGGCGGTCCAGGCAAAGTCCTGTTCAAGCAAGTGAGCTTTATCCTGACGGCGGAGTCCGCCAACGAACCGCCGAAGCTGGAATGGATCGGCGACAAAGTGGCCGTGGCCGACGCTCCACTGCTGTTCACTTTGAAAGCAACGGACGCCGACCAAAAACCGCTGACGTTCACCGCGGATGGACTGCCGGAGGGTGCGACGATCACGCCGACGACTTACGGTCAGGCCGTCGTGCAATGGACACCTGTGCCCGGCGATATCGGCAGTCATAACCTCACGTTCCGCGTTAGCGACGACGGTAACGGCAATGCCAATCTGATTCTGACCCACGAGCGCACCATCAAGATTGTCGTCCGCGTTTCCAATGCGGCCCCGGTGCTCTCGGCCATCACCGACAAAGTCGTTGCGGAAGGTGTCGAACTCAAAGTCACACCGGTCGCGACGGATGCCAATGACGATTCGCTGACGTGGTCGATCATCAATCTTCCGGCCGGAGCCACTTTCGATCCGGCGACAGGGGTATTCACCTGGAAGCCCGCCGTGTTCCAGCGCGGCAATTACAGCGGCATCACGATCACCGCGAGTGACGGCAATCTATCCGTGTCGCAGGGCTTCGCCATCCAGGTCACCAAAACAAATCAGACTCCAACGCTTTTTGCCATCGCAGATCAGGCCGGCCACGAAACGGTCCAAATGAAGTTCACGCTGTCGGCAACCGACGTCGATGGCGATTCGGTAACGTTCCTGGCATTGACCGCGTTACCGGCTGGAGCACAGTTGAATGGGCAGACCGGTCAGTTCCTATGGACGCCGACTTACCAGCAATCCGGAGACTATACCGTGCGCTTCGCCGCGCGCGATCCGGACGGAGCAACCGCATATCAAGACG
This sequence comes from uncultured Solibacteraceae bacterium, assembly GCA_964584785.1. Classification (GTDB taxonomy): domain Bacteria; phylum Acidobacteriota; class Terriglobia; order 20CM-2-55-15; family 20CM-2-55-15; genus JAHFTY01. Next base: position 24,112 of record CAZPBY010000066.1, read on the forward strand.
TCCTGCTGCACATCGATAATTTGAACCGTCCGCCGGTACTCGATGTTGCAAATCACTCGATCCTGCTGGGCGAGACATTGCACTTCGCGGTTGCAGCTCAAGATCCCGATGGCAGTGCGAATCTCACATACTCGGCGACCGGGTTACCTGCGGGCGCGACTCTCAACGCCCAATCCGGCGTTTTCGACTGGACGCCCGCCGTCGGTCAGCTCGGAACTTACGCAGTCATATTCTCCGTTTCGGACGGCGAGGCGACAGTCAACGATGGCGCCGAGCTGCGAGTTCTAGTGTCGCGTCCGCCGCTCGACTTGACGATCGAGTTGACGCCGAGTTTCCCGGCGGTGCCGAACCAGCCGGTACTGATTCATGTCTCCGCCAACAGTTTCTCCACCGTGTCGAGTCTCACGCTGAACGTAGCTGGTCAACCGGTGGCATTGGATTCCCAGGGGCGCTTGCAATTCGCGCCGGCGGCTCCGGGCAGAATCGTGCTCGAAGCTGACGCCACCAATGTCGACGGCCAGACGGCTCACATGACCGCGATCCTCAAAGTGCGCGACCCGGCGGATACTTCAGCACCCGCCGTGACACTGGACAGCGCTCTCAAAGGCGCACGTCTTGTGGATCGAACGAATATTTCCGGATCGGTTGCCGACACCAATCTCGACTCATGGATCCTGGAGTTCGCACCCTTAGGTTCCGATAAATTCCTCACACTGAATCAGGGCACTACTCCACTAACGGGAACTCTCGCCTCCTTCGATCCTGGTGCCGTGAGTAATGGCGTCTATCGGCTGCGTTTGACGGCGACGGACATCGGCGGCCGTTCCACGCAAACCGAAGTGATCCTCGAAGTAAACACCTCAAACAAGCCGTCGCAATATCAGCGCATCGAAACGGACCTGTCGATAACCCTCGCCGGTCATGTCCTGAACGTTGTTCGTGCTTATGACTCTCTCGGTGGCGCCTGGCGGCTGGCGAATCGCGACTTCTCGATTCAGACCAGCGTGGCGCCGACGGGACAGGAGGGGACAGGGGTCTTCAATCCGTTTGTCCAGGGGACGCGCGTCTACATGACCCTGCCGGATGGCCGTCGCGTTGGGTTTACGTTCACGCCGGAAAAACACGAGATACCCGGAGTTGTGTACTACACGCCGGCATTCACAGCGGATCCTGGAGTGAACTACCAGTTGCAGCCGGTGTTCACCATGCTGACTCGTGGCGGCGATGTCTACTATGACCTGCAAACGGCTCTGCCCTACAACCCGGCGAATCCAGCCTTCGAAGGAGCGGATTACACGCTGACGGATCCCACCGGTACGCGCTACCTGCTCAGCACGGCGCGTGGTGTTGAAGAACAAATCTTCGCGGATGGCACGCGGCTCATCTACAGCGACAACGGCATCATCAGCTCGAGTGGCGATCGAGTCCAATTCATCCGCGATGCGGCGGGACGCATCGTTTCGATGGAAGGCCCCGATGGCACGAGATTGATTTATGCCTATGACGCCGCCGGCAATCTGACCGCAGTGCGAAACGCCGCAACGGGCCAGAGCAGCCGCTACGGGTATGCGAATGATGCGGCGCAATTGCTGACGCTGGCGACCAGCCCTGAAGCGTCCTCCGGCAACGTTATACGCTATGGCGCCACCGTTCAGACGTCGCCGCTGCGCGCGGATTTGGGCAGCGCCGATCAATTCCTGGCAAACGTTTATCACGGTACTCTAGCTGCCGGCGCCACGGAGCGTTTCGCTTTCAGTCTGCGGTCTTCAGAATTGAGTTCGAGCCAAACGGGCACGGTTCTCATCGGAGTCGAGGTTCGCGCCGAGACGAGCAGCAGTCTGCAGCCCGGCGTTCCCATTCTTGCGGGCTTCACGCCGATCCTGCAACGCACGACCGCGAAGAGCGGGTTCGCACTGTTTGCCGTGAATCGCGAAGGTTTGCGCTTGCTCGAAGTCAACGGAGCAAACTCCACCACTGCGGGCGACTTCTCTCTGCGGATTTTCGTCGCCGGCGATGCTAACGGCGATGGCGCAGTCGATGGCGTGGACGGCAGTATCGTCGCTCAGGCTATCGGCAGCCACTTGGGTGACGCGAAGTACATCACGGTAGCTGATGGCAACCTGGATGGTGTGATCGATGCGAGTGATGTGCAACTGGTCGGGCAGAATCTCGGATTTAAAGCCAATCGTCCGCCGGTCGCCCAGGCAGGACAAGTCCTGACGCACGTCGATCTCGCAGTACCTTTCGATCTCACAACGCAAGCTCATGATCGTGAGGGCGACGCCGTGTTCTTCCGCATTGCCGGTTCGTCGCACGGCACCGCGACGCTGAATCCGGATGGGCATACCGTTCGATTTGCGCCGGACGCAGGATTCTCCGGCGTCGCGAGTTTCACGTTCATTGCCGATGACGGCTTCGGCCAGTCACCCGTGACCACGATCACCGTAGACGTCAGCACTGCACCTCTGCTTAGTCTCGATTTCCAGGCTCGCAATTTCCGCTTGAATCCCGGCAGAGCGGCGCAAGTCGTCATGATCGGTGACTTCGCCGATCAACAGGACGTTGTGCTCGATCCGACGTACCTGACCTTCCAATCCACCAACGTAAGCGTCGCGACAGTATCTCCCGGCGGCCGTGTTCAGGCCCTCGCCAATGGGAGCGGAATCATCCTGGTCACGAGTCATGGCTTGCAAGCCGCCACGGCTATCACGGTTGGTGTTCCGCAGGACGCGGTCCAGAAGCAGCTTTACGATACGGGTCTGGATCCTTTCCCGCTTGCGCTCGCTCTCAGCAGTCACGGCGGCACGCGGCAGTTCGCCGTGCATCCTGTGGGCGACATCGATCTGGAGACGGACCTCAGCGTGGCATCGTCCGGAACACGATATTTCGTCAGCCGGCCGGGAATCGTCTCCATCACAACGGATGGCCTCATTACGGGTCAAGCCGCGGGCACGGTAACGGTCACGATCATCAATGGCGCCGCCGAGTCGGTTATTCCGGTGTTGGTCGAGGAGCCGCGCACCGGTCAGGTCACGTTAGGTTCGACCGGCGGCGTGGTGCAAGGCGTGAATGGCGCGATCGTCGCAGTCGCGCCGGGTTCGCTGGCGGAAAACACGCCCGTCAGCATCGCGCCATTGACGTTGGCCGACTTGCCGCAGGGTCTGCCTGATTTCCACAGCTTTGCCGCGGCGTTCCAACTCGATATTGGTTCTAACACACTAGGTGTACCTGTACAGCTCACAATCCCCGTAGATCCGAGTATTCCGGCGGGCAGTCAGGTCTTTTTCTATCGAGCCGGTGAAACGCTGGATGAGCACAGCAATCCAGTACCGATCTGGTGGCAGGTCGAGAGCGGAACTGTCGGAACGGACGGCTTTGCTCGCACCAATACTCCGCCGCAAAACTCCGTCATGAACGGCGGCGTGTATCTGGTCACCTGGCCGGATCGAGAGAAGGTTGCGGAGCTGCGCGCCAAGATCCAGCTGGCGGAAGGGCTTGCGGGTCTTGTCACGTTTAGTCTGAATGTTGTTAGCGGGCGCGGTACTCTGGTTGGGGCCATGGCAACCGTGGCCGCGATCGGTATCCAGGCGACGCTGGCTGTGCCTGCGGGACCAAAGCCGACACCTCTGTTATTCGAGGCAATTCCCAAAGCGGGTGATCCGCAGATCATACAGACCCAGGTTCAGGTTGACATCAACAAGATCAATCATTTTGCGACCACAGTAGACTTGGCGCCTTCAGCTACGTCGACAACGGCGCCCATCATCAGCAGCACGGCTTCCGGTTCGCCGGCTGTGGAGTTGGTAATCCTCAACAGCGGTCCCGAAGTTGTCCTGCGCGGGAGCCGGTTCCTGGAACCGAGCCCTGGTCTGGGTACGCCCGCTCTCGGCGACCTACGCGTTCTGTTCACGTTGCCGAATGGGCAGAGATTTGAGGCAGCTCCAACCTCGGGCAACACAAACGAGCTTCACGTGCCGGTGCCGGCCGGTCTCGCTCTCGGTACGGCAAAGATCAGTGTCCGCAGGCCCGATAAGATCCGTGTGCCATTGGCGAACGGTATCGGCAAAAACGGGTTCACGATCTCGACACAAGACTCGTTCAGTAACGCCGTGCAAATCGATCCTACAGGCACGTACGTTTTCGTCACATTACCCGAAGCGAAATACGAAACGGTTAATGTTCCGGGTGGCGGTACTCAGCAGCGAATTGACGGCCAACTCGCTGTAATCGACGGCAGCGATCCCTTGGCACTGGATCCGGCGCATCCTATTCTTGCGCGCATTCCGCTGGGTTCCAGTCTCCAATACCCAATGCCACGCTCAGTAGCAGTCACTCCGGACAACACGCGCGCGTACGTAACGCTACGTGGTGGCGCCAGCATTGCGGTGGTGGACGCGTTGACATTGCAACAGATCGATATCAGCGCCGCACCGAGCTTATCCGCAACTGGTGGACCGCCGCATGTAGCAGCTGCCGCGAACGGCCTGGGTATCGATTCGAACCTGCGCTTCGCTGTTCTTACAAAAACGACGGACATTTTCGGCACCGTGCAGATCCCAAAGACTGCCGGGTGGAAGCTGGAACTCACGCGCTACGGTTCCACAACCACCCTCGAGACGTTCCCGGGCAGCGGACCGGTTGATAGCGGTCTTCTCGGCACGATCAATCCATCGCTCTACGCCGACGGCACTTACCTGCTGACCTTGTCTGCGCTAAGCAGCAAAATTGAAGTGCTGATTGAATTGCGCGCTAACACGAAAGCGCGTGAAATCAAATTGCCGACGGGCACGATGCCCTATTCGATTGTCATTGATGACGCGGGACAGTTTGCTTACGTCACGGAACAACCGGGACGCCTGGCGGCAAATGGCGAACAGTACTCGGCCATTTTCGTCATCGATGTCAACCCGGCGTCGCCGCGATATAACCAGCTGGTCAACATGATCAAGGTACCGGCGGCGCTTAACGGTGAATACCTGGCTCCTACCGGGCTCCGGCAAATGGCGCTCAGTCCAGATGGCGGCCATCTGTATGTGGCGGCGCCGAATTATCTGCCCAATCCGAATCCGGCGTTTAGCTTCATCGACCCCAACGGCAATCTGCTCGATATTGAGTTGACCTACAGCGGTGGCATACCTCAGATAAAGCAGTCGAATGGGTCGCTGATGATTCATCGTATTTCGGTTGGACCGGGCACGTACGGTCTGGCGCGCGCACCCACAGATGGCCGCAACATGGATGTGGCCGTCACCAGTACCGAGTCGGATAACCTCGCCGTCTTCATCACGGATTCGGCGAATGGGCTGAAGCGCAACGTACCTCTGGACCTTCAGTATCCGAAGACCGATCCGCCACCGCGAGCCACCGAACTCTTCCTTCAGGTTCATGCGGCCAACGGTATCGTTTTCACGCCGGATGGTCGTTATGCTTTCATCGCCGGCAAGGCGGACCAAATTCATAACCAGTTCTTCACGGGGCAGGATCTGACGCCGCTCTACACGGGCGGCAACATCGGTATTATTAAGGATCCGTTGGGAGCGAACCCGCAACTTGTCGCGGCTACGCGCCCGATTCCGTTTGGCCGGCCAACCGATCTGGCGATCTCTCCTGATGGGCATTACCTGTATGTCGCATACCAGGGCATCCCGGTGGTCATCCGTCCGCCGCTCACGGATGCGAACGGCAACATCATTACTAAAAAAGTGAAAGATCCGATCTCGGGGCTTGAGTTCGATGTCCCGGTTGATCCTGGCGAGTATGGTCAGGGCGCAGTCATGATTTTTGATGTGTTCGCCCTAACGTCGGCAGTCGACGACATGTTCCAGAACAACCTCAGTCTGCAGCTCCACAAGTTCGCCATCGACAACTTTATTCGCGTCGGGAGCGATCTCGTGTTGTCACCAAACACCGCCATCGATGTGCATGCCGACTATCGACTCGATCCTACAACGTTTGGCACCGTGAATACCTTTAAGGTTTTCGATACGACTCGTGCTCCAATCGCCACCGCCGGTTTGCCGGGCGGCATTGCGATGCAGCGCGGTGCGGTTCCGAAGATCACGATCAATCCCGACTGCAACACCTCCGGCCAGGCATCCGATATCACGCTCCATATAACGACACGTCTCGATGCCGCCAGCGACACGGTGTGGCGTGACGCGAGTGAATTGGAATTCACTCTGCAAGCGGCCGGCAAGACCAAGGTGACACTGTTCATCGACGGCAAGGGATTGACGGTGCCGGTGGACCTCCTCAACTTGTCAACCGGCCAGACACAGCATTTCGTTTCCGGTCTGATCGACGTCGAGCTTCCGTCCGGGAACTATCACATCGAACTTTCATCGGCTCTGCAACCCTTGCGCAACGCCGGCGAATATCGCTTCGTGCTCCGCGCCGTTGCCAGTAACGGAGCCAGCGCCAGCAGCGCAGGAACTATCGTACATTCCATTACCCGCACCGAAAACCTGCCCGTCGGGCACACCATCGTTCAGAACGTCGATTTATGGGACGGACATTTAACGCTATCAAGCCAGGACATCGCCATAGCAGGTCGTGGGTTGTCTCTGGATTTCACACGTACCTATTCCAGCGCCGGATCATCCAGTGGTGGACCACTTGGTGCCGGCTGGAATTACACCTACAACGTGCAGCTGGTCCGCAATGATAGCGGCCATTTCACCATACAAGGCGGCGAAGGCTCCGGTAACACCTTCGCCAACCCGCACGTCGATACAGCTACGGCGCAGCTGTGGGGCCTTCCCGCAAACGCTGTCTTTTACGATCCACAGCCGGGCTACCACGCCACACTCGTGCGGCCTGATCCCTCCAAGCAGGAGTACGATTTTTATACCAAGGCTCACGTTCGCTACCATTTCGCCAACGACTCCGGCAGCTGCCTGTTGCTGCAGTTCATCGAAGAACCCAACGGTAATAAGATCGAGTTGTACTACGACAAGAATGATCCACGCACTTCAGGCCTGCCCGGCGCCGTGCGCGCCGCTCTCGACGATGACGCCATGACACTCAACGTCATCAGAGACTCGTCAGGTCGCGCATTGCTTTTGAAATACGACGACATTGCTCACGCTATGCGCATCGTTGAAGTGACCGGCTATGACCCGGACGGCACTGCGCTCGGAGGCCTTCTGATCACCTTTAGATACGATGAAGGGCAGTCGCAGAAAGTGGGCAATCTGACAAGCGTCACGCGCACCGGCTCCGGCCAGGTTTCGCGCACCGAAAGATACCGCTACACCGACGGCAACGGCATCGATGGCCACAACCTGCGCTTTTACGTTGATCCCAATGGCCATGAAACGGAGTACATTTACGGCACCGATCCAACGCCGACGTTCAGCCTACGCGGGCAGCGTCAACCGCTCCCGGATCCGGACCTTGATAGGCTGTTTAAGATCCCCACCGTCGAGATGGTGCAGCAGATCACCACTCCGGGCGGTGAAACGGACCGTTCTACAACTTCCGAAACTAGCTTCAAGTACGAACTCAGTGGCGGTCTTGCGATTCGTAAAGTAAGTGACCCTCGCGGCAACGGTGACACTATCTACACGCTGGATGACTACGGAGCGGCGATCAAGATCGTCGGCCTGCTGGGTGAAACCACCGAGTTCTCCTGGGCCATGGACTACCCGGATCCTCAGCATGTCGTTGGCGTCCCTGGTCGCCCTGGTTTTGACGTCCTACTGGTTTCGAAGACCGACGCGCTGCTGACTAAAACTGAATATACCTACGACGCGCATGGAAACGTGCTCGTTGAAAAGGTCATGTTCTCCACTGGTGGGGCGGGCGGCAGCCTCGAACCAGTCAACGACAAAAACGGCTCTCACCAAAGCAGCAAGACCACCACCAACACCTATGATCCGATCTTCAACAGATTACAAACGCAAAAGGATGCGGAGAACAACACCGTCGAATTTCAGTACGATACGAAGGGCAACATGATTCTCAGCAAGGATGGCCTGGGAAACCCCACTAGCTTTGTGTATGCGGCGAACGGAGATTTGCTCAGTATCCAGAACCCGACCGGGATGACGACGCAGTTCATGCAGCATGATGTTTATGGCAATGCGACCCTCACCGTTGATCCAGCCGGTAATCAGACGAGCCTAACTTACGACTCCCGCAGCCGACTGAAGATAAAGGATGTCAAAGGCCAGGGGACACTGCTGTCGCATCAGGAAATCAAATACGACGATCTCGACCGCAAAACCCTCGATACCACGACTGAAGCTTTGCTCGGAAGCACAGTGCAGCAAACCCAATATTTTTACAAACCGGGCGGCCAGATCGAAAAGATCATCAATCCGTTGGGTCACACGACGAGGTTCGTCTATGAACCCAAGACAAACCGGTTGCAGCAGAAGATCGAGGAAAAAGTCGAGCAGGCTGACGGCTCAACCAAAGACATCATCACGCAATACGCCTACGATCAATCCAATAATGTTATTCGCGAGACGCAATATCGCGATCCCAGTGAACGCCCCATCATTTTGGAGCACAAATACGATTTCCTAAACCGCAAGATCCAAACAAGACTCTTACAAGGCCCGTCCGGCGCCAGCGCCGGCTTCGGATCGAACATTCTCATGCAGGTTGAGTACGACGTGTTAGGCAACCAACGGAGCAGCACGGACCTGCACGGTAATAAGACGACGTACAAGATTGACGGGCTTTACCGGCAAGTGGAAGTCACACTGCCGGTGCCCGCCGGTCCGAATTCTGGTAGCGCTCAAGCCACCGTGAAGATGGGCTACGATTTGCTGGGTCACAAAGTTTTTGAAACCGACGCCAACGGCAAAACCACGCGTTACAGCTACGATGAGGCCTATCGGCTTAAGAAGGTCACGGACCCACTAGGCAATATCGTGCAGTACGAATACGACCGTAGCGGCAACGTCGTCAGCGAAACCCACTTCAGCAACGGCACGATGATTCTGGAAACCGTTTACGATAACGGCAGCCAGATCACGGATGGCTTGGGCCGACCGACCACTATGCGGCAAAAAGTCTGGACCGGCGAACCCGGCACAAGCGTCCAGGTGGTTTACCTCACCGAATATGCCTATGACGACGCCCAGAACACAGTAACAGTGACGGATCCCCGCGGGAACAAAACCGAACGCCGAGAAGACGGGTTGGGACGGTTGGTCAGTGTTACGGTCGATGTTACGGGCATGGCACTGAAAACAAGTTATACCTACAACGCCCTGGGCAACATGAAAACGGTCTCCGATCCGGAAGGCGGAGATATCGACGTTACCTACTTCTACGACGGGTTAGGACGTAAAATCAAAGCACAATACGTTCAAACACCAGATGATACGGGGCCCGTCATCGAACAGTATTTCTACGACGGAACCAACAACCTGGTGAAGTATATCGACAAGCGCGGTATCGAATTTACAACCACGTACGACGATATCAATCGAGTTCTCACCAACACGGTCAGAGAAAGCCTAAGCAACGGCGGCAACCCGCTAACACTCACAAAGATTATCCGGGACGATTCGGCCAACAAGGTAACTTACTTTGATGCCGACGGAAACATTACCGTCATGGACATGGATGCCTTCGGCCGGATCATCCATACGACGGACGCGGAAAACCATAATGCCACGGCTCAGTTCGACGGCATGAACAAGATCGAAGAAACCGACCAGCGCGGCATTCGGACCAACTATTTTTATGACGATCTCAATCGCCTCATCCGCACTGAGGAACACGATGCCGGTGGCGCGCTTAAGAGCATCATCAAGACCGAATATCACGATGATCGCCTCCAGACTGTGACTACCGACCGCAACGGCGTAGAGACAATTGTCCAAAAAGACTCGCTGGGCCGCATCGTGAAAACCTCCCGCCGCCATGCGGACCTGGGCACCGCCTATGGCATCAACGAAGTAATCCTTGAAGAATGCGAATACGACGGCAACAGCAATCGCACCCTTTCCAAAGATGGCGAAGGCAACCAGACGCAATACATCTATGATGGCGCGGACCGCCTGCAGGAGATGATCGAAGGTTTTGGTTCATCGGTAGCCGCCAGCACTTTGTATTTTTATGACAAAGTGGGCAATCTTCTTCACAGCAAGGATGGCCGGTCGAGCGGCGCGGCATTCGACGCGTCCAATATCTTCGACGCCCGCTACCGTCGCACCAGCGCTATGAACGGAGCAGGCGAAACTATACTCTATCGCTACGATGCTGCAGACCATGTCGTCAGCATCACCGACCCTCTCGGGTTGTCATTTACTACATCCTACACTTACGGAGAACTTGGCGAGTTACTCTCGGTTAATGAAACGGCGCGTGGCGGCGGAACTACGCTCTACGTTTACGACGGAAATCGCAACAAGGTCGCGCAACAGGATGCCAACCAGAACCTCGTTACCTACCAGTACGACAAGCTCAACCGGCTCACCGATGTCTACCAGCACACCACAGCTGGCCATCTGGGTGTCGGCAGTGGACGCGGCGGCGATCCACGCGCTATGGCAATTAGCGTTGGTGGAGCTGCCGACGTTCACTGGCATTTTGGTTACGACGAAGACGGTAATCAAAATCTCGTCATCGATCCTAAGCAGCAACGGATCGACCGGAGCTACGACTACCTCAATAGGTTGGAGTTTTCGACATTTTCCAACCACGCCGACTTGACGCTGGATTACCAACCCATATCCATTACCTTCGCCTACGACGGTAACGGCAACTTACAATCCGTCGTTGAAAAGGAGCTGGTCGGCGGTGTTTCGGTCAGTCAAATTTACAGCTACCGCTACGACAAACTGGATCGCCTCACCGACGTCACAAACCCCGATAATAAATCCGCGCACTTCACCTATTACAAGAACGGCACGCGCAAGTCGGTGACCGATTCAGACAACATCACCACGACATACACCTACGATGGCCGCAACCGCCTCGAGACCGCAATTACGGAAGCGGGTGTCACTCAATATGAATTCTGGGAAGACAGCTTAATTAAGAAAATCACTTATCCGGACGGAGTCGTGGCGGATTATAGTACTTATGACGCTGCCGACAGGTTGGTGCACGTGGTGAATCGTCAAGCCGGCGGCGGAACCATCTCCAGTTTCGATTACACTTACGACAAGAACGGTAACCGAAAGACACAGACCGAATCGCATGCGGAAATCAACCTGGGGCAGCCGGAAACAACCGAGTATGACTACGACCGCCTGAACCGGCTCGTCCGGGTCGCTTACGGTACACAAAGCACTCTAACTTATACTTATGACAATGTGGGCAACCGCAAAACCGAGATCGGCATCGATCCGCTGACGGGCGAGCAGGTTAATCTTAGTTACGCCTATGATCGACTCAACCAGCTGTTGAGCGTCACTAACCAAAATGATCGATTCAAAAGCTTCGCCTTTAGTTACGACGCCAACGGCAACCGCATCACTCGTGTCCTCGGTGAAGTCACGACGACTCAAGTGGGGAACGACACACCGACGGTAACTCTCGGCAGTATTGTCGAGGTGATCCCCTATTACTACAACGTTCGTGACGAACTGGTAAAAACGATCGACAGCGCTGGCGGGATCGTCACATTTGATTACAGCCCTTCAGGTATGCGCGTCAAAAAGAGCAGTGTAAGCAATGAAACACACTACTTATATGATGGAACGTCTTCCTTGCTAGAGTACGACGCTTCAGGACGAACGACCGCAAAATATAATTACGGCTATCATTTGTTATCGCGTACGGAAATCGACGCCGGCGCCGGCGACCCGCGGGCTAATGTGTTCTACGTATATGACGGGCTCGGCAGTACTTCGGAACTACTCAATGAAGCGGGAGCAATCCAAATCACATACCAGTATGACGCCTGGGGCAATGTGCGCAAGACCGTCGGTTCGTCCGAGAACCCCAAGCAGTTCACTGGTCACGAATTCGATCCTGAAACCGGTCTGATTTATGCCGGAGCGCGATACTACGATTCGACGACGGGTACGTTCATCACCCAGGACGAATATATGGGCCAGGCGAGCACGCCCCCGAGCTTGAATCGTTACGTTTATGCCTATGCCAATCCGTTGCGGTATATCGATCCGACCGGGCATGCGCCGGAAGATCCTTATACCGCTGGCGATCAATTGCAGGGCATCGCCGAGAGGGGTTATGAGCTTGGGGCACAGATTGTTCACGGATTCCTCAAAAACGTGGACAATTTGTACCGCATTGCCGAAAGCGAAGTGAAATTTCTCGGACCTGCGCTGCTTGTTCCGGGAGTGCTTCCCCTGGCAGTAGCTTATGCGGGCTGGGCAACGGCAGGTACCGCACTCGGGGATGCCGCTTCGGGAATTGCGAGCAGCTGGGGAAAGCGGTATGAGTCAGATGGTGCAGTATCGGCCACGGTTGGAGAGGCTTGGGAAATCGCCGGAGGAAGTGAATTCATCGAGGGTGTTACGGAGAAAAGCACCGACCCCGCCAAGCGGCGGCAAGCCGCCGGCAAGACCTTCTGGGGCGGTGCGCAACTCGCGTTAAGCGTCTTCGGTCTCTATGAAACGGGAGCGGCTGGAGTGCGTGGCTTCCGCAACTGGAGAGCCGGTGCCGGCGCTGCTGCGACTGCTGGTGGTGAAGAATCCGCCGCCATCAGGGCGTCGAGAGACTCGAGAGCCTCTATTTCTTCAGTGTCCGAAGACACTCAACCCGCGATTCCTAAACGAATGCTCGAGGCCGCTGCAGCAAGGGCGGAAGAAGAAACGCTTGTTCTCCGGCCTCGTGACGCGCCCTTATCTATGGAAACCATTGGCAAGTTCGGCAGTTGGATCGAAGAGGAGTTGAACAAACCGCGTCAGGTCAGCACTCCTGTCGATCGGATATGGGTTGATGTAGGAGGCGGCAAATACGGTGAGATTGAGTACCTCTACCGAGACCGCGTTAGCGGCTATCTCGGCACCGAAGAAGGTATAAACGGAGAGTTCCTGTGGCGGAGTAAGAAGAACACGACCATACGGAATTATCAGGACGCAGGTACCTGGCAATACGAAGCGGTACAGGCCCACGAAGAATTTCACCGTTGGGTCTCACTCAATTATGGCGATTATATGGCCGTCATGCGGGGCCAGAGGGGTGCAGAGGTTCTAGCAAGATTAGCCTACGCGGACGAGATTATCGCCTACAGCCGGCAAGCTGAAATCGAGGTTGCGAATGGTTACTTCCGAGATGTGTCGCCCTTTGAGAGCGCCTTCAACAGCTTCGAGCTGAAATATCAGCTCAATATCAATCGACTAGGACTTCATCAAGAGTACTTGCAACTCGGGATTAACGAGCTCGAACGGACGCTCTTCCGCAACCCAGCGACGATGGCACCGCCCAAGGGTATTTATTCCTACATTACTTCGTTCCCGAATATTCGTAAGAGGATCGCAACAACCGGCACGGTAAGTGAATTCGGAACGAATTCCTGGGCCGGGACACCTATTCCAGTTTCCGACATCGATATATTTGACGCGAAAGGCTTCTGGTCTATTAATACCGAGATCGCGCGCTTGGCTGTCGCATTCAGTTTCGAAGATCTGCCCGGCTCACAGTTGGCGGAGGCGCGCATTGATAGTGTTGGCGCGGACGGATTGCCCACGGCAGGAACCATCTTTATTGATAGCAATGCCGCGGGCATCGGCTGGTTTATTGATGACACTCCGTTTGATCACTCAGAATTCAGTAGCGCGCTAACTGCCAACGCTTTTCTGGCAACTGCAGGCTCCCCGGCCGCTGGAAAGTACGATCTGCTGACTGTACTTCTGCACGAGGTTGGCCATCTGCTTGGTTTCAGTTCGCAGACGCCGACGTTCGCGGCTCATGTAGGCACTCTCAACGGATCGCAAGTCTTCATCGGTCCGGACTTCACGGCAACGTTGTCTGCCGACGGCGACCACGTTGACGGCGCGGCATACCTATACGATCTGATGAACGCTCTCTTAATGCCATCCGTACGCAAGCTGCCTTCTGCACTTGACGTTCAAATTGTGAACTTCGTGCGCGAATCCGCGGTCGCCGCGGCGATTTCTATGTCGCCAAATGGGACGGCAAGCCGCCGCACCTCGGGGTTGACCGGGACAGGTGTTGCGCCAATCGTGAACGGTGATTTCAGTGTCGCCGACACTTCCGCAGGTGCGTTTGGCTGGAATGCGTTGGGCTCGGTCACGGTACAACAGGGACAGGTCGTGCTGACTGAAAATGAGCAGGTCATGAGCCGGTTGACTCAAACATTCGTCGTTCCGGCCGATGCCATTTCCCTGCAATTCACGATTACGGGAATCCGCTTCCTGGGCAACGCCAAAATGAACCTGCCGGACGCCTTCGAGGCCGCGCTGCTGAACTCCACGAGCGGATCGCCTGTGGGTGGTATCGCGATTGGACTGACGCATACCGATGCGTTCCTGAACATCCAATCCAACGGCGACATCTTCTTTGGACCGGGCGTGACGGTGACAGGCCGCTCGACTTCGGGGCAGAACGCATCGCTGGCAACACCAATCACCATAACCAAGGATCTTACGGGTGTGCAGGGTGGAACGTCGGTCACGCTTTACCTGGATCTCCTCGGATTCAAACCGTTTGATAGCACGGTAAGAATCGATAACGTGTTCGTCCTTACAACGAACGATGCGCCGGCCGGTACGGACACCAGCGTTACCAATCTGGAGGACTCTACCTACGCTTTCAAGGTTGGCGATTTTGGCTTCAGCGATCCCAACGACAACCCACCGAACGAATTCCTCGCGGTGAAGCTCACCACAGTGCCGGCCGTGGGCACGCTGACGGACAATGGCGCAGTCGTCATCGCCGGCCAATTCGTTCCCGTGGCAGACCTGAACGCGGGCATGCTCGTCTTCACTCCGGCCGCAGACGCGAATGGTAATGCCTATGCGAGCTTCACCTTCCAGGTTCAGGACAACGGTGGCACAAGCAACGGTGGCGTCGATCTCGATCAAACACCACGCACGCTGACCATCAACGTCACCGCAGTCAATGATGCGCCGGTCAACTCGGTGCCCGGACCGCAGACGGTCAACGAAGATACGGCACTCATATTCTCGACGCCCAATGGCAATGGGATCCGAGTGAGCGATGTTGACGCCGCAACAGCTGATGTGCACTTGACCTTGACCTCAACCGACGGCACTCTGACTTTGTCGAAGGTGACCGGGCTCACGTTCAGCATCGGAGATGGTACTGCCGACGCGGTTATGACGTTCACCGGTTCCCTCGCCGCCATCAACGCGGCGCTCGACGGGTTGAGCTATTTGCCGGCATCCAACTTTAATGGTGCTGCCACGTTGACGATAACGACCAATGATCAGGGCAACACCGGAACTGGCGGTCCGCTCGTCGATACAGACACCATCGCCATAACTGTTACTCCCGTCAACGATGCTCCGTCCGATATCGTCCTGTCCAACGCCAGCGTGCCGGAAAACCAACCGGCAGGCACGGCGGTTGGTCTCTTCTCCGCCAGCGACCCGGACACCGGCGACACACATACCTTCTCGCTGGTTGCCGGAGCCGGCAGCGACGATAATGCTTCATTCCAGATCGTCGAGAATCAGCTTAGAACCACAGCCAGCTTCGATTTCGAAACCAGAAGTCAGTTAAAGATCCGCGTGCGCGCGACCGATAGCCAGGCTGGTTCCTTTGAGAAGGCATTCACGATCGCCGTGACCAATGTGAACGAGACACCTCGGATCACCAGCAATGGCGGCGGTGACGCAGCGGCCGTAAGCATTGATGAGAACACTACCGCGGTAACAACAGTCCTGGCGGCGGATCCGGATGCCGGAGACACATTAACGTTCAGCATCAATGGCGGCGCCGATCAGAATCGATTCAAGATCGATTCGAAAACCGGCGCGTTGGCGTTCCTCACGGCGCCTGATTTTGAAGTGCCGGGCGATGCGGGCGCCGACAACGTTTATGATGTCATCGTACGGGTCACCGATTCGGGCAGCTTGCTCGATGAGCAGGCGATCGCTGTAACGGTGCTGCCCGTGAACGACAACAGTCCGGTCTTCACTTCAACTACGGCACCAGTTGTTCCCGAAAACACAACTACCGTTGTCACGCTTACAGCCAGCGATGCCGACTTGCCTGCGCAGAGCATAAGCTTCTCCATCACCGGCGGCGCCGACCAGAACAAGTTCGAGATCGCGAATGGCAACCAGCTGCGATTCGTCACAGCCCCCGA
>CAZPBY010000067.1:0-40149 GCA_964584785.1 uncultured Solibacteraceae bacterium
TCTCAAATGTTGGGGATGTCCCATCTCCAACGTCAGATGCAGATGACCGGATCCGTCCTGAATTAGTGTGGCCTGCCGCGGAAAGTCCGCTTCATCCGGTCATCTGAATTTCACATTGGAGATGGGACAACCCGACGTTTGACATATTCAAGAAGCTGCGTCCGAAATATCTCAAACGTCGGGGTGTCCAACGCCCAACGTCAAATGCAAACAGCGGATTAGTTTTTTCCGTTTACCTTCCCAGCGAGCGCGGCTTCATTGCGACTCTCCTCATGTTCGTCTCAGCCTGCAGTGTTGCGAAGTTCGCGCCATGTGTACCAGATGCGTTGAGACACGGTCCAGTTCGAGAGGATGGCCATGACCCACAGGACCGGAGCCATGCGATTGGAGAGCGCACCGATGATCAGCAGAACGATCCGCTCGGGTCTCTCGAGGAATCCTACTTTGCATGCGGGAATCAGCGATTCGGCGCGGGCCCGCGTGTAACTCGTCATGACGGAGCCGATCAGCACGAGACCCGTCAGAGCGACGTAAAACATCTGGTCCAGTTTCGCGTAGTAGTGGACCAGGCCGAGGAGCAGCAGCAGATCGGAATAACGGTCGATGACCGAATCGAAGAACGCTCCGAATTTCGTGACGCGTTCGGTCCGGCGCGCCACCTCGCCGTCCATCATGTCGAAGATGCCGGCGGCCAGAACGACCAGTCCGGCCCAGAAGAAGAGGCCTTTTGCAAACAGGACGGCAGCGCCGATGTTGATCGCGAGGCCGATGAGTGTGAGAACGTTGGGATTGATTCTCAGGTCGGCGAAAACATCGACAATCGTATCGAAGACACGCTTACCGGCCGCGCCGATTCTGCCGCTGATTGACGGCGATTCCTTGAGGGCCGGTTCTTTGATGACCGGTTCTTTGATGACCGTTTCTTTGCTCACTTCGCCTGGTTGTCGTGCATCGTGGTGAAGCTCAGGATTTCAAACGTTCGAGTTCCCGATGGAATCTTCACTTCGACCGTATCCCCTTCGCGTTTGTTCAAAAGGCTGCGGCCGATCGGTGAAGTCGTTGAAATCAAGCCCGCGGTGACGTTCGCATCCTCGCTTGTCACAAGCTTGTAGGTGATCTTTTCGTCCTTGTCAACATCCAGCAACTCGACTTTCGAGCCCAGTGAAATACGATCCCGCGGGATCTTGTCGAAATTGATCAGCGAGAGGTCCGCCAGACGCTGTTTGAGTTGTCCGAGTCGAACGCGAACGAAGTCCTGGCGCTCCCGTGCGGCAGAATAGTCGGCGTTCTCGCTGAGGTCGCCGAGGGCGGCAGCCGTCTTGAGTGCCCTGGGCAACTCTTCGCGCAGCTCTTTTTCGAGTGCGGTGATTTCTTCTTCAAGTTTTTTCTTGATGTCTGAACTCATTTATTTCTTGTTTCGGTCTATCGAGCTCACATTCGTTCCACTCATGTATTTCTTGTTTCACTCTATCGAGCTCACATTCGTTCCACTCATGTATTTCTTGTTTCGCTCTATCGGGCTCACATTCGTTCCACTGATGGTTAGAACAACTTAAAGTTAATAGTCAGGAATTTCCTGGGATTCTGTCTAAAATCGTACAACAGTTTCATGATTTCCGAAGAAGTCTGGTTGATGGTGTTGTACAGCGTCGGATCCTTGATGGCTTTGCCGATGGAGCCTTCTCCGTTTTCAACCGAATCGATCAGGTGATTCAGCCGCTGAATGGTGGAGCGGGCGTCGTTCCACAGTGCGTCGTCTTTTGCGAACTTGCCGAGCGTTCCCTTACCCTGATTGATATCGTCGCTGATTTTCTGAAAGTTGCCGAGCAGTTCGTCGGTTCGAGTGGCGATGGAGGGATCCTTGTAAAGCTTTCCGACGGTTCCATTGCCGGCTTCGACGTAATCGATCATCTTGTTGACACGATCGATCGTTCCATTGAATTTCGTGTACAGTTCGTCATCGCTGATCAGTCTGCCGATCGTGCCGTTACCGGAGTGTGCGTCACGAACGAGCGAGTTTAGTTCCGCGGCGGTCTTGTTGAAGTTGTCGTAGATCGACGTGTCGCTCATCAGCTTGCCGAGTGTGCCTTCGCCCTTATCGATCTTTTCGGCCATCTTCTTGAATGTTTCGCTCAACGTATCGAGGTTGGCAATGAAGTCATTCGTCCCGGTGATGATCTTCTTGATGTCGCCCGCCTCTTCTCCCTGCAGCGTTCCGCCGTCCGGCACCGCCTGGCCGGCGGCGCTGCCTTTGGAGATGTTGACGATGTTGTCGCCAAGGAGTCCTTTCGTTTCGATGCTGACCTGCGAATCCGATCGAATGATGTTTTCGTATTGCTTCTGGATCCGCATTTCAACCTCGACCGACTTGGCGGGATCGGGATTTCGTGAAATGCGAACGTCATCGACGGTCCCAACCGTCACGCCTTCAAGCCACACTTCGCCGCCCGGCCTCAGTCCGTTTGCGGACGCAAAATACCCGGTGACCTTGTATTTGGGCGTCCAGAAACTCGATGTGCCGCCGACATAGAAAATGCCGAGAGCGAGCAGTAAGAAACTGATGGTGACGAGAATACCGACTCGCAGTTCAGTCCACGCGAGGGACCTGCGTTGAGCCATTTTGCCTCCTCAGGGTCATCGTTAGGCGAGGAACCTTTTGATGTAGGGATCCTCCGACCGGCGCAAAACCTCATCCGGCCCTTCAAAGAAAATTTTTCCGTCGCGCAGTAAAACGAAGCGCGTGTTTGCAATGCACACGGTGTTCGATTCCCATTGGAACGCCGTCTCGCCTGTTCCGTCTGTGGCGTATTCGGTCGCCAGAGTGAAAGCGTCACGCATGCGATGAGTCACGAAGACGCCCGTCACATTTTGGATATCGCGCAACGCGATGATCAGTTCGTTGATTTTGCGCGACGTCACCGGATCGAGGCCGGCGGTGGGCTCGTCGTAGAGCATGATCTGGGGTTTGCTGATCATGGCTCGGGCAAGCGCCACCCGGCGCTTCATGCCGCCGGACAGTTCGGAAGGGAGTTTTTCGATGGCCTGCTCGAGACCGACGAAGCGCAGGCTTTCGCGCACACGATTCTCGATTTCATCATCATCGACGTGCGCCTCGTACAACCGGTAGGCGACGTTCTCGCGGACATCCATCGAGTCGAACAGCGCGGATTCCTGGAACACCATTCCGATCTTCTGCCGGACCGGCACGAGATCGGATTCGGATAATTCGGTGATGTCCTGGCCTTCGACGAAGATTTTCCCTTCGTCCGGACTTTCGAGCGCCATGATCAGTTTCAGGATCGTTGACTTCCCGGATCCGCTTTCGCCGACGATGATTTTGGTGTCGCCGCGGTAAACGTGAAACGACACACCGTCGAGCACGGTTTTGTCGCCGTAGGATTTCACCACATCTTTCAATTCGATCGCGGGCTGGATCATCACGTGTACGCCAAAATCAGCCGGGTCAAAAACAGGTCGAAGAGGAGAATCAGGATCGATGCCGCAACTACCGCTTGCGTCGTCGAGCGGCCCACGCCCTGGGTGCCGCCGTAGGTTCGCAATCCGCAGTGACAACCGACCAGAGATACGATCATGCCGAAGATCAGCGGTTTCAGCAAACCGCCGAAGATGTCGATCAAACGCAATGCATCCCACGCGTTGTGCAAATACGTCAACGCGCTGAGCTGAAGGACGAAGAAGGAGATGGCCAAGCCTCCGATCACGCCAACGCCGTCCGCGACGATCGTCAGTACCGGAAGCATGCTCACCGTCGCGAGAATGCGCGGAACCACCAGCTTCTTGATCGGATCGGTACCGAGGGCGCGCATCGCATTGATCTGCTCGGTCACCACCATCGATCCCAGTTCGGATGCCATCCCGGATCCCACGCGTCCGGCAAGCATCAGGGAAGCCAGCACCGGTCCGAGCTCGCGAACCAGGGAAATCGAAACGAGCTGACCCGTTAAACCTTTCGCCCCAAAAGCCGAAAGTGTTTTTGAGGTTTGCAAGGCCAGGACCGCTCCGGTGAAAAAACCGGTCAACATCACCACGCTGACCGACCCCACACCAATGCTGTCCATCTGGAGAAGAAGGTCACGGATGTAGTACGGACGCCTGAAAGCCCCTCCGAACGCTTTGACCGCCAGGAAGGAGATTTCCTGGACCTCCTTGATCGCGGCTTTCGGAGTAAACGGCATCCCGCCAATCGTAACATCGCAGGTGAAATTCTCCTCCGTCCCAAATTAACTTATACTCCCGGCATGTTGACGTTCCGCACGGCGGGCGAATCGCATGGGCAGGCTCTGGTGGCCCTGATCGAGGGAATTCCCGCTCATCTCGTTATTGATTTTGATTTTATCGATAACGAACTCAAGCGCCGGCAGGGAGGCTATGGCCGGGGCGGGCGTATGAAGATCGAGCGCGACCAGGCGCAGTTCCTGTCCGGTGTCCGTCATGCCGAGACGATTGGAAGCCCGATCGCGATTCTCATTCAAAACAAGGACTGGACGAACTGGACCGACGTCATGTCCGTGCGCGACAACCCCGTGGACGCCGCGTCACGGAAGCGGGTGACCCGACCGCGGCCCGGTCACACCGATCTCGCGGGCTCGCTCAAGTTCGACCACACGGACGCCCGAAACATCCTCGAACGATCGAGCGCGCGCGAAACGGCAGCCCGCGTAGCCGTGGGCGCCGTAGCCAAGATCTTCTTGAAATCGTTCGACATCGAAGTCCTCAGCCACACGACATCGATCGGAACGGTCGCGCTTCCTGAAAACTTTCACGTGACCTGGCCGCAGCTCGAGTCCATTCGAAATGACGATGTCGTTCGCTGCGTCGATCCTCGAGTGGCGCAGGCGATGGTCGCCCAAATTCAAGAAGCACAGAAGGATGGCGATACGATCGGCGGGACTTTCGAAGTGGTGGCACGCGGAGTCCCCGCCGGACTTGGTTCGCACACGGCCTGGGACACGCGCATGGACGGCAAACTGGCTCAGGCCGTGATGTCCATCAACGCTGTAAAAGCCGTCGAAATCGGCGAGGGAGTGGCGGTCGCGCACGACCGCGGTTCCGCGGCGCACGACGAAATTAGCTACATTCAGAATGAACGCCGTTTCTATCGCCTCAGTAATCGCGCCGGTGGCATCGAGGGCGGTATCACGAACGGTGAAGATCTTCGCATCACCGGTTATCTCAAGCCGATTCCGACTTTAAAGAAGGCTCTTCAGTCCGTCGACATGATCACGAAGGAACCGTTTGCCGCCCAGCATGAACGGTCCGACACCTGTACGGTTCCGGCTGCCGGCGTCATCGGCGAATCCATGGTGGCGCTGGTCGTCGCCGAGATGCTGCTCGAGAAGTTCGGCGGCGATTCGATGAAGGAAACACTTCGGAACTTCCAGGCCTACATCGAGCAACTCCGCACCTTCTGATAACATAAGGCCCGATGATTCGACCGATCGTGCTCTACGGCAGCGACGTTCTCGACAAGCCCGCCGAAGAAGTCCAAAACATCACCGACGCCGACATCCGGCTTATCCAGGACATGACGGAGACCATGTACAAGGCTCCAGGTGTGGGACTAGCCGCGAATCAGGTTGGCGTTTCGAAACGAATCATGGTTACCGATCCATCCATCGGAGAAAAACGCAATCAACTCATTACGATCATCAACCCCGAAATCGTGTCGACCGAAGGCGAACAGTATGAAGAGGAGGGCTGCCTCAGTGTTCCCGGATTTTCAGCGGACGTGATTCGTCCAAAGAAGGTCGTTCTGAAGGGTGTGGACCTCAATGGAAAGGAAATTATCATTGAGGGCTCCGACCTTCTGGCACGCGCGTTTTCCCACGAAATGGATCATCTCAACGGAAAGTTCTTCCTCGATCACCTCAGCTTTATCAAGCGCGACATGATCAGACGACGCATTAAGAAAATGATGCGCGACGGCAAGTGGGAATAAAGCTGGCGTACATGGGAACGTCGGCCTTTGCCGTTCCCACGCTGGTCAAGCTTTTCGAGGCAGGCAACAGCATTTCGTGTGTCATCACTCAGCCGGATAAGCCCAGCGGCCGCGGACAAACCATTCACGAACCGCCGGTGAAGATAAAAGCGCGCGATCTGAAGCTTTCCGTACACCAACCGTCGACTCTGAAAGACGACAACGCCCGCGCGCTTTTTAAAGAGCTGGAGGCGGACATGATCGTCGTTGTCGCTTACGGCAAGATTTTGCCGGCATGGTTGTTGGAGCTGCCTCGTTTCGGCGCGATCAACGTCCATGGATCGCTGCTGCCGAAGTATCGCGGCGCCGCTCCTGTCCATTGGGCGATTGCAAACGGCGAAACGGAGACCGGCGTCTGCACGATGAAAGTCGACATCGGACTGGACACCGGACCCGTTTATTTGTGCGAAACCACAGCGATTGGGCCGGATGAGACCGTGAGTCAGTTGTCCGAACGTTTATCTGCGATCGGCGGGGAACTCGCGTTGAAGACGGTTGCGGGAGTCGCGGCGGGCCATCTGACGCCGCATCCGCAGGACAATGCCGCGGCCACGCTGGCGCCGATTCTAAAGAAGCATCACGGATTCATCGACTGGTTTCAGCCGGCTCTCGCGATTCACAATCGCGTGAGAGCGTTCAATCCGTGGCCCGGTACGGTGACTCGTTTTCGGGGCGGTGTATGCAAGATTCTGAAAACTCGAGTCGATGGGAATGCGATGGTGGCCGGCGACCCCGGATCGATCGCGATCGACCGGTCCGGACTGCACGTGCGATGCGGCGGCGAAAGCAGCCTGGAGATCCTGATGCTGCAACCTGAAAACCGAAAGCCCATTTCGGGGAGGGATTTCGCCAACGGTTCCCGCGTTCGGCCAGATGAAAAATTTCATCCGCTGACGGATAATGAGTAATCCATGAAGACCGAGTCTGAAATCGAGCGGCACACTTCCACGGCGCTCTCGCGTTGGTCCGGAATTATTTTGATGATCGCCGTGCTGGCCGTTGCCGGAATCGTCAGTGCGCTCACTGCGATGCGCTTTGCCATCCGCGGCCGTGAAGTCGCCGTTCCCGATCTCGTGGGCAAGACAGAGGCGGAGGCGAAGAAGCTTCTCGACGACCGTCAGTTGCAATTGAAAGTTTCCAGCAAGCGATTCAGCGCGCAGATCCCCGAAGGTCACATCGTCGATCAGATTCCTGCAAAGGGCACGCGTTTGAAAACAACTCGCAGCGTGAAGGTGCTGCTTTCGCTCGGCGACCGCAAATCCGCTGTGCCGAATCTTGTCGGCGCAAGCCTTCGCGCCGCGCAATTGACGCTGGCGCAGCGGCGGCTGGCGCTCGGAAACACGTTGTACGCCCACACGGCGGATGGTGAACCGTCGATGGTGATCTATCAGTCGCCGAAACCCGGCGTTTCGGAAGGCAGCGATCCCAGCGTTCACATCCTTATTTCACTCGGACCGGCCGAGCAGTACTTCATCATGCCGGACTTGATCGGTCAGCCGGCTGAGTTGGCATCATCCAAAGCCAGGGCCGAGGGATTCAAGATCGGCAAGCTGAATTTCCGCAAGTACCCGGGGGTTGAGCCGGGTGTCGTCATCCAGCAGAAGCCTCAGGCGGGTTATCGCCTTTCAAAATCGGATTTGATCCTTCTGGACGTGAGTCAGTGAGCATCCGCATTGCCCCGTCGATACTCTCGGCGAACTTCGCGAATCTGGCTGAAGACATTCGAAAAGTTGAAGAAGCCGGCGCCCACCTGTTGCACGTCGACGTGATGGACGGACACTTTGTTCCGAACATCACCATTGGTCCGCCGGTCGTCAAGTCGATCAGGAGAGTCACCCGTTTGCCACTGGACGTGCATCTCATGATCTCGGACCCGGATCGCTACATCCCGGCTTTTGTGGACGCGGGCGCCGCGATGATCACCGTGCATGCGGAGGCCACCGTCCACCTGGATCGGACGTTGAACTTCATCCGGGCGCACAATGTAGGCGTTGGGGTTTCCATCAATCCGGCGACGCCGGTTTCCGCTGTGGAAAATGTCCTCGCAGCGGCGGATATGTTGTTGATCATGAGCGTGAATCCCGGATTCGGTGGACAAAAATTTATTCCTTATGCCGTAGACAAAATTCGTCGTGCGCGTCAAATGATTGATCAGCGTCAGGTGCGGTGTGTCATCGAAGTCGACGGGGGCATCGATATCGATACCATGCCCGATGTCATCCGGGCAGGCGCCGAAGTTCTGGTCGCGGGATCGGCCATATTCAACGCTGCGGAGCCGGCCCGCAAGATCAGGGAAATGCTGGCATTAGCCGCAACGCTCGGCTATCATTCGAATTTTGTTTGAGGAAGGTTTTTCAATGCGCAGAGTGTGCGCCGCGACCCTGCTTCTGTTTCTTTTGGGGTGCGGTAAAGGTGGGAAGAACGTCGAACTGAATGTTCCGAGCGGCATCAGCGAGCCGGATAAGGTCCTGTACCAGCAGGCGCTCAAAGACCTTGGAAAGAGCCGTTACAACATCGCCAGGCTGACGCTTCAGACGCTGATCAATACCTATCCCGACAGCGAATTTCTCCCGGAAGCCAAATACGCTTTGGCCGAATCGTTTTACCGCGAAGGTTCGACATCCACATTGAATCAGGCGGAAATCGAATTTAAGGATTTCATCACCTTCTTTCCGCTGGACGATCGCGCGGACGACGCCCAGTTGATGATCGCGATGACGCACGTCCGCCAGATTGAAAAGCCCGACCGCGACTCCAGTCAAGCGCAGCTGGCAGAGACGGAACTGCGGAACATGATTGAAAACTACCCGGACAGCGCCCTTCTTGACGAAGCGAAGCAAAAACTGCGCGCCGTTCAGGAGATTCTGGCCGAGGGCGTTTTTAAGATCGGAAATCATTATTTTATCCGGAGGGCATACGCCGCTGCGGTGAGCCGGTACAGGGAAGTGTTGACGAAATATCCGGACTACACCAAAACACCGGATGTCTTGTTTCAGCTGGCCGAATCTCTTCGTCACGCCGACAATCCGGAAAGCGAGATTTACTACCGCAAGATTGTGACCGACTATCCATTCTCCGAACGAGTCAGCGAAGCGAAAGGTCAGCTGACGGAAATGAACAAGCCGATTCCGGAACCGAATCCCGCTGCACTCGCCCATGGTGAACCGCCCAAGGTCGAAAAAGGTTTCTTCGGAAAAATGTTGAGCCCGATGAGCCATCGTCCGAATGTTCCAATCGAGACCGGCGCATCTTCGGTACGGGACAACGCGGAAAAAACCGATAAGAGCGACGATTCCAAGTCCAAAGATGATTCCGGCGGCGCCGTCACCATCAAGAACAAGCCTGTAAAAAAACCGAAGCAGTGAGCGTGGCCGAAATTCCCTTTTCTGGCCGCTCTTTTGCTATTGTTTCGACTATGCGACGAACAATCCTGTTGGCTGATGACAGCCCCACCATTCACCGATTGGTCACCAGCACGTTTGCCGATGCCGAGGTCGATATCATCTCCGTGAATAACGGCGATGCGGCGATCCGCAAGGTGGACGAGATCCGCCCGCATCTGGTGATGTCCGACATCTATATGCCCGGTAAGAACGGCTACGAGGTTTGTGCTTACGTTCGGCATCACGCCGAAGCGGGTTCGACGCCGGTCATTCTGCTCGTCGGCGCCTTCGATGCGTTCGACGAGGCTAAAGCAAAGGAACTCGGCGCGACCGCGCACATCACGAAGCCGTTCGAGCCGCAGGCGCTGGTTTCGCTGGTCGAGTCCGTCTTCGAAAAGAAGACCGAAGCGCAGCAGCCGGAACCGTCGCACGACAGCCCGACCTCTATGGCGACCTCCGAAACCCAATCTGACGAGTCCCCCAACGACCTGTTGGGACTTGCAGCGCTGTTTCGCGAGCCGGCTCCGGATATGCCTGCACCCGCGCCCGTCATGACCGAAAACGATCTTGATCGCATTGCCGATCGCGTGATCCATAAGATCTCATCGCAGGTGATCGAGAACATCGCGTGGGAGATTGTGCCCGACATCACCGAGAAAATTGTTCGCGACGAAATTCGTAAGAACCGATGAGTCCTTTAATCGAAAAGTCTCGTCACGAAGCCCGTCGCTGCGCTTCGGGTTCTGACAGTTTTCGCCGTAACGTACAGAACCCGGAGCGCAGCGACGGGCTTCGTGACGCTACACAGCTATGAAAGAGGAGATTTCCAAAACCTACAACCCGCAGGATGTGGAGAGCCGCTGGTACGGCTGGTGGGAATCCAGGGGCTATTTCAAAGCGGATAACCCTTCGCATCGCCCCGGCTTCGTGATCATGATGCCGCCACCCAACGTGACGGGTTCGCTTCACATGGGGCACATGCTCAATGCCACCGTCCAGGACGCCGTCATCCGCCGGAAGCGAATGCAGGGGTTCAATGCGCTGTGGCTGCCAGGCATGGATCATGCGGGAATCGCCACGCAGAATGTCGTCGAAAAGGAAATCGCCAAACAGGGATTGACCCGCCACGACCTCGGCCGCGAAAAGTTCGTTCAACGTGTGTGGGAATGGAAGGAGCAGTACGGCGGCATCATTCTGAAACAAATCCGCCGCATCGGTGCTTCGTGCGATTGGTCGCGCGAGCGGTTCACGTTCGATGAGGGGCTTTCCCGCGCTGTTCGAGAAGTGTTCGTCCAGCTTTATGAAGACGGATTGATCTATCGCGGCAAGAGACTCATCAACTGGTGCCCGCGATGCCGCACCGCTCTGTCGGATCTGGAAGTGAAGCACGAGCCGAAGGAGTCCAGGCTTTACTACATCAAGTATCGATTGAAAGGCCGGCCGGGCGAGTACGTCACCGTGGCGACAACCCGTCCGGAAACGATGCTTGGCGACTCGGCGCTGGCCGTCCATCCGGAAGACGGGCGTTACGCGAAGTACGCCGGCAGCGCCGCCGTGCTTCCTTTGATCGGCCGTGAACTCCCGTTTATTCAGGACCCGGTCGTCGATCCGAAATTCGGAACCGGTGTGGTTAAAGTCACGCCCGCGCACGATCCCGCGGATTTTGAAATGGGCGTTCGCCATAATCTGGCGCAGATCAGCGTGATCGGTGAGGACGCCCGGATCACCGCCGAGGGCGGGCCGTACAAAGGCCAGGACCGCATGGCCGCCCGGAAAAATGTGTTGGCGGATCTGGAAGCGCAAGGCCTGGTCGAGAAGACGGAAACGCTTCTTCACAGTGTTGGTGAATGCCAGCGCTGTGCGACGGTCGTGGAACCGCTGATGTCCGAACAGTGGTTCGTTCGCATGAAGCCGCTCGCCGAGCCCGCGATCGCAGCGGTTGAGAGCGGCCGAACGAAGTTCGTTCCTCCAAACTGGTCGAAGACTTATTACGAGTGGATGCACAACATCCGCGACTGGTGCATCTCGCGCCAGCTGTGGTGGGGCCATCGCATTCCAGCGTGGTATTGCGACGAGTGCGGCACGATGATCGTTTCGCGCAAGGACGTTGTGAACTGCGCGAAATGCAATTCCACCAGGATTCGCCAGGAC
Source organism: uncultured Solibacteraceae bacterium (assembly GCA_964584785.1). GTDB lineage: Bacteria > Acidobacteriota > Terriglobia > 20CM-2-55-15 > 20CM-2-55-15 > JAHFTY01. The sequence goes on from CAZPBY010000067.1 coordinate 11,533, forward strand.
GAAGACGTCCTCGACACGTGGTTCAGCTCGCAGCTCTGGCCCTTCTCGACTCTGGGCTGGCCCGACCAGACCGAGGACCTGCGTAAGTTTTATCCCGGCAGTCTTCTCGTGACCGCCTACGACATTATCTTCTTCTGGGTCGCGCGAATGATGATGTCCGGGTTGAAGTTCATGGGCGACGTGCCGTTTCGCGAGGTCTACATCACCGGACTCATTCGTGACGCCGAAAAACAGAAGATGTCGAAGTCGAAGGGCAACGTGATCGATCCGCTCGAGATCTGCGACCAGTACGGCACCGACGCGGTCCGCTTCGCGCTGGCTCGAATGGGAGCTCCGGGTACGGACATCGCCTTGTCGGAGGATCTGCTCGAAAGCTATCGCGCATTCGCGACGAAGATATGGAATGCCGCGCGACTGATCTTCAGGCACGTCGACGAATCGGATCGTCTGCCGTTCTTCGGTGAGTTGCGCCAGCCCGATCTGGCCCTTGCCGATCGATGGATCCTGTCGCGGCTGGCTCGCGCTATCGACGTGGCGAACACGTCCATGGAAAAGTACAACCTGCACGAAGCGACGCGCCATATCTACGGGTTTTTCTGGGGCGAGTTGTGCGACTGGTATCTGGAGATGGTCAAGCTGCACCCGGAACGTTCGAAACCCGTGCTGATTTATGTGTTCGAGACGGCTCTCCGGTTGTTGCATCCATTCATGCCTTTCATCACCGAAGAACTCTGGCAGAGTGTGCCGCATCGTGGCGAATCGATCGTCGTGGCGCCGTATCCGGAGTTCGAGCCCGAATTGATTGACGCGAAGGCCGAAGCTCAAGTCGAGATCGTGCAGGACATCATCGGAAAGGTGCGCAACATCCGGGCCGAAATGAAGGTCGAGCCGCGTCAGTCCGTTGTCGTGCGCGTTGCGGCCACAGATCCCGCGACAAAACAGTTGTTGCTCGATGCCCGGGATTACATCTTCAAGCTGGCTACGGTCGGCGAGCTTCAGGTTGTGCCGTCGCTTCCCGAGGATAAACTCGCGGCTCGTGCCGTTGCGGGCGGCTTGACGATCGAAGTTCCGCTCGCCGGTCTCATCGATATCGAAGCGGAACGCTCGAGATTGAATAAGGAACTGGAAAGAGTTCAGGCGGAAATCAGCGGCTTGGAGCGTCAGCTATCGAATGCCAGCTTCGTCGAGCGCGCGCCGAGAAACGTGGTGGACGAAAAACGCCAGCGGCTGCTGGATTACCAGAATCAGGCTGTGAAACTCCGTGACAGCCTCGACCGTTTACGTTGATCTGCGACGCACGCGAATGAAACATGGCAGCACGAAGCCCGTCGCTGCGCTCCGGGTTCCGTCAGTTTTCGCCGTAACGTACAGAACCCGGAGCGCAGCGACGGGCTTCGTGCCGTCACCTCTGAGCGTGCGCGCGACTCAGTTGCTATGACATCGATTGACCTGGAGTTACTTCGAGACACCTTTCTTGCTGCACTTCGCGAAGACGTGGGTTCCGGCGACATCACGTCTCGATCCACGATTCCGGCCGAAGAGTCCGGACTCGCGCGGATCGCGGCGAAACAAACTCTGACCGTTTCCGGAATACCGGTCGCGGCCGAGGTGATGCGTCTTGTCGATCGTGATCTTGTATTCACCGCAGCGGTCACGGACGGCGTTGCCGCGCAGGCCGGCGCGCTGCTGGCGGAAGTGCGTGGCTCCGCGCGTTCACTCCTCATCGCTGAACGCACCGCACTGAATTTTCTTCAACGCATGTCGGGCATCGCCACACTGACGCGACGCTATGTCGATCGAATCCAGGGCACGCGTGCGCGCATCGTCGACACGCGCAAAACCGTTCCCGGCCTCCGCGTCCTCGATAAGTACGCGGTTTCGTGCGGCGGCGGGATGAACCATCGAACCGGCCTGTTTGACGGCGTCTTGATCAAGAACAACCACCTCGCGTTTCATTCGTCTCCAGCGCACGCCATTCGCGCGGCGCGTCGCCATTTGGGACATCTGGTCAAGGTTGAAGTCGAGGTGCATTATCTTGACGAACTCCTCGACGTCATCGAGGCTGGAGCCGACGTCGTTCTTCTCGATAACTTCACGCCCGAGCAAACGCGTCAGGCGGTGGGCCTTGCCGGCGGCCGCGTTCCGCTGGAAAGTTCGGGTGGAATCACGCTCGACAATGTGAAGGACTACGCCGATGCCGGAGTAGACTACATCTCGATCGGGACGCTAACGCATTCGGTTCCCGCCGTCGACATTCACATGCGGATCGCGCCTGAATCACGATAAATGGACCGGAAAATCGACGAGCTTCTTTTCGCGCTCATGCAAAACATGACCATCGCCGTGTCCGGCGAGAAGCTGGCGCGGGATCTGGGTGTGTCGCACTCCACGCTCATCCGCTGGGTCGACAAACTTCGCGAAACGGGCGTCGAGATTCGCGGCGAATTGTTTACCGGCTTTCGACTGCTCCGGCTGCCGGACGTGATGCTCCCGCAGTTGATCCGTCAGCGGCTGCGCACGGAGACGTTTGGCCGGACCTTGTATCACTTCTACAAAACCGACTCGACGAACGCTTTCGCGTCGCGACTGCTGTCACACGGACACAAGGTTCCCGAGGGAACTGTCGTCATTGCCGAGATGCAGACGGCGGGACGTGGACGTCTCGGCCGATCCTGGCATTCCGAGCCGGAGGCCGGCCTGTACATGTCCCTGATTCTGCGGCCGCGGGTTCCGCCAAGTCTGGCACCGCTCTTCACCCTGACGGCAGCTGTCGCGATGCACAACGCGGTCGAGCGATATACGCGGCTCAACATCGACATCAAGTGGCCCAACGACCTTCTTGTCGATGGAAGGAAATTCTGCGGCATTCTCGCGGAAATCCAGGCGGAAGTGGATCTGGTGAAGACGCTGATCGTCGGCATCGGCGTGAACGTGAATCACCAGCGATTGCCGGAGGATATCGCGACTCGCGCCACGTCGCTGCGAATCGCATCCGGACGAATCCAGTCGCGCATCGAAATCCTCGCGGAGTTTCTCGAAGACTTTGAGAGCCTCTATCACGAATTCGAGAACACCGGCCCCGCATCGATCATCGACCGCTGGATCGAACACTCCAGCTTTGCAAACGGCCGCCGCATCGAGATCCATGACGGCGTTCGGACGATCCGCGGCGTGACGCGCGGGTTGAATCCTCTCGGCGCGCTTCGCATCGAACAACCAAACGGCCGGATCGACGATGTCTACAGCGGCGACGTTGTCGCGTGGGAATGATTCCGTTTGTCACTCATGCCATAATGCCCTTGGCAAGACGCGAAAACGCATACCTCAGGAGATGTTATGAAGCGTTGCATTCTCGTGGTTTTGATCCTCTCCTTCCTGACCCTCCCTTCATGCAGTCGTCCCGACCAGGCAGCAGCAAACAAATCCAACGACGTGGGGACGCCGGTTTCCGGCGATTGGGTGATCGTTCGCTACGAAGGCGAGCCGGACGTGCTCAATCCTGTGCTCAACTTCAACGCTTACGCCGGCTATGTGATGTACGGAGCGAACAGCGATCAGGTTTACGACTTCCTCCTCACGTACGACACGAAGGATTACACCTATACCAAACCCATACTCGCCGACGGCTTGCCGGAGATCTCCGCCGATCATTTGACGTACACCTTTACGATTCGCGACGGGATCAAATGGCACGACGGTCAGCCGCTAACCGCCGCCGACGTGTTGTTTACCTTCAAAGCGGGGATTTGTGCTCTGGTCGACTCGGCGTCCAAGCGAAGCTATCTGACGGATCTCGCGGATGTGCAGGTGGACGGGCGCAAAGTGCGCTTTATCGTCACCAAACCGAATTTCAATCAACTCAACAATCTCGGCAACATCCTGGCCATCATCCCCAAACACATCTTCGATCCGCAAGGGCTGCTGGACGGCTTCACGTTCAAGGATATGATCGGCCCGAGAGGCAAGACGGATGTGCGGATCAAGACGTTCGCCGATCAATTCAACAACTCTGCCGCGAACCGCGCGCCCGTCGGAACCGGACCCTATAAATTCGACAAGTGGGAAGCCGGCAAAGAAATTGTTTTGACGCGTAATGACGATTACTGGGGTACAAAACCATATCTCGACAAGATTGTGATTCGCTTCATTCCCGATTACACCGCGGCGCTGACGGCGCTGAAGGCGGGTGAAATCGACTTGCAGCAACGCCTGCAGCCTGTTCAGTACGCGCAACAGACGTCGGGCCCTGCGTTCGATCAGGAATTCAGCAAAACCAAGTACTCGATTCCCGGTGTGTCATACATTGTTTGGAACAGCGAACGCCCGTTCTTCAAAGACAAGCGCGTCCGTCAGGCGATGACGATGCTGTTGGACCGGCAGAAGATTATCGAAACCGTTCGCTTTGGCTTAGGACAAGTTGCCACCGGTCCGTTAAATCCGAAGTCGAACGATTACAATCCGAACATCAAACCGTATCCGTACGATCCCAAACGCGCAGCGGAACTTCTCGATGAAGCCGGCTGGACCGATCACAACGGTGACGGCATTCGCGACAAAGACGGAGTGAAGTTCAAGTTCGAACTCGTTGGCGGCGTCGGCAGTTCGATTTTTGCGCAGCTGTCGTCGATCCTTCAGGAGGAACTTCGGAAAGTCGGCATCGAAATGACCTCAAAGACCATCGACTTTACCGTGATGGTCGAGAATCTCAAGGACCATAAGTTTGACGCCGGAAGCCTGGGCACCGCATCGGACCTCGTTCAGGATCCATACCAGATCTGGCATTCGTCCGCGACGCAAAACCGCGGTTCCAACTACGGCAGCTTCAAGAACGCGGAGTCCGATCGATTGCTCGAACAGGCGCGTCTCGAATTCGATAACGAGAAAAGGAAGCAACTGTACTGGCGATGGCAGGAAATCATCCACGACGAAGAACCGAACACGTTCATCTACGTTTTGGAGGAATCGGCGTCGTACAGCAAACGATTCCAGAATGTGAAGTGGCTGCCGCTGCGGCCTGGATACGATCTGAGCACGTGGTGGGTTCCGAAGTCGCAACAAAAGTACGGGAGAACGATGGCAACGCCGTAAAGGATGCGAAGCTATTTTGCAAAGCGTGTCCTGCTGATCATCCCGACTCTGCTCGGAATCTCCATCATTTCGTTCCTGATCATTCATCTTGTTCCGGGAGATCCGGCTCAGATTCGCGCCAATGACATGGATCAGCACGCGGCAAATCCCGCGCTTGCTGAACAGATCATCAGAGAAACAAGGGCGCTGTACGGCCTCGATTTACCGCTGCCGCTGCAGTATTGGCGCTGGCTGCGGCGAGTGCTGACGTTCGATTTCGGCGTGTCGTTACGCGATCATCGGCCGATCATCGACGCGCTTAAGGAACGCCTTCCGGTCTCCGTTAAGCTGAGCGGTATTTCTCTTTTGCTGGCATACCTGATCGCAATTCCTTTGGGCATTTACTCTGCCACACACCAATATTCGCGGCTCGATCGCCTGATCACCGTCGTGCTGTTCATGCTGTATTCACTGCCCAGCTTTTGGGTCGCAACGATGGCGATTGGGTATTTGGCCGGTGGAGACTTCTGGATTGGGTTTCCGGTCTTTGCCCTCCAAACCCGCGGGTCTGAGGATTGGCGGCTTTGCCAGGGGCTCGGGGACCAGGCCTGGCATTGGGTTTTGCCCGTGCCTTGCTTGACTTATTACACGCTGGCTGTGCTGTCCCGTTACATGCGAGCCGGAATGCTGGAGGTGATCCGTCAGGAGTTCATCCGCACCGCCCGATCGAAAGGCTTGTCGGAGAAACGCGTGGTGTGGCGGCACGCGGCGAGGAATTCGCTGATCCCGATCGTCACGTTGATGGCGGATGTCCTGCCTGCGCTGATCGGTGGCAGCATCATCATTGAGACGCTGTTCACGATTCCAGGCATGGGAAGGCTAAGTTATGAAGCCGTGCTTTATCGCGACTATCCGTTGATCATGGCGATATTTACTCTCAGCGCGTTTCTGACCCTGGCGGGCATTCTTCTGGCGGATTTTTTGTACACGATCGTCGATCCAAGGATTCGATATGCCGCGAATCGTGAAACGTGACGGCACGAAGCCCGTCGCTACGCTTCGGGTTCCGACAGGGTTTGCCGTAATGTGCAGAACCCGGAGCGCAGCGACGGGCTTCGTGCCGTCAGGCGTCAGTCGTGGAAACGAATGACTGCGGAAACCTATTGGCACGGCGTCTGGAGACATTTTCGCCGCAACCGGGTTGCAGTTGCCGGCCTTGTGGTAGTTCTGTTTTTGTTTTCCATCGCCGCGCTTGCCGACTTCATCGCGAACGACAAGCCGCTCGTGATGCGATACCACGGCCGCATATACTTCCCGATTCTGACCGACTACGCATTCCGCATCGGCGTCGGACGCTGGGAACCGCAATTCCAGAACATTTCGTTCAAGGAATTCACCGCGTCAAACTTCAGTCCGTCCGACTGGGCATGGTTTCCGCCGATCCGTTACTCGCAGAATGACGTCAACCTGAGCGAGGCGATGCAGCAGCCATCCGGAAAGCACTACCTCGGGACCGACGATATCGGCCGCGACATCGCCAGCCGCATCGTGCATGGCGCCAGGGTTTCTTTGTCGGTCGGCTTCGTCGCGGTTTCCATCTACGTGATGATCGGCGTTGTTATCGGGGCATTCGCGGGTTACTACGGAGGGATGACGGACATCATCGTGTCGCGTGCGATCGAGATCATGCTGACGATCCCGACGTTGTTCCTGATCCTCACCATCGTTGCGTTTCTGCCTCCAAGCATTTTCACCATCATGGTCGTGATCGGTCTCACCAACTGGCCCACCGTGGCCCGGTTGACGCGCGGAGAGTTTCTGAAAACGAAGTCGCTGGAATACGTGATCGCCGCGCGGGCGCTCGGCGCGCGCGACCTGCGCACGATCTTTCGGCACGTGTTACCCAACACGCTGGCGCCGATCTTCGTCGCCGCGACGTTTGGAGTGGCGTCCGCCGTACTGGTGGAGTCGACGCTGGGTTTTCTGGGGCTGGGAGTCCCGGCGTCGACGGCCAGTTGGGGTTCGATTCTCTACATCGGCCGAACGCTTCTGCCGAGCGGCTGGTGGATGACTGCCTTTCCGGGCTTAGCCATTTTTCTGACGGTGACGTCCTATAACCTCGTAGGGGAAGGCCTGCGAGACGCCGCGGATCCGCGGTTAAAGAGGTAATGCGGACCTGCCGCCCGGCTGGCTATAATTCAATGGAATGCCGCGCATCAAGACCTTTTACGACGAACTAGGAGTGGATCGCTCCGCAGACGCGGCACAAATCAAACACGCCTTCAAGGAAGCCGCCAAAACGTTTCATCCCGACAAGAACCCTCCCGAGAAACAAGGCTGGGCGCACGAACAGATGAGCCGGCTCAACTTCATCTGCGGAACGCTTTTGGATTCGACAACGCGCAGGGAATACGACGAACTGGTCCGGAAATACGAATCCACGCCGGTTTCGCCGCGCCCGCGCCGCGCGCCGCGCGAGCAGTTGGCGATCGAGCGCGAGTATGCGCAGGTCTCGGTCGAGATCATGAATCTCGCGGGAAAATACTCCAACTGCCGGCTGAAGATGATGATTGGATCCATCGGCGGCGGCCTCGCCGCGCTAATCTACCTCGCCACGTCGTACTTGCCGCCGTTCGCCGGGTTCGTGGAAGAGTTTCCGCTCCTGTACGCGTTCACATACTTCTTTGCGCTGATCGGCGGCGTGATGATCGTCATGGGCATGTCCGATTACCTCGGCCGCGGCGAATACCGCAAACGTATCCGCGAACTCGAACAACGCCGCTCGTTCCTCCGTCAACGTATGTACGAAGCTCTGGTTTCGTTCTAATTCCGATCGCCAAAACGAAAACGGATATAATCTCAGAATCCAACAGCGACATTTGACGTTGGAGATGGGACATCCCGACATTTGACGTATTCATAAGCGGGTCGGAAATATCTCAAATGTCGGATGTCCCATCTCCAACATCAAATGTAGTTGTTAAGTCTCCGTGATATGCAAATCGATCCTGAACGGATAGAAGTTGGAAAGCTGGCAGACTCCGTCACGCTCGCCGGTGCCAGAGTCCTGGAAGTCGGCTGCGGCGACGGCCGTTTAACATTCCGATACGGGCGGATGCCCAGGTACGTTGTCGGTATTGAACCGGCAGCTGCGCCGCTTAAGGCGGCGAACGCGAGTTGCCCTGCTGAGCTCCGGCCGCGAATTCGTTTCGTCCAGGCGACAGGGTCGGTCTTGCCCTTTGCCGATTCCGAATTCGACGTCGTTCTTTTTTCGAAGTCGCTTTGATGACTTCAACCCGAGGGCATGGTCGATGCCCTGAAGGAAAGCCGGCGAGTCCTCAGCCATAGCGGCACGCTGGTCGACTACCGTCCAACCGTCGACTTTCCCCCAATCGAACTTTTGCAGTCAGGGACTGCGGTGAAAGCCGGCTCCGTGGACGACAGCAACGCGTCGAGCGACAGTGCTGCCGCTGATGCCGCGATCCAAAAGCTTGTCGAGGCGGGAGCATTTGCCATGAACCGCACCTCACGCTTTGAGATCGCGTATTATTGGGACAGTTTCGAAGAAATGTCGGAATACCTGCGAAGCAGGCGGCATCGGATGGGCGTCCTCCCTTCAGAACGGGAGGTCCAGGACTTTCTTCAGAGGACGGCCGGCGCCACGATTATGCGGCTCCGCTGTCGCTGGCACTTCCAACTCACGACGTACGTGCGTTAGACCGACACGATTCTGTCGGCAGCGGCGACCTTTTCTGCAAGAGCTCTCGTATCCAGGTAACCGGTCCCGGACCAGATCCTGACAACATCTTCCGCGACGCCACGGCCGCGGCAGCACGCGCCTCAGCCATAGACGGGAATGTTGCCGGCGCGCGCGAATAGCATGAGATCTTTCAAGGCAGCTACGCCGACGCCTTGAATGCTGGACGATACGGTTTCGTTGAACAGCACGACGGAATCTCCCATCAACACTATCTCGACGTCGTATCCGGCTTCTTTCGCGCCCTTCGCCATCAAGAACGGCAGAGTCGCGCGGGTTGGATCTTCAGATCCATGCGTAGCGACATACATGAACTTCACGGGCTTCTCCTGGCTATTGTGTGAAGCGTGGAGCATGCGATCAGAATAACCGATTCGATCCGCGCGGCCGTCTCAAGTTTGAGTTTTGTGAATGCGGACACCGATGTGAAAGCGAATTCCCCTCCTTTAGTTAAGGAGGGGTGGACGCGACCACAAATAAAACGTCGCGAAGCTACCTTTGAAGGGAGCGGACGGGGTGGTTAGTTCAGCCACCGATTATCGGATGTTGAACGAACCACCCCGTCTGCGCACAACTGAGGATGCTGCGCGACATTTCATTAATGTGCGCTGACACCCCTCCTTAGCCAAGGAGGGGAATTCGCTTTTTCGACGTTTCTGTCCGATTTTCAAACTGAGACACGCCATCGCCAACGTCAAGTGCCTTTCATTGGATTTCCGGCGCTCATCTCTCGACGGTTCAGGAGTAGAATCGGCGCGCATGAGAAATCTGGTCTTTGCGCTGGTCCTCGGGGCGTTCCTTGGCGGATGCCGTCAACAGAGTCTTGGCGCGGACGATGAATCCAAGGTTCATGTCGGCATTGTGTTCGACATCGGCGGCAAGGATGATCGCTCCTTCAACGCGGCGGCATTCGAAGGCGTGAAACGCGCGGCGAAAGACCTGCCGATCGTCCTGCGTGACGTCGAACCCGGTGATCCGACATCCATCGAACCCGCGATGCGGGCCTTTGCCGAACGTGGCTACAACTTGATTATTGGCGTCGGTTTCGCGGAAACGCCCATACTCGAGTCGGTCGCGCGAGATTATCCGAACATCAGCTTTGCGGTAGTCGACGGCATCAGCGATCTTCCCAATGTGGCCTCGCTCGTTTTTAAGGAGCACGAAGGGTCGTATCTTGTCGGCATGATTGCCGCGCACACTTCCAAAACAAACACCATCGGGTTCATCGGCGGAATGGATATTCCGCTGATTCACAAATTCGAAGTCGGATATGAAGAGGGTGCGCGCGCCGTTAATCCCGGGGTCTCGATCGTTGCGAACTACATCGGCGTCACGGACACGGCGTGGAACGATCCCGTCAAAGGCAAGGAACTGGCGCGTACGCAACTCGAGAAAGGCGTCGATGTCATATTCACGGCAGCCGGCAATTCCGGTCTCGGCGCCTTCGACGCCGTCGAGCAGTTCGGAAAGGACGAACAGGGCCGGGCAAAACGTTTCGTCATCGGAGTCGACTCCGATCAGAACTGGGTTAAACCGGGTTATGTGCTGACCAGCATGGTGAAGCGCGTGGACAACGCCGTTTATCAGATCATCCGGGATAGGGTGAGCCTCAAGCCGATCGGGGGTATCCACGTGTATGGGCTGGATAATGACGGCGTCGCTTACGCAATCGATCCATACAACAAGGACCTCATCCCAACGGCAACCCTGCAGGCGGTCGACGAAGCGAAGCGAAAGATCATCGCCGGTCAAATCAAAGTGACCAACGTCATGGAGAAATAGCAGAGCGTGATGCTCGAGTTGCGAAACATCACAAAACGTTTCGGCGCTGTGCTCGCAAATGATCGCGTCAATATTGCCGTCGCACCGGCCACGATTCACGCCATTGTCGGTGAAAACGGCGCGGGCAAGTCCACGGCGATGAAGATCGCTTACGGATTCTACACGCCGGACGATGGTGAGACGCTTGTCGACGGCAAGCCGCAACAAATCCGCACTCCGCACGATGCCATCCGGCTCGGCATCGGAATGGTTCATCAGCACTTCATGCTGGTCGAGCCGATGACGGTTGCGGAAAACATCGTTCTCGGCGCGGAGCCCGGCTCCTTCGCGTCGCTTGACGTCACGGGTGCGAAGAAGCAGATTCGCGCACTGTCGGAAGAATTCCACCTGGCGATTGATCCTCTCGCTGTCGTGGAAACGTTATCGGTAGGCCAGCAGCAGCGAGTCGAGTTGTTGAAGGCTCTATATCGTGAAGCGCGCATCCTCATTCTCGACGAGCCCACCGCTGTGCTGACGCCGCAGGAAGTCGAAGAGTTTTTCCGGATCCTTCGCCGCATGCGTGGCCAGGGAAAGACGGTCGTCATCATTACCCACAAGCTGGATGAGGTATTGGCAATCTCCGATGACGTCACCATCATGCGTGACGGCCGCGTGGTCGGAGTGCGAAAAACCAAAGACACCAACGCTGCCGAACTTGCCCGCTTGATGGTGGGGCGCGACGTTTTGCTTCGTGTGGAAAAAGGCCAATCCAAACCGGGGGGCGTCATTTTGGCGATTCGTGACCTCTCGATGATTGCTCGGGACGGCACGCGCCGGCTCGATCATGTTTCGCTCCAGGTTCGGGCCGGAGAGATCGTCGGTATCGCGGGCGTCGAAGGTAACGGGCAAACCGAGCTGATTGAGGATCTCGCAGGTCTTGTCGATCCGACGCTTTTGACCGGAGTTATCGAATTCGAAGGCAAACCGATCACAACCCTGACGGCTCGCGAGCGCAAAGACGCCGGCATCGCGCACGTTCCGGAGGACCGCCACCGGCGCGGCCTCCTTCTCGATTCCGACCTTTTTGAAAATTCTATTCTCGGGGTTCATCATCGGAAGCCGGCGGTTGCACGGCAATCCGGCGTGCTCCTCGATGACAAAGGGATCCACAAACGTACCGCAGAAATCATTCGCGACTTTGATGTTCGGCCGCCTAATCCGGAGCTGACGGCGCGCGCATTATCCGGCGGCAACCAACAGAAGCTGATCATCGGCCGGGAATACGGGCTGCCGCCAAAGTTGTTGTTGATTGCACAACCGACGCGCGGCGTCGACATCGGAGCAATCGAGTTTATTCATCGAAAACTGATCGCCTTGCGCGACGCCGGATGCGCCGTGTTATTGGTTTCGGCGGAGCTCGAGGAGGTGACGGCCCTGGCCGACCGTCTGCTCGTGATTTACCACGGACAGATCGTCGGCGAAGTCGATCCGAAGAAAGCCACGCGGGAGGAAATTGGGATGATGATGACAGGTGGTGTGACGCCGTGAAACTGCTGCGGGAACTGGTCTTTCCGCTCATCGCCATCGCCGCCGCCTTTGCCGTTGGAGCGATTGTGGTCATCCTTATTGGCGACGACCCGATCCTCACGTACCGCCTGCTGATCGGCAGCGCACTATCCTGGCCCGATGGGATCGGATACACGCTGTTCTACGCCACGCCCCTGATCTTTACAGGATTGGCCGTGGCCGTCGGTTTCCGATGCGGTCTTTTGAACATCGGCGCCGAAGGTCAGCTCACCATTGCAGCCTTTGCCGCGGCATGGGCAGGCATCACTTTCGCCAATCGATCCGCCTGGATTTTGATTCCGCTTTGTTTCATTGCCGCCATCCTGAGCGGCGCCGCATGGGCCGCCATTCCCGGTGTGCTGAAGGCGCGCTTCGGTTCGCACGAAGTCATCAATACGATCATGATGAATTTCATCGCGGCCGGTGTCGCCAGCGCGTTGACGCAGTCCTACTTCAAGTCCCAGGGTGATGCAATTATCGAGACGACGCCTATCGGAGCGGGCGGACACATCGCAAGGCTCGGGCGATTTGTTCCCGGACTGCCGGAACGGATCCCTTTGAATATCGCATTTGCTCTCGCTCTCCTCGCGTGCGTTTTCGTTTACGTCTTCCTGTGGCGCACGAAGTGGGGATACGAAATCCGGGCGACGGGCGCGAACCCTCAGGCCGCCGAGTATGGCGGCGTATCGGTGCGGACACAGATCGTCCTGGCGATGGCTGTCTCGGGAGCTCTCGCCGCGTTCGTCGGGATCAACGAAGTGCTGGGTTATCGATACCGCTACTACCAGGGGTTTTCGCCGCAATACGGGTTTACCGGCATTGCGGTCGCATTGCTTGGGCGCAATCATCCGGCAGGCGTGCTGCTTGCCGCCATCTTTTTTGGAGCGTTGATTCGCGGCGGCCTGTTCGTCGACATCTTCACGGAGAAGGTGTCGAAAGATCTCGTCCTGGTGCTTCAGGCTCTCGTGATTTTGTTTGTAGCCGCAGAAGCGATGTTCAGGGGCCAGTTTGAAAAGCTCGCGGTAGCAAAGCGCGAAAAGGCGAAGGTCTGAATGCAACTGGTTCGAGACATTTTTAGTCTGGCGATGGTGTTCTCCACCATTCGTCTCGCAACTCCTCTGCTGCTCGCGTCGCTTGGAGGCCTCTTCTCGGAAAGGTCGGGCGTGATCAACATCGCGCTCGAGGGGTTGATGCTGGCGGGAGCTTTTACTGCCGCGACGGTAACGCACTACGCCGGCAATCCGTGGATCGGGTTGCTCGGTGCTGTTGGCGCCGGCGTCCTGATCGCAGCAGTACTTGCGATCGCCTGCATTTACTTTGAAGCGAACCAGGTCGTGACCGGGACGGCGATCAACATCATGATGCTCGGCGTTCCAACGCTGGTCAGCGGCGCGTTATTCGACACGACGGGGTCCACACCCCAGATCCCGCGCGCGAACCTGATTCCCACAGCTCCGATCGTGGCGGCATTTCTTCTGGTGCCGGTTGTTCAATATCTGCTTTATCGGACTCCGTTCGGGCTGCGTCTTCGTGCCGTAGGTGAAAACCCGGAGGCGGCGGATACCGCGGGCGTGAGTGTCTTTGGAATTCGCTATGGCGGAGTCCTGATATCCGGGGCTCTGGCGGCGATTGGTGGAGCCTACCTTTCGATCGGTCAGTCCTCTTTGTTTACCCGGAACATGACTGCCGGCCGTGGCTTCATCGCGCTCGCCGCGCTGATATTCGGCAAATGGCGTCCGGTGCAAACCATGCTGGCGTGTTTACTGTTTGGCTTCGCCGAAGCCGCATCCATTCAGATGCAAGGTGTGATCCCTCACGTTCGCGTGGAATACATTCAAATCATTCCCTACATCATCACCATGGTGGTCCTCGCGGGCTTCATCGGCGCTTCGCGCGCCCCTCGCGCGCTGGGTCAACCGTACGATAAGGAACGCTGACACACCTGGATAGTTGTTGGGAATAGCCATCGCCGCGGCGGCCATCGCTCTTTCGACAGCTTGTGTTGCACCGTGCCGGGATGTGTTACGGTCGATCCTATGAGTGAAACCTTGACCATCCGGCTTGGCGAGGATCTCGCCCACGCATTGAGCGAGGAGGCAAGGCGCACGGGGCTCGCGAAAGGCGAAATCGCTCGGCAAGCACTGGAAGCGCGCCTTCAGAGCGCCGGAAAGCCTTCGGTCCTTGAACGGCACTTTGGGAGCGCCAGCGGACCATCGGACCTTAGCACCAATAAGCGTTACCGTCGCGCCTGGAAAAAGAAGCGTGCATGAAAAACATCCTGGATGCGGGTTCATTGATTGCTGCGCTAAACAGGGTTTGTCACACCGCGTTGACATGGACGCGCCGGGCAACGGCCCCCTGAAGCCGTCGCGTGCAACCTGCATCATTCTTAGGAAGCGGGATCATCGGATCGAGAGCGCGTTGGGCGGGGCTTTATCGGCGCCGCGCGGGCTGGGTCAACCGTGTACGACAAGGAACGTTGAGTTAGGAATCGTTTCAGGTAACTTGGGGCAGCTTGCCCCAAGTCATGTCAAGGCGCCGCATCTTTTGCCGAGCGAAAACGTTCTTAGCGGCGCGTTGCAGTAATTTCTTTTCCTTGAAATACTCGAGTTTGTCGCCGAAATCATTTTCGCGGCGGCAGAACAATAATTGCGCTGTCGCGCCGATTGATTTGCAGGGTGGAGATGACCTGGGGCGATTTGCCCCAAATCATTTTGCGCGTTCTGAGAATGTCCAGGGTCGGTTGAATATTCTATGGCCAGGAAAATTAGTTTCGACGATACGTTCAAAGAAGCGGACCGGGTGCGAACGACCTGGCAGTCGATTCCGGAATTCCAAATGGGCGTCATCAGCTTCGAGGACTTCGCCGGCGTCTACGGCCAAGCGCGCGATTTGTTCGGTCAATACCTTGCAAAGAAAAACGAACTGCTGGGACTGAAGCTCACTCGCGATAAAAAGATTCGTGAACTCAGCAATATCATCAGCAGATTCCGCAGTTCCATGATTGCGCAGTTCGGCCACGACTCGAGTCAATATGCCCAGGCGGGCGGCATTCCACGCGACCGGCGAAAACGGAGGAAACGGAAGAGTAAGGGGTAATCGTCACTCGACGCAGAAGTCTTGAACACCGCTTGAAGAAGTTTCTTAGAATCCGTGTTTCTGTCAATGAACGAAATTCCGCGCCGTTCGCGGCATTCCTCGGGCGCAGCGACCCTCCACATATCACGCCATCCTTAGTACTCGCAAAATGGCCTTGCTCAACACCAAAATGTGCTACTGATCAGTCAACGATCCGAAGAAATGTCGCGACTTGCTTGCGATCGGTGTTACCGTCGCCTTATGAAAAGGCTCATCCTGGTGCTGTGCATCCTGGCCGTGAACGCCGTTGCGCAAAATGCTCCACCAGGGACGGATGTTTTTCTCGTCGACCTTGCGATTCAGGCTGGACAGTTGAAGTTCGGCACGCCTGAAAACATCACGAATCGGGACGGGTATGATAACCAGCCGTCGTTCCTCGAGGACGGCAACGCGCTGCTCTATACCTCCGTCCGCAACGGTAAGCCGACCGATATTTACCGCTACGACATCCGTTCCAAAGCGGATCGGCAGATGACCAACACTCCGGAAGGGGAGTATTCGGCGACCTTGATGCCCGGCGGTAAGAGCTTCTCGGTGATTCGCGTCGAAGCCGATTCCACGCAGCGCCTTTGGAAGTTCCCCATCGATGGCGGTGCTCCATCTCTCGTGCTGGAAAAAATCAAGCCGGTTGGGTATCACGCATGGTTTGACGAAAACACGGTGCTGCTGTTTGTCCTCGGCACGCCGGCGACTTTGCAGTTGGTCGACATTCCGACCGAACAGTCCACTACGCTTGCCGGCAACGTCGGCCGTTCGCTCCATCGTATTCCGGGGCAAATGCGAATGAGCTTCGTGCACAAGGTGACCAATGATGAATGGATCATCAAGTCGTTGGATCCGAAGACTCGGCAGATCGAAACAATCGTCAAGACGCTTCCCGGCGCCGAAGACTACGTTTGGACGCCGGATGGGAACACTATCCTGATGGGTAAAGGGTCCAAACTCTATCGCTGGAGCGCCGGTCAGGGAGAGCAATGGCAGGAAGCCGCGGATTTTTCCGCGCATGGCGTTCGCGACATGACGCGATTGGCGATCAGTCCGCGAGGCGACCGTCTCGCGTTCGTCGCAGCGGATCGACAGCAGAATGTGCGCGTGATCATCGACACAGAACTCGGCGAAATCGAGGCGAGCATCGACACGGCGCGAGCTCCGGTGACGGCAGCCAACTTCCTGAGGTACGTCGACGCCGGACTTTACACCGGCGCGACTTTTTCAAGAACCGTCACCATGGACAACCAGCCCAACGATGCGGTCAAGATCGAGGTCATCCAAAGTCGATTGAATCCGAACATGTCTGGAAAAGGATTTCCGGCGATCCCGCTGGAGCGGACAAACGTCACGGGCCTTCTTCACAAGAACGGCACTCTCTCCATGGCGCGCGGCGGACCCGATACCGCAACCTCATCCTTTTTTATATGCATCGGCGATCAACCGTCGCTCGACTATGGCGGAAATCGTAACGCGGACGGACAGGGTTTCGCGGCTTTCGGACAAGTGACCGTGGGTCTGGAAATTGCGAAAAGGATTCAACTCTCGAAAGCGGAAGCTCAGAATCTGACGCCGCCGATTCACATCATCAACATCCGCCGGATTCTCTGAATGCGCATGGGATGAATTGATCGCCGCAATCGGATATCCTGCATCGATGACTGGACGGCAATTCTACGATTGGCAAACTGCCGGCGGCGCCGACGACGTGATGCGGTTGGTCGATGCTCTCGAGCGCGACGAGATTCTCTGGTGCGTCATCGGCGGTGTAGCCGTGAATCACTGGGCGAAGGAACCCATGGTGACGCGGGATGTGGATTTTGTGGTCGCAGTCGATTACATCGAGCAGTCCGTGAAGGTTCTTGAAAGAGCCGGATTCAGGGCCGAGCGGCACAAATGGTCCATTAATTTCCAAAGCAAGTCTCAAATCACTCTTCAACTCAGTACGGAGGACTTCTACCGGGACTTCCCGTCGCGTTCGGTTCCGGCAGACGTGCACGGAATTCTAATGCGCGTCGCATCTCTTGCCGACACGCTGGCAGGCAAGATAAAAGCCTGGAGCGAGCCGCAACGGCGTCCGAGCAAACGGCTGAAAGATCTTGGGGATATTGCCCGCCTGGTGGAAGCCCATCCGGAACTTCGTGAGTCGCTTCCGCCGGCTGTGCGAACGAAGCTCGACGAGAATAGCTGACAAATATGCGACAGTTCCGAGCAGGAGATAAATGCGATGTTTGAGCGATGGTTCTTCCGCACTGTTGCCGCCGGGTTTGGACTTGCCTGTGTGGCTGCGCTGGCGGGCTTTGCGCAGGGAAATCCGAACGCGGCGAAGCTGAAGAACCCGGTCGCCGCGACGGAAGAGTCCGTCGCGGCGGGTAAGAAGGTTTATGCCGGCAAATGCGCCTCCTGCCATGGCGCAAACGGACAGGGCGGCGCTGGTAATGATCTGATTCCCGCTGCCCCCAGCCTGGTGGAAGGGGACTGGAAGCACGGCGGCACCGACGGCGAAATTTTCAACAACATCAGGAACGGCATTCCGCCGGAATTCAATATGGTCCCGTTCAAAGATCAGTTGAAGGACGACGACATTTGGAACGTCGTCAATTTCCTTCGCTCAATCGCTAAAAAGAAATAAAAACCGGCCGCATCATTTCGCCAGCGGATTCGGCCGGACCTGGAATTTAATCAGCTTGCTGGTTGTTCCTTTCCCGCCCTCCTGATGAAATGGGGCTCGAGTCGAGATGCTCGTATACAGGCCTTTGCCTTTCCAGCCGGCATTCGGATCATCAATCCGGCCGTCAATTCCTTTGGCAAAGAATCCCATCGGGTAGGGAACCCGGAACATCAGAAACTTGCCGTCCACCAGAGCGAGTACTCCTTCCGAAAGATTGCCGGTCACCATCGGAACATCCTTCCCGGCGCCGAGCAGGTCGAAGCGATCGACGAAATCGTAGTACGCCGACTCCGCACTCGCGTTTTCGACGGCGCCTTTATAGTTCGGACCGGGCAATCGATAAAGCGTCCAACCCTCGGGACAGTGCTGGCCGGTCGCGGTTGGACCCATCAGCTGGCCTTTGCACTTCCTGCGGTCGAAGCTGGCGAGGTGTCCACTCGACAGCACCGTCCAAACGACGCCCTTGCTGTCCACGTCCATGCCGCGCGGCGCGAAGCCCTGGGTTGCAGCCTTTTCGTTTTTCCACGGCACTTCGTAATATTCCGCGAGTGACGTTTCAGGCGGATGCGGCCCGGGCACAAAGCGGACAACCGCGCCGGGCATGCCCTGCACCGATCCCCAGACGGAGCCGTCCGGCGCCGGCGAATCGCCATAGAACTGCACGCTAAGACGGCGATCCTTCGCCGGGTCGGCGGGCTGGTTGGGTTCGGTGTAGGCGTCGCGTTTCCCGTTGCCGTTATTGTCGATAACGAACGCGCTCCATCCTTGCGACGACTTTTCGTCGTGCGTCTTGTCCCACGCTTTGATGTCAAACCAGCCTTCGATTCCGGCCGGACCAAACGACGACCATAAAACATCGTTATCATCGAAGTTCACGTGACCCCAACTGAAACAGGTGTCGATTGCCGTGAGCTTTTGCATTTTCGGGTCGTACATCAAAAGCCCGCGCGCGCTCTGGTTAATCGGGAAGAGTTTCGCGGACGGGTGATCGGAACCCTGGCGGCACCATGCCGGTGTGGCCGCGGCGCGAATCCGGCCGGCCGACCAGACGCGGCCCTGCTTGTCCATCGCGAAACTGTGGACTGTTGTCTTGCTTTTCCAGATCACTTCGTCGCCCCAGTATGGGGAATTCGCGGCCGGCGGTTGATCGCCGGCGCTGGGGGTATCCGCGTCGCGTGGCGACAGCTTGATCTGCGTCGCCGTGTTCGTCTTGGGATCAATGACAGGGAAGTAGTCGGCGCTTTCTTCGAGCGCACCATAAATCGGACCGTTCGGATTCACGGTCGGGTTGCGCTTGTCGCTGGCGATTTCATCGTGAAGGTAGGCTTTCGCATCGGCCCAGTCCCACATCGTCACGACAACGTCTCGTTCTCTTCCCTGCGGACGTGAAGGTTCCGCCTGCGGCAACTCGCCGCGTGCAATACGATCCGTCCAGTCCGCATACATCCCAAGCGCGCGCTGCCGCCCGACCTGAGTAAATCGCGCGTTCATACCGCCGCCGGCCTGGCCGGACTGGACGCGCCGCTCCCATGCCGCTTTCGAATCCGGAAACTGGCCGGTGATATCGGCCGGTATCGTCCGGGTGGCAAGGTTGCCCATTTGATGACACCCGGTGCAACCGTCCGTGTTGACGACCTGGCGAATCCATTCGCCCTGGGTCCGGATGTTCGGCGAGATTCCGTTGCCCGAGTCACCACTGCCGGGAAAATCGCTGACCGGCGGCACCTGCAGCAACGCGAACCAGTACAGGGCGGGATAATACTGCGCCGCTGCCTTCTTGTCGGGTGCCGGGATAGCTTTAAGGTTGACGATCTTTCCAGGAGTCGTTTTCACTTTCGCCGAATCGATCAGGTTATAGCCACGTGTCCACACGTCGTAATCGCCGGAAGGAAGATCCGGCACGACGAATCGGCCCTGATCGTCGGTGACGACGCTCTTGACCAAACGGGTGGGCGTTGATCGCGTCTCGGCAATCACCCACACACCGGCCTCCGGACCCTTGGCGCCGCTGACGATGCCACCGATGTCATTGCTGTCAATCGCCGGCGGAGTACCGGTCTGAGCCGATATGCGGATCGCCTTCGTCGAAAAAAACGCGATGAGGCCAAGTCCCGCCAGCAACGCGAACATTCCTCTCGCTCTCATGTGTGCCTCCTCGTATTGAACAGGGAAA
The DNA here is from genome assembly GCA_964584785.1 of uncultured Solibacteraceae bacterium. Lineage (GTDB taxonomy): Bacteria > Acidobacteriota > Terriglobia > 20CM-2-55-15 > 20CM-2-55-15 > JAHFTY01. The sequence continues at coordinate 31,654 of CAZPBY010000067.1, forward strand.
GCATCGTTATAACATGTTCATTCGCCCGGAGTGAATCTGCTGCTGGTGTCGGTAGTCTCAGTTTTGAAGCCGGTGTTCGAGATGACGAAAAACCATACATCATTCGCTGGTCGGACCTCCCCTCGCCGCGCCGCTCAAGTCCTCATTGGCCGGTCTGGGCATTGATTGAGTATTAACCAGTAGAGACCGAGTTGCCGCGTCGCTTCAAGAAACTGGCTGAAGTCCACAGGTTTGCGCACATAGCTATTCGCCCCAAGCTTGTATCCCCGGACCATATCCTCCTGCTCGAGCGATGAAGTAAGGATGACGACTGGCAATAGCTCGGTCCTCTCGTCAGCGCGGATGCGACGAAGAACTTCAAGGCCGTCCAGCCGCGGGAGTTTCAGATCGAGCAAAACGACCTCGGGTAGCTCGGTCCTGGCGCCTTCATACTGCCCGGTGCCAAAGAGGTAGTCGAGAGCTTCGACTCCGTCAGCGGCAACAGCGACCTTATTTTGAATGTTGTTCTTGGTAAAAGCGCGCAGCGTGAGCTTCACATCATCCGGATTGTCTTCTACGAGCAGGATCGTTTTCGTTCTGTCGGTACTCATGGTGTCTGCTCCTCGCAAACTGGCAGAGTAAAATAAAACGTGGCTCCCTGATTCGGTTTGGCCTCTGCCCAGACCTTTCCGCCGTGCCGCTGGATGATGCGCTGGACGGTTGCGAGACCGACTCCCGTTCCAGGAAAGTCGGTAACGGCGTGCATCCGCTGAAATGCCCCAAAGAGATGGGTTGCATACTGCATGTCGAAACCGGCGCCGTTGTCCTGGACGAAAAAAGCTCGTTGAGCGTCGTGGTTCGTCATTCCAAATGTGATCTCCGCTTTCGGTTGCTTTGCCGTGAATTTCCAGGAATTACTCAGGAGGTTTTCCAGCGCAACCCGCAGCAGGTCCGGGTCGCCGCGAGCGATCAGACCTTCTTGTATCGATACCTTGACAGGCCGGTCCGGCTGAGTCGCCTGCAGGGTTTCGACGACCGATCGTGCCAGGTCCGACAGACTGACCTCTATCGAACGCATTTCCGTCCTGGTCATTCGGGAGAGTTGCAACATGTCATCAATGAGGCGCGCCATCCGTTGCGCACCCGAGACGATACGCTGCAGATTGTCCCGTGAATCTTCGTCGAGTTTGTCGCCCAGGTCCTCCAGAAGCGACTGGCTGAATCCATCGATGCCGCGAAGAGGAGCGCGAAGGTCGTGACTCACGGAGTAACTGAAAGCTTCCAACTCACGGTTGGCAGCCTCGGCAGTCTCCTTCGCTCGTGCCAGGGCTTCCTCGGCGCGCTTTCTCTCAGAGATATCGCGAGCGACCTTCGATGCGCCGATCATGTTGCCGCGGGAATCCCGGATAGGGGAAATCGTCACGGATACGTCGATGTCCCTACCATCCTTACGTCTGCGCACGGTTTCGAAAGGCTCGACACGTTCACCCTTTTTCAGGCGCTCCAGGATTTCCGGCTCTTCCCCGACGCGGCCGGGAGGCAATAGCACGGAGATCGATTTTCCGATCACCTCTTCGGAAGAGTATCCGTAGATTCGTTCTGCGCCTCGATTCCAGCTGACGATGACCCCTTCGAGCGTTTTACCGACGATCGCATCGTCCGAGGAATCGACAATGGCAGCAAGCCGGACTCTCAACTCCTCGGCCTTCTTGCGCTCTGTGACATCGCGGATGGCGCTCGAGACCAGGACTCCCTCCTTGGTTTCGAGGGGGCTCAGGCTGATCTCTACCGGAAACTCCGTGCCATCCTTGCGCCGGCCGTAGAGTTCGAGGCCCGACCCCATCTCGCGGGCTTTCGGTTGAGCGAAGTAACGCAACCTGGATTCCGGATGCCCAGCGCGGACTCGATCAGGAACCAGGATTTCGACAGGTTGCCCGAGGAGATCGCTCCGCTTGTACCCAAATAACTTTTCGGTTTGGGAATTGACGAGGACGATCTGACCCTCCTGGTTCACGATGACCATCGCATCCGGCGCTGACTCCAGCAGGCTTCGGAATCTCTCCTCCGCCTTCTTTCGTTCCGTAATGTCCTGGATGAAAGCCGTAAATCGGTAGGTGTCCCCGTCTTGAATCGGCGATATCGTGAGTTCGGCCGGAAAGACGCGCCCGTCCCGTCGAAGGGCCAGAAGTTCGATCCTTTTACCGAGGACAGGTCCCTCGCCTGTCGCCAGGAATTTCTTGAGGCCTGCCCTGTGCGCGTCGCGCATTTCCGGAGGGACGACCGTTTCGACGACGGTTTTTCCAATGACCTCCGTTCGTTGCCAGCCGAAAATGGCCTCGGCCTTCGGGTTCCACTCGGTAATGCGGCCCTCATGATTCATTTCAATGAAAGCTTCGTCGGCCGTTTCCAGGACCAGCCGGATTCTTGCTTCACTCGCTCGCAGCGCATCTTCGACTCGTTTGCGGTCTGTAATGTCGCGAATGGCGCTGGACACGAGAAAGCCTTCTTCGGTCTTGAGAGGGCTCAGACTGATTTCGATCGGGAACTCCGTGCCGTCCTTGCGAAGACCATAGAGTTCGAGACCGGAACCCATCGAGCGGGTCTTCGGATCGGTGAAAAAGTGGTTGCGATGAGTGGGATGTTGCTTGCGGAATCGTTGCGGTATGAGCAGCTCAACCCACTGTCCGACGAGTTCTTCACGGGCATAGCCGAAAAGGCGCTCGGTCTGTGCGTTCACGAGGAGAATCCGGCCGTCGCGGTCGACGATAACCATCGCATCCGGCGCCGACTCGAGTAGTCCGCGGAATTTCTCTTCGGCTTTTTTGCGTTCAGTGATGTCGCGGATGGCACTCGAAACCAGGATGCCCTCTTCAGTTTCGAGCGGGCTGAGGCTGATCTCGATCGGAAACTCTGTTCCGTCCTTGCGCAGGCCAAAGAGTTCCAGCCCCGAACCCATCGATCGCACTTTCGGCGACCCGAAAAAATCAGCCCGATGTCTCGGGTGCTTGCCGCGAAACCGCTCGGGAATAAGTCTTTCGACCTGTTGCCCCAGCAGTTCCGTTCGCGTGTAGCCAAAAAGCTTTTCGGTTTGAGCGTTGATGAGAACGATGGTTCCGTACCGATTGACAATCACAACTGCGTCTGGTGCCGCCTCCAGGAGTCCGCGGAACTTGTCTTCAGCGCGTTTGCGCTCCGTAATGTCCCGGATCGTACTCGATACGAGCGGGCCGTCCTCCGTTTCGAGCGCACTCAGGCTGATCTCGACAGGAAACTCGGAGCCGTCCTTGCGCAGGCCATACAACTCCAGGCCTGAACCCATCGAGCGGAATTTCGGGTCGGCAAAGTATTGAGTGCGATGTCCCGGATGTCTTCCGCGAAATCGTTCAGGAACGAGTATCTCGACGGACTTCCCCACGAGTTCGGCGCGGGAATATCCGAAGAGCTTTTCCGTTTGGGAGTTGATCAGGACAATGCCCCCGTCACGGTTGACAACGACAACAGCGTCCGGAGCGGCTTCAAGAAAACCGCGAAACTTTGCTTCAACCTTCTTTCGCTCCGAGATGTCCCGGATGGCGGCCATCACCAGAACGCCCTCCGCTGTTTTCACCGGTGAGAGACTGATCTCGACAGGGAATTCCGTTCCGTCCTTCCGCACTGCAAACAAATCCAGCGCTGCGCCCATAGGACGAGCGCGTACTTCCTTGAAGTATCCAGCGCGGTGTTCCGGGTGCTGTGACCGGTAGCGCGCTGGAACCAGCACCTCAACCGGTCTTCCGAGCAGTTCCTCCCGCTCGTAACCAAATAGCCTTTCGGTCTGGACGTTGACGAGTCGAATGCAGCCTTCCGGACCTACGATGACCATAGCGTCGGGCGCAGCTTCCAGGAAAGCCGCTGCCTGGTCCTGGTTTGCTGGTTCATTTCGAAGATTGTCCGGCTTCACGACGAGAACTCAGCCGCTGCCGAAAGATGATTGATGAGTGGATAAAGACTACTTGCTGAAGACATACCGCGCGTATCGTTCCTCACCCAATGTCTTGGTCCTTTTTTGACAGGGCTAAAAAACTTTCTGAGGTCAAAGTTCCGTGCAGGATCTTCGGAGCCACACTTTTTTCAACACGGTTTGTTCGAACACGGCGAGCTGCTCCACCATTTTACCTCTTGGACAAACAAGTCAAGCAGTATTCACGCACACACGGCCAACATTTTCTCGAAGGTCTATGATAAGAAAAACCAAGTATCGGAAGGCGCCCAGAGCGATAGCTGAGGCCATTAATAAAGCGGAAATAGTTAACGATTTCCTTCCACCGCCTGAAAAGCTCGTATTCAAGGAACCGACTGTAAAGGTCACACTCGCGCTGAGCCGGCGCAGTGTCGAGTTCTTCAAGGCGACGGCAAAAAAGCATCAGGTCCCATATCAGTCGATGATCAAGAGAATCGTCGACCTCTACGCGGAACGTCACGGCTCGTGAGTCCAAAGCTGTGGGCTATTTCATTTTCCTTTTCAATTTCCTTTATCGGTAATCTTGTCATTACTGCCCGCGAAGAACCAGTTCTGGCCGGAGCTTCCGGTGAGTGTGTCGGCGGCGGAATCGTCGAAGACGGTCGCGGAGGTCAGGACGACCGAGCCATTGAGGCCGCCCCCTTCGGTGAGATTGCGAACGCGCTGGGAATAACCAATGTCTGTGCGGCTCCATTCAGCCAGAATCGCGCATAGGGCGTCGTGATCGTCGTCATAGGCTGTGACGCCGGCGATCAGGATGTCATCGCCCGCGCTGCCGACCAGACGATCGGGGCCGGCGCCGCCGATCAGGATGCTGCGGCCATCGCCGCCGATCAGTTCATCGTTTCCGGCGCCGCCGGCCAGGACGCTGGAACCGTGACCACCTTTCAGGCGATCGTTGCCGTCTCCGCCGAAGAACATAGTGGAAAGATCGATGCTCGACGCCGCTTCGATGTCATCGTCGCCCGCAAGCCCATACGCGATGATTCTGCCGGTGGGCGTGAAGGTTCCTTGAGACTCGCCGTTCAACAGCACGGTAACTGCTCCCGAATTGCCTGAAGGTATAAACCGGATCTTGTCGTCGCCGGACGTGCCGGCGACAACCAGCGCGGTCTTGGTGGAGTCACAAGGATCTATCTGGAGATCCACTACTTTGATCTCCACCGGCTTACTGACCGTAGTCGCACCACCGTCATCGTCTTTAACGGTCAGCCTGACGGTGTAGGTGCCCGTGGAGGAATAAACGTGCACGGGTGTCAACGCGGCGCCATCCGTCGTGGGATGGAACCCAATGAAGGTGCCGTCGCCGAAGTCCCACTGGACTTGATGTGTGTCGAGTATGCCCGGATCGGTGAAGCTGCCGATGAACGACATCGATTGCCCGCGGACGCCGCTTTCCGGCGCGGTGAGCGATACCGCCGGCGCGACATTATTGACGGTGACTTTCAGTGTGTCGACGCTTTCGCCGCCGGCTCCGTCGCTGACGCGGAGCGTCACGGTGTACACGCCGTTGTCTCCGTATGCATGGGTGGGCTTCACGCCGCTGCCGGCAGTCCCATCACCAAAATTCCACGCGTAAGTTAAGGGATCTCCATTGACGTCAAACGAGGCGCTGCCGTCGAAGGCAACTACATCGCCCTCGTCCGCAGTCTTGTCGGGACCTGCCTCGGCCACCGGCGGGGCATTGACGGCCTCGACCTGAACCTTCACCTGAACCGCGGCGGCAGAAGCCAGCGAGCCATCGAACGCTTTCACCGTGAATGCATTGAGCGTGCCGCTCGCATGCAGGGCCGGTTTCCAAACCAACGTTTCGCCGAGACTGAGTAGTGTCGTTCCCGGCACCACGGCGACGCCATTCTTCGTCAACGTCCCGCTGCTCACCGCCTCGATCCGGAAACGGATCGTATCGCCATCCACGTCTGCAGCGTTCGATGCGGCGAACAGCGTCGCATAGGTGATGTTGAACTCCGTGTCTTCGGTCGCGCCCGTGAGTGTGTTGATGCTCGTCAATGTCGGCGCGTCGTTGACCGGGGCGACCTGTACCTTCACCTGAACCGCTGGTGTAGAAGATACGATGCCATCGTCGGCTTTCACGGTAAACGCGTTGAGAATTCCGTTGGCATCTTTCGCCGCAGTCCAAACCAGAGTTTCACCCGGGCCCAGCAAGGTAGTTCCTGCAACCACGGCGGCGCCGTTCTTCGTCAGGATCCCGCTGCTGACGGCGTCGATGCGGAAACGGATGGTATCGCCGTCCACATCCGCGGCGTCCGACGCGGCCAGCAGCGTCGAATAATTAATGTTGAATGCGATGTCTTCGGTGGCGCCTGTCAACGTTTGGATCGCCGTCAGTGTTGGCGTGTCGTTGACGGCGGCAGTTTGGACCTTCACCTGAACTGCCGTCGCGGAGGCCAATACACCATCGAATGCTTTCACGGTAAACGCGTTGAGCGTTCCATTAGCGTCCTTCGCCGGAGTCCAAAGCAGAGTTTCACTCGGACCCAGCAATGTGGTTCCCGCAACGACGGCGACACCATTCTTCGTCAGCGTGCCGGTGCTTACCGCTTCGATCCGGAAACGGATGATGTCGCCCTCCACATCCGCGGCATTTGAGGCTGCAAGGAGCGTCGCGTAATTGATGCTGAACGCGGTGTCCTCTGTCGCGCCGGTCAACGTAGCGATCGTTGTCAGCGTTGGCGCGTCATCGATCGATACCACCGCAATATTCCTTGTGGCTGTGTTGCTCAGATTATGGAGCAGACTGCCATCGTTTACCTGGAAGCTAATGGTTCGCGTTGACGTGTTCGGATTCTCACTGCTATTCCGGTATTTCACTGAGCGCAGCGCCGCCTGGTAATTGGCTACACTGTCCGTGCCGCTTAGCGTGAGAATTCCGGCCGCGGCATTCCACGTTGCGCTGATCGCGGCCGTGTTAACGAAGCTCAACAGATCTTCGGACGGCGCGAAGTTGGTTGCGATCGCAACGGTCGCCCCGATCAGGTTGGCGCTGTCAACATCCGTTACGCTGACACCGGAATCCACCGAAGTGGCCGGATCATTTTCGTTGTAAGTCAGAACACCGGCGCTTGTACTGACGACAGGCGCCTCGTTTACCTGAACCACCGTGACGATGAGGTTCTGGATTGTGCTGCCGCCTGCACCATCACTAGCTGCAACGCTTACTAAGTAGAGGTTGTCCGCATTCGCATCAGCCGGTGATTCGAAGTCGGGCGCCGTGATGAACCGCAACTGGTTGCCATTCGCGATCTCGAATTTATTCCGATCCTCGCCGCCGCTGATCGTGAAGCTCACGATTTGCGGCGGGAGATCCGCATCCGTGGCAGCCAGCGTCACCACGGCCGTTGTTTTTTCCGGAACATTGGGAGTGGACGTCGATGTGAACACTGGATTGTTGTCGTTCACTGGAGTCACGGCGACCGTCAGATTCTGGACTGTAGTTCGGCCGGCGCCATCGTTCGCCGTGACGCTCACCAGGTAGATGTTGTCCTGGTTCGCGTCGGCGGGTAATTCGAAGTCCGGCGCCGTGACGAATTTCAACTGAATGCCATTGACGATTTCGAATTTGTTCTGGTCGGCGCCGCCGGTGATCGTGAAGCTCACCGTCTGTACGGGCAGGTCCGCATCCGTTGCGGTCAACGTCACCACCGGCGTTGTGTTTTCCGCAACACCTGGCGTGGCGGTCGACGTGAACACGGGATTGTTATCGTTCACCGGAATCACGTTGACCGTCAGATTCTGGACCGTAGCTCGGCCGGCGCCATCGTTCGCCGTGACGCTCACCAGGTAGATGTTGTCCTGGTTCGCGTCGGCGGGTAATTCGAAGTCCGGCGCCGTGACGAATTTCAACTGAATGCCATTGACGATTTCGAATTTGTTCTGGTCGGCGCCGCCGGTGATGGTGAAGCTCAGGGTCTGTACCGGCAGATCCGCATCCGTGGCGGTCAGCGTTACCACGGCCGTTGTGTTTTCGGGAACACCGGGTGTGGCCGTTGAAGTGAACACCGGACTGTTGTCGTTCACCGGAGTCACGGCGACCGTCAGATTTTGTACTGTCGTGCCGCCAGCGCCATCATTGGCGGTGATGTTCACTAAATAAATGTTGTCCTGATTCGCGTCCACCGGCAGTTCGAAGTCCGGCGCCGTGGTGAACTGCAATCGATTCCCATTCACGATCTCAAACTTGTTCTGGTCGGCGCCGCCGGTGATGGTAAACGTCACGACCTGAGCCGGCAGATCCGCATCCGTTGCGGTCAGCGTCACCACCGCCGTTGTGTTTTCCGGCACGCCTGGTGTGGCTGTCGAAGTGAACGCCGGATTGTTGTCGTTCACCGGAGTCACGGTGACGGTCAGGGCCTGCACCGCGCTGCCGCCCGCGCCATCACTGGCTGTGACGCTCACTAAGTAGATGTTGTCTTGATTGGCGTCGGCCGGTAATTCGAAGTCGGGCGCGGTAATGAACCGCAGTTGGTTGCCGTTCGCAATCTCGAACTTGTTCCGAT
>CAZPBY010000068.1:0-6091 GCA_964584785.1 uncultured Solibacteraceae bacterium
TCCATGCTCCGCCGTCTGGCGGAGCCGGTCGAGGTTGCCCGCGCGATCCTGTTCTTCCTGGAACCCGATAACTCCGTCACGGGGCAAGTCCTGACAGTCGACGGTGGCCTGAGTTTGAAGCTGTAAAGGTGGCGGCACGAAGCCCGTCGCTGCGCTCCGGGTTCTGTACGTCTTAGCCGCAACGTTCAGAACCCGGAGCGCAGCGACGGGCTTCGTGCCGCTACCTAGAAGGTCCACTTTAAACCGAGCCGGCCGTTGAAGCCCGGGTTGAACAGGTCGTCTTTGCCGTAGCGCGGATCGAATGCGTCGTTTCCCAGCGCGGAGGCGCGAATGAGAGCGTTGTAATCGTAGCCTCGGGTGAGATTCACCGCCGATAAATCCATTGCGGCTCCCGGATCGAACCCTCCGGCGCCTCGATTCAGATCCGTGAAGCGATGCCGCGTCGTCTTCTGGTTGAACGCGTTCAGCATGTTGAATTCGACGCGTACCTTTTGTTTCTCCGTCACACGAAAGTTGTGACCCACAAGCAAGTCCGTGTAACTCAGCCACGGTGTGCGGCCAAGGTCGCCGCGGCCGTTCACAAATACCACTGCCTGATTCGTCGTGGTTACCTCGGTAGTCAACGGAGTGCCGCTGCCAAGAAAGAAAAACACACCGACGTCACTACCCTTGCGGAACTGATACCCGCCCAGGATCTTCAAGACATGCGCGCGATCCGTCGGCAGCGGACCTTGGACGTCGAGGTGTCCTTTGGAGTCCCACAGCAATTCATCAAGGTCGTAAGCCATGCTCAGATTGCTGGCCGGTTGACTGATACTTCCGGCTTGTTGCTGGGCCACCGGGAACGGCACGTTGGTCGTGGGCGTCAGGATGCGATCGGAATTCGCGAGGCCCGGGTAGTTGCCCCAGAGACGGCTCCACGTGTAGTTCAGTCTCCCGAACCATCCATCCGACAATCGCCGTTCCGCGGTGAATTGAACCGCGTCGTATCGACGAACCGGCTTGGGGTAATCGAACGGAGGCGTCGGACCGGTGGTTCCTGTAAGAGTCTTGGCGGATCCTTCGGCGGGGTTGGCATAGATGAATCCGGGGACACCATTGACAGTGGCGACAAGATCTTCGATCGTCCGCCGAAGATTATTCCGCAAGTACTCCACGCCCACGATGAGTCGAGGCCGCAGTTCATATTCGAACCCCGCGGTGATCTGATCCTGAGACATTGGTTGGATGTCGGGATCGATCGCCGTTTTCCTGAAACCAGGTGTGGCGCGTTCCCAATATGAAACGCCGGGCAGCCAAAGATCACGGCCGGGCTTGTTGGCCAGGCTGAGCGAAAAGACATCCAATGTATCCAGCGAGCGATAGTAAACGCGCCAGATATCGGCTCCGAACGCGTTGCGCGCCCAGTCGTATTTCGTCCAGTCAATGAAGCGTCCCCACGCGCCATACAGCTTCACTTTTCCGTCACCGAACAGATCGAAGCTTCCGCCGGCGCGCGGGCTGATGTTGTGATCGAAAGTCAGCGCTTCAGGCTGAATGTCCCGGCGGAAAGAGGGCAGCACTTCGTGCTCGAAACGAACCCCGCCGTTCAGTACCAGCCTTGACGTTACCCGCCAGCTGTCCTGAGCATAATAGGACTGAGTCGGCGCTCCGGCAGACCCCACTCTTCCTGCCTCGTTCACCTCGTAGTAGCCATAGGTTCCTCGATCGTTGCGCCCGGATTGCGTGAACGTCTGGTCCCAATACAACAGCACGTATGCGCCGCCGGCATACGAATCGAAAATATTATTCACGTTCTTCTGAATGCCCGCACCTGCTCTCAGATCGTGATAGCCGTAGAATTCACCGTTGACTGCAACATCGGCCTGGCCGAATACGCGGGTTGTCCGATCGTGACCTCGAAATCGCGTGATGGGCGTGTTTTGCCGGCCCAGAGGTCCCTGCAGGCTGCCGGTGCTTGCAAGGTTGTTCGGTGCGGCATATCGAACCGGTGTCATCGACGGATAGCCCGTGTCCTTGTAGTTATCCCAGAAGTAACCGCCCCGGCCGCTGATCAAAAAACTGTTCGATACGGCGTATTGGATATCGCCGCTGTAGCTGGACTGAGGTTGAAAGAATCCGATGGAGCGATTCGCGTCGTTGGAGCTCCTGGTTGAACTCAGCGAATTCGGTCCGGCTGCGTCGTAACCGGGAAGAGCGCCCTGGGACTTCGCGGGACTGTACAGCCATGAAAACGATCCACGGAGTTTCGGCGTGCCTTGCCACGAGAGTTTATTGAACCCGCTCAGAAGAGTCTGCGTGCGCTCGATAGTTCCCGTCTCGGAGCCGTTGGCGAACCGGTAAAGCTGATCCTGTCGAACTCTTCTCGGACTTGCCGAGGAGAAGAAATAGACGGCGTCCTTTCGAATCGGTCCTCCCAGCGAATAGCCTCCTTCGTAGGAGTTCAACGTCGACTTCTCGTCCTGCACGTAAAGAACTGCTCCATTCGGAGCCAGTACGAGGCGCTGTACCGGCTTCGCATTCAGGCTGTTTCCACTCCAGTAAAAATGTCCGCCACCGTGAAATGCGTTGCCGCCGGACCGTGTGATGCCGAGCACGACACCTCCCAACGCGACAGGATTTTCGGCTTGTGCAGCGGCGCGTGTGATGTTCACTTCCTGAAGGTATTCGAATGGGACGCTTTGACGGACCCGTCCGTCGATCACGCTGGTGATCGACGCGTTGTCCACATAGAAACCATTTTCCGCGCCGCTGGCGCCGTTGACCTGAATGCCTCCTTCGATTTCGCCGGTGTTCACTCCAGGAGCGGTGCCGGCGAAATAAGTAAACGTGCGGCTCTTCGGAAGCATTTCGAAAGAGGCGGCGCTCAGACTGTATGACTCGACGGGCCGGTCGAGGGCCACGCCTCCGATAACCTCGCCGACCTCGACCGTCTTATCGGAGGTGCCCGGCGTCATCTTGACGTTGGCTGCGATGCGCTGACCCGAAAGAACGTGGATATTCTTGAGTGCGACGGAGGAGAAACCCGCCAGTTCGAAACGAAGAGCGTACTCACCCGGTTCCAGATTCAGAAAAGAGTAAGTTCCGTCCGCGCCCGTGTAACTCGTCGTGCTCCGCTCGGTGTCCGTGTTGGTTGCGATGACTTTTACCGAGGGAAACACCGCGCCGGTCTCATCCGAGACAACGCCGGATATGCTCCCAAATTTCGATTGGGCGATCAGTCCACTTGTGATCGAGAGAAGTAAAAAGAGGATAAGCCAAAAAACATACTTGGGATGGGTCATTTCGGAATCTTAACATTCACTCCCCTCATGAATCCGAGGGGAGTGAATGAGTGCCTGACGCGGATTTAGAACGTGTACCGCAAGGCTAGCTGGACACTTCGGGAATTGCTGTTGAACACCTGATCCCACTTCGCGAAGTCGGGGTTGCCCGGAATGAGAAATGACCTGGTTGTCGTATAGGACGAGTTTAGTTTCACGGAGTTGATATAACCAGGTGTGTATTGCGGGTGATTGAAGAAGTTGCCAAAATCACCGCGAAATTCCACAGACTGGCCTTCCGTGACAGAGAACCTCTTGCCAATCGACATGTCGAAATTGTCGATCGGACGCGTCGCCAGAGTATTGCGTCCGGCGTTGGGAAACACGCCCAGCCCGGCTCGGATGTACATTGCGCTAGGATCGCTCGCAAGGTAACCCACCGTCTGCCCGGCGGAGTTTTTCAGCGCGGTCACGGCGCTCCCCTTGGTGGGATCGCCTGCGGGGTTCAGGACGACGCGATCACCGGCGGAATCGCCATTAAGATTGGAGTCCTGTCCGCTTTGAACCGTGACGTATTCTGGAGATTCGTAGGTATACGATCCGGTAAAGCGCCAATTGCCCACAAGATTCCTGGCTGCCCAGGTTGACGCGCTCCTCATCCATTGCGATTCGTAGTTCCAGCTGAAGGTCAGCCGATGACGCCGATCGAGAGCGGACGAGGCCTTGTCGTTTCCGAGATTCAAGAAATCCTGTTCACGCCTCGGAGTCAGGTACGTCGAGAAGTGTGTTGCCGTACTGTCGTCGATGTTGTGGCTCCAGGTGTAAGCCCCGGTAAATGACAGTCCCTGCGAGAAGCGCCTCGTCACCTGTGTAGCCAGCCCGTGGTAGAACGAATTGCCAATCGGCGGCCACCAGGTGATCGATTGAGTGAATCCGAGCGGTCCGAGAATAGGATTCTGCTTTCCTCCGTTAGGCGAGGTCAGATTCGCTTGCATTTGCTCCAGCGTTAACGTCGAAGCATTCAATTGAGCCTGTGTCGGAGCGCTCAAATACGTCGGCAGGCTTTGGCTTGCGGTCGCCTGCGCAACCCGGAACATCCGGTTCTGAACCAGCAAATGCACACCGCGCGTCCCCAGGTACCGGACTTCAACCGTGTAGTCCTTATGCAGTTCCTGCTGGACGCCAAGACTCCACTGGATCGAATACGGCAGAACCTGATCCGGAATGTAACTGGATGTCGCTCCCCGGGCATCGGCCTGATTCAGGTTCGATCCTGACGGGACCTTACCTGGGGCAAGGCCGCCGTTTGCGAGAAATGGTGCCTTAAAAACCGTCGGGAAGTTGTCTGCATCGACAGTCGAACTGAGCTGAGGCGGGTAAGCCGTGCTGCCCACGTTGTCGAAAATGACATCGTAAGCCATTCCGAAACCCGCACGGATCGACGTGGTTCCTCGGTTGCCCGGGGAATAGGCCAAACCGATGCGAGGCGCAAAGCCCTTGTTGTTCGTTTTTGGCGGCGCGAAGGTGAGCACTCCGGGTGCGTTAGAGACGGCGTTCAAGGATTGAAGACCCATCGTCAATGGGACTGTGGTGCGCTCCCATCTCAACCCGATGTTGAAGGTCAGGTTTTGTTTGATGTGCCAATCGTCCTGGCCATACAGATAAGTCGCCCACTGGTTGCCGTAGTACTGGGTTGTACCGAAGTTACGTTCCGCGAGATTGTCCGGAACGATGTCATGGAGATAGCCTTCCAGCGTGGAATACGCATAGTCACCACGCTCGCGCTGGATAAAATGCTGAGGTGATATGGAACGGCGTCCATCGAAACCAAACTTGATGTTGTGTTGTCCCTTGGTCCAGCTGGCGTTCTCGACCAACTGATAACTATTCTGAATGGCCGATTGCGGGGCGCTGCCGTCCGGTCCGATATTCACGCCGAGGTCCTCTTCACCGGCAGTGATGTTCGGAAACCGGTCAAGCCCCGGGAAAGCGAATCCTGGATCCAGATAGTTCTGCGAAAATCGATTGAACCCAACTCTTGTTTCGCTGGTTAGAGTCGGCGAGAACGTATGGTACAGCGCTACTGTTCCCAACCAGAAGCGCTGTGGAAGATTCGTCCAGAAAGCCGGAAGCTGCGCCAGCGTGTCCAGTTGATCCAGCCGATTGAAAATCAAGCGACCGCGCAACTGATTCGCGTCGTTGATCGTGTAGTCACTGCTCCCGACGAGTGCGTACTGATTCACATAGTTCGGGCCGGTGATCGGAAGGATGCCGATTGGAATCGAGACGCCATTCACCTTCGTCGTTGAATCCCCAGTCGGCGCAGGCGATGCGTACTGTTTGAGGATGGACAGGTTTGTCTTCGAGACGCCCGATGTGCCTGCCGCATTGAGCGCCGGCATGGCGTCCAGTAAAGCGTAACCCGCGGCCGTCGGGACTCTCACTGGGGAAGATGTCGTAGACGCCTGCCCTAAAGGCGCATACTCGAAGTTTCCAAAATAAAACCATTTGTTCTTGATGATCGGGCCGCCCACGCTGCCGCCGATCCGGTTTTGGTCGTATCGAGGTTTCGTGAGTGTGCCCTGGCGCTTAAAGGCTTCATCCAGTGCATTCAGCTTGCGATTTTGGAAATACTCGTATGCCGAACCGTGTATCTGATTTGATCCGCTTCTCACGACAGTATTGAACTGGCCGCCTGTGGAATGGCCGAATTCCGAGCTGTACTGATTCTGGAGAATCGAAAATTCCTGCGTCGACTCGGTCGGCACATAGACCAGCGGTCCGTTGACGGTTTTTTCACTGTTGTCAAAACCCTCGGTCATCACAAT
>CAZPBY010000068.1:6101-37851 GCA_964584785.1 uncultured Solibacteraceae bacterium
GACTGATGGACCGGTTCCTTGCCCGATGCCGCCGTTGCTCGCAACTCCAGCGCTCAGCAACGACAGATTCAGCGCGCCGAAAAAGTTGCCGGCCGATTCGATGATAGGCAGGTTCACAATTTGCTCGGCCGTGAACGTGGACTGCAATTGGGATGTCGTCGTGTCGATGGCGATCGGCGCATCGATAACCGCAATCTCCTGGGTTACACCCTGGACTTGCATGGTTACGTTCGCAACCACGGTCTTGTTGAGCTCAACGTTGACGTTCTTTAAACCACTCGTTGTGAAGCCGCTTGCCGTGACACTGACCGAGTAGGTACCGACCGGCAGATTGTTGAAACGATACGAACCATCGACGCCCGTCTTGGTGGTGCTTTTGATGCTGGTGGCGTTATTCGTTACCTCGACGGTCGCGTTAGGTACAGTGCCCCCGGATGTATCTACAACCGTCCCTGACAGGTTGCCGTCGATTGTTTGCGCGAGGCTGCTCGGAGCCAAGCTGATCACCGCAGCAATGATCAAGCCGAGCAGCATTGTTAATTTGTTTTTAGAAATCATCATGATCCCTCCTTTGAGAGATTTGGAAAAACTGCCTGCCAATACGCAGAACTGTTCTTTTTTGTTTTAAGTGAAGTCACTAAGATCAGCTGAATGACCGAATGTGTTCGAGTTGTGGTGACCGCTACGCTCTGCATTTAGCCCTTAAGAACGGGGGTGAGACGGGCAAAAGACATTGCAGGAATTAATGATACTAAGGTCAGAGGGTGTGTCAAGAATTGATTTCAATTATGTTAAGCATTCGTGAAAGTGAATCACATCATCATCGACCTTTTATTCCGAGCCCGTCCAGGATTCGTATAATTACCCCCAAACAATTGGGGAGACAAAATGCCATGCGTCGATTCACTCTTACGCTGATTTTGATTCTTGCGCTTCGCGTTTCCGGATTCGCCACCTGGTCCGTCGTCGCGGTGGACCGGGCAACGGGGCGAATTGTGATTGCCTCTGCAACGTGCGTGAATCAAGGAGACGATTTTCTGAAGGGAGTTCAGGCCGTCGTCATCCCTGGGAAAGCCATAGCGGCATGTCAGGCCGCAGCCGGTAATCAAGCGATCGTTTTCGAAGAGCTTCGAAAAGGGACAGAGCCGCGGCAAATCATCGAGTTGATCGCCGCTCAGGATCCCGCATTTCAGAGTCGTCAATACGGTATCGTCGATTTGCAGGGCCGTATGGCCGGACACTCCGGCCTTGGGAACGGTTTTGTCTCGCAGGATATTCAGGGGCAGGTCCCGGGAACCGAGATTTTCTATTCGATCCAGGGAAATATACTTCGCTCCGGAAGCGTCATACCTAACGCGGTGAAAGCATTTGTCAGCACAACCGGCGCGATCACCGATCGCGTCATGGCGGCGATGGATGCCGCTGATCGTTCCGGCGGCGACAGCCGGTGCACTTGTCCCCAAGCCGACGCCAGCAGTCCGCCGACCATCGCGTGCGATGCGAGAACCGCCCACGTTGCCTACATTCTGATGGCGGAGAAAACCGATACGATCGGAGAAGGGCCCAGCGACGGCAAATACAAACTCTACATCAATGTTTCGCAGCCGGACCCGAGTCCGCTGCCTGCGGATCAAACAACCCACGGTCCCCATCAGATCAAAGCGAGTGAGAATCTGAATCCGGTAAGAACCCTGCGCATGCGTTACGACGAGTGGCGGAAGACCCAGCCCGCGAGTTTCAGGTGATATCGTCGGGGATCATCGGACAAACGAAATTTCATGTTGGAGATGGGACATCCCGACGCTTGACATATTTCGGACGTGGCTTCTGAATACGTCAACTGTCGGGATGTCCCATCTCCAAGGTTTTGGCGGATGTAGTATTCTGGGACCGTGGAAGAACAAGCGTACGAAGCTCACCTGCGTCAAGATCGCGTCTGGGCTCGACAGCAGATAGACTCTTTTTTTATGCGCCGCGGCCCGGTATACAAAACTCTCGACGACCTCGCTCGTAAGCTGGAAGACGCCGGCATTCCCTATGCACTCATCGGCGCACTGGCGCTTGGCGAGCACGGTCTGGACCGGATGACAGTCGACGTCGACCTTCTGGTCACGAAGGCGGGCTTGGCGGAATTCCGTTCGAGATACGAAGGATTGGGCTACGTTCCGGCTTTTCCAGGCGCCACCAGGAAATTCCGCTCTACCGACACGGGCGTCAAGATCGACTTTGTCACAACCGGCGAATATCCTGGTGACGGGAAGCCCAAGTCTGTAGTGTTTCCGGATCCCGTCACGGCGTCGGTTGAGATCGATGGTCTTCGTGTGATCAAGTTGGAGCCATTCATCGAACTGAAGATAGCTTCAGGACTTACCGGTGTGCAGCGGGAACACGACCTTGCGGATATCCAGAAACTGATTCGGGAAACTCAATTGCCGGAAGATCTGGTGAACCGGCTGGATGAAAGCGTCCGTGATGAGTACACCAGGCTTTGGCGCCTTGCCCAGATCAAGGATCCACTCGGCGACTGACCGGCCTTTCCGAATTCATTTGTGATGGCTCGATTGGTGAGATGTGATTGCTGAACTGAAGCCATTGGTCACTCCGCTATACGGAATAGCCTATGGCCTCGGTTATGCAATCACCTTTCACCAATCCGCCATCACAAATGATTTTCCTAATCTCGAAAGGTGAGTTCCCTGACATCGATCTGAAATCTTCTGAGAAGATCCGAATTCATTTGTGATGGCTCGATTGGTGAGATGTGATTGCTGAACTGAAGCCATTGGTCACTCCGCTATACGGAATAGCCTATGGCCTCGGTTATGCAATCACCTTTCACCAATCCGCCATCACAAATGATTTTCCTAATCTCGAAAGGTGAGCTCCCTTACATCAATCTGGAACCTTCGCAAAAGATCCATCACCTCTCGATTCGACAGGCGTTTCGTTTTCTGAATCGTTCGCCGGCGGCGGATGGCTTCGGGCAGGAGTCTGGCGGCGCTGACATACGACCACGCAAGGTTCACGACGGTTTGCCGCCAGCCGTGACTCTCGACAAATCTTGACGCCGATCCTTTGTTATGGATGACGGCGTAAGCGTTCCAGCAAAAACGTCTCAAGCTCCAGAAAGGATTCTGCAGCAGCAGCGGCCACGAGAAGTTTTTTATTGCGAGTAGAAGACGATTTCTCTCGACCAGCATGACTTTCAATGGAGAGTACGCTCCGAAGCTTGCGGAATGCCGATGATGGACAATCGCCGTCGGGACGTACCAGGCCTTCCACCCGAGGAGGCGGGCTCGCAGACCGAGGTCGGCGTCATCGCCAAATGCGAAGAACGTTTCGTCGAAGCCGCCGGTCTCTTCAAACACCTTTCGGTGATACAGAGCGGCACAGGCGTCCGGCCACAGTATTTCTTCGGCCGAATCGTACTGGCCCACATCTTTCTCCATTGTGCCGCGGCCACGGTTTTGCCCATCCCAGTAAATCAGATGTCCGACTTTGTCGATGACGCCGGCGGGATCCTGAAAGAGGATTTTGCTGGCGAGCATGCCAACACCGTTGGCGGGGTCGCCGTATCGGACCATTTGGGAAAGCCAGTCCGGTTCCGCTATTGCGTCACTATTGAGTAGAGCGATCCATTCGCCGCGAGCCTGGGCGAACGCGAGATTGTTCGCTTTGCAAAAACCGGTGTTGTAAGGGAGGAGAAGCGGTCGCGAGTTGGGCAGCCGCTCTGCCCAGGAGATCAGCGCTTCGCGACTGCCGTCGGTCGAACCGTTGTCGACGAGGATGAACTCCGCATGTTTCCACGTCTGTCGAGCGAGCGAACCAAAGCAGTCGTCGAGAAGTTTCAACCCGTTCCAATTGACGACAATGACCGTGATCAGGGGCTCGGTCTGCGGCGCCGTGCTCATCGAGGCTATCTTATCTGGTGAAAGCCTACCTTGTGATGAAACTCTTTCTTGTAGATCACGCGCTGCACGACCGGAATCTCGATGTCCGTCTGGTAGTCCACGCTCACCGTGAGCGTTATTCCCGTGCCCGCGATATCGATTTGCTCGGTACGAAGCGGGATGCCGAGCTCCTCCGCCTTCACGAGAATCAGCGCGCGCACTTCTTTGGCGGGTCTGTGTTCGCTTCCGGCCAACTGCACAACGTGGTCCAGGTACTCGTTCAGCCGGCTGTCGCGAACGGAGGCTTGGATGTAGTCGTAGGAGAGGTAAAAATAGAAAATCGCAACAAGAACCCAAATCAAAAGGACGACGCGCCGCCTTTGCGGCCGTTGGGGTTCACCCATTACTCGGCCTTCTGTTTGAGGGATCGGATGTACGACAGAACCGACTCTCTGTCCCTTCTGGACAGGCCCTGCAGGTTCGTCAGGATCTCGGTCATCACCGAATCGTCGACTGCGCGAGGATTCGACGAACCAGACGAACCATTCGAGTTATTCTGCTTCCTGTTGTTGGAGAGCTTCATAAGCTCGTGAAATTGCTCGTCGATGCCGTCGAGAAAATCCGAACCGTCCGGTGCACGTTGAGGTTGATTACCCATGTTGGTGAACGCTGAAATCTCCACTGAGGGAGTGCTTAGGTTTTGACCCGAAAATCATCCTTCGGGCACACCCAGTACATGCCGCCAGGCATTCCTGCCGACTTGATCACCCGGGTCGCGACCATTGCCGTTGAACATTGAGGGCACGGCTTGCCCTGTTCGATCGCACTTTTGTCTTTTCCAAGACTAGCTCGTGCCGTTTTGCTCAGCTTTGCGCCTGATGCCATCTCGTTACTCCTTATAAACTAAGGTCATTTGTTTATGGTACAAGAATTACCAACCCATCGCGAGGCCGTCCTTGCGCATGTCGGACCCTCCCATCAACACACCGTTCGCGTGATCGATTCGAATGCCTTGATACCCTCCGAATGCATCCACCGCGCCGATAATCGAATGGCCGCGCTCCATCAGATCATAGCGCGCGGACGCGCTTATGCCCGATTCGAGGGCGAGTCCCTGAACCGTGTGACGGAACCGCGCGGCTTCTCCCGCCTGTTGAGCGTCCATCGAAAAGTCGATGACGTTGACCAGAACCTGAGCGTGGCCCTGAGGCTGCATGTCTCCCCCCATCACGCCGAACGAGAGGAACGGTTTGCCGCCCTGCATGAGAAGCGCGGGAATCAGAGTATGAAACGGCCTCTTCCTCGGCTCGATTCGATTCGGGTGAGCTTCCATCAATGAAAAGAGCGCACCGCGATTTTGGAGAACGATTCCAGTGTCGCCCGCAACCATACCCGAGCCAAAGCCGCCGAAGATGCTGTTGATGAACGACACGACGGTTCGATCGCGATCGACAACCGTCAGATAAACCGTATCTCCACCCTCCGGCATTCCCGGTGCGGCAGAAACCGCCGCGCGCCGAAGGTCGATCTCCTTTCGCCGCTGAGAGGCGTAATCCTTGGTAATCAATCGCGAAAGGGGAGTGGCCGATTTCCGCGGATCCGCGATAAACGCGTCCCGATCCGCGAATGCCAGCTTTTTCGCTTCAACCATCAAATGAAGGTGATCTGCGGTATTGTGACCCATCGACCGCAGATCGAAACCCTCAAGGATATTCATCATTTCGAGCGCCGTCGTTCCCTGCGTGTTCTCGCCGATCTCGAATAACTCGAACCCGCGATACGAGGTGTGGGCAGGCTCGCACCAGTCTGCGTCGTATTCGGCGAAGTCCGCCATGGTGAGAAGGCCGTCGTTCTTCTCCGAGAATTCCACGATCTTTTGAGCGATCTCGCCTTTGTAAAAGATGTCGCGGCCGCGTTCGGCGATCCGTTTCAGCGTGCGAGCGAGCGCCGGAATCTTGAAGATTTCGCCATGACGGGGAGCGCGCCGATCGCACAAATACGTTCGAGCGGCGTCCGGCGTACGCTGAAGGAGCGCTTCCTGACGCTCCCACTGACAGGAAATGATCTCGGATACGGGAAAGCCGCGATCGGCATATTGGATCGCCGGTTCGAGCAAACACGGCATGGGCAGCTTGCCATATCGTCCGTGCAGTTTGAACCAACCCGCCACCGCGCCCGGGACCGAAACGGAATGCATGCCCCATATCGGTATCTGGGTCAAACCGCGTGCCTGAAAGAAGTCTGCCGACCCGCGGGAACCACCCCATCCGCTGGCATTCAATGCCACAGGTCTGCCTTCCTTTTCCGTGAAGACGATGGCGAAAACGTCGCCGCCGATGCCTGTGGACATGGGTTCCACGACGTTCAGAACGGCGGCTGCGGCAATCGCCGCATCGACCGCGGTTCCTCCATCCTGAAGCACTCGAAGCGCGGCAGCCGAAGCGAGCGGCTGGCTCGTCGCCACCATTCCATTCGTCGCGAGCACCGGCGAGCGGCCACCGTGTGAGGCCGGCGCCGGCCGGTCACCATGTCTGAAATGAGTCAGAAAACTTGTCATGATTGGAGTTCGTTGTACTGTTCGGGTGTGTCGATGTCGACCACGATGCCCGAGTCGCCGACAGGAACTTCAATAATCCTTGAAGGGTTTCTCCACACCACCGTATTCGCCCCGGATGACGGTGGAAGCTCGAGAATTTCGTCCAGGATTTCACGCGCAAAGAGTACCGGATGTCCACGACGGCCTTCGAAGGTTGGAAGAATGATATGTCCGGGCCTGAACTGCGCAATAAGCGAGTTTATTGTTTCCGCATGGGTCAAAGGGTGATCGACGAGGAACAGCAGTGCGCCATCCGTATCCGCCGGTAAAGACCGGATTCCCGTTTGAATCGAAGTAATCATTCCCTGTTCATAATTCGCATTGAAGGCGACGACGGCACCGGATCGAATCGACGGCGTGATTTCATCTCGATGGTGTCCGACAACCACGATGGCGGGGCTTGCCATGGAGGCGGAAATGGCCGCGAGAATGTTGTCGAGAAACGTCGTACCACGAATCGGAAGGAGCGCCTTCGGATGCCCCATCCGCTCCGACTTCCCCGCCGCAAGAATAATCGCTGCGATCAATGGGTCAACGCGTACAAAAACGTATTCAGAGCGATGCGATAGCCATAGCTGGAGAAGTAGTTGGGATACCGCGGTTCATCGGCCCACTCGTAAGAGTCGCCAAGGTCGGTGTTGTGATGGATGGCCATCACCAGACGGCCGTGGTCATCCCACACTCCTTTGCATTCCGCCACGAATCCGTCCTGCTCATACGTGATACCGCCGTTCATCGTATAAGCAAGGCTGGGTACCTGAATGAGTTTGTCGATGTCGTAAAACGTGTGAAAGATCGGATGATTCATCGGGATGTCTTTGACTTCGACGTTCGGATAGATCCTCTGCAGGTTCTGCATGAAGTTATTCCATTCGAAGGCTCCCCAGAAATCATCGACCATCCAGAAGCCGCCGCGATCGAGGTATTCGCGCATGATCTTCGCGTCGTCCTGTGTGAAGATCAGCTGTCCCGCTTCACTCGAGTATATAAACGGATACTTGAAAAGGTCGGGATCGTTCAAAGGAACGGCGCGTTCGTGGTCGGCAATATTCAGGTTCGTCAGGCGTTTCAACCCGCCGATCAATTGTTCGTCGCCTTTGGGATAATCGGTGTACCAGTTTTTGTAGTATCCGAGGATTCGGCCGTTATAGATCAGCCGCGCAAACACGAACTGATTCGTGTCGCTTCTGTCCTGCTTGATGTACTTCACATCGTCGTAGCGGCCGAGGAAATTCATTTCCTGCTGCGCGTAGACAGTTCCAAGAATCACGAGCGCCGCCAGAATTCCGGCAGCGCAGACACGTTTTACCATGATTCCTGTGCCTTGGCGGGAGGAGCAAAGTACAGACTCCGGAGTGTGTAGAGAAACGGTATCAGGAATAAAAGAAGCAGTATGGATGCAATCAGCCTGAAGAAGGCGCGCCGCCAGGGAGAATCCTTCAGCGGTTCGAACTCCACGACTTTCTGGTGAGACTCGCAGAAATCCGTCGGGTCGATGGCTTCGCCGATGCATTGAAAACCAGACTCATGGATGTGCAGGCATCGGGGCATAAGTGCCTGTTATCATAAAGGTCCGAAGCGGTTTGTTCAATGCCGAAAACGCTCGTCAGACCCGCTCACAGCACGGATTTCAGGATACTTCTGGAGATCGATCAACTCTGTTTCGAACCCGGCATCGCTTACGATTCGGCCGAGCTTTCCTACTTCATGAAGCGTCCGGGGGCGAGAACGCTGGTCGTCGAGGTGAACGGCAGAATCGCCGGATTTCTCTTGATGGAATTGATGCATCGGCGCCGGCAGGCAACGATCATCACGCTCGATGTTCGGGAGGAGCATCGAGGCCAGGGATGTGGGACCGAGTTATTGCGTGTGTCCGAGGAGATCCTGCGCCAGGCCGGGATCCGGACGTACTACCTGCAGGTCGACGTCAACAACAGCCGGGCCATTGCGTTTTACAAAAGACACGGATTTCAAGTTGCCCGCACGCTGCCGGAATACTACGCCAACGGTAACGATGCCTATCTGATGATCAAAGAGGTCCAGTGAAGCCGGCGCGGGTGCGAGGGTTTTCCACACGATTTCCCCGGCGATGAATCCAGTCGGCGAAGCGCCAACGAAGGATTTCTCCAAAGCCCTGAGAGTAACTTTTCCTGCAGATCAAACCTTTATCGAGGCAGACTCAATGGACCGCGAAGCTTCGATAGTTGCCTGAACGAACGAGTCCATCGTCGGTGTGACGACTAAAACAAAATCCGTCTTGAAAATGATCTTCTTCGCCGCTGAAAAAATCTTTTCCGCGACGTTGCAGGTTTACAAAATCGGATATGCCGGCAACCGGATGAAACCAAAAGGTGAAACGCGCGCCATTGTTAACTGGCAATAGGCTGCAGAAAACCCTCGGTGCCATTCAAAAGATCGAGAGCGAGCCTTTGAAGGTTTTCTTTGAATCGCCGGCGATGTCTTCGGTGACCCCGAAAAGGTACGGTGTCGTGTGGAATACCCTACGGCGGCCGCCGATAACCGTTTGCATCACAAAGAGGGTGTTAATCAGTCCGATGTCGACTTTCAAATCGCCGCCCTCTGTTTTCCCGGCGCCGAAATCCATGCTCCGAGAGCTTCAAAATACTTTCTTCAGGCGTGTGTAGGTTGTCTGAAGTTCTTCCGGCAGAACGCGGGTTTCGCCGACGACGCTGACGAAGTTGGCGTCACCGGTCCAGCGAGGGACGACATGAAGATGATAGTGGTCGCGAACGCCGGCGCCCGCGACCGCACCGAGATTCATGCCGATGTTGAATCCTTCCGCATGGTATTCCTTCTGTAATGCCGCGATGGATCGTTTGGCGAGTTCCATCATCTCCGTGGTCTGCTCGGCAGGGGCATCCACGACAGTCGCGATGTGCCTATACGGAGCCACCATCAGGTGGCCTGAAGTGTACGGAAACAGATTCAGGATGATGAAATTATGAACCCCTCGGTGAACGACCAAACGCGCTGCATCCTCGGCGGGATCCTTGCCGATGCAGAAAACACAGGCCGCCGATTGAACTCCGGCTGACGCCATGTATGCATAGCGCCAGGGGCTCCAGAGATACTCCATAGATTATGGAGCTGTCGTATTCGGAGGCGTTTCCATAGCCGGCGAAGACCGGCCGGTGCCGTCGTCGTTGATCAGGTCCTTCAATTCCTTGCTGGGCTTGAAGTACGGTACGCGCTTGGCGGGTACCTCCACTTTTTCACCCGTTTTGGGATTGCGTCCGACTCTCGCATTTCTCTGCCGAACCCGGAAACTGCCGAAGCCGCGAACCTCGAGTTTGTCGCCGGTTCGCAGGGCTTTGATAACGCTTTCAAACAGCGTATCCACGATCACTTCCGAATCTTTCCGCGTCAATTCTGTAACTTTGGCTACTTCTTCAACCAGGTCTGCCTTCGTCATCTCGCCTCACTTTTATTTCCAAAGGTACTGAAATCGAATCTGGGATTTTAAAGTCCGGCCTTGAAACGGCATGATGCGCGATAAGTCGCTGGTCAGCACATCCAATAGTGTAACGCGCTGGCGGCCAACGTGAATCAACCGTGGCTTGCCGGAAATACCGGCGAGCTTCGCGGTCAGGTCCACCGCGTCCTGGAAATTGCCGATCTCGTCGATAAGTTTCTTTTCCTTTGCGTCCCGCCCCGTAAAAACGCGGCCGTCCGCCAGCGACCGAACGTCCTGGATATCCAAATGGCGGCCGGTGGCGACGGCGTCCACGAACTGAACGTACATGTCATCGATAATGGACTGAAAGTACGTTTTTTCACGATCGGTCAGTGGGCGCGACGAGGAGCCCGTATCCTTGAATTCGCCGCTCTTGAAAACGATCTCCTTCAGCTTGGCCCATTCCAACAGTTCTCCGTAATTTGTCCATTCGGCGATCACGCCGATACTGCCGACGATCGTTCCCGGGTTCGCGATGATCTTGTTCGCAGCGCACGCGACGTAGTACGCGCCGGAAGCCCCGGTCGAGGACATGTACGCGACGATCGTCTTGGCTTTCTTTTCACGCAGCCGCTTGATTTCGTTGAAGAGTTCCTGGGAAACCGCGACGCCGCCGCCCGGAGAGTCGATATTCAGGAGGATCGCGTGCACGCTGTTGGAATCTTCGTATCGTTTAAGTTGTTGAATGACGTCGCGTGAGTCGACGATCTCACCCTCCAGGTCCACAACCTGAACACGATTGGAGAATCCGAAGTCTGCCGCCTCGTCATCACCGAAAGTCACCACGAACGCGAGTAGAGTAATGACCAAAAGCACAAAAGCTCCTCCACCAAGGAGGAGCCATAGGATTGTGCGGCTTCGCATCGTGATTGGATGACCCGCATTACAGCGGGTACCGGTTAGCTGTTTTCTTTGGCGTGGAACACATCCGCCAGCGTGGCGCCGCCATCGGCGCTTTCGCGGTAGGAGTCGTATTCCATGCGCTCGGCGTCCTCGGCCATCGCTTTCTGGCTCAGGCCGATCTTACGCTCGCTCGGGCTCAATTTGATGATCTTCAGTTCGGCATCGCTGCCAACCGGGAACGTCGCTTCGACTTTGTGGCGCTTATCGTCGTCGACTTCGGAGATATGGCAAAGTCCTTCGATGCCTTCATCAAGTTCAACAAAAACTCCGAATGGAGCGTGACGGACGACGCGGCCCCGAACGGTGCTTCCGACGTGGTGGTTCGCGAAAAACTGTTCCCAAATGTCGGGTTGCAGTTGTTTGATCCCCAGCGACAGCCGGTGATTTTCGGTGTCGATATTGAGGATCACGGCCTCGACCTTTTCGCCTTTTTTCAGCACTTCCGAAGGATGCTTGATGCGGCGCGGCGAAATATCGGATACGTGGACCAGACCATCGATTCCATCTTCAACTTCGATGAAAGCGCCGAAGTCCGTCAGGTTGCGGACGCGTCCGGAGATCACCGATCCGATCATGTATCGTTCGGCAAGCGTACTCCACGGATCCGGTTCGGTCTGCTTCAGGCCGAGCGAAATCCGCCGGTTCTCCATATCGACATCGAGGACGACGGCTTCCACTTCCTGCCCGACGTTCAACATCTTCGATGGATGTTTGACGCGCTTGCTCCACGACATTTCGGAAACGTGAATGAGTCCTTCGACACCTGCCTCGAGTTCCACGAAGGCGCCGTAATCCGTGATGTTCACAACCTTGCCCGCGACTCGAGCACCGATCGGGTACTGAGCCTGAACAAGCGACCACGGATCGGGCGTGAGCTGTTTGTATCCCAGCGAGACTCGCTCCTTCTCGCGGTCGTACTTCAGGACTTTGACGGTGATTTCGTCGCCGACATTGAACATTTCGGAAGGATGGTTGACGCGTCCCCAAGAGAGATCGGTCACGTGAAGCAGACCGTCAATTCCACCGAGATCGATGAACACACCGTAATCGGTGATGTTCTTCACGGTGCCTTGAACTTCGGCGTCTTCCTTCAGGACTTCGAGAGTCGTGGCTTTCTTCCGGGTCTGCTCATCCTCCAGGACAATCTTTCTGGAAAGCACAATGTTTCCGCGCTTGCGGTTGAATTTGATGACGCGGCACTCGATTTCTTTGCCCTTCAGGACGTCGAGGTTCTTTACCGGGCGGACATCGATTTGTGAACCGGGCAGAAACGCGCGGATTCCGATGTCGACAGAGAGACCGCCTTTGACGCGCTCGACAACGCGGCCTCGAATAATCGTGTTTTCGTTGTAGGCGCGTTCAACGTCTTCCCAGACTTTGACTTTTTCGGCTTTCTCTTTCGACAGGACGATGTGTCCGTCGTAGTCTTCCGTGTCTTCAAGCAAAACATCGATGGTGTCACCAATCTTGACTGTGCAGTGGCCTGCAGAATCGATGAATTGCGTCACGGGAATGACGCCCTCCGACTTGTACCCAATGTCGACGATGACGTCGGTGCTCGTTATTTTCAGAACCGTGCCTTTCATCACTTCGCCTTCGGCGAAACGGCGGCCAGTGTACTTATTTAAGAGCTCTGCGTAATTGTCGTCCTCTCCTCCTTCTTTGAGAGCAAACTGGCCCGCGGGCTCTTCCGCACGTGCGCGCTCCGCACTGGCCAATTTTCGTTCGTTAACCATCGTTTTAGTTTCCTCCTGGTAATTGCAAAACTGCTAAGGTATCGGATTTCCAGAACCATTGCAACCACTTGACAGGGATTTCGCTGTCGTGTGTCGAACAGCGGAGTGAGACTCGCCGGTATGCGATGTTCCTTGTTCTGCAGCGCTTTAATGGTGTCGGGTAACTATATGCGATCAGGGTGGTACGGTCAATGGCGCCTGTGGATGAGATCTGGGGACGCACCCGGAATTAAAATAGTACCCGAGTGAAGCGAGCGGGCATCCTGATAAGTGCCCCACTCGCTTCGCTCGGGTACTATGGCCGTCCGGACAGTCCGTTTTCACCAAGACCGATGACTTGTGAGGCAAAGCCAGGCGGATCTGGATTTTCCACCCACTGAATCCGCTGCGTCCCCAGGGTCTCTTCGAATACAGGGATGCCAATTTGTCATTTGCGCATATAATTGATGTTTTGACTGGAGGCTTAATGAAGGCAAATATCCATCCGAAATATGTCGACGCCGTCGTACGATGCGCTTGCGGTGAGACGTTCAAGACCCGATCGACCAAGCCTGAAATCCACCTTGAAATCTGCTCCAAATGCCATCCTTTCTTTACGGGTAAGCAGAAACTCGTGGATACCGCCGGCAGAGTTGAACGATTCAATCGTAAGTATTCCAAGAATTAAGAGGTTTCTCGATCGATGAAGTTTTTCCGAACCATACATCATCTCGCCTTTACCGCCACGAACTGGGCTCTCGGCAGTTCCAACGACGACATCCTGGTTGGCGGTCAGGCCGTCATCGAAGGTGTCATGATGCGGTCGCCGAAAGGCTACTCCGTGGCGGTCCGCCGTCAGGACGGCACCGTTCGCGTCCTCAAGGACGCGCTCCAGACCGTCGGCGAGAAATGGAAGGCCTTTAAGCTGCCCGTTTTGAGGGGCGTCGGCGTTCTCGGACAGGCGCTTGTTCTCGGTATCAAGGCCTTAAGGTTCTCCGCAGAAGAGGCCATGACCGAGGACCACAAGACGGAAGGGACGAACACCCCAAAGCCCCAAAAGCCCGAAGCTGCATCCAAAACGGCAGGATGGTTGATCGCCGGGAATTTGGTGCTGGCTCTCGGCATCAATGTCCTGATGTTTGTCGTGCTGCCGCTTTTCCTCACGAGACTCATTCAGAACCAAATCGGATTCCAGAGTTCCATCCTGTTCAATGCGATCGACGGCCTATTCCGCGTCACCGTCTTTGTTGGTTTTTTGACGACGGTTTCGTGGATGAACGATATGCGCCGCGTGTTCGCCTACCATGGGGCGGAGCACAAAACGGTGTATAACTTCGAAGCCCGTGAAGAACTCCGCGTCGAGAACGCCGCAAAATACTCCACGCTTCATCCGCGTTGCGGAACCAGCTTCCTCCTGGTAGTCATGATTGTCAGCATTCTTGTTTTCTCGATCGCGCGTTTTGATTCCATCGCGGCAAAACTTCTTTCCCGAATTGTCCTGCTGCCTCTGGTGGCGGGAATTTCGTACGAAATCATTCGCTATTCTGCAAAACATCCCAAGAGCATCATCCGATGGGTCACGTTCCCCGGACTTCTTCTGCAGAAGATCACGACGAAAGAACCCGACAAATCCCAACTGGAGATAGCGATCCGCGCCCTTGAAGAAGCTCTGACGGTATAAGCGGAGCGAAACAAGAAATACGTGAGCGGAGCGAACGTGAGCCCGATAGGGCGAAACAAGGCATGAAATGAGCGCCAATCTGCTGATCGACAAACTTCGCAGCGTCGAAGCCCGCTACGAAGAACTGAATCAACAACTCGCCGATCCCGAGATTGTGGCCGATACCAAGCGCTATCAGAAGGCCGCCAAGACACACAGCGATCTGAGCGAGATTGTGGTGAAGTTCCGCGAGTTCAAAGATCTCGAACGCGGCATTACGGAAACGCGCTCGATGTTGAACGAGGTCGGAGCGGATGCCGACTTGAGGAAGATGGCGGAAGAGGAACTCACGGCACTCGAAGAGCGCCTCGCGAAATGCGAAGTCGAGTTGAAGTTTTTGCTCCTTCCGAAAGATCCCAACGACGAGCGAAACATCATTCTCGAAATTCGCGCCGGCACCGGTGGCGATGAAGCGGCGTTGTTCACCGCCGACGTCTTTCGGATGTATTCACGGTACGCGGAAGCTCAAGGATGGCGCGTTGAAATCATGTCTTCAAATGCGACGGGAATCGGCGGCTTGAAGGAAGTCATTGCCTTGATCGAAGGCAAAGGCGTCTACAGCCGGCTCAAGTACGAAGGCGGAGTTCACCGCGTGCAGCGCGTTCCGGCAACCGAAGCGAGCGGCAGAATTCATACTTCGGCCATCACGGTTGCGGTGATGCCGGAAGCGGAAGAAGTCGAAGTCGACATCCAGATGAAGGATCTGCGGATCGATACCTTCTGCTCGTCAGGTCCCGGCGGGCAATCCGTCAACACCACATACTCCGCGGTTCGCATCACGCATATCCCCACGGGACTCGTGGTCTCCTGCCAGGACGAGAAGTCACAGATCAAAAACAGAGCGAAGGCGCTTCGGGTTCTGAGGTCGCGGCTTTACGAGATGGAAAGAGAAAAGCAGCAGAAGGCCGAAGCGGACGAGCGCCGTTCCATGGTTGGGAGCGGTGATCGCAGCGAGAAGATCCGCACGTACAATTATCCGCAAAACCGCGTGACCGATCACCGAATCGGGTTGACCCTTCATCGATTGGACAGCGTGATGAACGGCGACCTCGGCGAAATCCTCGACGCGCTCAACACGCACTTCCAGGCCGAACGCCTGAAGAAAGAACTCGTGGCGTGATCGCGTGACGCTGCGCGAGGCCCTTCTCGAAGCGACGCTGCGCCTTCAACTCCACACCATCTCGAATCCCCGGCTTTGTGCGGAAGTCCTTCTCGCCCACATCCTCCGCGTTGATCGGACATTTCTCTACGCCCATGACGATCGAGTCATATCCGAACAGGAATCCGCCGCGCTGGAGAATGCGATCTACGAACGCATCAGCGGCGTGCCGGTGCAATACATCGTCGGACATCAGGAGTTTTACGGCCGCGATTTCGTTGTGAATCCTTCCGTGTTGATTCCACGCCCGGAGACGGAATACATCATTGAGTCGGTGCTCGAATCCTCACCGCCGCCGAACGCGCGAATCATCGACGTCGGTACCGGATCGGGCTGCATCGCCATCACGCTCTCGCTCGAGATTCCGTCGGCGACGGTGTTCGCCGGCGACATTTCTGAGGATGCGCTCAAGGTCGCTCGCCGGAACGCCGTCAGGTTGGGAGCGGCCGTTGGCTTCGTGTGCATGGATGTACTCGACGCGGTCCGCGGACATTTCGACTTCGTCGTCAGCAACCCTCCGTATGTCCGGCAGGGTGAACTCGATCGTTTACAGCGCGAGGTCCGCGAGCACGAACCTCACGTCGCCTTGTTTTCGCCGGACGACGAGCTGCAGATTTACCGCCGTCTGGTCGGCGCCTCGCGCGAGCTTCTGAAATCCGGGGGTAGACTGATCATGGAAATCGGCTTTGCCATGGAAGAGGCCGTCCTCTCGCTGTTCGACGATTCGTGGCAAAGAGTTCCCACTCGAACCGATCTACAAGGCATTCCCCGCACCGTTATCGCGATGCGGCGTTGAAAGGTGGTTTTCCATGCAACACCTCATGGATCCAACGAGTCTGACCGGTTGGGAAAACTTCTACGTGATTATCGGATCGTCGGCCGCAGCGCTGACCGGTCTTCAGTTTGTTGTGATTGTGCTTGGAGCCGAAGGCGGCAGAATCAAGATGACGTCGACCCGGGCCTTCGCCACACCCACAGTCGTTCATTTCTGCGGCGTGCTTTTGATGTCGGCTATTATAAGCGCCCCCTGGCAGAGTCGTTCGCAGCCGGCAGTGGCTTTAACCGCCTGCGGCATCGTCGGGCTTGCGTACGTCTTGATGGTTATCCGGCACACGCGAAAGCAGGGCGACTACGCGCCGGTATTCGAAGACTGGCTCTGGCATTCCATTCTGCCGCTGATCGCGTATCTGTCGCTGTCGCTCGCCGCCATTGCACTTCGCGGGGAACCCGGGCGGCCGTTGTTTGTCATCGCCGGTTCGGCTGTGCTTCTGTTATTCATCGGGATCCACAATGCATGGGACGCGGCGATCTACATCGCCATTGATCGATCGCAAAAGCCACGCGACTCAGGAAACCGTCTCGGCGCTGTATCGGGCGATCAAGCCCGAGCGGACACTGCTGTTGTAGACGCGCACGAAAAACCACGAGGCAAGGACGACGTCGGCCACGACAAGCGTCAGAGCCATCGCGAGCGCCGGCACTGAAACCGGTGCGCCGGAGATTATGCCGCGCATCCCCTCGAAGACGTAGGAAGGCGGAAGCACGCGAGCCACGGCCCGCATCCATGCCGGCAATGTGGATATCGGATAAAAGACGCCGGCGAATGGCGACACGAGGGCGGGTATCGGCCATATCAGCCATTCGGCAGCGGGGCCAAAACGGAGCACGATCGCGCAACCCGCTACGCCGAGCGCGATACCAAAAGTGAACAGGATCACGAAAAAGACCAGGATTGCCGGGCCATAAACGGCGAAGGAAAGACCAAAGACTGCGCTCGCCAGAACGATCATCGCGACGAGTCCGATCGAACTCGTTGCCACGCTCGACAACACCAGTCCATTGACGTATTCCCCAATCGACAACGGCGACGCGAACAGGTTCAGGAAATTGCGCGACCAGACGTCCTCAAAGAACGTCATCGTCACGCCGTGCATCGCCCTCGTGAAAAAGTCCCAGAGAAGCACCGCGCCGAGAAGAACCGGAACGAGGTCGAAACCCGCGTTGATGACGGAGTTGAAGTATCTGGTGATGAATCCCCACAACACAATGTCGATGCAGACCCACGCAAAAAGCGGGAGTATCCGGGCCGGGTTGCCTCGCATGAGATACATCTGCCGCAGAATCACCGCGGATATCCTCCGCGTGTTCATCTCGCTTCCAATGTCAGCGGCTCACGCGCGACGCTGATAAACAATTCTTCCAGACTCCCCTTCCCGTGCTCCAGGGGCAGGGATTTCGGATCCCCTTCCAGCAGTATCTTACCGCGCGACAGAAACAGGACGCGGTGACACACGTCCTGTACTTCGCGCATATTGTGCGATGTCCACAGAACACCGCAGCGCCCACGCATCGCAAACTGCCGGATCATCACACGGATTTCCTGGGCTGTTGCCGGATCCAGAGAAGCTGTGGGTTCATCCAGCAGCAGCAGGCACGGACAATTCAGCATCGCTTTCGCAAGACACAGCCGCGTCTGTTCCCCGGACGAAAGCACTCCGGCTTTCACATTTTTGAACCGGACGAGATCAAAATCCTTCAGGAGTTCGTCGATACGCGCGGTGAGATTCGTCACTCCGTAAAGCATTCCAAAAATCTGCAGGTCCTGTTTAACGGTGAGGTTTCCGGGAAGCGGAGCATAGACTGCCGCGAAATTCGTGCGTTCGAGTGCTTTGACGCGACTCTTGCGAAGATCGATGCCGTCGATTTCGATCTTTCCCGACGTCGGCTCGAGAACGCTCAGGATCATGTTAATCGTCGTTGTTTTTCCTGCGCCGTTCGGGCCGAGCAAACCGACGATCTCGCTGCCGCCGACATGAAACGAGATGTCATCGACGGCACGAAGGTCCCGGTAGACTTTGCTCAGATTGGCGACCGATAGGACGTTTGGCACAGCGGCAGTATCTCACGGCCTTGCAGTCGCTATCATGGACGTATGGATCGGAAGGCAATTCGAGTCACTGTTCGGCGACGTACGTGGTGACGCCCGGCGGGCTGGAGGTGATCGCCGTTCGTGACCGTGACTAGCGCGGAGCTTTTACTGCGCTATCGTTCCTGTGGACAACGAAGCGAGCATGGATTGAAGGGCAGAAGGATCGATGGGCTTGACCAGATGCCGATCAAAACCGGCCAGCTTCGAACGCTCGCGATCCTGATCCTGACCGTAACCGGTGACCGCTATCAGGAATAGTTTGTTCGCATCCGGTTGCTCCCGCAGCCGCCGCGCCACTTCATAGCCGTCCATTTGAGGCAGGCCAATGTCGAGAAGGATCACCTGGGGCTGGAAGCTGTGGGCCGCTTCCAGCGCGGTTACTCCTTCGTGCGCCATCTGTACGGTGTGCCCGCTTAATTCGAGAATCAACGCGAGACTTTCCGCAGCGTCCAGATTGTCATCCACGACGAGTATCCGGAAAGAAGCAGGTGAAGACGTCTGATGAAGACCGTGTTTCGTGCCCGACGCCGATCGCTGCTGCGGCGGCAATGCCGGCAGATAGACTACAAATTCGCTGCCGTGTCCGGGGCCTGAACTCGAGACCTGAACTCTTCCTCCGTGCATTTCCACAAGACTGCGCACGAGCGTCAGCCCGATACCGAGGCCGCCTTGAGAGCGGTCGAGAGAACGATCCGCCTGCGTGAAGAGGTCGAAGATATGCGGCAACGCTTCGGACGGGATGCCGATGCCGGTGTCACGAACCTTGAGAACGGCCTCATTTTCGAGGCGGGAGGCGGTGAGCGTGATCTGCCCGCCTTCCTCCGTATACTTTGCGGCGTTATTCAACAGATTGGAAACGACCTGAGACAAGCGTGTAGCGTCACCTTCAACCAGCAGCGACTCCGCGGGAAGAGAAAGTGTGAAATGATGGCGGCGCTCATCGATCAAAGGGCGGCTTGTTTCGACGGCGCGAGCGACGATGGTGGCGAGATCCGCGGTCTCCTTCCGCAGCGTGACTTTGCCCTGAGTGATGCGCGACACATCGAGGAGGTCGTCCACGAGTCTCGTCAAATGTTGAATCTGCCGATCGATCACGTCGCGCGCCCACTGCAGCTGTGCCGGTGAGACGGCGCCACCCGTCATCCGGAGCACGTGCGCGGCATTGCGAATCGGAGCGAGCGGATTGCGCAGTTCGTGTGCGAGCATCGCGAGGAACTCATCCTTGCGGCGGTTGGCTTCCTGCATCTCGCGTTCAGCTCTTTTGCGGGCCGTGACATCGGTCAGCGTCCCCACCCATTCACGGATGCGCCCATCGCGTTCGAAGACCGGTACCGCTCTGCCGAAGACATCGCGGTAGCTTCCTTCTGCGGACAAAACACGGAATTCGACCTCATGAGGTGTACCGGTAGCGAGCGAGCGTTCCCATATTTCACCAACCCGGCCGATGTCCTCAGGGTGCAGCATGCGGCCCCAGCCGCGGCCCATCATTTCTTCCGTGGACTGTCCGGTGAATTTCCGCCACGTGGGCAAATCCTCGACAACATCCCCCACGGAATTTGTGGACCAGACCACTTGCGAGGAAGCCAGCACCAGCGAACGGTACCGTTCCTCACTTTGCTGCGACGATCGTTCCGCCAGACGGCGTTGGGTTTCGGCTACGGCAATGATCAGACTGGTGACGATGGCCACGAACATGAACAGCACCAGGGAAATCAGGTTTTGGTTCGTGTCCCCGGCCGCGAACGGGCCGCGCCCGTGTATGGTTCCCCAGATCGCGATGGTTGCTGTGATGAAGCCGCCGATGGCGGTACCGCATGTTCCAAAGCGGAGCGCCGCCCAGATGAGAACGGGAAACAGGGCGTAATCCGCAGGATTGTGCGTCGAAGCCGTGACTCCCGGACGCCCGAACACAAACGACACGAATGCAACCAGCACAACAACGAGTGCGATGAATTCACCCGCACTACGTTCCGATATTTTCCTGCGGGCTTCCGCGGAAAACATCGTCAGAACAAGCGGCGCAATGATCACGTCACCCATCGCATCGCCGAGAAACCATACGTTCCACAGTGCTGCGAACCTGTCCCACGGCTGAATTCCGGTCGCGCAAAGACTGGCGACGCCAATGGTGGCGCTCACCGTCGTGCTTAGAATCGCACCCGCAGAAATCAAACCGAAGATGTCGCGGAATCGAGCGAGTGACGGTTGAAACCGAACAAACCGCTTCAGGAGGTACGCTGCGGCGATCGCCTCCAGTGTGTTCCCCGTTGCAATGCCGAGGGACGTGATGGCGGGAGTGGACGTCGTGATGTTGGCGATGAACGCGCCGACCGCGATCGCCGGCCAGATCCGATATCCGAAGAGGACGACGGCCGCCAATGCGATGCCGGTCGGCGGCCACACGACGGTCACCTGCTGCGCCACGATGGCCAGCGTCAATCCAAGTTTGGCGCACACAACATAGACGCCGGTCACGATCAGCGCTGCCAACACGTATTGTGCTCGGCTGAATTTCATGTTCCGACGGCTATTCTAAAGCCGGGCGATGATAAGGCGGCAGTATTCTTCAAACGTCCGATTGGCGGCGAAGTCCTTCCATGAGTGAGCGTTCTTTTTCGAGGATACGTTCCTCGGTTCCGCGCCGGGCGATCGCGTAGTCGTTCGTATCGACGAGCATGAAGCTGGCAACCAGCGGAAACCTTTCTTTGACGAGACGATACTTCTCCAGCTCGATAAATCGATAGTCGGGATGGCCCTGAGAGACCGTTCGCAGTTCCGATTCCCAGAACAGTTGACGGAAGTTCTGCCACTGATAGAAACGCATTCGATAGGCGAGCGGGACGGCGTACTGTGCGAGGTCGCGATCGAGCGGTTCGAGTTGTCGAAATAGACGATCGGCAGATTCCATCGCTTCCTCGTAGCGATCGGACAACCCGGCCTGATCAATTTCGAGTGGAACGGTATAGCCATGCGCCGTGGTGAAGGACTGACGTTCCTGCGTCATCATCCGATGCCGATGGAGGTCCCGGTACGATCCGATATCCATCGCGATTTCAAAACGCAGATAGGCATTTTCAAATGCGCGTCCCACTTTGTACCAGCGGGCCTGTCTTCCCGGCATGTAGCTTTCGAACAGCTCACGCCGGCCGGCGTCGCCGAGCGACTTCGCTTTTTGAATCGCGTTGTCCCAACTGCCGTGCGTTTGCTGGAAGATGATTCCCGCAGCAATCTTTGTTTCCGCGTCGGGATCGAATTCGACGAGGCGAACTTCCGCGCGCGACGCCGGTTCCAGGCCGCCCTGTCCTACGAACGCCCGGACGTTTTCGTACCGCCGATTCAGATAGTCCTGGTAATCGCCGGATTTATTCTCGGAGACGCGAAGGAGCAGCGACGGGATTTCCTTGTCCAGTTCCTGTTTGAGTTCGGTGGCGAACCATCGCAACTCGCCAAGCCGATGCCTCGTTGTTCGGTTGATGAGGTACTCGAACGATTGAGCATTACCGCGGAAGGCAACCTGACCGAGAGTCGCCATGGGCAGCAGACCGCGCAGCGTATCGAAGGCTTTCTTTTCGAGAATCGACTCCTTTTCGTCGAAATTCTCCTTCAACCACGATTGCAGCGGTCCGAGGAGGCTCACGTAGGTGTCGAACAATTGATCCATTGTGACGATGTATTCGGCGAGAAAGCCAAGACGTTCGAGGTCAGGCTTCGGAACGTAATAAAGGTAGCGTCCCGCAACCTTCGTTCCGAAGTTCACATATCGCGTGGATTTTTCGATCGGCTCGAGTCCAACGCGTTGATCTTCGATGAACTTCATCGCCACCTGTGAAATACCCCAAACGATCACGTGCGTTCCCGTGATTTGAGCAATCGAGTCGTCTCCGTACTGCGACAACCATCTTGAATAAAACGCCTGCGCCCGCTGGTTGTTGAGGATGTTTTTGAACCCGTGTTCGCGCAGGAAGCGAACCGTCTCGTCCAGTTCGCCGGCAAGAGCGCGATCTTCACCGTTCACGATCGGATAGATGTATTCCTTCAGCAACACTTCAAGCAGCGAGCCCGCCGCGCGGCTCGCGCGCGAGCACAAGGCCCCGGTGATTTCCGGCGGGAGATTGCGAAGAACGGAAATAATGCCATCGGGATTCGTAGCGAAGGCGCCCAGGTAGTGGCGGTCCTGGTCGGTCCAGGGACCGGGGAAAAAGCGGGGACGATATTCGTTAGCGTCTTGATGCATCGAAGTTAGAATCATGCAGTGAATCAGCCTCAAAAGAAATCGCTAAAGGAACCTACGTTTGTCGAAGGATTGATAGGCTCCGCGATACCGCTTGCGTTCGCCATCGTCGTCGCAGTGATTGCCGGCATTCTGTTTTACCTTTTCTGGTTCGGCTTTGAGGGTCTCACGGGAAGTTTTTTCCGTTAACCAAACATAAATCACTTCTAGGAGCGAGGAGATGAATTCAGTTCGGTCCCTTGTTTGCTGCTCAATTCTGATGTCGGTTGTTTTCGTACTTCCGATTTCCGCACAGAACTACACGTCCGATGCCCGATTGGTCGCTATGGGTGGTGTCGGCGGCCACGCGAACGATGCGTCGCGGCTTGCCGGCAACGAGCGATCCTACCGATCGATTGGTCTGCCGATAGGCTTGTTTCAGGTGTTGAAAAACCTCGATGTCTACAGGCCGGATAAAAAGGACGATTTCAATCCCTTGCGCGCCGCTACGCTGCTGGCCAGTCCTCTTCATTACACGTTCGATCTCAAGGAGGGCACGCCGGGCGAAGTCCTCGTGCAAGACATCGTTCGAGGGAGATTCAGTCGTGACCTCAATACGTACCATGGTTTTGCGCCGCGGCAGTCGTACGACGCGCAGGGTCTGGTGTCGCCGACGTTTGGTTACACGGCGCGTTTGAAGGGCACCAAGGACGGTCCTTATCACGGAATATACGCCGGCGTCGGACCTTACATTTCGCTTGGTACCAACGTTCAGTTTGATCAACAGCTCATTGACATCCTGAAGTCGAGTACAGCCACGTACCGGCCCAATCAGTCGTTCAGCATCACCGACGGTTCGAATGGACAGGTCGCCGGAGCGCTCACGATCGGTTATCGCAGCCATCTCGCATTGCCGGGCGGATCGGCTTTCGCGTCCGCGCGCGACGGTATTTACATTGCGACGAACTACAACTATCTCCGCGGATTTCGCCGAGACACTGCGGGAATTCGTGTTCGGTTCGATACCGACGCGCAAGGCTTAATCACTCTAAATCCCACAACGACCCCGGTGGTGGTCGACCACGTCTGGTCTTCCCGGGGAAATGGTTTTGCCGTCGATGTCGCGACGGCGGTCGTCGTGAATCACTGGGAAGTGAATTTTGCTGCGGACGGCATCGGGAACCGTATCGATTGGGAAGACAACCGGCTGGAACGGCTAACGCTGGGCAATCTCTTTCAAGGTTTGTCGTTCGTCAAGACGCCGCTGCCCTCGACGGCCGGTAAAATCCGCGTTGAATTGCCGGTCCGATACTCCGGGGGAGGCGGCTACCATACCGATCGATGGTCGGCGAGATCGGAAGTCGCCCATGGATTGCAGGATTGGGAGTATCGAGGCGGTGCCGAGTATCGGCTGGTGATTTTAGAATTCCGCGGTGGAACGCACTACAAGAACAAGGACTGGCAACCCTCCGGCGGCGTCGGCTTGAACATTACTTCACACTTCGGCATTGACGCGGCCGTCTACGGCTCGAGCACCAATGTCGAGCGCAAGCGGAAGCCGGCGCTTGCCCTCTCCCTGCGTCTGGGAAAGCATTGAAATAAAGATCGGGGACGCACACCGCAGTTTCAGGTGTGCGTCCCCGGATCTTTATTTACTTCCGTAACACCGAAAGAAAGCCGGAGATATCCTGCCGATCCGTTAACGCCGGCTCAAACAAATCTCCAACTTTATCCAACCGCTTGAAGAGGGTCTCGATGTTGAATGCCTTTGGATCGATCGGCTGCTTCAATTCTTCCCATTTTAACGGCGTCGATACAGGAGCTCCGGGCTTGGCGCGGGGCGAGTACACGGACGCCACCGTTTTTCCTCGAACGTTCTGCAGAAAATCGACATAGACCCATTCGGGCTTGCGACGCTTCACGACACGCTCGATCGTGGCGTATTGCGGTAATCGTTGTACAACCACCGAAGCGACCGCTTGGGCAAAAATGCGGACGTCTTCGTAAGTGAATCTTTTTTCGAGGAGCGGCAGATGAACGTGGATACCCGAAGAACCCGAAGTCTTCGGATAGGTTCGCAGCCCCAGTTCATCAAGCACGCCTTTCAACACCAGCGCCACCTGTTGCACGGTGGAGTACGGAGCCTCGACGGGATCGAGATCGAAGACGATGTAATCGGGATAGTCCAGATGTTGGATGCGCGACATCCACGGATTCTGCGTAATCGCTCCCATGTTGGCGATGTAGATCAGTTGGTCGCGATCGTATCCGATGAAGTATCGGATATGACGTTCGACATCCTCCGACCAAAAGGTTTCGATCCGAACCCAATCCGGCACGTAATCCGCTGCGTCCTTCTGGTAGAAGTACTGCCCCGTGATGCCGTTCGGATAACGCTTGAACACGAGCGGCCGATCGAGAAGGTAAGGTACGAGGTATGGCGCGATGCGGTCATAAAACCGGATCAGATCCCCTTTCGTGAAACCATCGTCGGGCCAGAAAATCTTATCGAGGTTTGTGAGTTCGACTTTGGTGTCGATCCCAAATCGGGATGCGGCGGCACCCCGCTGGCCGTTACTGCCGTTGCGAGCGCGGACCTGGCGAGTCGGCGTGATGCGCCTGGAAGGGATCGTATCCGTAGCTGGAGGCGTCGCGAGGGGTGCCGTTGGGAGAGAGTCTTCCAGGATGCACTGTTCCGGGTCGACGTCGTTCCGAAAACCCAGGAAGATCGGATTCCGCAACATGCGATCGGCCGTCCATTCCGTGAACCGGACCTCACACACGAGCTGCGGCTGGACCCATGTGGATCTTCGTACCTCAGCGGGCACTTCCTTGAATGGACGCTTCGAGGCGATCCGCTTCCGGACTTCCTTCGATGCCTCCGCAAGGGTGCGATCGTCGAAGCCGCCGCCGGCGCGTCCGACATAGATGAAATCCCCTTTTCTGTCGTACAGCCCAAGGAGCAGCGCTCCGAAGTATTTGCGCGAGCCGGCGGGAGGCGTAAACCCGCCGACAACGAAACGATCCGTGTGCTGCGTCTTGATCTTGATCCAATACTTCGATCGCGCCGGCACGTATTCGCTCGTCTTTTTCTTCGCGACGATCCCTTCCAGGCCATGGCTCGAAACCGCATTAAAAAAGTCGATGCCGCGGCCTTCGACGTGGTCCGTGTAGCGGATCCATCCGGCACGGTCGGGAATCAAGGCCTTGAGGACCTCTTTGCGGGCGATCACGGGAAACTTCATTAGGTTGTAGCCGTTCAGATGAAGAACGTCGAAGGCGTAGAAATGGACGGGGATCTCTTGATCGGCCATCGCGATGTCCTTGGCGCGGCTGAGATGGATGCGCGGCTGGATCAATCCGAAGTGGGAGTGCCCCTTTTCATCGAGCGCAACGATTTCACCGTCGAGGATCATGCTGTTGGCGTGGAGGGCGCCCAGCGCCGCGGCGATCGTCGGAAATCGATTCGCCATCGACTTCGCATTGCGCGTCCACATTTCGAGCTTGTCGCCGTCCTTAACGACGAGCGCGCGAATGCCGTCAAGCTTCAGTTCGAAGATCCAGTCGTCGTTGTCGAACGGGTCGTCCGCCAACGTGGACAGCATCGGTTCGACGTGCTTCGGCATGGCGACGCGGCCCGCGGCCTTCATGCCGTGTTTCTCGAGCTCACGTTCGACGGGAGTGAACCATTCTTTGGTCGAACCCTTCGAAGGTTGCCCCACTTCTTCGACGAGCCTTCCCGTAACCACGGACTCCGGCCGCTCTTCGGTAATATCAGCGGACGCCGCCGCGTATGGATCGCGAACCTTGAAAAAGATCCACTCGTTCGGCTGCCGGCTTCCGCGCACCAGCACCCATTCGCCTTTCAACTTTTCACCGTGAAGAATGAAGTGAAGTTTTCCCTTTCGGGACCCTTCTTCGGGCGATGCCGGATCGAGGATTTCGTAGGTTCCCCGATCCCAGATGATCACGTTCCCCGCCCCGTAGTTGCCCTTCGGAATGACGCCCTCAAAACCGCCGTAATCGATCGGATGGTCTTCCGTTCGTACCGCCAGTCTTTTCTCCGCTGGATTGAACGACGGACCTTTCGGGATCGCCCACGAGCGCAACACGCCTTCCATCTCCAGGCGGAAGTCGTAATGCAATCGGGTGGCGCGATGTTTTTGAATGACGAAGCTGCGGCCGGAGGAGACCTGAACTTCGCCTTCGGGTTCGGGCGTCTCGTTGAACCGGCGCTTTTTCTTGTATTCCTCAAGGCCCATGGGTTTCGAACTATAATTCCGGCTCATGGGCCGGTTGAAGATCAAAAAGAAGGACACGGTGGTGCCATTCCGCGAAACGATGGCGTACCGCATGATGCTGCTGACGCTGTCGATCTTGTTTTTCGTTTATACGCTGTACGAGATGACGATAACGATCGCGCAGAACAATACGCTTGCTTTTATTATCGCTGCGGTCTTCGGAGTGGCGGCTGCGTTTGCAATATTCTTCAATCTCGACCGGCTGCGGCGAGTGAAGATTCCTTCAGCCACGATGCGACGAATGAAACGTCGATGAATCCGACGACGCCGAGTCGGCCGGCTGGGAACGGCTGTCGCGAATCCGGCGCCTCATTTCCAGAATGGTCAGGACCGACGCCGGAAGATGAGACAAAAACCATAATGGAGCGAACCACACCGAAGCGCGCAGCCTGCGAGCATAAAGGAAATAACTGATCGCCATCAGGGCGTAGCTCACCGCCGAAAACGCGAGGATGCTGGCGCCTGAAAAGTTGTCGACGTTTCCGGTGACGCCGTATCCCAGTCCGAAGATCGAAATCGTCGCGACGAGAACGCTGGCGACGACGAATCCGGCCGATCGCACGCCGTAGCGCCGTTCCGCATCGGTCTCGGACGACCAACGGCGGATGCTGGATTCCCGCCACATCCATCGCGAGCCGTCACCTTCGTAGGTGCGCAAGCCCTCCATCTGATAGCTCCAGATCGTCCAGCCCGCCTCATTCAGAATGCCCGGCATGCGATTGATGCGGTTCACCACGCCAAAAGCTTCACGGCTCATCAGCATAAACGCCGAATCGAAATTCATCTTCTTGAGCCGTTCGCGGCGGTTGTCGACGACGCGCATCATTTGAAGCAGATATTCCATGGACGGCGCGAGCAAACGCTCGAAGAACGACGTGCAACGCACCCCCGGACGCAGGACCATTGCGGTGACTTCATTCGACTCGGCAAACTCGAGCGCCGATTCCACCGCCTGCGGATCGAGAATCACGTCCGGACGCAGCACGGCCCACCACGTTCCGCTCGCTTCCGCTTGCGCCTGCTCCAAAGCGCGCGTCCGGTCCGCTTCGTTTTCGATCGGAAATGAAGTCGTGACGACGCGAACACCGACATGCGAATCGACGCCTCGAATTTCACGCGACAGATTCACATGGCGGAGATCGTCTTCGTAATAAACAATGACGAGACGCGTGAATGCATAGGTTTGACCGAGCACCGACCGGATCGTCCGGTCGAGCTTGCCGACCGAACCCTGAAGCGGAAGAAAAACGGTAACGACACCATAAGAACCGGCCGCCCGCCGCCCGCCAAACCGTTGACGGTTCGATAAAGCGAACCAGCTTTCGAGGAAAACAAGCAGGGTTGCGAGTGCGGCAAGCCAGCAGATGAGGAGAAGCGCAAATTGAAAGAATCCTGCCACCTGTTCTTTCTAAACTTGTGAGGTGGGACTGTCAAGGCCGAGACATCAGATTTTCTGGAACGTCCACACGGCCGGAACTTCAGCGGTAGTAGTTCTTCAGCCTTTCATATAGCGCACCAGTGGCGCGGCAGTCGGCCAGACAGTAGTGGGCGATCTCATCGACTTTGCCGGCCTTGAAGTAATCGCCGACTTTGCTTCCGTCGATGCCGTTCTTGGGTGACGGAACACCGAAGATGTCGCAGAAGAATTCGAGTGTGCCTTTGCGATAGCGGTCGTGGTTGGTGAGAACTTCCCTGACGTCGAAATGGCGGTCGGTGCTGAAGCGGCGCGTGTCCAGTTGCAGATCGTGGGGGACAGGTACGCCCATGATGGCGCTGCGAATATTGATGTAGGGAAAATCGAAAGACTTGCCATTGAAAGTAACAAATCGATGCGGACGGATCTGGCCGAGGTCCGACCAGAAATTCGCCAGGAGCTCGCGCTCCTCGGACTGGCAGTAGGCGCGTGTTCTGTCGAGCTCGACCCAATACACGCCGATGCAGACGATGCGCCCCGTGCAGGGATCCAGTCCCAGGTTATCCAGGACGCGCAGCCGATCTTCCTCGGTCTCGACGTTCAACAGTATTTCCCGCGCCCTCGACGGAATTGTCTCCGGCTCCTGTCCCACGGTTTCGATGTCCACGACGAGTGTCGCCGGCTGGCTCATGGCGATGATCGTAAGCACGGGCGCGGACAGCTCAGGGCCGCTCGAAGACTGTGACCTCGGCCGGCTTCACTTCGATGCCCCCAGACTCATCCCGCAGTTCGCACAGAACGTATCGGCCCGACCGACAGCGGTTTTGCATTGCGGACAGGTCGGATGAAGGCTGTACCCGCAGCCGGGACAGAAATTCCCGCGTACATCGGCGATCGTTCCGCATTGGGGGCATTGAGTGCGGATCGGATTGCGAAGCAGAAAGTACAGGATAAAACCCAGAGCGTTTGGAATGAGGATGACGAGTGTCGTCCACAGCGACCGGCTCATGCCTCGCCGGCCCGCATCTCGATTCACGTAACCCACCATCAATACCATCACGGCAAGGAGAGTGGACGGAATCAGCGAGATCAGCACTTGAAAAGCCAGATGGGGCGCATCCCCGAGGTGCCTCCAGACGAACACGTGAAAGCAGACCTGGATAAACACGAAGACAATTGCGGCGATAACGTACGCCGGTCCCGGAATGACCGCGATCTCTCTCTTGAGTGTTGTCATTGCTACCCCCAATTCGCCGTAACGGTCGTCTTTCGACACACGGCAACCGCAGCGATGACGGTCGCCGGCAAGAACCACCACATCAGAAAACTGACCTGCCATGTGCCATACGGAGCGTGAACAACGCGTCCCAGCCATTCCAATGCAGACCAGACATAAGGCGCCGTGACGATGACCCACAATCCCGAAAGTATGGCCGCGATCGACAGCGGCGCCGCATTCGCGCGTGTACGGCGAAGCTCATTTGCGCGCCTGTGCACCAGCAGGCTGGTTCGCCTGACGAGATCGGCGCTTGCCGTTACGGGCACACTGCTGAGCGACTGAATCATGGACGCCAATGCGTTAGCCTCGCTCGTGCAGGACGGGCATTCCGCCCAATGACCATCCAGCCACCGCTGATCGTCCGTGGAAATGCCCTCGATCCGCGCTTTCAGTAACAGCTGCTTTGCACGCAGGTGATGGTCGGGTTTCATGCTTTTTGTTCCTCCATGATTCTCCGAATCGATTCCAGACCTCGATAGAGCCGCGACTTCGCCGTCGACAGAGGTGCTTTGATGACAGCCGCCACCTCGTCCAGCGCCAGGTCCTCGTGAAAACGCAATGTGATCACTTCGCGATACACCGCGGGAATTCCGGCAAGAATTCGACTCATGTGCCGGCCACGCTCGCTCGACGACATTTCATCGAACGGCGACGGATCGTTCGCCGCCGGCTGAAACCCCGGTCCATCTTCGGGATTCAACAGTTCGTCGAGACTTCTGTCTTTCTTCCGGCGAGCCAAATCGATCGCCAGATGCCGCGCAATGCTGAACAGC
Source organism: uncultured Solibacteraceae bacterium (assembly GCA_964584785.1). GTDB lineage: Bacteria > Acidobacteriota > Terriglobia > 20CM-2-55-15 > 20CM-2-55-15 > JAHFTY01. The sequence continues at coordinate 36,466 of CAZPBY010000068.1, forward strand.
CAGACATCGAAGTTCCAGTTCGCGTTGTACTGATTGCCGCGTTCCAGCACGCGCAGCCAGGTTTCCTGAAACAAGTCCTCCGCCGTAGCCCGGTTGCCGGTCAACGACATCAGGTAGCGGAGCAGGCGGTGTTGATAGACTTCGATAAGCCCGTCCACGACGTTCGGATCGCCGCCGCGAAGCCCCTGAACCAATGTCGTTTTGTCCTGTTCCATGAGTTTCCCAAACCAGGAAATCACAGCGTCCATCAATCGCAATTACGAATTGGAGAAGAAAAAAGACTCCGGTGGGAGGGGAATTTAGAAAATAGACGAAGGAGCTTCCTTTGTTAGCGCAACCGCCCGCTCGCAGGCGGCGTCTGCCGCGGCGTACGATCCTCGAGCCTTTTCCGCGGCGCACATGGTGTGGTACGCGGCGGCGTAGTCCGGACGAAGGCGAATGGCCTCGCGAGTGGACTCGACGGCATCGGCAAATTCGCCGTTGCGAAGCTGGAACATGCCGAGGTCCAGCCAGTGCTCCGGACTGATCCGCTGAGCGGTTTGGATGGGCGTCGCCGCCGGCTGCTGTTGCGCCCGCTCGAGCCAGGACTGCGCGACTGCGTCTTTCGTATCGATCGCCAGCGTCTCTCTCGCGGCGGACTCGAGGGCGCGCCAATCCTGACGGTCCGCCAGAAGGTCCATCATGAGATGCCGGGCATCCAGTCGCGACCCGTTCAAGTCCACGGCACGCCGCGCCATCGTCATCGCTTCATCCGGTCGATTCACGGAACGGAGCCAGCGGGCGTAATAGAAGTAACTTGCGGGACTGTCGGAGTCGATCTGCTGTGCCAGTCGAAAGTGGCGGTCGGCATCTTCCATTTTCCCCATCGCTCCTTTCAGGATGCCGATGTTGATGTGAAGGTATGAGTAGTTGGGGCTGTATTGAAGCGCGCGGTTGAAATAGTCCTCGGCAGCGAGGCGGTTGCCTCCCGCCATTTGAATCAGTCCGTAGTTCATCAGGCCGCGGCCGTTCTCCGGACTTTTCTGAGTGACGTCCAGCCACAAGGATTCTTCCGAGTGCCAGACGCGATTCCGCTGGTGCGTTCCGTAGGCGTGCGCCGCGAGCAGGACGATGCATCCTGCAACGGTTGCCGGTTTCATCCAGCCGGCAGCGTGCCGCGATGTTTCCCGGCTGACGAGATTCCTGTTGAGAATGCACGCCGCCGCAAGGACCACGCCGACAAAGGGAAAGTACATGCGGTGATCGTTAACCACTTCCGCCAATGGAATGATGCTCGAGGTGGGGAGCAGCGCAAGGAAGAACCACAAAATACCGAACGCGATCGGACGCGTCTCGCGCCGTCGTGACGTAACGAAAGCCGTTCCGACGGCGCACACCACAAACACC
>CAZPBY010000068.1:37861-39908 GCA_964584785.1 uncultured Solibacteraceae bacterium
ACAGACTGGAAAAAGGTTTCCAGTCGGTATCCGCGCTGAGACTGAACGGAAACAGAAACGTCAGTGCATAGTGCAGCAACGCGAACGGCTGGGTCAGCAGATACGAATACCGCGACGTTCCACCGGGGATAAATGACGGCGCCAGCCGGATGCTGACCACGACAAGCGAGCCGCACACTGCAAGCACAGGCCACGTCGATCGGAGCACGCGCTTGCACTTCCGAACATCGAACAATTCACCGAGAGAGAACCCGTTTTCGAAAAACGCGACGTACAGGAAAATCAACGGAGCAGTCATGGCGCCTTGTTCCTTGCCGAAGACCGCCGCCGCGGCAGGGACAAGATAAAGCGCCCAACGGCGGGCGCGGCCGTTGCTCGAAAACAGCAGAAGTGCGAGAACGGCTCCGAGTGTCGACAGGATTTCGGAGCGCGCAATGATGTAGTTCACCGTCTCCGCATTCGCGGCATGCAACGCGTACCAGCTGGCCGCGAACAGAGCCAGCCACGCATTCCAGCGGTGCGGATTTGCGCAGTTCAGAATGCGCCTGAACAGAAAGAGCATGGCGATGCACTGCACGATGAACAGCACGAAGCTCGTGGCGTGAAAGACGAAGGGATTCGGGCCTCCGGCAATTCGATAGTCGATGGCAAGGGTTGTCGTTACGAGCGGCCGGTAGCTTTGATGCGACGGAGTCGCACTGAACATTTTCGCGCTTTGGAAGAATCGAGGGATGTTTCGAATGTCGCGAATGGATGGATTGTTCAGGATCGTGTGATCGTCATCGAAATGAAAATCGTTGCGAAAATGATTGGAATACGCTGCGATGACGGCTGCCAGCGCCAGAGTGCATGCGGCAAGATACCCACGGCGGGTGATCCTCGACTTCACGGCAACCCACAACTTTTCCATCGAATGCATCCTTCGGAGTTTGGGGAGTTTTGGGGACGCACACCGAAACTCCCCAAAACTCCACCAGGTCGGGGTTACGGAACGAGGACGTTCACGCCGATGATGCTCATGCGGCCGTTGTTCACAGTGCGCGTGTCACCGCCGGTCCAGCAGTTCACGCTGATGGTGACCTGCGTAGCAGGGCTCGCCGCTGTGAAGACGCCGTTCAACGAGATACCGCCTTTGGCCGCGGACTGGTTGTTGCCCAACAGCAGAGTATCCAGCCGATCGATCTCGGTCGATACTCCGTTCTGCACGGCGACGAGAGAGCAGACAACCTCTTTCTGACCGTTAGCGAAAGGCACGTTGAGCTTCGCATCCACGATGTAAGAGTTGCTCCCGGACACAACCTGAGTCAGAACCGTCGAGGAAGTGCCTGTGATACCGGCCGACGCGAACTTCTTGTGATAACCGAATGCGTTGCCTGCGGGTCCTTGTACTCCCTGGTTGCCGGTTTCACCTTTGGGACCTGTGTCGCCCTTGGCGCCCTGATTACCTTGATTACCCTGGTTTCCCGTCTCGCCTTTCGGACCGGTTTCACCCTTTGGTCCCGTATCACCCTGAGGCCCGGTGTCGCCCTTGGCGCCCTGATTACCTTGGTTACCTTGGTTACCTTGGTTACCCGTATCACCCTTTGGTCCCGTATCACCCTGAGGCCCGGTGTCACCCTTGGCGCCCTGATTACCCTGTGAGCCCGTGTCGCCCTTCGTGCCGGTGTCGCCTTTCGCGCCGGTGTCGCCCTTCGCACCGGTGGGTCCAGTCGGGCCGGTGAGTCCCTTTGGACCGATGACTGAGAAGTCGAAGGCAACCTCGTCGTTGTAGACAGGACCGTTTCCGGTGGAAATGACAAGCCGGTGGATTGCCAGAATACTGAGTTTCGAGCAATCGATCGCCGCATAATACGGACCCGATGCGAGCGTTGCAGCGTTGTTATCCGCAGGGGTGAGGGGGATCACGGACGTATATTGACCGGCGCCAAGGTCGATCAAAAGTTTGGGTGCGTTACCTGTATTGCAATTACTTCCGATAAAGTTCAGGTAGCGGGCGGTTGCTGTTGCTCAGGCAAAGCACGGGGCAACGGGCCAGTGAAACGGACAC
>CAZPBY010000069.1:0-39619 GCA_964584785.1 uncultured Solibacteraceae bacterium
AAGCAGGCGATACCTGAAAAACTCGGCAAACTTCCCGCGGGTTCCGCTCCTCGACTGAAGACCGCAGGGCAATGGGAGAGGGAACTCCAGGATGCCAAGATCCAGTGGGATGCCGAGCGTGAACAGATGAGCTTCCACATCAAGCGCCTCGAAAACGAAGTCCAGCGCGCGAAAGAGGCCCTGCGCTCCGACGCTCTTCAGGAAGTACGTTTGCAGTTCGAACCCAAGCTTCTCGAAGCCAACCGCGAACGGCAACGGCTCGAGCTTGAACTGAATTCCGCGACCCAGCAGTTGAACGAAGAGCGGGAGCGGTTGGCTGCGCGAATCGAAGCGCTCGAAAAATCCTTGCCCGAAGCACAGGCGGCGGCTCGTAAACAGGTTGAAGCCGAGCTCGGGGCAAAGCTCGATGCGAGACTGGAAGAAGCCAACCGTCAGCGCGCTCGAAGCGACCGAAGGGTCAAAGATATGACCGAAGAATTGGATGCGGAACGCCGCCGCTCGAAGCGGCAGCTGTCTCAGCTCGAAGAGCAGCTCCGTGAAGCCAAAGAGGCGGTGTTCAAGGCTCAACGCTTACGCACTTGAAATAGAACGGAGCAGATGTATGCAACAAGCAACCTATAACGACGCTGAACTCATTCTGACGCTGTACGATATGCGGCGCGAACAGAAGCTCCGGGCGGCGCGGGGCTGGTTTCTCGGTAACTTCTCGGCCAACACGCTGGCCGAGGCGCTGGAGAAGTACCCGATGGGCAGCGATCACAATGCGTATTACCGGATGGTCGGCACCTACTGGGATATGGCGGCTTCCTTCGTTGTGCGCGGCGTGCTGCACGACGAGTTGTTCTTCGAAAACAGCGGCGAGATGCTCGTCGTTTGGGAAAAGATGAAGAACTTCATCACCGACCTTCGCAAGGTCCGTAACAATCCGCTGCTGTACCGCAATCTGGAAAAAGGTACCCAGCGCTACGTCGAGTGGCTTAACCGAAACGCGCCCGGCGCCTACGAAGGCGTTCTCGCCATGATCAACCGCAGCCGGTAAGCTGCGCAGTCATCTGTTGGTTCTGAAAACGTAGTCCCAAAGAGGCGAGGTCACGCCGAAGCACTTCTCCGAATCGGAAAAATGATGGTAGAAGTGCGCCCGGCGCTGCTGCTGCAGCAGAGCGGAGTGAACCAGACTCATATGGACGCGATAGTGCACCGCTTCGTAGTACAAGAAACCCAGCCAGATCCCTGTGATGATCGCGCTCGTCGTGAACAGGTTGCGCGTCGCCGCCGCAAGAAATGTGAAGAGGCCGGCGGAAATCACCAGCGCGAAGCTGGGGATCACGAGAATCTGCTTAGCGTCGCGCGGTGCCGCGTGATGCTTCAAGTGAGATACGTTCACTAATTCGCGAAGCAGAGGATTTCTGAAATCGGCGTGAAAGAGAACGCGGTGAAAGAAGTACTCCAGCAGTGTCCACGAAAACAACCCGACCGGCACCAGCCAGACCAACTCGCGTAGGCGGCCCTGCTGCGCTTCGCCGCGAGTAAGGAACAGCAGCGCCAACCCCAGCAGAGGGAATATCCAGAATGAGCGAAAGCGCCACAAACGCTCTTTCATACCCATGCCTTCATTCTACGAGAAGTGACATGATTCCATCGGCATTCCCCTCGTTGGAATCGAAGTTCTACCTCTGACCGGCGCAGCCCGATCCCGCTAAAACCCTCGCACACTGTGGGTTTGACGTATACCGTGGGAAATCGTTACGCGGGGAACAGCGCTTGCCTTTACTGAAAATGTGGGAAACGTCGGGCGGCCTTTTGTTCAGTTACATACGTCAGGAAGCCCGTCGCTGCGCTCCGGGTTCTGACAATTTTGCGTTACGACGACGATGTTCAGAACCCGGAGCGCAGCGACGGGCTTCGTGATGCCACGCCGCATGGTGTTTATCCGAGCAGGGGTTCCATCGGAATGCTGCGCGGGCCGTTTTCGTCGCAGACGGCATAGCTGCCACGTCCTCGAAGAGTGACTCCCGCGTACTCGCCTTTCTTATTCACGATGTAAAAGTTGATGCTGACGCCGGCGCCGGGTTCGCCCTTCTCGTCGAGCAGGCGTTTTTGAATGACCATGTCTTTGATGCGCCTGATCGCGGTCATTCCGGCGTCCTTCGGGGTCTTGCCGCGCCGCATCTCCTCGACACAGATGAACGACGCCATGCTGACCAGGTTCAACTCTCCGCGCCCGGTCGAACCCGCGGCACCGACGTCGCCGTCCACATAAAGTCCGGCGCCGATGATCGGCGAATCGCCGACACGCCCTGGAATCTTGAACGACAGGCCGCTGGTGGTCGTGACGCCGCAAACTTCGCCCTTCGCATTCACGCCGTCGCAGTTGATCGTTCCCCAAATGTGCTCGGGATCGATCTTGCCTTCGGCGGCCATTTGCATCGTCACCTGAAGCCCGCGCCGTTCGCGTTCGCGAAGCGCCATCTCTCCTCCAGGAGTCCTGACGCCTCGCTTGTCGGGAGGAATGTAGTGCAAGGGATCCGTGCGCTGCTTCCACTCGAGCCATCTTTGGCGTGACGTCGGCGTGTTGAGGTCTTCCTCAATGGTGAATCCCATCATCCGCGCGAAGTCCTGCGCGCCCTTGCCGACGAGGAGAACGTGATCCGTTTCTTCCATCACCTTTTTGGCGACGAGCGATGGAGTGCGGACACCTTCGATGCAGGCGACAGCGCCTGCCATCTTCTTCGGCCCATGCATGACCGACGCGTCCAGCTGAACCACTCCGTCTGCGTTCGGCAGCCCGCCGTATCCAACGCTGGTGTCTTCCGGATCGAGTTCAACGATGTTGACACCGGCCACTACCGCATCCAGAACATCCGAGCCCGCGGTAATCATCTTGAAAGCTTTGGCGACACAAGTTAAGCCGTCTTTGTCCTTCGATCGGTTTCCGTTTCCAGCGGCGACAACAACGGGTCTCACACTCGTAATGACCGCAGGCGCCTGTCCGAAGAGTTTTGCGGCCGATGCCACAACGCCCGCACCGGCGCCGGCCGTCACGAATTCGCGACGATTCAGTTTCTGCTTTGGCATAGAGGTTTCTCCCGGCGGGAAATATATCACCCGTTGACGTTCACAACACGGAAAGGATCATCAGCGTTGCGTCATCCTGGAAACCTTGAGCCGTGAATCGGCCGACGGAATCCAGGATGGCGGCGAGGATGCGTGAGGCGGGACCATCGTGATAGGTTTTGAGGAGATCGATCAGCCGTTCCATGCCGAATTCTTCGTCCTGCGAATTCGAGGCTTCCGTGATGCCGTCGGTGAACAGGACCAATCGATCGCCCGTCTCGACCGCGATTTCCGCTTCCTCATACATGGCTCCGGGAAAAATGCCAAGGACGATGCCGCCTTCGGGCAGCCGCTGGATCGGGTCGTTGCCTCGCATCAGCACCGGCGGAACGTGTCCGGCGTTCGTATACCGCAGCCGCTTTCGCGATGTGTCGAGAACGCCGTAAAACATCGTGATGAACTTGCCGACGTTGTTTTCGGAAACCACCCGGTTGAGTTGAGCGCAGATGTCGGCAGGCCCTTCGTTCGTGTGAGCGAAAGCGCGAACTGTGGCCTGGGTGTTCGACATGAGGAGGGCGGCGGGAAGGCCCTTTCCGGCGACGTCGGCGATGCAGAATGCGACAGCATGATCGTTCAGCCGGATCGCATCGAAGTAATCGCCGCCGACGTCGTGTGCGGGCTGCCATGTGGCCTGGATATCGCAGCCGCGCACGTCGGGCATTTCGGCGGGCAAAAGGCGCCGTTGGATGTCTCGCGCTTCCTCGATCTCACGGATAGCGGCTCTTTCTTGCCTTCTTTTTTCCCGGAGCACGCGTCCTTCATCGATGTGACGGCGAAGAATGCCAAGCAGCCGATCGTTGTCCCACGGTTTCTGAATGAAGTCGCGGCCGCCGCCTTGCAGTGCTTCGACGGCAAGTTCGATGCTGCCCCACGCGGTCATCAGCACCACCGGCAGCGAACTGTCCATCGACTGGATTCTGGAAAGCAGTTCCAGTCCTTCACCGCCCGAAGTTGTGTCGCGTGCGTAGTTCAAGTCGAGGAGCAGGATGTCATAGGTGTTGTTTTCGACCGACTCGACGACGGCTCTCGGCGAAGTCACAACTTCGGTGACGAATCCTTCATTCTTCAGAAGAATCTGCAGGGCTTCGAGGACGTCCGCCTGATCGTCCGCGATGAGGATGCGGGGCTTTTCCATGTGTTACAACTTTACTTCCTTGCCGATGCCTTTCTCGACAGCTTTGCGATAGGCGAGATCCGCCGCGACCAGATCCTCCAACGCCATTCCGAGCGACTTGAAGAATGTGGTCCGTCGTTCGTCTTCGGGCGGCGCCTTTGCTCCGGACACCAGTTCCGCGATCGTTGCGTACAGGTGATCCGCGGTAATCGCACCTTCCTTGAGCGGAATCACGATGTCGCCCGCTTCGTTCAGCGCCCCTTCATAGGTGTCCACGATCACCGTCGAATTCTGAACAACCTCCGTCGCGATTTCCCTCGTATGCGGCCGGTACGATCCCATGCCCGTAATGTGAACTCCGGGCCGCACGTCCTTCCAGTCAAAGAGTGGATTCGAATTTGTCGAGCACGTACAGATAAGATCGGCCCGTTTCAATTCCGGCAGCACGGCACGCCGAGCGGGCACGCGCAGCTGCCGTTCGACGCGGCCGGCAAACTCTTCGGCGAGTTCCGAAGTCAGGCCATAAACGAGAACTTCCCCGATCGAGAAAAGTTTCGTGAAAACCTGGACGTGGAACCACGCCTGTACGCCCGTGCCGAACATCGCGAGAATCCGGCCGCCCGACTTGCCCACGAGGTCCGCAACCAGGGCCGAAGTCGTGGCGGTGCGCAGCCCCGTCAGGACTTCGGCATCCATGAGGCTCTTGATTTCGCCGGTCTCCGCGCTGACGTGCAGGTAGTTCGAGTGAATGAGTGGAAGGTTTTTCTCCGGATTGCGGCTCATGATGGTGACCAGCTTCATTCCGGCGGTGCTCAGTCCGTCGCAGTAGGCCGGCATGAACAGCGCGATGCCTTCGTGATGCGTCATGTCGATTGCAGTTCGCAGCGGCACCTGCCAGCGGCCGTCCGCCAGCATTTGAAAGCCTTCACGCAAGGCCTCGAACAACTCGGAGACGTCCAGGACTTGTCTTACATCTTCACGCGACAGTATCAACATGGGTTTGCTTCCGCTTTCGTTTCTTCTGTTGAATCCGTTCGATCACACTTCCCACGATGTCGGTTTCCGGCTGAACCGGAATGACGTCCACGCTCTGGAGCGGATCGACAATGAAATTCGATACGAGGCAGAATTCGTCATACTGCCATTCTCTCGATTCAATTTCGAGCGGCTTGTTCAAAAACCGTTCGATGTCCGGCGGCAGCGATTCGGCGATACTTTCCACGGCGTACTCTACGAATCCGGCGATCGCGCCATGCTTCACGTAAGCAATCTTGCACCGTGTGACGGAATCCGCAGGCAGCACCACGATCGCGTTGAGTGAGTAAACCGAAAGAAACGACTCTTTCAGCTCCGAGCGCGCCTTGCGAATCCTTTCGAGCCGCCGGCGAACGACTTCGGCGCCCTCGAAATTCATGTCCTCGGCGAGAGCGCTCATCTTTGATGTCAGCGCGTCTTCGATCTGACGGTCTCTGCCTTGAATGAAATCGATCGCTTCGCCGACATCCACAAGGTAACTCTGTCGGTCGATATCGTTGTTACAGGGACGGGAACAGGTGTGCATTTGAAAGTACAGGCAATCCGGGTGCGGATCATTGCCGCGAATGTTGTATAGGCATGGCCGCAGTTTGAATGTGCGTTCGAGTGCCGTTTTCAAGCGTTTGAACTGGCCGCGCGTCACGAATGGACCGAAATAATCCACGCCCGCTTTCAACTGCCGGCTGGCATAGATTCGAGGAAATCGTTGTTTCCGGTTGATCTTCAACAGCGTGAACAGCCGGAACGTCCGCATCTTGCGGTAGGTTTTCGGAAAGAACGAACGTCGATCTCTATAAAGAACGTAGAGGGTCTCGAACGGGGAATCGGTGGTCCGGAATTCGATGCGGCTTGTGATTTCGCGAAGATCCAGGTCGCGCAGCATTTCCGATCGCTCGCCGAAGAATCGCTCGATCCGATCGTGCAAATTGCTGGATTTCGCTAGAACGATCAGTTTGCCGCGGCGGTCGAAAATCCTGTACACACCGGACCGTTTGGGAAACAGGGGCAGAGAATGTTCCAGAAAGCCGGTTTTGTCGTAATCGAAGCTCTGGAACGAAAACTCCATTCGCCGATATTACGACACTGGGTCGTGAATTGACTTCCACGGAATCCGGCAGCATCATTCGCGGCATCATGTTGAAGCGTTTGTTTATCGTCCTCGTGGTGTCGGCGTCCACGTTGAGTGAAGCTGCGCAGCAAAAGAAGCTGGTCAGCATGGACGACGTGATGAAATTCGCGTCGATCGTGGACGTGCGGATTTCGCCGCAAGGCGATCGCGTCGCGTACGTGGTGTCTCGACCGAACGTTGAGAAGAATGCGCACGAGCCGGCGCTCTACGTCGTTTCGGCAGCGGGCGGTGAGCCGCGGCGGATAGCGGAGTCGGCGCGCATTCTGAACACCCCGTTGCCGTCGCCGAAGCTTCGGTGGTCTCCGGACGGCACTCGACTTGCGTTTATCGCGCTTAACGGTTCGACGCCGCAGGTCTTTGCCGTCGACGTGCCGGGAGATGAGGTCCGCGCGATTACGGAAGCTCCTGAAGGAGTGTTCGCCTACGAATGGTCTCCCGACGGCATGAGCCTCGCGTACCTGACACGCGATCACACGGCGCCGGACCTCGTGATCCACGTCGACGCGCCGCAACCTCCGATGCGGATTGCCGTGAAGGTCTTCGCAAGCTCCGGGGCGCTGCGGATTGTCACTCCGTCGGCACATTACGTCGAATCGTTTTCCTGGTCGCCGGACAGCCGCGAGATCGCGTATTCGGCGGCGCCGTTTTCCGGATTCATGGCGCAATACAATGGTCGAATCTACGCGGTCCCGGTTGAAGGCGGCAGCCCGCGAGCGATCGTCGATCGTGCCGGAATGAATAGTTCGCCGCAGTACTCACTGGATGGAACACACATCGCCTTCATCACCTCGAACGAAAAAATCTCGTTGATGGCGCCGCGCGGCCTTGCGGTCGCGCCGTCGAGAGGCGGCAGACCGTCGGACATTCGAAGTTTCGGTCTGGACGACGCATGGGTCAGCGACATCACCTGGGCGAAGGACAGCAAGTCCATCTTTCTTCTCACCACGGACGGAGCCTTTGGTCAACGCGAGCACATGTTCGAGCAGCCCATCGTCCGGGTGCCGATGGACATGGGAAAAGCGGAAGTCGTGGACGGAGGGACGACGGCGAATTACTCGCTTTCGCTGAGCCGCGACGGAAAGACGCTCGCTTACCGCAGCGTCGATCCGCGAACCATGGGCGACGTCGTGGTGCGCAATCTCGAGAGCGGACGAACAACCCGAGTGACCGACGCGAATCCACAGCTGCGTGATCTCGCTTTGGGTGAACTGAAAGCGATCCAGTGGCGTTCGTTCGACGGCATGCAGATCTGGGGATTGTTGCTGACTCCTCCCGGTTACGTCCCCGGACGCCGTGTTCCGCTGCTGGTGTATTGTCACGGCGGGCCGAACGGCGGCGTGACGTACGGTTTGTTCCCCCAATTCATGCACGTCGTCAGTCAGGTCGATTACTACCCGGTCGAGGCGCTGGCCAGCGCGGGCTTCGCCGTGTTCTTTCCGATGCCGCGCGGCGGTGCGGGATACGGAGAGGCGGGGCAACGGTCGATCATCAACGATTGGGGCGGTGCGGATTACAAGGACATCATGACCGGCGTGGACGACCTCATCGCGAAAGGCATCGCGGATCCGGACCGCCTGGGTGTGATGGGCGCGTCCTATGGCGGCTACATGACCGATTGGATCGTCACGCAGACCGGACGTTTCAAAGCCGCTTCCGCAGGAGCCAGCATCAGCGATCTCAACGATACCTACTTTCTTTCCGATGCCGGCGATCCCGTCGCCGAATACTTCAAGCGTCCATGGGAAGCTCCGGAATCCTATGCCGCCCACTCACCGATCACCTTCGCGGATCGCGTCACGACGCCGCTCCTCATCCAGCACGGCGAACGCGATCAACGCGCACCGATCGCGAACGCATGGAAGTTCTACCGGACCCTGAAGCAGCTTGGAAAAACCGTCGAGTTCGATATCCACCCGCGCTCGACTCACGTGTTTTACGAACCCGTGCAGGAACGCGAAGCCATGACCCGCAATCTGGAATGGTTCAAGAAATGGATTGCTGTCCGTTAGGTCAACGGAATCGTCACGAAGCCCGCGGAAAGCGTTTGATTATCGTCTGGCTACTAAGCGGCGATGGTGCGGACGCGGCTGGTGATGATGGTTCGGGAGTCGACGCTGATTTCCACGTTGAAGCCGACATAAATACCGCGAACCTTGAGGAAGCTGCCGCCGAGGGAACTGCCGGCAAGCCGCGCAGCTGTGAACTCGGGGAAAAACTTACCGCCGCGGATGAGAATTTCACCGCTTCGGCCGGAAATGATGGTGACTTCGTAGGTGCTGTTTTCGGTGCGAATGATCAGCCTGGAGAGATCTTCCAGGCTTTCGACCTGAACACCATCCCGCCAGTCATGGCCGGACCACGTGTCAAGGAAGGCGCCTCGTGCGCAGGTCACCGTTTCATTCATGGTTCCCACATTACCATGGAGCCCGAACAACGCAAAAGCGAAGTTCTCATCAAATTTTCTCCACAATCATCAAGGTGATATCGTCGGTCTGGTCACGGCCTTCGGTAAACGTCTGAATCGTTTGAAGGAGCCTGCCTTCGAGCTTTTCCGCGCCAGACGGGGCTTCCGCCCGAATGATGTCCTTGACGCGGTCTTCCCCCAGCATTTCCCCGGCGGGGTTTTCGGCTTCAGTCAATCCGTCCGAATAAATGACGAGCACGTCCCCCGAAATGAGCGTCACAGCGGACGACTCGAACGTTGCAAATGAAAACGCGCCGACCACCAGATTGTTCGACTGCAGTTCCTCGATTTCGCGAATCGCGGCGCGGTACAGATAACCCGGGTTATGGCCGGCGTTGACGAATGTGCCTTGTCCGCTTCGATCCAGCGTGACGACAAACATTGTGACGAACTTGCTTGTCGAGGATCGCTCGCACAGGAACTTGTTGACCCGCGTCAGCGCATCGCCGGAACCGAGGCCGCTGCGCAATTGCATCTCGACGCAGCCCAGCGTCATGGAACTCAGCAGCGATGCCGCCACTCCTTTACCCGACACATCGGCAAGCACGCCCGTGAAACTGGATTCCGACGCCGTCACGAAATCGTAAAAGTCGCCTCCGACGTATCGAGTGGGTTTCGAGAAAGCGCGCAAGCGGAATCCTTCAATGTCAGGAACCACGTGCGGAAGAAGACTTCGCTGCGTTTCCTCGGCGAGAGCCAACTCCTGTTCGATCTTCTTTCGCTGCTCGATGTTCTTGATCATCTCGATGCGTTCGATAACGGTTCCCGCATCGACGGCGAGCTTCGTCAGGATCTTCTGATCGAGTCCCGAAAGGGAATGCATCGACTTGCGGCTATCGAGATAAATGATTCCCGTGATTTCCGGCGAACCCGAACCGGGTTGCGATTGCACGCCCTTCAGCGGCAGACAGGCAATGGCTCTGAGATTCATCGCGACGATGCTGGCCTGCTCGGCGAATTTGCCTTCGATTCCTTGCACCATGAAGACCGATTTGCCGGTCGACGCGACATCGCGAACGACGGCGCGGCTCGCTTGAAAGTCCGATAGCTCCAGCGCCTTGCCGCGTCCGTCGAGGCCGGCGGCATAGTCGAAATTCTCGCCCTTGCGAACCAGGACAAAAGCACGTTCGGCGCCGCTGATTTTCAGAGCCGACTGCAGAATGTGAATGAATGCGGCGTCGGATGTATAGGACTGTTCCCATTGATACTGGAAATCCAGGACGCAGGAAATCTTCTCGAGATCGGAGAGATCCGAGGGCAGCAGCCTGCCGATATCCGTCAGCGATTTCTGAAATATTTGAGTCGTGTCGAATGCGGGCTTCGACCGGATACTGCCTTCGCCCATGAAGAACGTGATCGGTACGCGATCCTTGCCCAATTCCAACTGATCGCCGTGGTGCAGCGGGCATTGTTCCACTTTCTTTCCGTTGACGAAGGTTCCATGCGTACTGCCGAGGTCGACGATCAGAACGCCGTCGCCGGACATCATGATTTTGGCGTGGTGTCTGGAGACGTTGGGATTACTGAGGACAATGTCGGCGTCGCTCTTGCGTCCGATAAGCGTTTCGTTTGCCGTGATGGGATAGACCTGTTCTTCCCCCATCGCGGACAGCCAATGCAGAGTCGGTGTTGCCATGCCGTGCCACGATAGTAGTTTTTAATCGCCCACACAAGTCCTGTACAATTCCCACGATTATGGCACTCCGACTGAAGCTTCTCGCTCTGCTGCTGGCTGCCGGGTTCGCCGTCGCCCAGGCTTCGGAAGTCCCCGAGGATCGAGGCGCGATGGGCCTTTCGCAGGCTTTGAGGCGGATGGACATCGTTGAAAGTGTCCTTCATACAGGCGCCCATCCCGATGATGAAAACAGTTCTCTGCTGTCCTGGTTGTCCCGCGGGCAGGGCGTCCGCACGGCTTACCTTTCAGCCACGCGAGGAGACGGCGGTCAGAACCTTCTCGGCACTGAGCTGTTCGAGCCTCTGGGAGTGATCCGAACCGAAGAACTTCTCGCCGCGCGCCACTTCGATCACGCGCAGCAGTTTTTCACGCCGGTTTACGAGTTCGGTTTTTCGAAAACAGCCAAGGAGACATTTGAGAAGTGGGGACACGATAAAGTTCTCGGGGACTTTGTTCGAGTCATCCGGCAGTTCCGGCCCGAGATTATTGTTTCACGGTTCAGCGGAACACCCAGCGATGGCCATGGGCATCATCAGGTGGCCGGAATAATCACCGTTGAGGCGTTCAAAGCGGCCGCGGATCCCAGGCTGTTTCCGGAATACGGGAAGCCCTGGCAAGCCAAAAAGCTTTACATGAACTCGATGGGCAACGGGAATAACAACGCGAACGCCGGCACGCCGCCGGCGGGAATTGCCATTAACGTCGGAGAATACGATCCCATTCTTGGGCGTTCGTACAACGAAATCGCTATCGAAGGACGGAGCCTGCATCGCTCTCAGGGTCAGGGTGGAACCAGAGAAAAGGGACCGCGCACGACAAGGCTGACGCTCGTCGACAAAACCGTGAACGTGACCGAGAGCGCTGGTCTCTACGCCGGCACAATCTACAAGCTTCCTGATCTTGCGCAACTCGAACCCGCGCTGAGCGCGGATTTAAACAGCCTCGAACAGAAGGTGAGCGCAATCCGTGAAAAAATTCGTATGACGCAGCCGGCAGACATCGTTCCGGACATTGCGGATGCGATCAAGCTCTTGAAACAGATTCGAAGCAAGGCGACCAACGAGCACGTTCGGTTTCTCCTGAACCTGAAAGAGCCCGATTTTCACGATGCTGCGAGGCTGGCCGCCGGTCTGGTCGTGGACGTGATCGCCTCGAGCGACACGGTTGTTCCCGGACAGGAATTCAACCTCAATGTCGACGTTGTGAACGGCGGTCCGTACGACTTCACAAGCGTGAAGACGACTCCCGAGCTTCCTCCCGGCTGGGACGCTGAAGTTGCCGGTTCGACGGGCAGTCTGGCGCCCGGCGAAAAGTTCACACAGCGTTTCAAGGTCAAGGTCGGACCGGAAGCTCCTTATACACAGCCTTACTGGCTGCAGCAGCCGCAGGCGAACGACCGATTTGTGTGGCCGCCGAACGCCCCGGCGAACATGCCCTTTGATCCGCCGCTTCTCATGACGGACGTCGAAGTGCAGTTCAAGGGAACACCGGTCGAGATGCATCAATCGGCCGAGTTTCGGCACGTGGATAGCGTTTACGGCGAACAGCGCAGCTTCATCAATGTTGTGCCCGCGCTGTCGCTGCGCGTGTCGCCGGAGATCGCCGTGGTCCCGGTTGCCGGCAATCGAAAAAAGGAATTCACGGTCACGGTCGAGAACCAGAATCCCGGCGTCACGGAAAGCGAGGTTCGGCTGAACGTGCCGCAGGGATGGACGGTCACGCCGGCATCGCGGCCGATAAAGTTTGCCCGGCAGGGCGATAAGACCTCGGTTGTCTTCACGGTTTCGGCGCCTGCCGTCAGTGGCGATTTCAAAGTCCAGGCCGTGGCGAAACTGGGCGCCGAAGAGTACAAGGTCGGATATCAGACCATTTCGTATCCGCACATCGAAAAGCACTACATCTACTCGCCGGCGGAATCGAAAGTCGAAGTTTTCGACGTCAAAACGCTGGCCACGACCGTTGGCTACGTCGAGGGCGCCGGGGACAGTGTTGCCGATGCGCTCAGGCAGCTCGGCATTAACGTGACGATGCTGTCGGCGCAGGATCTCGCAACGACGGACCTGTCGAGGTTCCAAACGATCGTGCTGGGTATTCGCGCTTACGCCGTCCGCGACGATCTTCGATCCTATAACAATCGGTTGATGGAATTCGTCCGCAACGGCGGAACGCTCATCACTCAGTACAACCGGAGCAACGAAGTTCCCAATATGCAGATCGGTCCTTACCCCTTCGCGCTGACCGGCAACAATACCTATCGCGTCACGGACGAGAATGCGCCGGTCAAGATCCTCGATCCCTCGAACTCCGTATTCAACGTACCGAATAAGATCAGCGAAAAAGATTTCGACGGATGGGTGCAGGAACGTGGAACGTATTTCCTCAGCCAATGGGACCCGCAATACAAGCCGTTGATCGAGAGTCAGGATCCGGGCGAGAAACCGCTGCAGGGAGGCCTCGTGATGGGAAAATACGGCAAGGGAACCTATGTCTACACCGGTTACGTCTTCTTCCGCGAACTCCCCGAGGGTGTGAAAGGCGCCTTCCGCCTGTTTGCAAACCTCGTCAGCATCGAAAACTGATCCGTCAGAAGCAACGGTCGCGGACGAGGCTTGTGCAGATGCGGCATCGGATCGTGCAGGCACCATATTCGGCTTACAGATGCGACCGCAGAGCATTCAGTTGCCACGCCCGCTTGTTCAGTCGCCATCGCAGCGTGTTCAGCGCTGAAATTCGGGAGTTAGTTACACTCACGGTCCGTTTAGACCGCGGTAAGTGGAAATCGCGGGAGGGTGCCATCCGGATAGCAAGTCCGCGTCGACGTTGTGAACTTCGACGCCGATCGGCCGGCAGATCTCGATAGGATCTCGAGTTATTGTCGATCCCCATATCGGAATCGACATATCCCCATGCGGACAGGTTGAGATGGCACACAGCAGGTCGATTTCAGCGAAGAATTCGAAGTAGTCTCCGGCTCCTGCGGGACACGGTTTGACGAAATACTGGTGCCCGTCCGGTGTCAGTCCAGTGACTTGAAAGATGTTGAGCACGTCGTGAACGTCGCTTTCCGAGAGACGATAAGGTGCGACGGCGCGCAGCAGATTCGAATGACAACACACGTCGAGGTCTTCGCCGGTGAGCAGCTTATGCACGTACGGATCGCATCGTGTGCCGAGAAGATCGTGGCATCCTGCGCCGTCTTCGTCGATGCCGTAGTCGATGCTATCGCCAATGACTGTCGCGATCGGACGCAAATACGGCAAACACGACCAGAAGCGATCGAATAGTCGCATGTGGGCATGATGCAGTTGCTTGGTCCGCGCCGCCCAGAATCGTTCCCGCGGATTGTTCAGATTCCATGCGTTGAAATCCACGACCTGAGGACCTTCGATCGCAACGATCCGGCAGATTTGACCGGCCATCACCGGCCACGCTTTTCCGGACCTCACAGGAACAACGAACTTTTCGACGACCGTCCGTCGTTCGATCGAACTGCCGAGACGTCCGTAGAGCGTCTTGTCGACTGTGAGAGGAGAGTCTGCAGCGGAGTCGTAGAGTGGATTCGGCATGCACTTCTCCTGTTTCGTCGGCTGTTCGTCAGCTTAGCTTTTCGTCAAACACCCTGCGCTCCGGCGGGGCGGATTTTCCACGCCGCCCAAGCGCAGGGTATTTGCTGCTGAGTTTCGCTAAAACATATATCGAATACCCAGGCGGAAGATCCTCGGGTTGATGATCTGCGTTGCGCGGCCGAACCGTTGTACTGGGTTGTTGTTGCGATCGGTGGTTCGGCCCGTCAGCGTGTCCACGCCGGTAATCGTATTCGCGTTTTGGATATTGAACAGATCGAACATTCCGGTAATGCGATTCCGTTCCGTCACGTGGAATGTCTTTTCTGCTCTGAGGTTGATCAGATTGAGCGTCGGGTAGTAGTAAGCGCCGTTGGGTTCCATGTACAGCGTTTGGGTTCCCTGGCTCAAACCGTTGGCAGTTCCAAACTGCTGCCGCCGTCCGTAGGGCTCGCCCTTCTGAGCGTTATACGTGCCGGATACGGAGACGCCGCGCGGCAGTTGATACGTGCCGATCAGCTTGTACGTCCACAGCTTTTGGTGCGCACCGCTGTCCGTTCCGTAAAGCAGCTGATTCGGATCGTAGGACAGCGTACCCTTCAGATTTCGCTTCGTCCAATCCCAGCCGGTGATCATCTGCCAGTTGTGAGTGAACCGCTTGGTTGCACCGAGCTCGATAGTGCTGAAGTTGTCGCCGGCCGGCCAATTGGTCAGCAGATTCTTCACGTCCGCCGGAACGACGCGATTGAATATGGTGATCGATCTTTCGTTGCCGGTTGCCGCCAGACCATCCGGCCCGAGGTCCGTCGCCGTGACGGGTGCAAAACCGCTGGTGGGTTGGGCGGTGTTGAAGGTGTCCCACCAGTTGTAACGCAGTTTGCGGACGAAGTTGATGTGGAATCCCAGATCGGTGACGATCTGATGATCGATTCCGACGCTGTATTCGTCCGTGTACTGATTGCTCAATTTCGGATCGACCGGCAGTTCCGTGGCCTGTCCGGATTTGGTGAGCGGCGTCAGCGTTGCTGCGTACGCGGGAGTGATTTGGGAAGCCGGGCGTCCATCCCAACGATAACGCCATGTGATTACCGTCGACAACGGATTGCCCGTCGACGCCAGCGTCGCGCCGATGTTTTCGCCGTATCGGCCATAACCGGCCTTGAGAGCTGTCTTCGTATTGCCGAACACATCCCAAACCAAGGCGATTCGCGGTACGAGATTCTGGAACACAGGGAAGGTGCGTTTGGCGAATTTCACGTCCGCTCCCAACAACGTCACCCAGGGCCCCGTTGCCGGATTGCCCTGCGCTGGAGAGTAGCTGGCGTAGTGGTCGTAACGCATGCCAAGATTCAACGTCAGCCGTTTGCCGATTTGCCACTTGTCTTGAATGAAGAAGTAATTCTGGTTCAGGACGTCCTGGTAACGGAACGGAGTGTTCTGGATCTGGAATTGATCGGGCGTTCCGTTGTTGTAATACAGGACCAGGTGGCCCGGCGTCCCCGCGGATCCCGGCACGCCCTTTTGCGTGTACCGGATATCTTCGTAGATGAACGCATAGCCGCCCTTGAAGTCGTGGTTTCCTCCAAGAAGGTTGTCCTTGAAATAGCTCAGATTGATCGGCGTGTGAAATCGCCGGCGTTGATTCGCGAAAGGCGTGCTTGTCGTGGTGCCGGTGGATTCGCCGGAATAGCCCCCGCGCACAGTCGACGTTCCGGTATCGCGGACCGGCGTCTCGCTGATGCGGTTGGCGATCGGGAAGATATAACCGAACACGTTGAACGATGCGTCGAGAGTCGCTCTGCTGCTCAGGACGGAAGTCAACTGGCCCTTGTACGCCCAGGCCCAGCTGTTCTGCGATCCGGTCGAGTCGACCACGAAGAATTGCGCCGATGAACCCGATCCTCCCCGGTAGGGCTGGAATTTCCGTCCGGCCTGACCGGTAAAGATAATCGCGTTCTTCTGCGACAGCTGATAGTTCAACTTCAGCGTTTGATTCTCGAGTCTTGTGGTAAACGGTGCGCCGGGCGTGAGGTCGTTCTGTTTGAGTTCGGTTTGCAAACCCGAAAACTGTTCGCGGACCGATCCAAACCACCAGAACTTGTCTTTCTTAAACGGACCGCCGACGTTGACGTTGAAATCGTTGTATCGGGTAAATTTGTCGCCGGCAGTGATGCCCTTGTCCTTCAGCTGCTCCGTCAGATTGGTACCCTGAAACGACGAATCCTCCCAGTCGAAATAGATTTCGCCTTTCAAGGCGTTGCTGCCCGTCTTGACGACGGTGTTGATGAACGCTCCTGGCACCGGCACTTCCGCAGAATTGGCCGCCGCCGAAACCTGGATTTCTGCGAACGAGCCGTAGTCCATGTAGATGCCCGCGGCGCTCGTGCCCTCCGTCGTGACGATCCCGTCAAGGTTGACCCAGTTTTGACCCGAATAACCGAACGAGCGATAACCGGTCTGAGTTCCCATTGTCGAGCCGCCGACGTCGAAGCGGGTTGTCGCGATTCCGGGACTCTGCGCCAACACGACCCACAGGTCCCGCGCGTTTGGCAGGTCGCGCAAAAGCGTCTGCGTAAAATTCACAGCGACCGTGGCGTTTTGAACGTCGACTACAGGCGATTCCCCTGTCACGGTGACGGTTTCGGCGAGCGTTGCCACTTCCATGCCGACGTTCACCGTAGAAGTGCGTCCAACTTGCACGGGAATTTGATCGCGCACGATGGTCTTGAATCCCGGCAGTTCGAACGTGACCGAGTACATTCCCGGCGCCAGAAGGATGAATCGATATCCGCCCGTCTCATCCGTTATCGCTGCGCGCTCTCCCTGCATTGCTGTACTTTTCAGCGTGACGTTCACGCCGGGAAGCACGGCATTCGAGGAATCCGACACGCGCCCGTTGATGTTCCCCGTAAACTCCTGCGCGGCTAATGGCACGGCCGCAACTATCAGAAACAGGAGCAATGTAATGACATAAACTCCTCTCCTCACAAATCCCTCCAATTTGTTTTTTTGTTGTTATTCTTTTGGGTGAAGTGACTGGACACACGCATGCCATCCGCGTGTGGACTTATGTTCATCATAAGTACGCCGAAATCTATTGCCAAACATGCGTAGATACCAGAAGAAAACATTTCTTCGTGCGGAGAATCGTGCAGCAGGTAGAATCCGGCTTCGAAATCCTGGAGGCACTATGAAGCGATTCAGCTTGCTTTTGTTGCTCGTGGTTTTGTCCGTTCCATGCGTCGCGCAGCAGCTGCCGGCGGACGATCCGCATTCGAGTGCGACGCCGCAGCCATGGTATGGAACTTTCTCGATCGTTGCGTTCGAACCGGCGACGAATCGATTGGGTGTCGCCGTCCAATCGCGCGCGTTTGGAGCGGGCGCCGCAGTGCCCTACGCTAAGGCCGGAGTGGGCGCGGTGGCGACTCAGGCATCCGCGAATCGAAGCTACGGACCCAAGGCCATTGCGATGCTCGAACAGGGAATGAGTCCGGCCGAAGCCGTCAAGAAAATGGTCGACGAGGATCCCGGCCGCTCGAGCCGCCAGGTCGCGGTGATCGATGTGAAAGGAAGGACCGGCGTCTACACGTCACCAACCATCGATGCCAATGGAATGGACGCGCAAGGAAATCCGAGATACGCGGGCTCGATCCAGGGAGGGAACTATTCCGTCCAGGGAAACACTCTCGCCAGCGAAGAAGTCGTCAAAGCGATGGCTCACGCCTTCGAAACAACCGAAGGACCGCTCGAGGATCGCCTGATGGCCGCGCTGGATGCCGGCCAATCCAAAGGCGGCGATGCGAGAGGGATGCAGTCCGCCGGCATTCTCGTCGTGCAACCGGTCAAGGATCCGAACAACGAAGTGGAGCGCATTGTCGACCTTCGCGTGGATGATGCCGAGAACCCGTTCAACGAGCTTCATCGCCTGCTGGCGATCAATAAGTCACGGGGCCACGCGCAGCACTCGACGCAGCTGGCAAACGAACAGAAATTCGCCGAAGCGATCGTTGAACAAAAGATGGCGGTGGAGATGAATCCGCGCAGTGAACAGGTGCATTACGCCCTCGCGCAGCGATACGCACAGGCCGGAGAATTATTGAATGCATTCACAGCGCTTCAACGCGCGATCGAAATGCAACCCAATCTGAAAAGGCAGGCGAGCCTCGATAAACTGTTCGAAAAAATGCAGAGCTTCCCGGAGTTCAAACGTCTGGTTGCCCAGTAACGCGTCATCGATCCAGGCGCTGAGCTTGCGAACTATTCGTTGCGAAGCGCGACGATGGGATCCACCCGCATCGCCCGGCGGGCGGGAATCCACGCGGCTGCAAGGGCGACCAACAGCAGCAGCAGGCTGGCGCCGGCGATAGTTGTTGGATCGCTGGCCCGAACGTCGAACAACAATCCGGAAAGGGCGCGCGTCAGCGGTATTGCCGCCACGCCCCCAATGATGAGACCGATCGCCGCCATGATGGCGCCTTCTCCCAGAATCATGCGGAGGATCGAACTCTGTTCGGCTCCAAGAGCCACGCGAATGCCGAGTTCGTTGGTTCTCTGGCTGACAGAGAAGGAGAGCACACCCGCGACGCCGACTGTCGCAATCGCCAGCGCGAGGACTGCAAACAAGCCGATCAGCATCGCGTTCAGACGCTGCGGCGCGATGCTCTCCGCTCGTATTTCCTCAAGCGTCCGCACGTGATCGACAGGCCGGTTGGGATCGAGCTGCCGGATCGTCTCGATGATTTGCGGCGCCAGGCGGTCCGGACTTCCTGCGGTGCGCACGAGGAATGTCGACTGGGCGCTCACCTGAGTGTCGGGTTCGTACATCGTGTGCTTCGACTCCTGATTGATGCCGTCCGCTTTCGTGTCCGCCGCGACGCCGACCACCTCCAGCCAGGGCGACCAATTCCCATTGAACTGCATCCATCCGATTCTTTGTCCGATGGGATCGCGGTCACGGAAATAGTATCGAGCCATCGACTGGCTCAAGATGACGACGGGTTTCGGGCCGCCAACGTCGGTCTCGCGGAACGTTCGTCCCGAGATCAAGGGCGTTCCCACCGTTTCGAAGTAAGAACCGCTGACGACACGACGCACAAGAATTGGCGCGCTGGCATTCGCGTCCGGGTCCATGCCCTCGAGGCGGATCTCATGGCGCATCGCCATGACATTGCCGGCCAACGGCGCTGCCGTCGCGCTCGCGGTGGACTGCACCGCCGGGTTTGATTTCATCCTGTCCATCGCTTCGCGAGTGAACTGCAATTGCCGCTCTCGCGGCTGCGGAGAGAAGTTTGGAGCTTCCAGACTCAGGACGTTTGCCAGATCGAATCCGGGCCGGACGGCGTAGAGTTGATACAGGCTTCGGATCAGCAGTCCGGATCCAATGAGCAGCATAAACGACGCGGCCAGTTGGCTTACGACCAGCGCTCGTTGTGCGCGGCGACGGGCCACCGATCCTCCCGTGCGGGCCCCGGCGGAATTCATCGACTGCATCGGATCGACGGCGAACTTCAGACGCGGCGCCCAGGCAAATAAAGTTGCGACGCCGACAGAGACGATCAGCGTGAACGCAAGCACGAACCCGTCCACGTGGATTTCGCCGGTGCGGGTCGTGAATCGCGCGGTGTACTCGACCAGCATTTTCAATCCCGACACCGCGAGCGCGATGCCGATCGACCCGCCCAGGACAGACAGAATCAGGTTCTCGACAAGCAACTGCTTTCGAAGCGAACTCCGGCTCGCGCCCAGGGCCGATCGGATCGCGATCTCCCTTTCCCGCTGCACGAGCCGGGTCAACGTGAGATTAGCGACGTTTGCGCAGGCAATGACCAGAACGAAGAAGGTCGTGCCCAGCAGAATCATTAAAGTTGGGCGTGCCTTCGCTGTCAGCTCCTCTTTCCACGGCGTGACAAGAGTGTCGAAGCCGCTGCCTTCTGGGTACGCCTTCGGATAAGCCTCATGCAGACTCGTCGCGATCTGGCGAAGTTCGGCCTGAGCTTTCTCAGGCGATGCCCCGGGCGCCAGACGCGCAAAGACGTCCGTCATTCGATGAGTTCGTTCGTCCTGCATGGAGGCGCCCATGTAGTGATCGTTCGCGGCGTAGTTGACGTAAAAGTCCTGCTTGCGCTGCGTCGCATAGTGCGAGCCCGGTTGGAGGACGCCGACAATGATCGCTTTCTTAACCGTGAGATCCAAAGTTTGTCCGACGACGCTTGGATCCCCGCCGAATACACGCACCCAGTACTCATTCGTCAACACGGCGACCGGCGGCGCGCCTTTGGCCTGATCGTCGGAAACCAGAAGCCGGCCAAGCATCGGCCGCATTCCAAGAACCTTAAAAAAATTCGGAGTGACCAGTCCACCCGTCGCGCGATGCGGTTCGCCACGGCCGAGAACGTTGAAAGTCCAGTCGCCGAATTCAACGAATTCCTCGATGGTTTTCGACTCCCTCCGGTAGTCCGCTACCTCCGCGAACGAAAAGCTGGTGTCGTCGATGCCGGCTTTCATTGCTGTCTGACGCAGGTGCATGATTCGATCCGCCTCCGGGTAAGGAAGCGGTCGAAGGAGGACGCCGTTAATGATGCTGAAGATGGCGGTGTTTGCCCCAATGCCCAAGCCGAGCGTCAGAATGAATGCGATCGCAAACCCCGGAGTCCGCATCAGTGTCCTCAATGCGAAGCGAATGTTTGTCTTCATGAGCACCCTCCCAGGCAAATTGGATTCCAGCCACAGGATCCCTTTTATCAGAGGTTATCGGCCCTGCAAACCCAAACCACTGTGCGCATCCGGACGCCGGTTCGCGAAAGCGCACACGGTTCGCCGGTCTACTCCGGGTTTGAAGTTTGTTGCTTTTCCGCACGCCGGAGGCCTCTTCCGCTTTGGGTCTAAGCCGTGTGGTAATATTGGCCCATGTGTAACCGGCTCTTTCTCGCAACCATTCTCTGTCTTGGGGCATCCGCTTCGGTTGCCGCGCAGGCGTCGAAGGATGCGAAATTCAAGATTCTCGGCACCGTCATAGCCGAGCAGGCGGTCGCACGCATCCCGATGCCTTTTGGCGCCGAAGGATTCGAAATCACGGACGCCGGTGTCGTGGACGAGCAGAAGATTCAGCAGGCGATCAAGAAGAACGGCCAGGCGATCGAGCCCGGCAAGGTCGTCACCATCTCATCGATCGATTTTGCCGACAACAAAATTGAGGTCGAACTGGACGGCGGCGGCAAGAACAAGAAAGCCTGGTACGACCGAATTGAAGTCGGAGTTGGTTCGACCACCACGCCAGTCAACCGTAAAGACGAAACGAAAGCCAAGGGTTCAAAAATCGTTTTAAAGTTTGCCGGAAAGGTTCCCCCGGATATCAGTCCGGAACACCTTCATGAGCTCCTCGGGCCCGCGCTGGATTTCGAGAAGCAGCATGTCATGAAGACCGGCATCGAATCGTTGCCTCAGGAATTCCAGGAAGCCGTTAAAGCCAAGGAAGCGCGAATCGGAATGGACAAAGAGACGGTGATCATGGCCATTGGCCGCGCGGACAAGAAGGCCTGGGACACGAACGAGAACGGTGAAAGGCAGGAGACCTGGATCTATTACGGCCGCGGCAAACGCGCCACGTTCCTCTGGTTTCAGAACGAAGTCGTCGTCAAAATCGAAGCCTTCTAGCTGTTGCTTCCACAGCTAAAGCAGTCAGCAAATATGAAAGTTCTCGTTGCCGGTGCAGGTGCAGTCGGCTCCTATTACGGCGGCCGGCTCGCGCTTGCCGGTCACGACGTGACGTTGATCGGACGTAAAGCGCATGTCGATGCCATCCGCGAAAACGGCCTCACCATCGACTCCAAAATCACCGGCACTCACAACGTTCGCGTCGCTGTTTCGGAGAATCTGTTTGCGACGAAACCTCCGGATCTCGTTCTGCTTTGTGTTAAATCGTACGACACCGAAAGCACTGCCCGATCGCTCGCCGAATTCATCGCGCCGCCGACGGTTGTGTTGTGCCTGCAAAATGGAATCGATAATCACGACGTCGCCGCAGGCGTCTTAGGCGCAAGCCGGGTGCATCCCGCAGTGATCTACGTCGGCGTCCGTATCTCCAAGGCCGGTGTTGTGGAGCACGTCAGCCGCGGTGAAATCACATTGCCGATCGAGCTGTCGGCTTTGTGTCCGGCGTTCGAAGCGGCAGGAATTCCGGCGAAGACCACGGATAACATCCTCGGCATGGTCTGGAGCAAGCTGCTTCTCAACGCCGGTTGTAATGCCCTCGGCATGATCTGCGGCGTTTCATTTGCCGAACTCATTTCAACGGACGAAATGCGCGAGGTCATCGCCGGCGCAGTTGACGAAGTGGTCCGAATGGCGCAGGCAAAAGGAATTCGAATACCCGGAGAGAACTATGCCGGTCAAGTGTTCAAGACCTGCGAGAGTTTGGGTCCCGGGTTGTCGTCGATGCTTCAGGACTATCGCGGCGGCAAACGAATTGAAATCGACGCCTTGAATGGTGTTGTCGTTCAATTGGGCAGGAAACTGGATATTCCGACGCCCTACAACGCTACGCTATTCGCCACGGCGAAAATGATGATCCGCAACTCCAGGCGATGAAGTCCGGCGTTTACGTCCACATCCCATTCTGCGAGCAGCGCTGCTATTACTGCGCGTTCGCGGTTACCGTCTCGTCTCCTGCGGCGTACGAGCCATACGTCGATCGTGTGATCCGGGAAATCGAGTTGTCGGGTTGGACCGATCCTCCGGAGACGATCTTTCTTGGCGGCGGCACACCGTCGATCTTACCGGGAAAACTCATCGAACGAATCCTGAAGCGGTTGCCCGCCGGCGCCGGAGAAATCACTTTGGAATGCAACCCGGGAACGCTGGACCGGGGCAAACTGCGCACCTATCGAGACTGCGGCATCAATCGACTGAGCCTCGGTGTGCAATCGTTTCACGACGACGATTTGAAAGCAGCCGGCCGACTGCACACGTCCGCTGATGTCTTCGCCGACATTGATGCCGTGCGCGATTTCGGGTTTACGAACCTGAATGTCGATCTCATAGCCGGTCTGCCGAATCAGCGAATCGAACTTTGGCTCTCGAATCTCGACTGGATCGAGCGGCTCCGGCCGGAGCATGTGTCGATCTACATGCTGGAGTTGGAAGAGCGGAGTCCATGGTCGAAAACGGGCGCCGACGTTCCGGCGGATGAGCTTTTCGTTCGATTCTATGAAGCCGCGTGTGAACGTCTGGACCGCTGTGGATACCTTCACTACGAAATTTCAAATTGGGCGTTGCCCGGCTACGAGTGCCGTCACAACTTGAAATACTGGACCGGCGCGCCTTATCGAGGATTAGGTGTCGGCGCGCACTCGTATCACAACGGTTTGAGATTCTGGAACACGTCCTCGTTGACGGGATACGCGGAGTGCGTGGATGCGGGGAAGCTTCCGACGGATGGAAGCGAGATTCTGTCGCTCAAAATGCGTATCGAAGAGGCCGTGATGCTCGGACTGCGCCGGACGTGCGGTTTCAATATTCATGTGGTGGCGGAACAACTGGGAATTCGGTACCCTTCGGAATGGTTCGCACGCGTCGATACGCTCCGCGACGCCGGACTCGTTGCGTTTGACGGAAGGGTTCTGAAGCTCACATCTGCTGGCTGGCTGGTCGCCACCAGCGTTACCGAGGAATTATTATGGCCGGCACTGTTATCGACCTCCGAAGCGACACGGTAACCAGACCATCCGTGGAAATGCGGCGCGCGATGGCGGAAGCCGAAGTCGGCGACGACGTTTTCATCGAAGATCCCACCATCAATCGTTTGCAGGAACGTGCTGCGCGGATTTTCGGCCGCGAGGCGGGCCTGTTCGTACCGTCCGGAACGATGGGTAATTTGAGCTGCATCATTGCGCATACACGGCCGGGACAGGAAGTGATCTGCGAGGCGGCGGGACACATCTACAACCTCGAGATGGCGTCGATGGCCGGCGTCGGAGGCGTGTTGCCTCGCGTGGTGTCCGCGCCCGACGGGATCCTGAGTTGGGAACTCGTGCGCACTGCGATTCGCCCGAAAATCTACTATCGTCCGCAAACCGCGCTTGTTTCGCTCGAGAACACGCACAACATGGCCGGCGGCACTGTTTATCCGACGGAAGTGGCTGAAGAGATCTGCGACAAGTCCCACGAGGCCGGGCTGAAGGTCCACCTCGATGGAGCGCGGGTCTTCAATGCCGCGACCTTTCTTAAACAGGATGTTGCGGTGATGACCCGAAAATTTGACTCCGTGCAGTTTTGCCTGAGCAAGGGTTTGGGCGCGCCGGTCGGCTCCATGATCCTCGGAACCCGGGAGTTCATCGAGCGGTGCCGCAGCATTCGCAAGATGCTTGGCGGCGGTATGCGTCAGGCGGGCGTGCTTGCGGCGGCGGGTCTCGTTGCGCTGGAGAAAGGTCCAGGACGGCTGCAGGAGGATCACGATAACGCGCATTTTCTGGCGCGGCAACTTGCGGGGATTACGGGAATCGGCATCGATCCGTCGAAGGTTCAAACAAACATCGTGATTTACAGCGTCAAACCGGGCGGCCTTTTGACCCCTGATTTTCTGTCCGCCCTGGCGAAACGGAATGTGCTCGCCGTTCCGGTCGACGAATACCGGGTCCGAATGGTCACGCATCTGGACGTGAATCGCATCGACATTGAAAACGCTGTGGCCGCGGTGCGTGAGGTGATGCGCAAGGCATGAAGAAAATCCGAGTCGGTGTCATTTTCGGCGGCCGGTCCGGCGAGCATGAAGTCTCGCTGCGCTCGGCGGAATCTGTGTTGCGATCGCTCGATCCGGACAAATACGAGGTCGTGCCGATTGGGATCACCCATGAAGGCAAATGGCTTTCCTCCGGCAGCGCTCGAGCTCTTTTACCGCCCAGGGAAACGATCGCAACCACGCTCGCCGCTGGACATCCCGCGCCTCTCACTGCGGAACCTAACGCGCGCGGCGACGTCGATGTGATCTTTCCCGTGCTTCACGGCACGTACGGAGAGGATGGAACGATCCAGGGTTTGCTGGACCTCGCGAATGTTCCGTATGTCGGAGCGAGCGTGTTGGGATCCGCGGTCGGAATGGACAAGGACGTGATGAAACGCCTGCTGCGCGAGGCAGGACTTCCGGTCGGCGATTTCTGGACCATTCGGAAGCACGAAATCGATTCGTTCATCGAGTCCCGGTCCGACACATTGCCTTACCCTGTTTTTGTAAAGCCGGCGAACCTCGGCTCGTCGGTGGGCATCACGAAGGTTCACGGTCCCGACGATCTGCGCGCCGCGCTGGGCACGGCCGCAGAATTCGATCGCAAAATCGTCGTCGAGAAGGGGATCGATGCCCGCGAGATTGAATTGGCCGTGCTGGGAAATGACAATCCTGTTTGTTCGATTCCGGGCGAGATCATCCCGTCGCGAGAGTTTTATGACTACGAGGCCAAGTACGTCGACGAAGACTCGCGTCTCCTGATTCCCGCGCCGCTGAACTCGGATCAGGTGGCCGAAGCCCAGCGTCTGGGGATAGCGACGTTTCGAACGCTGGAATGCTCGGGGCTTGGCCGGGTCGACTTGTTCCTGGAAAAGGGGACCGGAAAATTCTACGTAAACGAGATCAACACCATGCCGGGTTTCACGTCGATCAGCATGTATCCGAAACTTTGGGAGGCGTCGGGGATTCCGTATAACGAACTGATTGACCGATTGATCGCGCTGGCCCTGGAACGCCACGAGGAGAAAAATAAGCTTCGCACGAAGTATTAATGAAATATCGTCAAACACCCTGGGCTGCCTGACGCGAGGGATTTAGAAAATGGACGAAGTGAATTGCCAATCCGAAATCCGAAAACGCAAATTGGACCGCCCACCTCCCTCGACGCGGCATTCTTCGTCCAATTTCGGACTTCGGATTTCGGATTGGCAATTCACTTCGTCCATTTTCTAAATTCCCCTGCGTGCGGCAGGTCTCAGCGGTCTTCGAGATCCGCCGATGGACGCCATTCGGCTTTTCCTGCTTCAAACATCAGCACTCGTTCCGCGACATCGCGTGCAAATCGGACGTGATGGGTTACGAGCAATTGCGTCATGCCTTCGTTATCCAGCTCGCGCATGACGTTGAACACTTCGTCGACCAGTCGCGGATCCAGCGCCGACGTCGGTTCATCGTACAGCATGACTTCAGGCTGCATCGCCAGACTTCGTGCGATCGCGACGCGTTGCTGTTGTCCGCCGGAAAGCCGTGCAGGATAGGCGTCGACCTTCGCACTCAGCCCCACGCGTGAAAGGATGTTGCGCGCCAGGTCCGACGCTGTTTTGGATGGCATCTTCTTCACCTGCATTGGAGCGAGTGTGACATTTTCCAGGACGGTGAGATGCGGAAACAGGTTGAAGCTCTGAAACACCATCCCGGTTTGCAGACGCATTTTTTGCAGCAGCGCTCGTTTGTCGACGGGAAGCGCGTCCGCTTCGCCGTGATTCCATGAGACCCGGAGATCGCCGATGGCGATGCTACCGCAATCGAACATTTCAAGGAAGTTGATGCAGCGAAGCAGCGTCGATTTTCCGCACCCGGACGGTCCCATAATGACGCTGAAGGCGCCTCGCGGGAAATCCAGTGTCAGGTTTTCGAAAAGGGTGTGCCCGGCGAACGACTTCGTCAGGCCTTCGACTTTAACCACCGCGCTCCGGCGCTCGCGCTGCGAAGCAGCACTTTTTGCTGGCTTTCCTTTGCGTTGAACCCTATCGCGTAGGGACAGAAGATACTGGCGCGTTTCGCGCGGGAGAAATCGTCGAGGTAGTAGGCGCCGATTCGGAAGTGGTAATCGTCAACCGTCCCTGAGAGCGTCCCGTCACCATTGTACTGCCAGGCGGAGGACCGCCGTTTATCGTTGGCAACGATGATCAAAGATAGATTGTCCGGCGTCATATCGACGATATCTTGAGCGCTCGGTATACCCACGCCCTTCAAATCGCCCCAGCCGGTATGCGAGTGAAAATCACCGATCAACGACAGCTGCGGAAGGTTGGCGAGGAACTTCTGGATGCGTTTGGATGCTCGTCCGTTTTTCTCGACACTCGTATGCTTTCGGTAAGCCGTTTGATACGAAATCGCGTGCTCGATAATAAAGATATTGCTGCTGTCGCGGTAACCCAGAAGGATGCCGAAGCACTCCTTCTTGTAGACCTCGATAGCCGAAATCAGCAGAGCCCAAAATGCATTTGCCGAGATATAAACTTCCATTTTTTTGACACCATACTTGGACGACGTCTTCCCTGAACTGAAGCGGATTGTATCCATTTTCCGGGCACTAAAAAAGGGGCCGCAAGTGCGGCCCCCGTCTAAATCTCGGTCTTCGCGCCTAATTGTATGTTTTTACTACTTTTTCTTTCCGCCCTTTTTTGCGGCTTTCTTTGCTGGAGCTTTCTTCATCTTTTTCTCCTTCCTAAGGGTCTTTTCTTGGAATTGGCCTCACTACATCTTGAGGCCGCCTACAAACTTAGCGCTAGTATTGGGGCGAATTCTTTTCCTGTCAAGCTAAATTTTTGAATTTTCAGGGTTTTGATCACGGAAGCTGAAAGTAACCTTTCCGGTGCCGGACGTCATAATGACCTTCGACCATTCAAACGGTGATTTCCCGGAAAACCGGCTGGGGGCCGGGGGCCTTGTTCGTGGAAAAGTAGCCCAAAACGTACTGGTTACGCGCCTCTTCCGCGGCCCGGATATAAGACCGCTCCAGCGCCCGGGCCGAGTCGAGGTAGAAAGCCTCGCCGCCCCTAGCCTTGGCGTAGTCCGAAAGGACGGAAAACCGACGCGAAAACAGCGGGGCATCCAGCCCGATGGGGTAGACTTGAATATTGTTGGTCTGCACCCTTTCCAGCACCTGATCGTAGGAATGTTCGTTCCCTCGGCCCGTCCGTCGCTGACGACGACCACAACGCGGCGCCGATCGGGCGACCGTTTCGCGAGGTCTCCGGCGGCCGTGAGAATCGCGTCGTGCAGTATCTTGGATTCCCTTTGCGGGCGTTCAGGCGCCGGCGTCGATCGACGGCGCGACGGGTTTCCCATTGATGACGGGACCAGCGTTGGAAAACGGGCTCCCGCCTGCCGCAGGATTCTGCAGTTTGATCTCCTGGAGTTTCGCCGTGCGCGCTTTCCAGTGCGGTTTTGTCGGACGTGAAGTCAACGAGTTTGGTTATGTATCAAACCGGTAGACCGCGAATTCATCGAACTCGCTGAATGCCCCGCACAATGCAGGGACCGTTTTCCGGATCTTCACGAACGACGCGCCACTGAGCCCCATATCGAGGAGAACCGCGGCCGACAACGGCACGGGATCGATACTGAAGCTGGAGATCGTCTGCGGCCGACCGCTTTCGAGGATTTGAAAATCTTTTTGGCCCAGGCCCGTCACGAGACGATTATCTGACGACGTGAGCGTGAGCGTGACCGGAACAACCACCAGGTCGACACGCGTTCGAATTTGATATTCCTGGGCCGCTGCGGCCGCGGCCGTGACGAGGAGAATCAGGAAAGTCTTACTGAGTGTCCAATCTTTTTGCCGCATAGTATCCCTTCCTCGCCTGGATTCGGTACGTTGCGTCTCGGGGAATGATTTTTATCCGGCGGTACTTACCGTCCCTTGCGGGATTGGATGAAGCGTATCCGATGCTGTACTGAGTCCTGAGTTCTTCATTGATACGCGCGAATGCTGCGGTGAGATCGTGATGGCTGTCGATATCGAAGTACGAGCCTCCCGTTTCCTCGGAAAGCCGTTTCATGGCGCCGTGATTTCCAATGATCACCGAACCGCCGCGATACCTTCGGAACCCCGGCCAGCGGCCGCCGACGGCAAGTGAATAGACTACGGTATCGCTTTCGTGAATCGCCATCAGAGCATCATCGGCGCGGAGTTTGCTGGTGGTGTCCTCACCGTCGCTGATGAGAATGACCGCCTTGCGGCCGGCTTCGTGCTTCAGTTTTTCATGGGCGGCGAGGTAGAGCGCGTCATAGAGAGAAGTGCCGCCATCCATCGTGGGGCCGAGCTCGAGATCGTCGATCGAACGTTCGAGGCGAGAGAGCGTATCGGTGAAGTCCTGAAACAGCGTGACCGATTTATCAAAGCCAATCACCATGGCCAGATCCTTCGGGCGAAGCACCTGTTCCAGAAAGCGACTTGCCGCGGCTCTCTCTTCATCGAAAACAGGGCGCACGCTCGGACTCGTATCGATCACCAGACCGAGCGTCAGCGGCAGTTCACTCTCACGACTGAAGAACTGAATGTCCTGCTTGCGGCCGTCTTCCTCAACCAGAAAATCCTGACGGTTTAAACCTGAAACCAGATGACCATTACGGTCCGTGACGGTGAACAGCACGTTCACCAGATCGACGCCGACCTTTACCGTCATTTGGGGTGTTACGCCGGCGTGTACGACTGCAGCTACGGCCAGAAGCAGGATACCGACGGGTTTCATTAACCGCATGTTATCATGGGGCCGCTATCAGAACGGCCCCCGATATCGACGGTAGATTGGACGATTACACTCAATCCTTGTAGCCGAATACCTTCCATGTTGAAGCTGACAAATACACTCACCGGAACTCAGGAAGACTTTACTCCGCTCGACGGCAAGCACGTGCGCATGTACACGTGCGGGCCAACGGTCTATGACTACGCACATATCGGCAATTTCAGAACCTATGTTTTCGAAGACGTGCTGCGCCGGCATCTTCTGAGTAAAGGCTGGGGGCTCACGCACGTCATGAATATCACCGATATCGACGACAAGATCATCAAGCGGTCCGTCGAACTTGGAGTGGATATCAAGACCTATACGGCGCCCTACACGAAGGCATTTTTCGAAGACAGTGCGATGCTGAAAATCGAGCCTCCGGACGTGATCACGCCGGCCACCGAGTACATTCCCGAAATGGTTGAGATCGTCAACAAGTTGCTCGACGCCGGTTACGCTTATCGCGAAAGTGATTCGATCTACTTCCGTCTGTCTCGATTTCCCGCGTACGGCAGGCTCTCCCACCTGGACAAAAGGGAATTGAAGATTGGCGCGCGCATCGACGCCGATGAGTATGAAAAGGAAGAGCCGCGCGATTTCGTATTGTGGAAAGCGCCGAAAGACAATCGGGAACCGCGCTGGGAGTCGCCGTTCGGAACGGGAAGGCCGGGATGGCATCTCGAATGTTCGGCGATGTCGATGAAGCATCTGGGAGCGACGCTCGATATTCATTGCGGCGCAGTCGACAACATTTTCCCTCACCACGAAAACGAGATCGCGCAAAGCGAAGCGTTCACGGGCAAGCCGTTCGTGCGTTTCTGGGTTCACGGCGAACATCTGCTGGTCGAAGGCGAGAAAATGTCGAAATCGAAAGGCAACTTCTACACGCTTCGCGACCTTTTCTCGCGCGGCCACGATCCCGACGCCATCCGATTCGAGCTGCTTCGTGTTCCTTACCGCAAGCAATTGAACTTCACGATGGACGGCCTGAGCGGCGCACACCGGTCCCTCGAGCGCGTCAAAGACTTCCTGTTCCGCCTTAAATCGGCCCGCCTTGCCCCGGGTTCGAATTCCGAGGTTGCCGCTGCCGTCCAGTCGGCGCACGAACAATTCGAAGCCGGACTTGACGACGACTTGAACACGGCACAGGCGCTGGCAGCGATGTTTGAGCTCATTCGCCTTGGCAACATTGCGCTCGCAGAAAATCGTATTCAGGAGGACGACCGCATCGGAATATGGAGTTTCTTCGAAACGATCGATCGCCGGCTGGCCATCGTGCCGAGTGTGGAATTGGTCGTGCTGGACCAGGACATCGAAGCGCTGATCGCGCGTCGAAATGAAGCACGGAGAAATCGAGATTTCGCGCTCTCGGACAGAATCCGTCAGGAGCTGCTCGATCTCGGAATCGTGATCGAAGATACAAAGGAAGGCACACGATGGCGGCGCAAATAGACGGCGGCGGGCTCCCGAAGATCGTGACAAAACTGCCTGGACCGAACGCACAGAAGATCATCGCCAGCGATGCGCGGTACATTTCTCCGTCGTACACCCGCTCCTATCCTCTCGTCGCCAAAGCCGCGAAAGGCGCCGTCGTTGAGGACGTCGACGGAAATCTCTTTCTGGATTTCAGCGCCGGTATTGCAGTGACGTCGACCGGGCACTGCCATCCCGACGTGGTTCGAGCCATTCAGAAGCAGGCCGAATCGTTGATCCACATGTCCGGGACCGATTTCTACTACAGTCAGATGCCGGAACTTGCGCGGAAACTCGAATCGCTGATGCCCGGCGGTGGCGCGTGGCGCTGTTTTTTTGGAAACTCGGGCGCAGAAGCGATTGAAGCGGCGATGAAGCTCGCCCGATATAAGACGGGGCGGTGGCAATTCATTGCGATGCAATCCGCTTTTCACGGACGCACGATGGGTGCGCTTTCGCTGACGTCGTCGAAACCGGTTCAGAGAGAAGGCTTCGGACCGTTGGTTCCCGGCGTCACGCACATTCCCTACGCGAACTGCTACCGCTGTCCCTTCAATCTCGAGCATCAGACGTGCGGCACCGCGTGCGTGAAGTATCTTGAGGACGTCGTGTTCAAAACGACCGTCGACGCGGGTGACGTTGCCGCTATTGTTCTCGAAACAATTCAGGGTGAGGGCGGCTACGTCGTGCCGCCTGAGGATTTCCTGACCGGGATCGAAGAGGTAGCACGCAAACATGGGATTCTGGTTATCGCGGATGAGGTTCAATGCGGAATGGGACGAACTGGAAGAATGTTCGCGTTCGAGCATTTCGATTTTCACCCGGATATCGTTACCCTTGCGAAAGGTATCGCTTCCGGTATGCCGCTCGGTGTGATGATGGCTCGAACGGACGTCATGGACTGGGCTCCCGGCGCCCATGCTTCAACGTTCGGAGGCAACCCGGTGTGTCTGGCTGCGGCGATTGAGACCGTCCGTCTTCTCGAAGAACAATATGTCGCGAATTCCGCGACAATTGGCGCGTTTATGAAGTCAAAGCTCGAAAAACTGCAGGAAAAGCACCCCGCGATCGGCGACGTTCGCGGCCTCGGTCTGATGCTGGGCGTTGAGATCGTCAAGGACCGCAACACGAAAGAAAAAGTTCCCGCGTTGCGCGATGCGATCGTCGACGAATGCTTCAAGCACGGGTTGCTGCTTCTCGGCGCCGGTCCATCGACTGTCCGCTTTTCACCACCATTGATGATCAACCGGGAGCAGGCGGCGTTCGCCGTCGACACTCTCTCACAGGCAATATCGGCTGTCGCGGACTAAACACGACCCATGTTCCTCCCGTTCTGGCGAAGCGCCGAGATTCGTGCCGCGGAATACCTGCGCAAGCAGGGATACCGCCTGGTCGCGTCGGGCTTCCGGGTGCGTGAAGGAGAAGTCGATCTGATCGCGTGGGACAGCGATGTGCTCGTCTTTGTTGAAGTGAAGTCCCGCAAGAGCGCCGATCCGCCCGAAGCCGCGGTCGGCACGCGAAAACGTCGCCGCGTGATGAAAGCCGCGCAGGCGTATCTCTCACGTCACAAGCTGAGCGAGGTGCGGTACCGCTTCGACATCGTCACCGTCAATGAAATGCCCGGTCAGCCGGCCACCTACCACCTGTTTCGAGACGCGTTTGAGTAGTGAGCCCTCGTACAAAACCGCCACAGGCCTCTCCGCACTATTCTCCGTTATTGCTTCCGATCGGGTTCGATGCCTTTGGCCAATCGCACGACGAATCGCGTGTTCGCGCTGTCCGTATCCAGGTACAGCTCCCCCCCATGATCTTCGAGGATTCCCTTCGAGATGCTCAGACCAAGACCCGTGCCTTCGCCCGGGCCTTTTGTGGTGAAGAAGGGTTCGAATATTCGATTCTGAACCCGGCCGGGAATCCCCGGTCCGCTGTCGGTGACGCTGATATCCACGAATGATCCTTCTACGGAAGCATCAATAAGAACCCACTTTGCTTCGGCTTTGGATACTGCGCTAAAAGCGTTGTTCAGGAGATTCAGCAACACCTGAGAGATCTGAACGGCACGGCATTCGACGGCCAGGTTTTCAGGAATCGACTCCGTCCTCAACTCCACTCCGCTGTGTTTGAACTTCTCCTTGCAGAGTTCGAGCGCTTCGAGAACGATGAACCGGACGGATGTGGAAACAGCAGGATCGAATTCGCCATTTCGCGAGAACGTCTGCAGCGAGTGCGTGACCTTGGTTACTCGTGCGATCATGCGATCCATCTTCTCCATAGCCTGATCGATCCTGACGGCATTCAAGGCCGAGTCTTTGAGCAAGGTCCGCAGCAGCGACGCATTCAGCTGCAATACCATGAGCGGCGTGTTGATTTCATGAGCCAGGCCGCTGCTCATTTCGCCAAGCGCCGCCATTCTCGCGGAGTGAACAGCTTGAGCGCGGGAACTCTGCAGCGCAACTTCGGATTCATAGTTCGCTTTCTGCAGAAAATAGATGTTCATGCCGATGAGGAAGAAAGTTACGATCGATGAGTAAACGGAATAAACATGCGCGGCGTCCGCGTTAAGCTGGTCACGTCCCAGCGTGGTTCCCGTGACAGCGAAGAAAAAGTATTCGAAGACGGGAACGGCCAGGCTGCTCAATAGCAGAGCCTTTTCCGAGAGGTCGAATATCGTGAGCGCGAACGCGGCAAGGCCGAAGAAGCAGAGCGAAATACCTGATGGAACTCCCAGGAGCAGCGTGTCGACGGCAATGATGGCGTTGCCGATGATGAGGAAGAGAAGCCGGGCGGCTTGATGCCGTCCCGAGCCATTGATGAACGGTATCAGCAGATATAGAAAGACCGCGATGATGTCCTCCCAAACCATCCATGGAGGCGCAGTGACGCGGTCAAATGGAAGACTGAAAAGTCCAACCGAAGCGCACGCCAGTGAAAGAATGTTTACCAACCGAATTCGTTTAACAAGAAGAGCGCCGCTCCGCGCGTCGCCGGTGGCGGCGCCCATATTCGCGAGCGTTTTGAGGACGTTCAACAGCCGTCTCATGAGATCGTGTATAGCAATAGTAGTGAAGAGGCCCGAGTGTTAAAGAAAATTCTCGTCATCGAGGATGACCCGGATATCCGAGAAGTGATCTCGGTCCTCCTTTCGATCGAAGGCTTTGAAGTTGTGTCATCGCCGGATGGTCAGGATGGTCTCGACTATCTTCACTCGGCCGCAACATTGCCTGACGTGATTCTGCTGGACCTGGTGATGCCCGTCAAAGACGGATACCAATTTCGAAGGGAACAAATCCAGGACGAGCGGCTTTCCAACATTCCCGTGATCGTGATGACGGCCAACCAGATGAGCGATCCTCAAGCGTTTGCCGGCGTGGCCTTCCTCAGGAAGCCCGTGGCGCTCGATCAACTTATTTCCTCCATCCGCAGGGTCGAGGGGTAACACCGAATCCATCGATGATCGTCACGCTGTCCAAACCGTCAACTGTAAAAATCGCCGGCGCGTACGCCGCCATCTACGTGATCTGGGGTTCGACTTACCTCGCGATTCGCTACGCGATTCAAACGATGCCGCCGCTGCTGATGGCATCCGTACGCTTTCTGATCGCGGGTTCGATTCTTTATGCCTGGTCGAGATTCCAGGGCGCGGAACGAAGGAGCGCCGCAGACTGGCGCCGCGCATTCACAGTCGGTGCGATGCTGCTCCTTGGTGGAAATGGCGGTGTCGTTCTGGCCGAACAATGGGTGCCTTCGGGGTTGACAGCGCTCCTGATCGCGACGGTGCCGCTGTGGGTGGCCGCCCTCGGATGGCTTCAGCCCGGCGGTAAACGGCCATCGCTTCAAAGCGGTGTTGGAATCGTGCTCGGTTTGTTTGGCGTTGGAATGCTGATCGGTGTGGGCAACCTGCGCGGAGCGGGCACAGTCGACCCGGCAGGAGCGGGAATTCTGATTCTAGCGTCCTTGTCGTGGGCTGCAGGAACGTTGTACGGCAAGAAAACGCATTTTTCGGATTCCCCGATTCAGGCGTCCGGAATGCAGATGCTCGGCGGCGGAACCTTCCTCGGACTTGCGGCTCTGATTCGTGGTGAACCGGCCAGGTTCGATCCGCAAGCAGTCTCCATGCAGTCGATATTCGCTGTACTTTACCTGGCGGTTTTCGGAGCGATCATCGCTTTCACGGCGTACAGCTGGCTATTAAAAGCCTCGACGCCGGCTCGCGTTGCGACTTATGCGTTTGTGAACCCGGCGATCGCCGTCTTTCTCGGATGGGCGATTGCCGGAGAGCCCTTGACGCCCAGGACCATCATCGCGATGTGCGTGATCGTCGCCGCTGTGATGGTGATCACGATGGATCGGTCGCCGGTAGCTTCGTGAATGAAGCTCGGAGTTATGGCAGGACTTTGACGGTGTATCCCTTCTCGCGAAGCAGGGCGACGACACCCTTCGGTCCTCCGAGGTGACCGGCGCCGAAGGCGAAAAAGGTCGACTTCTCCTGCGCGGCTTTCTCGATGACGGGGATCCAGTGGCTGTTGCGTTTGTTGAGCAGTTCGTCATCGACAACTTGGGAATCGCCGTCGAACTTGCTTTCGTGCATGAGTTTCATGAGCCGGGTCAAATCCTGAGCTTTATACGCGCTCAGAAGTTCGGCAATCTCTTTTCGCGCCTCGTCGGGTTGTCGTGCCATGTCGACCAGTTCCTTCAGTTGATCTTCGAGCGGCACCTTGTCGAGAGCGGCCAACTGCTCGTCGAGTGTTTCGAGCCCCAGTACTTCCTTACCCTGCTGCCCCGCCAGTTCGGCAAACTTCACGTCGTATGAAGCAGGTTCGCATTGAAGCATGGTGGCAAACATCATCGACTGGATGGCGATCGGCTTCAAAATAGTGAACTGCGCGAGACCGACGCCAAGGTTTTTCTGCATATAATTATCGAGAATCGCGTAGTCGTCGGGTTTCAAGAGATCCTTCAGATTCTTGCCTTCGCCGAGCATCATGGACTTCATCATCGACGCCATCAACGTGGGGTCATCGAAGTCGAGCTCCAGGTAGAGTCGCTTCGACTGACCGAACGCTTTCCTTATGCCTTCGCTGATCTGAAGGTCGGAAGGACACACCAGGTGGAACGTGCCGTAAAGATAGGAAGGCTGTGACAGGCCCTTGCCCGAGACTTCGTACAGCAATGACTTGTCCTGGCTCCAGCCCGCGGAACACACGGACACCAGGATCAGGATCGCGAAAAATGATTTCTTCATGGCGTAATGATGCAGTGAGGACAGGCCCGAAAACAACGTCGACCCTCATGGTCAGCGCCAGAGAGTTCGTGTAACATCCGCTAAACGCCGACATGTGGTCTGGAGAGTTATGAAGAATCTCGGGATAAAATCGTCTGCTGTCGTCCTGCTGGGTTTGCTTATGACCGCCGGCTTCACGGCAAGCTCTACCGTGGACCCGAACCTTTTTTCCGGGATGCGGTGGCGCAACATCGGACCCTCGCGCGGTGGCCGCGTGACTGCCGTGGCGGGCGTCGTGGGGCAACCGTTTGTCTATTACTTCGGCGGTACCGGGGGCGGACTCTGGAAGACAGAGAACGCTGGAATTTCCTGGACACCAATGTCGGACGGCGTCTTCAAAACAGGTTCCGTCGGCGCCGTCACTGTTGCTTTGTCGAACCCGAACATCATCTACGTCGGAATGGGTGAGGCATGCCTCCGCTCGAACCTTTCCGCCGGCGACGGCGTTTACAAATCGACCGACGCCGGCCGCACATGGACGCATGTTGGCCTGGACGACACGAGTCAGATCGGCCGAATCGTTGTCCATCCACGCAATCCCGATCTCGTCTACCTTGCCGCAGTCGGGCATCCTTACGGACCAAACGAGCAGCGCGGCGTTTTCCGCTCAAAGGACGGCGGTAGAAACTGGGAAAAGATTCTTTACGTCAACGACAAGACGGGCGCCGCCGACATATCGATGGATCCGGCGAATCCTCAGATCCTCTACGCATCCACATGGCAGGTGCTTCGAACACCATGGGACATCATCAGCGGCGGTCCGGGCAGCGGCCTTTACAAGACGACGGATGGCGGCGATCACTGGTCCCTGCTGTCGGCAGGTCTTCCTCCATCCGATAAAGGCAAGATCGGCGTTTCGGTATCTGCCGCGAATCCTAACGTGATCTACGCCGTCGTCCCTGCAGGTGCGGATCACGAAGAAGGAGGCGTCTTCAGGTCGGATGATGCGGGAGCGACGTGGCGCATGATGAGCAATCCGCCGGAAGTGCGTCTGCGCGACTACTACTACGGCCATATCTTTGCAGACACGAAAAATGTCGACACCGTTTTTACGTTTCGCAAGGAGTTCATGAGGTCAACGGACGGCGGCCGCACCTGGCAGGAACTCCGGCCGCCCCACGGCGATCATCACGACCTGTGGATCGATCCCGCAGACAGCCGGCGCATGATTACCGGCAACGACGGCGGCGCCACGATCACGTTCGATGGCGGCCGCAGCTGGAGCGGCATCGATAACCAGCCGACCGGGCAGTTTTACACCGTCATTACCGATGACCAGACTCCGTATCGCGCCTACGGCTCCCAACAGGACAGTACGACCGTTTCGATCTCGAGCCGGGCCGCGACCAACGCCACCGAATGGTTTGCCGTGGGTGGGGGCGAGAGCGGACACATCGCGCCCAGTCCGGACGGCAATGTCGTTTACGGCGGAAGCTATTTTGGAAAGCTAACGCGATACGATCGGCGTACCGGCGAGACCCGCGACATCACGATATGGCCCGATTATCCCGGCGGCCGTACCTCGGCAGAGATGCAGTACCGGTTCCAGTGGACGTTTCCGATCGTGATGTCGTCGCACGATCCGAATGTCGTTTATGCCGCCGGTAACGTGCTCTTTCGCTCGACGACGGAAGGCCGGAGTTGGGAAGCCATCAGCCCGGATCTGACGCGCGACGATAAACAGAAGGAACACGGCGGCCGGCTCGAGGAATCGTACTGCACGATTTTTGCGGTTGCGGAATCGCCGCTGCAGAAGGGAACCATCTGGACCGGATCGGATGACGGCGTTGTTTATGTCACCCGCAACGGCGGCGGCAATTGGACCAACGTTACGCCTCCAGGGATGCCGGAGTGGTCGAGAATCAATTTCATCGATGCCTCACCCCATGAATCCGGCGCCGCGTATCTGGCCGTGAATCGATATCAGCTGAATGACTTCGCGCCGTACATTTACAAGACGGCGGATTACGGGAAGACTTGGAAGCTCATCACGACCGGCATTCCAAAGAAGACCTTTGTGCGATCCGTGCGTGAAGATCCAAAGCGACGCGGTCTTTTGTTCGCCGGAACGGAGACTGGCGTTTATGTGTCGTTCGATGACGGTGAGAATTGGCAGTCGCTGCAGTTGAACCTGCCCATTGTGCCCGTGACCGATTTGCGCGTTAAGAACGGCGATCTCGTGATTGCCACTCAGGGCCGGGCGTTCTGGATTCTGGACGACATCACGCCACTCGAACAGTTCAAGCAGCCCACAGCATCGCTGTTTCAGCCACGCGAGGCCTATCGGGATTCCGGTGGCGGACGAGGGGGCCAGGGTGGATTGACGATTTCTTACTTTCTGGGCGAGAAACCAAACGCGCCGGTAAGCATTGAGATTACCGACTCCCGAGGACAGCTCATCACGACGCGCCCCACAGTTTCGGCGAATGCGGGTTTGAACCGCTTCACCTGGGACATGCGTTATCCGGACGCTCACGGCATCGACGGGGGCACGCTGTTGGCGGGCGGCAGTCTGCGCGGTCCGGTCGCGGCACCCGGAACATACCGTGTGACGCTGAGGGTCGGGAGTCAGACGTTTACTCAGGCCGCTGAGATTCGCAAGAGCCCGCGGTCATCAGCGGCTCAGGAGGATTTGCAGAGTCAGTTTGATTTTCTTGCCGGCGTCAGGGATCGCCTGTCTCAAACGCATGACGCGATCAATACGATTCGCGCATTGCAGAAGGATGTGAGTGGATCGGTTGATCGAGCCAGGAATACGGCTCAAGGTGCCGGCATTGTCGCCGTGGGCGAAAAATTGACGGCGTCCCTGCAGGCCGTTGCCGGCGAACTGTATGAACCGCGTTATACAGGCCAGGATGATCAGATGCTGATCTTCCCGTTGAAACTCAACAACCGGATCGCCGGACTGCAAGGCTACGCCTCCGGTGCCGACGCCGCTCCTACCGCGCAGGCGTTTGCCGTGTTTCAGGAACTCTCAAAGGAATTGGATGGGCAGCTGGCCAGGCTGCAGTCGATCCTCGATCGGGATGTCCCTGAGTTC
Source organism: uncultured Solibacteraceae bacterium (assembly GCA_964584785.1). Classification (GTDB taxonomy): domain Bacteria; phylum Acidobacteriota; class Terriglobia; order 20CM-2-55-15; family 20CM-2-55-15; genus JAHFTY01. The sequence continues at coordinate 39,405 of CAZPBY010000069.1, forward strand.
AATCGGCTCCTTCAGGCGCGCGGCCTGCCGGCGGTAACCGTGCGCCGTCCTTGACAGCAGCGTAACGTCACGAAGCCCGTCGCTGCGCTCCGGGTTCTGTACATTCGGTGAACACTGTCAGAACCCGGAGCGCAGCGACGGGCTTCGTGACGACCGCTGCGTGTTAAGTAGCCCCGGGGAATCGCACCCCGAGGCTCTCCCAGAACCGTACGTGA